>JARLHX010000314.1 GCA_031292035.1 Negativicutes bacterium | reverse complement strand
GGAACCACGCTCAGCCGAGACATATAGAATTTCATTTTTTCCTGAATGCATAGTGTACTTTTCTACCACAACGGCTCCGCCTTTTTTGAACTCCCCCGCATAGCGGGGGGTATTCGCTGACGCAAAAAAGGCCGGCGTAAATCGCCGGTTAGTTTGTTAATAAACCTATTTTCCTCAGGCCGTTCAGAAACCCTCAGATGCACGACGGCCCCACGAACCCAGCAGCAGCGACGCGTACTGGGAAGTACGCTAGCAATGGGTTTATGGGGCCAAGTGCGTAGATCTTACGCTTCAGCGTTTAGAGCTACGGCCTACCCTTTACGGGTACAAAGCAGATGGGGGTTTATCAACGGCCTGACCGGCGTAAATCGCCAGTTTTTTGCTGGATATCGCTATATCCAGGAAGTCGAAAGAACCTCTTTGAGAAAAACTAATAAGCCGGATGATCTGGAAGCCCAGGCAGCAACATCAACACATTTCTCAGCGCCGCTACAGGCCTTTCACCGTTTCCGGCACACTGCCGCGCCAGCTACGGTAAATTGACCCGTCCATATCATGGCGAACAGCCTCCGGCAGGTCGACAAATTGACAGCCGTAGTGGTCACCGTCACGACGAATTACCTTGGCCTTCACGGAAACCGCTCCCCATTCCGGAGGGAAATCGAGCAATAAGACAGCGTCGAGCGTTAAAGCTTCTTCTGACAACAAATGAATGCCATCAACGCTGATATCCATGGCTCTAAGTGTCGATTGCCCTGTCGCTGCGCCTTCCGGGCGCACAATGATCGGGAAATCAACCCTGGCCCGAATAAAATATCGCCTCTCCAAGGAATCCATATGACAACCTCCCCGGCGAAGTGCCCGTTTTATGCCTCTAGTGTATCAAAGGACACGTTAATACCGTGTTAAATTTTGGTTATTTTTTTGGAAAATTCCCCCTAACAGCAATAAATCCCACACCCGGATCATTTGCCGGAAATAATTAATCAAATGTTAACCTCACTTGCCTTGTTAGCGACAATGGAACCTCTTACAATTAGGCCAAGAATAATCATCTTGGCCTAATTAACGTTAAGGAGAACATCTCTTGCTGAAAACACTGCTGAAATTCTCGCTGGTCGGCCTTTCCGGCCTTGGCGTGAACATGGCGGCATATCTTGCCGCAACAGGCCTCGGAGCCGGCTACGTAATCGCCGCAGTCGCCGCTTTTCTCATTGCCGTGACCAACAATTTTATCTGGAATCTGCGCTGGACATTCCAGAAGCGGGCAACGGACAGGAGCAACGGACTCAAATACATCACCTTTATCGCCATCAGCACAGCGAACCTTGGGGTAAATTTACTCATTTTGCACCTGCTGGTGGAGTCTGCCGGAATCGACAAGACGTCAGCGCAGCTGTTTGCAGTGGCTGTGGTCGGCTTGCTGAACTTCATGCTGAACTATGCCATCACTTTCCGGGAAACAGAATCGGAGGAGGGAGGAACAGGGTATGCAGCTGGTTATCATTCCGACCTATAACGAGTTCGACAATATCGGCGAACTTCTTCCCCTTGTTTATGCCGCACTTCCTGACGCTCATGTCCTGATTGTGGACGACAACTCGCCGGACGGCACCGCAGCCTATGTGTTTTCACTCGCGCAGTGGCAGTATAAAGATCGGCTGTTTCTTTTGAAACGGGCCGGCAAGCAGGGACTTGGCACCGCTTACATCGACGGTTTTCGCTGGGCCCTGGCCAGACCGTACCGCTACATATTGCAGATGGACGCAGACTTTTCCCACAATCCGCAGTACTTGAAAGCGTTTGTGACGGAAATCGAAAAGTACGATGTGGTACTAGGCAGCCGGTATGTCGGCGGCGGCGGCACCCGCAACTGGGGATTACTCCGCCGGCTCGTCAGTCAGGGTGGCAGCTTCTATTCGCGGCTCATCCTGGGCCTGCCAATTCAGGACTGCACCGGCGGTTTTAAATGTTTCCGCCGGGAAGTGCTGGAACAGATTGATCTGGCTTCGATCAGGTCCAATGGCTATTGCTTCCAGATTGAGACGACCTATCGCGCTTTTTTGCACGGTTTTCGCATCGGCGAAATACCCATCGTTTTCGAGGAAAGAAACAAGGGCGAATCGAAAATGTCGGCAGCCATTTTCCAGGAAGCGCTGCTGATGGTGGTAAAGCTGCGATTAACCAAAAAGCTGCTGTCATACAGCCTCCGAACAGGCCTTGCTCTCCCCCGGTCCGAGCCCGGCGCAGTCACTGGGCAGACCGAAAGGAGCGTACCACATTGACCCGTTTTTCCCCGGTTCAACAGGTAGTAATGGTCATCCTGCTGGCGACGTCGGTCCGCGTCATCCTTGCCGCCGCCATTGGACTCGGGGTAGATGAATCCTACGTCGTTGCCGCGGCCCGCAGCCTGAGTTTGAGTTATTTCGACCATCCGCCGCTGCATTTTTGGCTGGTCTGGCTGACCGTCCACCTGACCGGCAGCGAAAATCCGCTTATCCTGCGACTGCCTTTTATTGCACTGTTCGCCGGCACCACCTGGCTGATGTTCCGGCTAACCCAATACCTATTCGGCGACCGGGCGGGGGTTTATGCCGCGCTGGCTCTGAATCTCTCAGCCGTATTCAGCCTCAGCAGCGGGAGCTGGATACTGCCGGATGGACCTTTGCTGTTTTTTTTGCTGGCTGCCGCCCTGCCGCTGGCCAAGCTGACATTTGACGAAAGTCCCCGCAGCGGCACAGAGTGGGGCTGGGTCGGCTTGTGGCTCGGACTGGGACTGCTCAGTAAATACCATGCCTTATTCCTGGTCTTCGGCGTCTTTGTCTATCTTTTGACAACCCCGTCGCGCCGGCGAATGGCAACTACCGCCGGCCCCTATCTTGCCGCGTTGATCGCCGGACTGCTCTTCCTGCCTGTCCTTATCTGGAATCACGACCATGGTTGGGTGTCGTTTGTCTTTCAGGGAAGCCGGGGCGCTGCCAGCGGTTTTCATCCCGAGCATCTGGCAGCCAATATCGCCGGACAGGCTGTCTGGATTCTCCCCTGGATCTGGCTGCCGCTTATCTGGCTTTTCATCAAGGTTCCTCTGGCCGATCTGGACAAGACCGAAACGGAACCACGGCAGGAGCGCCGCCGGTTTCTCTGGTTTTTGGCCGCCGGGCCTATTGTGCTGTTTTCCCTTGTTACCTTGTGGGGAGGACAGGGCCTGTTTCACTGGCAGGCCCCGGGGTATCTCTTCCTTTTCCCGCTGCTGGGAGAAGCGGCTGCAGCAGCATCCAGCAGCGGCAGCCGCCTGGTCGGCTGGTGGCTGAGGGGTTCGGCTCTGACTTTCCTTCTGCTCCTGGTTCTACTCGGTTCACAGACCGCCACCGGCTGGATGGCCGACTCCTTTCCGAAGCTCTTCCCGGCCGGGGATCCGACCTTGGAGGCTTTGGACTGGCGCGATATCGCACCTCAGCTGGCGGAAAGAGGCCTGCTGGACTCCCGGGCCGGGTTTGTCGTCAGCAGCCACTGGATTGACGCCGGAAAGATCGACTATGCACTGGGCGGCCGGCTGCCGGTCTTGTGTCTGAACGCCGCCCCCCACCACTTCGCTTTCCGGTTTTCTCCCGCCGCGTTTCGCGATCAGGACGCGCTGATCATCGGCCGAAAACAGGTTGTCGGCGACGGCACTGCCTACGCCCCTTATTTCGCCGCGATCACTCCCTTGGGAACGCTGCCGGTCCAGCGCCAGGGCCACACTGAATTCGAACTGGTCCTTTTCTATGCAAGCAAATTTAAGGGTAACTATCCTCTGCCGTACGGGTTATAGCAAAAAACAGCCCAAAGGAGAAGTGAACAATGAAACCGATCGCTTTATTCCATGGCCTCAACTGTTTTAACCGGACAATCAACATGGCGCTTCTTGCCGGAACGATTACCGCCGTCCTGGTTGCCGCAGTCGGCCTCAGCCCTGATCCCGCGATAGAAGCGGCCGCCGAATTTCTGGGCAGTCCGGGCAATGACCTGTTTTTGGTTCTGACCAATCTGCTGCTCATCGGCTGGGCTTTGCGGCGACGGATGCGCAGTATCGCGTACCTGACGCTGTGGCTTGATTTCATTGTCTGGGTGACGGTGCAGGGCAGCAAGCTGGTGTCGACGGCGCCCTGGACCCTCCGGCCCAACGGCGGCGCAGGCGGCTTCCCCAGCGGACACGCCACCCATGGTTTTGCCATGGCTATCCTGCTGACCTTTTTCTTTCCGCGGCTGGGTTGGCTGTGGTACCTGTGCGCCGCCGCCATCTCCTGGTCAAGACTGGAGACGCTGGCCCACAACGAGTCCCAGATCGCTGCCGGGATCGCACTGGGAGTGACCATCGGCTGGGTGATGCTGGCGCGTTGGCTGAAACAGCCTGAAGCGGCGGCGTTCCTGCCGCAGGGCGAAACTCCGCTGCCGGCGGTGGCCCGCAATCAGGCCTATGTGGCAGATTAGAACCGACAAACGAGTCAGGTGTTGAGACTGATGCAAATTCTTGACCGTTATCTCGTCAGAGAACTTGTCGGGTCCTTCCTCTTCGGCGTCTGCGCTTTTTCCGTGGTTTTCATCGCCGGCGGCACGCTGTGGCGCATCGCCCAATATATCAGCAAATACGGTGCTTCCGGCTCCGTCGTCCTTAAATTATTCGTCTATAGCCTGCCGGGGGTTGTCGTGGTCACCTTCCCGATGGCAATGCTCCTTGCCTCGCTGTTATGCTTCGGCCGGCTGTCCGCCACGGGCGAGATCACGGCGATGAAAGCTTCCGGCCGCAGTTTTTACCGTCTGGTTTTGCCGGTATTGCTGGCAGCGCTGGCTGTCAGCCTTTTTGCCGTTGTCTTCAAAGACAAAGTCGTACCTGCCGCCAACCTGGCGTACAACTATCTGGTGCACAACGAGGTGGAAAAAAACTCGCGGCCCAGTGGCCAGGAACATATCGTGATGGTAGAAAATTCGCCGGGTCTGACCCGGCTTACCTACGCCCAGAAATTCGACGAGCAAGCCGGCAGTATGTACCCTGTCACCATCGAGGAGTTCGAGGATGAGCGGCTGGTCCGGGTCGAACAGGCGGAACAGGCGATCTGGCAGGAGGGACGCTGGGTCATGAACACCGGCATTATCCATGACCTAAGCGATAACCAGGATCGTACCATGCGTTTCGAGCGCCAGTATATGCCGCTGCGTGAGCCGCCGGCAGTTTTGCCGCCGGAGTCGAAGCAACCGGAGGAAATGACGGTAACCGAACTGAAGCAGCGGGTTTCCATCCTGCAGTTGGTCGGAGAGGCGACAGGCAAGTACGAAATCGAACTGCATCAACGCCTTTCGATTCCTGTGGCCAGCCTGGTTTTCGCCCTCATCGGGGCGCCCCTCGGGATGGCGCCGCAGCGTTCCGCTTCTTCCGCAGGGCTGGGCATCAGCATCATGATCATTTTCCTGTACTATGTGGTCATGACCTATGCCACCGCCTGGGCGCAGGGCGGGCTGCTAAACGCCGCCCTGGCCGCCTGGATTCCCAATATTGTCGGTCTGAGCGCAGGCCTGTTGCTGATCCGCCGTGTCGCGCGCTGACGAATGACTTATGAAAACGAAAACAAAAAGGCAGCACAGCACCAACGCTGAACTGCCTTATTTTTTGCCGCTACGGTTTTTCTAGACGGTGCCGCCCAATGCCCTAATCCGTCCTTTGGCCATTTCTACGAACTTGACGTCCGTTAAATTTGCGATCGCGGCGCGATAGGCAGCGATCGCGTCATCATATTGTTTCTTCTTTGTGTAAGCCTCTCCCAGCTGGAAGTAAGCGTACTGCACCAGCTTCGGAGAAAGTTCGATGGCCTTGGTGGCATCAACGATGGCCAAATCATACTGCTCTTTCTGGTTGTAGCAGAAGGCCCGGTTGCTGTAGGCCTGTGCGTACGACGGATCGCACTTTATGGCCTGAGAGTAATCCTCTGTCGCCGCATCCCACTTTTTGCGATCATGATTGATCCGGCCCCGTGTATAATAAGCAGCAGCGTAATCCGGTTTGATTTCGATCGCCCTGCTGCAGTCGGATATCGCTTCATCATACATATTCTTCGCCAGGTAAGCCTGTGCCCGCCTGTAGTATGGAATATAGTCGTTCGGATCGGCCGCGACAGCCGCCGTACACTCGGCGATGATTTTGTCCTGTGAACTGAGCAGCGGATTATCTGCCGCCTCACAAAGAGATCCTGGCAGAGCAGCAAAACAGGTAAATAGCATTAACAGAGCGGTTAGCAATTGCTTTGGCACAGTAACACCTCCGAAGACGCTGTCAGTAAAAGACTAGACGGTGCCGCCCAAGGCCCTGATTTTCCCCTTGGCATTCTCGATAGCTTTCGTGTCGTCACAGTTGGCGATCAAGGTGCGATAAGCGGCAATGGCGTCGTCATACTGATGCTTCATTGTGTAAGCGTTCCCCAGGACGAATGAGGCGTTGATATAACCCTTTGACTGCTTCGACTCCAACTCGATAGCCTTGATGGCATCGGTAATTGCGAGGTCATACTGTTCCTTAATGTTGTAACAAGTGGCGCGATTGTTGTAGGCCAATCCGTAGGAGGGGTCAATCTTGATTGCCTGGGTATAGTCATCAATGGCCAGGTCGTACTTCTTTCGGCCCTGCTGAATCCAACCCCGGTCAAGGTAGGCGACTGTGTAATCCGGTTTGATCTCGATCGCTTTGCTATAATCGGCTATCGCCTCGTCGAGCAATCTTTTATTAAAATAGGCCTTCCCCCGCCGGAAGTACGATGCATAGTCGTTTGGATCGGCCGCGACAGTCGCCGTGCACTCGGCGATGATTTTATCCTGCGGACTGAGCAGCGGATTATCCGCGGCCTCACAAAAAGATCCCGGCAGAACAGCGAAACAGGCAAATAACATTAACAAGGCGGCTAGCAATCGCTTGGGCACGGTAACACCTCCGAAGACGCTGTCAGTAAAAGACTAAACGCTGCCGCCCAGGGCCCTGATTTTCCCCTTGGCATTCTCGATGTCTTTGGGGTCGGTCGAATTGGCAATCACGGCACGATAAGCGGCGATAGCTTCGTCATATTGATGTTTCACCGTGTAGGCGTATCCCAGGTGGAAGTAGGCGTTAGCCCGCTTGGGATCAAGTTCGGTGGCTCTGATGGCGTCGGAAATTTCCAGATCGTACTGTTCCTTCATTTCATAACAAGCGGCCCGATTGTTGTAAGCCCAATAATAGGATGAATCGATTTTCATAGCTTGGCTATAATCTTCGATTGCAGCATCCCACTTTTTGCGAGTCTGATTAATCCAGGCTCGCCCATGGTAAGCAGCAACATAATCGGGCTTGATCTCGATGGCTTTGCTGAAATCGGCCAGCGCTTCATCGAGTAGCCCCTTCTTCATGTGGGCATTCCCACGACTATAGTAAGCAAAATAGTCACCAGGATTGGCGGCAATGGTTTCCGTACACTGCGCAATAATTTTGTCCTGCGGACTGATTGTCGGATTTTCGGCCGCCTGGCTGAGAGACAACGGTCCAAAAAGAAAGCAGATAAACAAACATATAAGAGCCAAAACAAATTTGTTCACGGTAATACCTCCAAAAATGCGGCCCAGAGGACTAAACGCTGCCGCCCATCAGCCGGATCCATCCTTTGGCCTGCTCGATCACCCGAGGGTCTGAAGAGTTGTCGATTAATTCGCGGTAAGTCGCAATGGCTTCATCGTACCGTTGCGTCATATAGTAAGCATGACCCAGTACACAGTAACCCTCCGGCGAATCGGGAGCCAGTTCAACGGCCCGAATGCCGTCGGCAATCGCCAAATCATACTGTTCTTTACTGCTGTGGGCCACGGCCCGGTTGGTATAGGCTTCAGCGAAAGACGGGTCTATTTTTATGGCTCGGCTGAAATCCTCAATTGCCGCGTCGTCTTTTCCGCCCAGGTGACTGACCCAGCCCCGGGCGCAATAGGCGGCCGCGTAACTGGGGTTAATCTGGATGGCTTTAATGCAGTCGGCTGCCGCCATGTCGAGCTGATCCTTCTCGGCATAAGCGATGCCTCGCACCAGATAGGACACGAAGTCTTTCGGGTTGGCGGCTATCGCTGCCGTCCGTTCCTTGATAATAGTGTCCTGTCGATCCTTTGCCGGATCTCCCGTCGCTTTGCCTGAAGACAATGGACTCAGGACCAGGCAGATAATCACCATGAGAATGGCACTGTTCAATAACTTGTTCAAGGCAACACCTCCAAGCCGGAACAGGAGTCTTAGATAGTACCGCCCATAGACCGGATATACCCCTTGGCTTGTTCGGTAATCGCCGGGTCAGTTGAATTGGCGATCAGGGTGCGGAAGGCTTCCAGGGCTTCATTGTACTGATGTTTCTTAAAATGGGCGTATCCTTTGGTGTAGTAAGCAAAGAATCCCGGCATTTTAGGAGCCAGTTCGATCGCTCTGTTGCTGTCGGTAATCGCCAGATCATATTGTTCCTTTTGGTTATAACACCAAGCCCGATTCGTATAAGCTTGGGCGAAGGCGGCGTCGATTTTGACGGCTTGTGAGAAGTCCTCGATGGCTTGATCGTATATCTTGCGCTGTTGATATACGTAGCCTCGCAAACTGTATGCCGCAGCATAGTTCGGGTTGATCTCGATGGCCTTTCCGCAGTCGGCGAGCGTTTCGTCGTACAGCTTTTTGTTATAGTAGGCCGAGGCACGAGAGAAATAAGCCACGAAATCTCTGGGGTTAGCGGCGATTGCGTCAGTACATTCGGCGATGATCTTGTCCTGCTGACTAATCATCGGATTATCAGCCGCCAGGCAGAGCGGCAACGGACTCGCAAGAAAACAAGCGACCAACACTACGGTGGTTAATCTCAACAACTTTCTCATGGCAGCACCTCCCAATAACAGGGAATCTTCGACGTTATACCATAAATCCCTTTTATTGGTCATCTGTACCAATTGTTAATTTCATGATCCTTCTGCGGCATAGCGGTTCTGTTGCTGAATCTGCCTAAATCGGCCGAAAAGAAACCAGTTGGCCTACTGGACAACGCCATACAAAAAGAAACGCAGGCCCAAAGTTGACCTGCGTTTCTTTTTATTTGAGCAGCAGTGTCACCGCCGCCGCCTTCATGTTAACATCACAATAGGATTAGAAACTTATTGTAAGCCTCACAGTTCTTGATTTCCTTGGTGCCTGGGAAGGGACAAGCTCATAAATTAGGCCTTTGGGGCAATATAAATTTTATTGTCGTTCCAACGCCCAGCCTTGATTCGCACCAGATCTTTCCGCCCAGTTGCCGGATGAGGGTTCTTACACAGGCTAATCCCATGCCATCTCCTGGCAAGTCTTGTTTTCCGGTCCGCCCAAAGATTTCAAATATCTTCTCGCGATCTTGGGGGGCAATACCCCGTCCATTATCCTGCACGCTGAAAAGAGACCCTTCTTCCGCGTCAGCGCAAGATATTCCGATCTTGCCTGGTCGGTTGGGCTCCAGATATTTTATCGCGTTGTCCAATAAATTGCTCATGATTTGCTCCATGGCGAGATGATCGGTTTCAGTTTGAGGCAACGTCCCAACTTTCACTTGAATGATTTTTTTCCCTATTTGATGGCTGAAGGACTGTAAGATATTCCTGACAAGTTCGTTCATATCGACTTTATTGTAAATCATGTCGCGCCTGCCCAAACGGGCTAATTTCAGAAGGGCGTCCACCATCCTGCTCAGTCTGTTGACCGAAGACTGAATGTACTTCAACGACTCTGGTACATCTTTTTCCAGCAGCAAACTTAGTCGGCTTTGGACGTTTTCCTGAAAATGTGACGGCTCATCACGGATAATTTGCGTAAGCTCGATTAGAGAATCACTCAGTTCTTTTGAGAACCCTGCCAGATTGACCATCGGCGCCCGGAAATCGTGGGCTACAATATTGGAGAAAGACTTCAGTTCCCTATTGGTTTCGGTCAACTCAGCAGAGTAATGTTTCAGTTGCCCCTGGCTGACAATGAGTTCATCCCGGCTTTTGATCAAGGCGTCTTGCGCTGTCTGCCGGGTACCGATTTCCCCTTGCAGCGCGGTATTGATAGCCTGCAACTCATCCGTCCGTTCGAGTACCCTGGTTTCCAGTGCGGCGTTTGCTATTCGAAGCTCCTCTTCGGCCGCCAAACGGTCGCCAATTTCTGCTTTTAGCGTAATATTGGCGGCCTGCAACTCCCTCGTCCGCTCAAGTACTTTCTTTTCCAGGGCGGCGTTTAGTTCCCGGAGTGCCTCCTGCGCCGCCAGCTGCGAGGCGAATTCCTCTTCCAGCGTCTTTTCCTCAAAATCAAGTTTAGCCAAAAGCTCCCGCAGCCGCCGGAGCAGATTGATGTGTTCATTATTATGATTGCTGTCTTCGTTCAGTAGATTCCTCGAACTATCATCGGCCACGTAACGAGCCTCCTTCTCCCGAAAGGGGGTGTTTCATGGTTTGGTTATCGCTTAACGATGTCCGTTAGTGTTAAACCAAACAAGAAAGCAGTCCCTCAGATTCTGATGACACTATCATTTAGATTTTGGATTTTGCTTCTTCCGGGCTTTTCTTTGTTTAGCTGCCGACAGACTCATTAATGATAGTATTGGCCTGATCAATTTCCTGGATCATCAAATCAAGCTGCTGGTCGTACCCGGCAAGCTCTGGTTTTGTTTTCATCATCAGAAGCAAGCCGCATACAGTTTCCAGGGGGGTCTTATCTCGTGGCATATGACGCAGGCTATTTCTCCGGCCAAATTCAGGCCTTCCAGCCGTATTATTTCTTGTTCGCTGGTTTAGCTTCCGTGATATCTTCAAAAAAAACTAAAAAGCCATACTCGGCAGGATAGAATGAGATTTGTACGCATTTGTTGATTTGGAAATTATCGCTTCTAACATGGATAAGCCCGCTGGGCATTTTATCACCCACGCATTTGCGAAAGAATACCTCCCTAACCTCTTCGGGAAACAATTCGTTGATTGTCTTACCAGCAACATCTGCGTCAGGCCAGTATAACAACTGAGCCTGGGGGTTGATATATATCAAGTGAAAATCATGGTCAAAAATCAGGCACGCCTCATGCATACTCTCAAATACCTGAATAATCTGCCGATTCAGCTTGTTTATCTCTTCTTGCACCAGAGAAACTTCCAGGCTACTTCGGCTAGCATTTATTTGGGAGGCTTTTTCCGACTTATCCCGCTCTGTTGTCCTGCGCTTTTCCGACAGGATGATGGCTTGATCCGACTGTGAGCGTTCGACTAACCGTCGTCTTTCCGACACGTCTAAAGCCTCTTCTGCTGCATCACGCTCAGTGATCCTGCGCGTCTCGGACAAATCCAAGGCATCGTCAGCTAAAGCGCGGTCTTCAAGGCGACGCGCTTCAGATAATTCATAGGCCTCGTCAACAAGCTTACGTATGTCGGACAGGATTCCCGCGAATTTAGTAAATCCCTTGACCTCCTCCATACTCAACCCATCCTTCTGCATTTTCACTACCCAAAAACCATAAATTTATTTTTTGTTATTAGCAATTGGATATATATGCTTCACACCCCTCTTTTTTTCTAATAATAACTATGAGCTAATAATTTTCCCTCATTCGCAATAGGCACGTACCGGTGTGATCGGCCTTTCAGAAAGTTATTAAATATGCACTAATAGTACCGCGCCATGGCTGTAGCCCTAGGCCTTTTTGCTGCTTTGCTGCTGTTGGTCTGCATGGTCGCCGAGATAATAACCGCCCAATGGGCTCCAAGGTCAGCTTCCTCCACGGGTTTACCTTCATGGTTCTCCGGTCAATGCCGTGAAGACCATTGCGCTAAGGATTCCATCATCTTGTCGAACGGCTTATTGAATTTATCGACTCCTTCGTCCTCAAGTTGTCGCGTCACATTGTCTATTCTGATGCCCAGTTCTGGCAGTCGCTCCATTATCCAGCGGGCTCCTTCAAGACCTTCGTCTAGCCGGGTCTGGGGTTCACCGTGGTCGCGGTATGCGTCGAGGGTTTCAAGCGGGATCGTGTTGACCGTATCCGGTCCGATGAGAGCCTCAACATACTTCACATCACTGTCCTCAGGATTCTTGGTGCCAGTGCTGGCCCAAAGCAGTCGCTGATCAAGTGCGCCCTTAGCGGCCAGCGTCTTAAACCGATCGTTGCCGAAGAAATCCTTGTAGATTTGATAGGCCAGTTTTGCGCTGGCGATGGCAACTTGCCCACGCACCTTTTTCGCGAGATCCGCCTCCTCGCCGCCCTGCGCGATGAGTTTATCCAGCAGAGGATCCACCAGCGCATCAATACGGCTTACAAAAAAGCTGGCCACCGAGGCCACCTGCTTCACGGCCTTGCCTTGGGTTATCAGCGCCTCAATGCCGCTGCGGTAAGCTTCCGCCACTTCCCGATAGCGAGGTAAGCCAAAGAGCAGCGTCACGTTGACGTTGATTCCTTCGCTGATAAGTTGCCGAATGGCAGGCAGTCCTTCGGCCGTCGCCGGAATTTTGATGAAAACGTTGGGCCGGTTCAGCGCGGTCCACAAACGGCGGGCTTCCTCGATCGTTTTTTTCGTGTCGTGCGCCAGATGGGGATTGACCTCTAAGCTGACATATCCGTCTTTGCCATCAGTCTTGTTGTACAAAGGCCGAAACTCATCAGCGGCGCTTTGCACATCGCGCTGGCTGATCGTTTCATAGATTGCCTCACTGCCTTTTCCCTTAAACGACAAAGCCCGAATGTCCTCGTCGTAATCGCGGCTCCCCGCAATTGCCTTCTCAAAGATGGCTGGATTCGAGGTCATTCCCCGCAGTCCGTCCTCTTCGATCAGACGTCGGAGCCCGCCGCTGGCAATCAGATCCCGCCGAATGTAGTCCAGCCAGACAGACTGGCCGAGCCTTTCCAACTGTATCAAAGGATTATTTCTCATAATGTCGTCTCCTTTTTTCTGGTCCGCTACCTTATGCAGGCGGCGATGATGGCGCTGGACGCCGCTGAATCGCGCGCCAGTCGCTTTCTTTGCAGCAGGCGGCCGGCGTAGGCAGAGCCGTTTGCGAATAGATTTCAGCTCTCGCCGACACAAGCGATGATCGCTTCTATCACCCGTTTCGCCTCATTAGGATCTCTAACCTGGATGGACACGGCGCCGGCTTCTTTAGCAGGATAATCGTTTCCACCAGGGAACAAGGCATCGCCGATAAAAATCATCTCATGAATTGCGATGCCAAGATTGTCCCTGAGTTTTCTAATCCCGTAGGCTTTGTCGATGCCAGGTTTGGTGACGTCGACGGAGGTCGTGCCACCCAAACGCACGGAAAACTCGGGAATAAGATCATCAAGAAGTGCTTTCATCTTCTTTCTCTTGATGAAATCAGGGTCCCATGTTTTCTTTTCTTCGATGGGTGCCTGCTGCCCTAACGCGGAAAAAGTAATCTGGCTTCCCCGGTCTTCAATCGGCTCTCCCCAGACCGTTTCGGTCTTGAAGCCCAATAATTCAATCGCCTGCTTCAATGAGCGGATAATCTTCTCTTTTTCCTCCTCGCTGAAGTCCTCCGAATAAAGCTGTACCCAACCTGATTCGTATCGGAAGAACTTTGTTCCACAGGTGGGAAGGAGAGACAGATTCCTCAAATTTTCATCCTGGGGAAGCTTGAAGAGCAATTGTTTTTCAAATTGCGGCCAGTTGCCGCCCGATATAACAGCCACCTTCACAATACCGAGCAGATCGCTGAGCAGTTTGACCATCTTGGCGTCGAGCGATGATTTGCTTTCGGCAAGTGTACCGTCCAGGTCGAAGACAATGAGCTTTTTCATTGGGTTATACCCCTTCCGGCAGCGAATTCCCGAACAATCCAACCGTATCACGCGGTCGGCATAAACACGCTCTACTTTTGCACTTGTATCAGGGGTTGCCCCATTTCCAGTTCCGGATTTCCGGCATGTCTTGACCGTACTTTGCGATGTACTGCTTGTGCTCGATAAGTTTGTCCTGCATCAGCTGCTTGAGGTAAGCCCCTTTGGTGCCTAACTGCGGCAGCCGGTCAATCACGTCTTGCACCAGGTGGTATCGATCCAGGTCGTTCTGTACCCTCATGTCAAAGGCCGTCGTAATGGTTCCCTCTTCTTTGTAGCCCCGGACGTGCAGGTTGCGGTTGGTCCGTCGGTAGGTCAGCCGGTGAACCAGCCAGGGGTATCCATGAAAGCCAAAGATGATGTGCCTGTCTTTCGTGAAGAGTGAGTCGTAATCCGCGTCACATAGCCCGTGCGAATGCTCCGTGCTGGGCTGCAGTTTCATGAGATCGACGACATTGATCACCCGGATCTTCAGTTCAGGCAGATGGTTGCGAAGAATGGAAACGGCGGCCAGTATCTCCAGTGTGGGCGTATCTCCGCAACAGGCCATTACTATATCCGGTTCGGCGCCTTGATCGTTGCTGGCCCATGGCCAGATGCCGATTCCTTCCGTGCAATGCATGACCGCTGCTTCCATGCTCAGCCATTGGGGCAGAGCGTGTTTTCCTGCAACAACCACGTTCACATAATGGCGGCTGCGCAGGCAGTGATCAAAAACCGACAACAGACAGTTGGCGTCAGGCGGAAGGTAAACGCGCACAATATCGGCCTTCTTATTGATGACGTGGTCAAGAAAGCCGGGATCCTGGTGGGTGAAGCCGTTGTGATCCTGTTGCCAGACGTGGGAGGTGAGCAGATAGTTCAGCGAGGCGATTTTCCGCCGCCACGGCAGCTCGGATGTGACCTTCAGCCACTTGGCATGCTGGTTGAACATCGAATCAACGATGTGAATAAAAGCCTCGTAGCAGTTAAACAACCCGTGCCGGCCGGTGAGCAGATACCCCTCCAGCCAACCCTCGCTCTGATGTTCGCTGAGCATCGAGTCCAGCACGCGGCCGGCAGGAGCGAGGAATTCATCAGTGTTTACTACCCGTCCGGCCCATTGACGATTGGTTACCTCAAAGACCGCTCCCAGAAGATTCGAAAGCGTCTCATCGGGACCAAAAATCCGGAAATTGCGTTCATCCTGATTTAATTTGACCACGTCACGCAGGAAATTACCCAGCACGAGCGTATCCTGGCCTTCAACGGCGCCGGGCGAAGGCACATTCACCGCGTGAACGCGGAAATCCGGCATGCGCAGGTCGCGCAGCAAAAGGCCACCGTTGGTATGGGGATTGGCACCCATCCGCCGGTCGCCCTTGGGTGCCAGCTCGGCCAATTCCGGTATGAGTCGGCCGTCTTCATCGAACAGTTCTTCCGCCTTGTAGCTCTTCATCCAGCTTTCAAGCTGCTTGAGATGATCGGGATGTTCGGCATCGACCAGGAGCGGCACCTGGTGCGCTCGGAACGTGCCCTCAACTTGCAGGCCATCGACGACTTTCGGTCCCGTCCAGCCCTTGGGTGACCTCAGTACGATCATTGGCCAATGCGGGCGGGTGGGATCGTTATTGTTCCGCGCATAGCGTTGGCTTTGCCGAATGCCCTCGATGACTCTTTCCAAAGTTTCGGCCATGAGTTGATGCATCGCTTCCGGTTCATCGCCTTCCACAAAGTGAGGCGACCAACCGCAGCCTCGCAGAAACTGCTCCAATTCCTCATGCTCGATGCGGTCCAGGATGGTCGGGTTGCTGATCTTGAAACCATTGAGGTGCAGGATCGGCAGCACGGCTCCGTCGGTAATTGGACTGAGAAACTTGTTGGAATGCCACGCGGTCGCCAAAGGACCCGTCTCCGCTTCACCGTCGCCGACAACGCAGGCGACGATCAGCTCGGGATTGTCGAACACGGCCCCGAAGGCATGGCTGAGCGAATACCCCAGCTCACCACCTTCGTGAATCGACCCCGGCGTCGTAGGGGCAACATGGCTGGAAATCCCGCCAGGAAAGGAAAACTGCGTGAACAGCTTTTTCAGTCCGGCTTCGTCCTGGCTGATGTTCGGATAGATCTCACTGTAGCTGCCTTCAAGGTAAGTATTGCCCACCAGGGCCGGACCGCCGTGACCGGGTCCGGCGATGTAGAACATATCAAGGTCATACTTCTTGATGACCCGGTTCAAATGAACATAGATAAAGTTTTGGCCAGGCGTCGTGCCCCAGTGTCCGACTACCAGCGGCTTCACATGGGATAGTTTCAGTGGCTGCTTCAACAGCGGATTGTCGTATAGATAAATCTGGCCAACCGACAAATAGTTGGCGGCTCGCCAGTAGGCATCCATCTTGTGGAGCAGTTCCGGGGAAAGGGTCTTTGTCTTCATGATGCAATTCTCCTTTTTCAGCCAAGGCGCCCCCGGCAAACCGTTTTGGCTATCCGGTGGGTTCTTCGTCCGTGCAAATGACGCGGACCGCAAACCGGCGGGCCGCCCCACTGTCGCAGGCCACGCTCGAGTAAGTCACGCCTGTGAGAATATCCATTCTCATATTCGCTTCAACGGGAAAGTTCTTTGACGGCGAGTTCATCATCCCAGTATCCTTGGCGATTGTAATGTTTATGCAGTCCGATCTCATAATCCCGAGTTTGCAGCGACTCCTCGGTGTATTCCGGCGACTTCCTGATGGCATCGCGGGAAAGATTGACGTAAACTTTCGACGGGCCCCAACTCACGCGTTCGATCCATCGCGGTGAAATCAGAACCTTTTTCCCTGGCCACCAGTTCCGGGTATTGATGACCAGATAACGAATCGCCCATGTCTCATCGTCAATAACAAAATCTTCGACGTGGCCAATCTCACCGTCTGAGGCTTGAATTTCATAGCCGCTCACGGCGGAAGTGCTGCGTAAACAGGGATCCCACACTTTTTCATTCGGGTTGAATTTTCTCGATTTTCCACGGTCACGCTCAATGTGAAGATAAGGTCCCCACATGAGTAGACCGTTCCAATACATCGGCCATCCATAATACTCGTAGTAGGACTCTTCGAATTGTCGCGAGACGGGCTTGTCACTGTCCAAGGGTGGACTGTCCTCAATCTGTTTTTTGGTCAAATTGACGGCGATGTACTGTTCTTCTTTATTCACAGCAGACAGCGCATGCGGGGAGAGCAACACCTGCTTGCCCGGAAGCCAGTTTCCGGTGTCGGCGACCAGATAGCGAATGGTCCAGTGACGATCATCGAAGTAGAACTGTTTGATCTTCCCGACTTCCCCGTCAAGGCTGTGCAAGCTGTAGCCTAATAGTGTCTTGGCTTTGTTTAGCATGATAATTAACCTTCCTTTCTTCCTTTTTGACGTTTTGGTCTGTTCGCTGTTGACAACTCTGGGGCGCTTTCTCTAGATCCGGTCCAAATAGTAGCCCATTACATCTTTTACTGACTTATCCCAAATCAGATTTTATAACCGGTACCGGCACCGGGTGAATGAGTCACCGAATAATGAACCACGCTGCCAAGCAACAACGATTCAAAACCACCCACCCCTCTGGAACCGCAAATGATCATGTCGACCCGCTCTTTCGCAGTGTATTGAATAAGTTGGGAAGCCGGATCACCTTCCAGGAAAGTCGTTGTTGTCAATAAACCCTTTTCTGCAAAAGTGAGCACGACTTTTTTCAACCGATCTTTTTGATTTTTCCGTACAAAGTTGATCTCAGCCTCCAGCTCGATTCCGAAATCGTACGGAAGCTCAATCACGCCAACAATAACCGTTAGGATGGTCATCTGTTGAGCACAATTCAGCAGCCATTCCAACACCTTTTGACTTTCCTCGGAACCGTCGTATGCCAGAAAAACTTTTGTTAACGCCATCAGCGGTCCCTTCCCGTTAAAGTTTTTCAATAACAACCGGTGAATCCGAAAGGCTTTGAAATTATGGTAGTTACCTGTATCACCGGCTATAGGTATGAGGTTAGCGAATCAGGTTGGGATAAAGCTTGGTGGCAATGAAGATGAAAGCAACAAAAACCAGCGCCATAACGGCGAAGTCGGTTCCCAGGCCTTCCACGCTTTCTGCCCCCTGAATCATCAGGGTGCGCATAGCATCCACTAGATAGGTTAAAGGATTGAACCGGGCAACCACTTTGAGCCAGTCAGGCATCAAAGCGATAGGATAGATGGCGCTACTGGCGAAGAATAACGGCATGGTCAGCACTTGGCCTATCCCCATAAACCGATCGCGACTTTTTACCCAGCAAGCGATGATCAGAGAGAAAGTCGAAAAAATTGCCGAACCCAAAACCACCGCCCCAAGAACACCCAGGATATGAAGGGGTGCCAAATTCAGACCGATGTGAAGGAGAAAGGCCATCAAGTAAATAATGCCGGCCTGCACCAACCCCCGGAACCCTGAGGATAGGGCTTTACCTAGAACGAGCGCGCTGCGGGAAGCAGGGCTGACCAAGAGCTTGTGAATGACTCCCATGTCCTTTTCCCAGATGACATTGATGCCATAAAAGATGGCACAAAACAGAACGCTTTGGGCTAAGACGCCGGGGGCCATGAACGCCAGATAACTCAACCCCCCGGTGGGAATGTCCCGCAACTTGCTGAAAACCTGGCCGAAAATGAGAAGCCAGAGAATGGGCTGGACGGCCCGGCTGAAAATCTCGGTCGGATCCCGCAACATCTTACGAAACTCCACATCTGCTATAGCCCAGACCTGTTCCCCGTAGGAAGGCGATAGCTTAAGGGGTTTTTCAGCTGTGCCGGCTGGCGTCAGTACGGGTTTGTTGGACGTCACGATAATTGCCTCCCTCATCAAGCGCAGTGCCGCTGAAATGGTTGAACACATCATCCAGGTCGGCATTTGGGCCAAGAGATGCTTTTAGTTCGGCGGGATTGCCCAGGCCTGCGATTTTACCCTGGTGCAGGAAGGCCAACTCATCACAAAGGTCGTTTGCCTCATCCATGTCGTGGGTGGTTATGAGCACCGTCAGCCTATATCTCCCTTTCAAATCTTTCAAATGGTCCCATACCAGGTGGCGAGCCGTCGGATCCAAGCCGATAGTAGGCTCATCCAGAAACAACACGGCTGGCTGATGAAGCATGGCCTGAGCCAGTTCCAACCTGCGAATCATGCCCCCTGAATAATTTTTTACCAATTTACCGGCAGCTTCCTCCAGTTGCATAAACCGAAGGGATTCCTGGATGCGCTCATTCCGCTCGAATTTCCGTATTCCGTATAGCCGGGCCGATAACAAGAGATTCTCCCGCCCGGTCAAAGCCCCGTCGGCGGAAACCATTTGCGGAACATAACCAATATGGGCACGTACCAGAGCCGGACCTTTCACAATGTCAAAGCCGGCCACTTTCGCCGATCCGCTTGATGGCTCCAAAAGGGTAGTCAACATTTTAATGGCTGTGCTCTTGCCCGCTCCGTTGGGACCCAACAGACCGAATATTTTCCCTGCTTCCACAGTCAGGTTCAGGTGATCGAGGGCTGTCATATCCCCGAATTTCCGAGTCAGATCAAAAGTTTGGATGGCGGCTGGTGAACCCATGTTTTACCCCTTCCTGACATGCAATTGTGTGTAAATGTGATATACTGTCTTTTCGTTAGCGCAAAAAAGCGGCTAACAGTTCAGAGGCGATGGTGTAAGGGTCTTTTTCGCGTTTTTCGAGAAGGTTCACCAATAAATCCAACTGGCCGGATGCGGTGATTTTCGCGAATACATGCCGGCGGATAAGTTCTTCGAGAAGAGACACCAGTTCATTTTTCGTCCGTTTGGACCGCCGTTTGCCCAGTTCTCCGGTACTGCGGAGATAACTCAGATGCTGGTCGATGGATAAAGCCAGGTCTTGGATACCGGTACCTAAATAGGCCACAGTTTTTATCACCGGCGGCCGCCAGTTTATTTCGCCGGAGTTTAGGTTGAGCATCATTGTAAGTTCACTGCTAAGCCGGTCAGCACCATCGCGATCCGCTTTGTTGATTGCAAAAATATCGCCAATCTCAAGAATTCCTGCCTTGATCGCCTGGATATCGTCGCCTAACCCTGGAACAAGCACCACGATCGTGCTGTCGGCGGTTTTTGCGATGTCCACTTCTGCTTGACCCACACCTACCGTCTCGATGAAGATGATGTCCTTGCCGAAGGCATCCATCAGTTTGACAACATCGGCGGTTTTGAGAGCAAGTCCACCAAGGCTGCCGCGGGTTGCCATGCTGCGAATAAACACGCCTTCATCCAGCGTCAGCTCGTTCATCCGGATTCGGTCACCGAGGATGGCGCCACCGGAAAAAGGACTTGTCGGATCTACAGCAACGATGCCGACGGTTTTTCCCTGACGCCGGTATTCCTTGGCCAGTTTATCAGTAAGCGTACTCTTGCCTGCCCCCGGCGGTCCGGTAATCCCAATCACATGGGCCTGGCCTGTGTGGGCATAAATCTTTTGAATCATGGCGGTCGCTTCACTGTATTCGTTTTCTACTGCCGTAATCGCCCGGGCCAGGGCAAGGCGTGAACCGGCCAGCAGTTCTCTTGCTATGTCCACTGGATTGCACCATCCTCATGATCGCACGATCGGTTTCATTTACATTATATTTTGCAGTTCGTCCTCAGCATCCCATTTGCCGACCGTCGCCTGTCGTTTCTTATTACGACACTTTTTAGGAGAGGACACTTGCTTATATTCGGCAACAATTTTTTTCGCTGCGAAATAGTCAGTAAGAACTTTTTGGGCGACCACCTCAACCTTGTCATCGTTGCCGGTTTTTGCTGTTATCAGAAGCGCCAACTTCTTGGTTATTTTCGAATTGTTCATCTTTTTGCCCATTTCTAAACACTCTCCTCATTCGTTTTTTGCCTGTTCTGATCATGTAATAAAATGACCCACAAGGTATTCACAGTAAAGCAATATTTTATTTCACCACAATACCCATGGCTTTATCCAGTTGGGCTTTACCAGTGTTGTAATCATACAGAGCCTGGATATAGTTGGTTCTGGCCTGGGTCAGCGCCAGTTCGGCATCAACGACGTCAAGATTGGTGCCTACCCCTGAAGTGTACCGGACTTCGGCGATCCGGAAATTTTCCTCTGCCTGATCCACCGCAACTTTGCTGGTATCGATCCGCTTTTCTGCTTCCTTCATTGTCAAATACGCCGTGCGGACCTCCAGTGCGATACTGTCCCGGGTCTGCCGGGCCGTCTCCTGGGCCGTGATCACGTCGTATTCGGCTTGTTTGACCTGCGACCTGGTAAGACCTGAGTCAAACACGTTCAGACCCAGATTGAGCGATACCATCCAGTTACTATTCTTTGCTCCGGGAAAATCACGGGCCTCCCAGCCATTGTTCCCATTGAAGTCAAGGGTCGGCAGGCTGCCGCTCTGGGCGACTTTGATCTGGTCCTTGGCGATGTCGATATTCGCCTGGGACTGAACCATCTCCGGCCGGTTGGCCAGGGCGTATTTTACGCAGTCGTCAAACATCAGCGAGTATGACTGGTATTGGAGGCCGCCTTTCAGCTTTAGCTCGCCGCTAAGCGGCAGCCCGATAACGTTGTTGAGGTTGGCCACTGCCAAGTTGTAGTTGTTGTCAGACTTGATCAGGCTGTCCTGGGCATTGGCCAGCTGAACCTGGGTCTGCAGCACGTCGGACCGGGCCACTATGCCCACGCCGTACTGGGCTTGGACATTTTTCAGATGAGCGGCAAAGTCGTCCACCGATTGTTTGGCCACTTCCAGAAGGTTGCGGGTCGCCAGCACATTAAAGTAGGAGGTGGTGGCGCTCAGTTTGAGTTGCTGCCTGGTGGCGTCGACATTAAGATCGGACACCCTGTAAGTAAGCTTGGCCTGATCGATGAGACCTTCCAGCCTGCCGCCGGAATAGATGGGCAGGCTCAGCGACAGTTGGTTGCTGAAGCTGTTTTGAATAACAAAAGACGAGCCTGAGTTAAAGCTTGCAGGCGTATCAAAGCGTTGAGCGACATGGGCGTAATTGAGAACGAAGCCTTTGCCCGCCTGGGCTTGGTCTATCCCCCACAGCGATTTCTGTTTTCCGGCTTCGGCCATTTTAATTGTCGGGTTGTTTTTGAGGGCCAGAGCGATGCTGTCGTCAAGCGACAATTCGACAGGCGCAGCCAGCACTGGCGTATTCAAGGCAACAATCATAAAAATTACTGCTAATGTTTTGGGGGAATACCGAAGATGCTGTCTCATAAAATCACCTCCTTTCTGATATTTCCCCGGTATTTTAATACCGGCTTGTGATACCGCCTTATTGAACCTGTCCATTACTCATACCGCAACGCGTCGATAGGATCAAGAAGGGCGGCTTTGCGGGCCGGATATAGTCCGAAAAAGAGGCCTGTCAGCACTGATACGCCAAACGAGGCGACAATCGATGTCCAGGAAATCACCGTGGCCCAGCCGGTCACATAGGAAATGACTTCCGCCCCGCCAAGTCCCATAAAGATACCGATCAGTCCGCCGGTGACACCAATGACGATGGCTTCGATCAGAAACTGGAGCAGAATATTGTTGAACGTGGCGCCGAGAGCCTTACGGATGCCGATTTCCCGCGTCCGTTCCGTGACCGACACAAGCATGATGTTCATGATGCCGATGCCGCCGACAACGAGTGAAATGGCACCGACAACGCCGAGAAACACGGTCATTGTGTTGGTGGTTTCCTGGGCGGTGGCCATGAGCGCCGCCAGGTTACGCACCGTGAAATCGTCGGGAACATTGGGCGGCAGGCGGTGTCGCACCCTGAGCAGGGCCGTAATGTCGTCCTGAACCTGGTCGATGACATCGCCGCTTGCTGCCTGCACGCTGATGTTGTTGACATAAGTTATCCCCATCATCCGGTCTTGGGCCGTGGTCAGTGGAATAACCGCGACATCATCCTGATCCTGTCCCATACCGGACTGGCCTTTGGCTGCAAATACGCCGATAACCCGAAACGGCGCCTTGTTGATCCGGATGGTCTGGCCCACCGGGCTAGCGTCGCCGAACAGGTTTGTCACCACCGTCTGGCCGAGCACCACCACCCGGGCCCGCGATTCCAGGTCGCTGCTGCTAAAAAAGGCTCCGGAAGCAACGTTCCAATTTAGCACATCCAAAAATTCGGGTGTGGAACCCTGGACACTTGTCATCCAGTTTTGGTTTCCGCTGACTACCTGATACTGCTGTCTGACGGCAGGAGCCACGAAATTCACGCCGGCGATTTCCCGGCTGATCGCCTGGGCGTCCTGGCTGGTCAGAGTTATATTCGATCCCGCCGCCAGCCTGACGCCGCCTGAAGACGAGTTGGAACCCGGCACTACGATAAGCATGTTGCTGCCGAGACTGGCGATAGAGCTTTCCACCTTCTGCTGCACGCCTTTGCCGACAGACAACATGGCAATTACGGCGCCCACGCCGATGATGATTCCCAGCATGGTGAGAATGGAGCGGAGCTTGTTGGCTTTTAAACCATCCATGGCGATTAAGACACTTTCCCAGAACATGCTCCCGCCTCCCCCCTTCGGTCTTCGTCGCGGACGATCTTGCCGTCGCGGACATGGATGATCCGGCGGGTGAAGAGCGCGATATCCGGCTCGTGGGTAACCAGAATGATGGTCCGGCCCTGACTGTTGAGATTACAGAATATATCCATGATTTCATTGCCGGACTTGGTGTCAAGGTTGCCGGTAGGTTCGTCAGCCATGATGATGGCCGGATCGTTGACCAGGGCCCGGGCGATGGCCACCCGCTGTCGCTGGCCGCCGGACAGTTCGTTGGAGCGATGGTCCTTGCGGTCCTCCAGCCCTACCATCGTCAGCGCGCGCAGAGCGTTCTGGGTCCTGGTTTTTTTATCCACCCCGGCGTATACCATCGGCAAAGCTACGTTTTGCAGCGCCGACATCCGGGCCAACAGATTGAAATTCTGGAACACGAAGCCGATTTTCTTGTTCCTGGTGAGCGCCAGCTCGTCATTACCCAACTTCGCGACTTCCTGGCCGTCCAGGTTATACGATCCGGTGGATGGCCGGTCAAGGCAGCCAAGGATGTTCATCAGCGTCGATTTTCCTGACCCCGAAGGACCCATAATGGCCGTAAGTTCGCCCTCGGCGATCTCAAGATCCACCCCGTCCAGGGCGTGGACAACGTTGTCACCCATGATATAAGTTTTTGTAATATTCTTTAGCATGATCGTCATATCGCCACAACCTCCTTTACCGCAGTCCGCGCATCGGGTTACCGCCGGCGGCAGGCTGGGACTGAGCTCCTGCAGCCGCTTTGGCCGCAGGCAGCACGATCTGGTCGCCTTCTTTGATTCCTGCGAGGATTTCCGTCTTTTCATCGTCGGACAGTCCCAACTGGACCGGCAAAGTCTGCGTTTTGCCTTCGACCATCACCTGCACGGTTTTCTGACCTTTGACCTCCTTGACGGCGGATAGCGGTATAACCAGCGTATTCTTGCTCTCGCCGACCTTGATGGCAACCCGGGCGGTCATGGTGGGGAAAAGCAGTCCCTGCGGCGAGTCGACATCAACGTATACGGTGTAATAGACTACATTCGACTGGATGACGGCTTTCTGCGATATCAGGGACACCACGCCGGTAAAGGTTTTGCCCGGATAGGCGTCCACCGTGAAGTCGACTGTTTGTCCCAGTTTCACCCTGCCGATATCCGATTCATCCACCTGGCCCTGAATCTGCATCTTGGACAGGTCGGCCACCGTCAGCAGCACCATCGGGTTGGAAATGCCCGGCGCCACCGTCTGACCGGCCGGGATGGGCTTTCCGATCACCAAGCCGTCGATGGGAGCGGTGATAATCGTATACCCCAGCTGAGACGCGACATTGTCATATGTGGCTTTCGCCACGTCGTAGTTGGTGCGGTCGGCGTCAAGCTGCTGGAGCGATTCGCCGCCGATGGCGGCCAGCTGTCTGCTGCGCTCATAGTTGGCGGAGGTGTTGACCATCTGCGCCCGGGCCTGGTCAACCTGGCTCCTGGCAGAGGTATCGTCAAGAACGACCAGCACTTGATCAGCTTTTACCATATCATTTTCATGCACCTTGACCTCGGTGATCAGGCCGGTGATCCGCGAGCTGACGTCGACCGAGTTCACCGCCGCGATGGTTCCGGTGGCGGCTACCGTCGCGATGATGTCACCGCGCTCTACCGCCATGGTTGTGCCGGTGAAAACCGGTTTACTGGTCTTGCTGTAATAGGTCATGCCCCCCCAGGCCCCCACCACTATCACCAGACCCAGGACAATCCATTTCTTATATTGAGAAATCTTTTGCCAGAACTCTTGCATCACTGTACCTCCGTGTAATATTAATTTTAGGTTTTATGTAATTATTTTTTTAAATACATTCTCACATTCGTTTTATCTTTTTTAGCAAAACGCAAGATATATTAACATTGGTCAAAATAATTATTACATCGCCTTAATTATTAATGCAATAAGCGCGCCAACGCCCCCCCTACCAAGCAGGCCGGGCTTCGCTCAATGTTTGTTCGATTCGAATAGCATCTTTCCGTTCCCTTAGCGGTACTCTTTTGCACCGATCGGCCCATACTCGTCTTTCTCCCCCAACGCAAGATTCTGTTGCCAACGAAACCAGCCCGGCTACAAGTTCTGACGACAAGCCGTTACCCTGCAGACCGTTAACTGTCAGATAGTACTCCGACTTACTCCTGTCAATCTGGCTGGAAAACATAAAAAAGGTCTCCGGAGAAAACCCCGGAGACCTTGATCTTGTTATGGATGTGGCTAAACAGTCTAAGGACAGCTGCAGATCAGTAAAATTTGACCGGTAAAGCCCCAACTTTACTCGGTAATTCTTTTCGCCTTTATTTGACGCTTGTGTTCGTACATCCGATCGTCAGCCAAACTCAACAGATTTTTCGCAGAATCGGCTTCTTCCGGATAGCTGGCGCCACCCACAGCCAGGGAAAATACATGGTCATACCCGCTCAGGGGCAGTCGGGAAAAACTTTCTTTGAGTTCGGCCACCTTTTCTTCGGCCTCGATCAAGCCCATATACCGAAACAGAATTGCGAACTCATCCCCGCCGAGGCGTGCCGGAACATCGCTTAGCCGAGCTTCCTGTTTAAGGACCCTGCCGATTTCTTCCAGGCATCTGTCGCCAGCATCATGACCTAGGTTGTCATTGATATATTTCAGGTCATTCATGTCCAGATAAACCACCGTAAAGGGAAAACCATACTGGTCTGCTTCATAGTGCAACTTGCTCAGTTCTTCGAAAAACCGGCGCCGGTTGGGCAGGCCGGTTAAACTGTCTTCCAATGACAGTTTAAGAATTATTGCCTGGTTGGTGGCCTGAGCGATAGCCAGGGTGGCAAATTGCTGAAATACTGTAGCCTTTTCCATGGCGGTCGGGGTAAACCTGGGGGCCTCATTAAAGGTGAAGAGCAGGATTACCCCATGGAGGGCATCCTTTGTTACCAGCGGAATGCGCAAAAGCTGTTTACTTGCTTTTAAAATAACGCTGACCGCTGGCGTAAAGTTCCCCTCAGGAATCGTCTGCAGAATACTGGCCGGTTCTGTAAACAAGTGCATGGAATGATTCAGATTGTCCACCAGACAAAACTCCCCGCCAACCGGAAACAGTTCACTGAATTTTCCCCAGCTGTATACGGTCCGGTAACAACCCTGACCGTTGGCAACCAGGTGTACACAAATCTGCTGGGCCTGAGGAACAAGTTTCTTCAGTTTCCGCATTTGAATCTCCAGAACTGCTTCCAGCGAAATTTGCTCTTTCAGCAACTCCGCGCTCATCTTCCCCATCTCCCCCAGGGTGTAGAAATGGTTGACCACCCCTGACATGTAAACTGCCTTGAACAGGAAATAGCAGGCTCCCACCTTGTAGATGTGCCCAAGTAAACTGTAGATGGCATAGAGATTTTCATCGAAGATCAATGTAAGTTCGGAAAAAACACTGAACAGGAAGAAGTACAATAAGTTTTTCAAGACACTCTCGGATAGCTTGAAGCGAATCGTCCATAACAAAAAACCTTCAAGAATGTATACGGCGATGAGTATATATTCCAGATGGATTTTGAGCGCAGTCAGGCCATCTGGTTCCTTATAAAGCGGTGGGACAAGCTCAATAAATTTGGTTCCCAATAGCACCCCGGCAATGATTGCCACACAGGAAAAGGCACCAAAAAGATAGATGGCTTTGCGCAGGCAAAACCCGTTTTCTTTCGGCCAAACAAGAGCGGCCAGGAACCCTATCGCAACCAGATAGCGGCTATAGAGCCAAAAGAAAATGGCCTTCTCCTGACTGCTGGGGGTGATAAACGCAGGCATCCCGTTATAGGACAGAGTGTATATGATATCAACAATGCCTACAGCAAAAAAGCTCAAGCCGAACAACATGACAAATTTCCCGCAATAGTCGTCAAAACCTTCCCACATCAGCCCGACAATCGTACAAATGGACAAGGCTATCAGCACGGAGATAAATTCCAAGATGGAATGCATACTTAGAAAATTTCCGGGATTAAAGGCTAAGTTGAGCTGGGGTGCCACAGCGTTGAAAATCATAATTAAACTACAGATTGCTGCCATGTTCCAAAAAGTATTGAACCGGATACCCTCCAACAGGCTCCGTACCATTTCCTCACCTCATAAAAGACTTCCTACTGGTATTTTATGAGTGATAGAGTAGTTATGTTAAACTCTGGGAAGCATTCACCGCAAACTGCCGATTTTACTTTCTGTTGAACAAGGTTGAACAAGTCGACAACTATCCTCCACGCAGTGAGGGGCTAATAGATTGTGGCTACACGTTTCAGGACAACCTGTGCTCTAAGCGGTTAGTTGTCTTGTTCTCTGGCTTGAAAACAAAATCAAGGCCTCCAGGAAGCCCCTGGAAGCCTTGATTTTGTTTCGGTTATGGCTGCTGAAAAAGAATGGCCAAAAGCCAACTGTCAGCCGCAATAAAAGAAGGAATTCATCTTCCAGCGGTATTATTTGAAATGGCGCACCGCTCTCGACGGCTTACCTGTCAAATTTGGAGACGCTTCCAAACTGGACGAATAAGAGCGGTATCGGACTTCTACGTGTACATAAACGCAACTCAACATCCGGTTGCCCTATCAGTATCACAAGTTGCTTCTGCCTAAACCTTCCGTCTTTTTTTATCACGAACTACCGATTTCCCTCCATATAGTGCGCACTCAATAGCCACGATCGCCATCAGCCAGGAAGAAGCGATGTCGGTCACGAACGGTAGTGGCATGTTTAATGCAAAAGCAATGATTGGCGGTCCCATCAATTCACTCTTTTGGTTACCCTGACACAAAGCAGAGAGGACGAACTCCCTTATGAAGCTTTCCCGCCCGAACCGGAAGATCTTAGGTGCCCTGATCCTGATGTTGCTCATGATAATTGTTGCCTGGAAGATCGCTCTGCCTGGTGTAACAACTGCCGCAAGAGATTATCTCCTGTCCCAGGCCAGCAAATCGATCAATGGACGACTTGAGGTCGGCAGCATCAATCTCTCGCCTTTCGGCCAGGCCTCGTTTGGACAGGTCAGGTTATTCAATCAGGCTAATTCGCTGATCGCCGAATGTGAACTCATTTCCTTCGATTTTTCTCCCGGCGACCTCTGGCGCGGCAATCTCGATCTGAATACCGTTCGCACGATCACTGTTGACGGCTTGAAGCTGGATCTCCAACAGGATGAAAAAGGCAACTGGAACATAGCAACCATCACCAAACCAAATGGTAATACGCCATTTTTATTTCGTGGACAAGGGGGGCTCAAGAATGGCCTTTTTTCCATCACTACACCCTTGGGTCGCTATGAGTACCGAGAAGGCGAAGCCTTCATCGATTTTGCCGGCTATCCGGCGATCAGCCTGAAAGTTCACGCCAAAGAAGGTAACAATGCGTTGTCCGCACAAGGCTCATGGACCATTGACGGACCAGGAGATCTTGTTATCAAATCCGATATAATCGATATTAAAAACTACCAAACCCTCTTGCCCGAGGCCTTCCATATTCAACTGCGGGGTGGAACCCTGAGCGATGTCACCATAACCGTTACCTGTGAAACTTCACTGATCCACGCAGAAGGTACGGCAGCAATACACGGTGTTGCCGCTGCTCTTGACGGCACAGACGCCGACGACGGCCAAGCTGAGTTGCTGCTATCTGATGGTTCGTTAGTGTTGGCCCTGGCGGGCTCTGCCGATAATCCTGCCGTGAAGGGCTCTTTCCAAATTGCTGCCGGCACCTTGGGCCAAATCGCTTTTACCGACGCCAGCGGCGAATATTCTTGCGATAATGAAAGTCTATCCATTACCAATACTCAGGCCAACGCTCTGGGTGGCATCATACGTACCAGCGGCACACTCACTTCCAAAACCACCGGCTATGTACAACACGTAGCAGGCCAAAACATCGATAGTTCCCTGCTAATAGAAGAGGCTGTAAAGGGGCGGGTCAATTTCGTTGCTGATATAGGCGGCCGGGGTGAATGGCGAAACGCCGACGCGGAGGGGAGTTTCTCCATGGCGTCAGGAAATGCCTCCGGTTTTTCTTTCACGGAGCTGACCGGAGACTTTACCAAGAGACGTTCGCAGGTTGCTTATTATAACATTAGAGGCCATGTTGCAGATGGCCTGGCCAGAGTGTCCGGGGCATCCGACGGTGACTTCTTGCATCTCAAACTTAGTCTTGGAGAAATACAAATAGCAACCAAAACACTTCGCGCTCCAATAATACAGGACCTATTTTAACCAATCTTGCCGGTTGGAACGCCGGTCTTTCTTAATTTCTCTTGTCACTCGGTGTCCTGTCAGCTTTAATCCAAATCAAACTCTACAGTAATTTCCAACTCCCCATTTTCCGGCGCAATTCGAAAATAAGTCGGGTGCGCCATGAGCTTTCGGAATGCTTTTTGCTGCAGAGGGGTTTCTCCGATAATGCAAGGTAACTTGAAAACCACCAGAGCCTTACAGTTAAAATTTTCAATTACACTTACATTATTTGATACTTGCTTAATCGTTTTTAGAATGCGAATGAAAGTACTTCGTTTCACAACAAGCCCCCCTATGCTTTGATTACTAGCTGTCCTTTTTCCGCAATTTCAAAATTCATGCTGTCAATACCTTTATCCTCAATGTTCCACAGACCGCCTGTCCCATGCGCATGATCGGTCATTTTTTGAGGAAGTAGCGGCGGATAATGGCTAAATTCTGAAAAACCCTTAGTCCGAACGCCAACAGGGCGACATAGTACAAATCAATCCCTAAACGGTCCCCGATATAGACAAGCGCGGCAGCCAGGAGAGCGTTGGTAAAAAAGCCGCTAATAAATACGGTATTGTCGAATTTATCCTCGATCCCGGCTCTTAGCCCTCCAAATACGGAATCCAGCGAAGCCAGCAGCGCCACCGACATATACTTGGCGTATTCAGAAGGTACGCTGATAGGGAAAGTAATCCCGACGATTAGTCCGAAAATCAGACCGACTATAGGCAATACCATTGTTTTCATTCCGCTGCCACCGGTTTGGCGTAGTCAAAGCGGAAGGTGCCTTTGTATGCAGGAACCTTTACCACATCCTGTTTTTTGACTGCAACCTGGATTCCCCAAAATTGTAAGGTTTCCATCACTCCGCCTCGCATCCTCAAAGAATTTTCCAGCGTCGGTGGTTCGCCGATGGCCCGGATTTCGTAGGGAGGAGAATAGCGGGTATTGTTGACCGAGAGAGTCGGTCCGGCGCACCGGATTTCTGAACTGGCAATCAGCCGCTGCTCGTTGATTGATATAGCTTCCGCACCTGCCGCCCAGAGTTCATTTATCACTTTTAGTATATCGTCGTCATGAATTAGGTATAAATTCGGATTTTCGCCCATTTTCGTGGGACGCTTACTGTCGTCAATGACCACAACGATCCCAGGACCCTGCAGAGGGATTACGCCTGCTCCCATTTTGACAAGCTGCAAATCCCGTGAGGGTTCGTCACCACTGGTCTTGCGCATTTCGTTGACCTCGTTCAGCAAGGTGTCGCGCTCTTTTTCCGTTTGGCTGAGTCGCTGCGACAAGTCTTCAACCCGCTGGAAAGGAATTGTCGCCCGGATACCCTGAGTAGTACGAAACTGCACAGCCAACATAATTCCCAATACAACACACACTAGCGCAATTGCCACCTGTCCTTGTTTGATCGGCGCCAAAGCAATTCATCCTCTTTTCTAATCTGTACGCGCTCACAAGAATTTCGCCCAAACTCCCCGGCCTGTTTCAAACGTTGCGAGACCAATACTGAATGTCACAGGTTTTCCAGGCCATGCGGATCCCGCCTTTGCCCTACGTTGTGACCGCGTCGAAACTAAAAATACCCTCCGCTAAAATGGCGGTACATGCGTCTACAACTTCAGGGTCGTACAGAATGCCCCGGTTCACTTCTATTTCGTGAAGCGCGGCCTGTACTCCACGGGCGGGTCGGTAAGGCCGATGTGTCGCCATCGATTCCATGACATCAGCTACGGCGATGATCTTGGCCTCCAAGCCTATTTCCTTGTCTTTTAGTCCCTGCGGATAACCTGATCCATCGATCCTTTCATGATGTTGCAATACCATGTCACTAATATTCCAAGGCAATTTCAGATTCTGTAAAATATCATGGCCGTATTGGACATGAGTCCTGATCAATTCGACTTCAAGTCGGGTCAGTTCTCCCGGCTTGCTGAGTATTTCACCCGGCACACGGATTTTACCGATATCATGAATCATTGCCGCCAATCTTAACCCCATGATAGCATCAGAACCGAGCCCCATTCGCCGCCCGATAGCCTCTGCGAGTTTGGCGACGTTTTTTTGGTGTCCACTGGTGTATGGGTCTCTTGCTTCTGACGCCATAGCCAAGACTTCTATCGTTTGTTCCCAGGCAAGCTGCAATTGGGCAAACCGGGCTTTCAGTTCTTCCTGGCCCTGCTTGCGCTGTGTTATATCCCTTACAACACTCAGAATGGTTGATTGGCCCATGATTACCTCGCCCCGGGCGCTGATTTCCACTGGAAATACGCCGCCATTTTTGCGTTTGTGAAAAGTTTCAAAAAGAGTGCCGTCCTTTGAGGCCAGATGCAGCTGACTCTCTTCATCAAGAAGGGTGTCCGGTGCCAATAAATCCCGCATGTTCAGGGCCAGCAGTTCCTCCGTGGTGTAATCATAAGCCAGACACGCCGTGCTATTTGCTTCCAAGATTGCTCCATCGAGACCGGCCCACAGAATTATGTCCCGCGTATTATCCCATATTGCCTGACATCTTTGAAGCTTCACACCATCTAGACGATATTCCGGTACAGGCCGGATAAAAAGAGCAAGAAGGTTTTCGGCAGTATGGTTGATAAGCAGCCCGGTATGCTCGACTTCGATGATACTCCCATCTTTCTTTCGGTAGCGGTGCAACTCGACGGGAACATAATCCTGGCGGGAAAATAAGTTTTTGTAATATGCTTCAGCATTTTCCATGTTTTCGGCCATGATTTCACCCAAAGGGATGTTGCAAAGCAATTGCGGACCATAACCCAGTAATTCTGCAAGGACCTGATTGCTTTTCAGTATCATCTTTGTATCCAGCTCTACCAGCGCGAAACCTTCGGGTAATTGGTGCATAAAGGCCCATGGAATGACGCTGCAGTCTTCGAGGCGCGGGAACACGCAAGTTTCGTCCAGCGGCTGGGGAGTAACATTGCCGTTTGCGTTTGGCATATCTTTCACCTCCGCAAGTTGTTTAAGCTATCGTCTTTTGGGTGATGAGCGGCTGCCAGTAAAAAGGAACCAATTCAATATATCTATTGCAAGTTTGACGCCAAACCAAGTTCTTGTTTAAATCCACCCACAACGGTGGATTTTTTATTGTTGGGATTTTTTCACCTTCTGTAACCGGCCAAGTTGTTCTAAGCCCCATACCTCGGCAATTAAGCCGCGCACCTTCGTTCCGGTCATTTCCGGATGTACTCCGATAATCACTTCACGAGGCGGCAGCCATGGATCAGAATGCACGGACTGGCCGGTTCGCCGAAAGCGGACCGATCAGCGCACTATTGAGTGTTTGTGTAATGCTGAAACAAGCAAGGGCGACGAAGGCATACGTCCATATTCTTCCAACCATATCAAGTGGGGTAAAGGGTTAGGGGTTAACGGGCGGTATTGGCACGTTTACTGCATATATAAACAGTGTGGGGGGCAGCAAGCGAAATTATTAGTTGCAGGAACAAAGACAACGGCGGACCGGATGGACAAGCCTTAGTCTGGAAATCCCACGTGAATAATCTGAGGTTTATTACTGCAGGAATCAGCAGCAAAGACCTGCCGAAAATGCGAAGAAGAGGTGTAATGATGCTCGATGTTAACGTACTCGATGTTAACGATTTTGTCGTAGTGGGGCAAATTGCCGCAGCGCAAATAGTAGTCTCGGATCAAGATACGGCCGCGAACATGGGAAACAAGCGTTTAGGCGATCTTCTGGCAACCCCGGCATTGGTTAAATTGATGATTTGGGCTGCGGCTGACGCCGTTGACCCTCAGTTGCCGGAAGGCTTCGCAACCGTGGGGGTAGCGATGGAGTACACGCATACTGCGTCTACCGTCAAAGGAGCTACGGTCCGGGTGGAAGCGACAATAGTCGCTATTTCCGGAAACTCGGTAAGTTTTGACATTGTTGCTTCGGACAACCTGGGGGAAATAGGGAAAGGACACCACGAACGAACGGTCGTGGTCCTGGACGAGCTAGTCAAGCAATCCTATGCCCGAGTCGCGGACATGATTCAAACCCACCCTTAACCGGAATGATCCCCCTGCTGCTCCCACCGGCAGTATCAACACAAGCTTCGGGTTGCAGCCGTTCAGCTGTTAAGCCAGTCATATCGCGCATCCAACAAAGGAAATGTTCAGAAGGAGGCACTAAGGGTGGTTTTTAAAAAAGTTTTATTAGCTTACGACGAATCAGCGGACAGTCAAAAAGCTTCGGAATGGTTGTTGAATTTTGCAAAACAGATACCGGTTGAAACCGTTGTGGCAAATGTGTTCGACTCAATATTTGAGAACGATGCTGATTCGTGGGCTAAAATACAGGACGCGGTCGAAGCCTATCGACAAAAGATGGAAGATGCTTTAACAACAGTGGCGAATACTTTCTCCGCTAATGGTTTGAAAGCTACAACCGTTATTCTGGAAGGACATCCGGCCTTCCAGATCATTCAATATGCAGTGGGAGAACATGTGGACCTGATAGTTTGCGGTTCGAGAGGGCGGGGCGGCTTTGAATCACTGCTGGTTGGCAGCGTGGCCCACCAATTGGTGAGTCACTCACCTGTGCCGATTGTAGTTATAAAATCTGATTTGAAATAAGTCAGAGAAGATCGGGGCATGCGGCCTATATCCCGATCTTCTCTGACTTTGGCGTCCGATTTTCTTGTGCGAGAATTTCAGCTATACAACGCAAAAAGGCAGTTATGCCACTTTTAAAATAAGCGATTAAATCATATGGTTGATTTATTGACTGAAGGTGACTGGATTTGGAAAAGGATGCTCAGGCCAAACTAATTGCCGCTGCCACACCGCTGTTTGCCCAAAAGGGCTTTACCGCAGTCACCATCCGTGAGTTGGCAGAGGCTGCTGAAGTCAACGTTGCTGCAATTTCCTATTACTTTGGCGGTAAGGAAGCTCTATATCAGGCGGTGCTTGAAGGGCAAATCATCCCATTATCCCAGGTTTTGCGGCTCACAGAAGGATCATTGCCTCTGCCGCCTGAAGAACGCCTGGCCGTATACGCCAAAAACATTGCCAGCATTCATCGCCAGAGACCCTATTTCGTGCGGATTATGCTCAGCGAGTTGACCAACCCGACCAACTGCCTTGAGATTGTTGTCAGATATATCGAGCCTGTTTATCAATTCCTCTATGCGGCGCTGCAGGATGGCGTGAGGGACGGTCATTTCAAACCCGACCTGGATATCGGTCATGCCGTGTTGTCCCTTGTAGGCATCCTGAACTTTTATTTTATCGGTCAGCCGGTAGCCAGGAAATTCTTGCCGATGTCCGAGCATTCGGATATCGCCTATACTGAGCAGGCTTTCGCCATTTTCCTAAATGGCGTGAGGAGGAAAGGTCATGAATAACAGGGTGATTGACGGCATTAAAGCCATGAATAAAAAGGTGATTGCCGGCGTTATTATTCTGGTTTTGGTGTGCGGAGCCGCCATTTATAAGGTGTACTTCACCACAGAGGCCGGCATTACGGCGACCGGAACGGTCGAGGTGACTCTGGCTGATGTGGTGCCAAAAATCAACGGTTATATGTCGGAACTAAAGATTGAGGTTGGGGACAGCGTGAAAGCCGGCCAGACAATTGCCCGCATCAGCCGTCCGGATCTGGACGCCCAGGCCGTTGCAGATGAGTCGGCACTGATGAAAGCCCGGGCACAGCTGACCGATCTGGAGAAAGGCTCACGGGATCAGGAGCTCCTGCAGGCGAAAGCCAACCTGACGGCCGCGCAGTCGGTTAGTGACAAAGCAAAAACCGACCTGGCGCGGTTCAGCGTCCTCTATCGTGACGGCGCTATCGCGGCTCAGCAGCTTGATGTTACTCAATCCGCTTATGACGTCGCCCAGAGTTCCCTCGTCGCCGCACAGGCCCAACAAAGCCTTGTGATTGAAGGCAACCGTCCTGACGTGATTGAAGCCCAGCGAATGGAAGTCAAGCGCCTGCAGGCCGTTCTTGACGTTACCCACGCCACCTTGGCTGACACCACTGTTGTCAGCCCCATCAGCGGGGTTATCCTGACCAAGAACTATCAGGACAGGGAATATGTCAATCCCGGCTCGGCCATCGCCACCGTCGGTGACCTGAACGACTGCTGGGTGAAAATTTATGTCTCATCGTCCCAGCTCGGCCTTATCCGGCTCGGCCAGCAAGTCGAGGTCCGAATCGACGCCTATCCGCACCGGGTGTTTGCCGGAACCATAAAAGAGATCGGACAAAATGCGGAATTTACGCCGCGCCAGAGCATTACGCAGCAGGAACGGGCCAATTTAGTCTTTTATGTTAAAGTCAAAATCGATAATTCAGAAGATATTTTGAAACCCGGCATGCCGGCAGACGTGGTGCTCAAATGATTACAATGAGCAATATCACCAAAACTTACGGAACCACGCTGGCGGTAAACCAGGTGTCGCTGGAAGTGAACGAGGGGGAAATCTTTGGCTTGGTGGGTCCTGACGGCGCCGGAAAAACCTCGGTCATCCGGATGCTCACCGGTATCCTGGCCCCGACTTCCGGCAGCCTCAGCGTGCTCGGGGCCGCTAACCCGGAAACCGTCAAAAGCGACCTCGGCTACGTCCCGCAGAAATTCAGCCTCTACGGGGAACTTTCCGTTATGGAAAACATTCGTTTCATCGGGGCGCTTTACGGCCAATCGCCGGCACAAATCGATGCCTCTGCCGAAAATATTCTCGGTTTTACCAAATTACTAGCCTTCAAAGACCGCCTGACCGACAACTTATCCGGCGGCATGAAGCAAAAGCTGGCTCTGGCCGTGGGCCTCATGCACAAACCAAAGATCTATTTTCTCGATGAACCGACCACTGGAGTAGACCCGGTTTCCCGCCGCGAATTTTGGCAAATGCTCTACAAGATCAATAAGGAAGGAACGTCGATTTTCGTTTCGACCCCATATATGGATGAAGCGGAATTATGTACACGGGTCGCCTTTATGCACAATGGAGCCATTACTACCTGCGACACGCCGCTAGGGCTTCGCAAATCCTATCCTCATCAAATTATCGAACTGGGAACACCGGAAAGAAATATCAAAAAATTTTTATCCGCTGTCCCGATTATTGATATCAACGTTTTTGGCAGCAAACATCACCTGGTTGTTGACAACGCCGCGGCGGCAATGGCTCAGGTCAAACTTGTGCTGGGCGAAAGCGGAATTCCGATCACATCACTAATCGAAATTCCGCCTAATCTGGAAGATGTTTTCGTTGCCCTGGCAAGTGAGGTGGCTTAGCATGGACGCTGTGGAATTGAACAAACTCACCCGGCGCTTCGGGAGTTTCCTGGCGGTTAACGAGGTTTCCCTAAAAATCAAACAAGGCTCGATCTATGGTTTTCTTGGGCCCAATGGGTCGGGCAAATCCACCACCATCCGTATGCTGTGCGGGCTGCTCGCACCAACTTCGGGCGGGGGGTCGATACTGGGGCTGGACATCGACCGGGATAGCGAAGCCCTCAAGTATAAAATCGGCTACATGTCGCAGAAGTTCAGTCTGTATGACGACCTTACCGTAATTGAAAATCTGACCTTTTATGCCGGGATGTACAGCCTGCCCCGGGACACGGAAAAAACCAGGATCAAGGAAATGCTCGCTTTGGCCAACCTGGAAAGTCGCCAGCATGAACTGGCCGTCAGCCTTTCCGGCGGCTGGAAACAACGCCTGGCGCTGGGTTGCGCGATCCTGCACAACCCGCCGATCCTGTTTCTTGACGAACCCACCGGCGGTGTCGATCCTAAATCGCGGCGAATATTCTGGGATATTATTTACGGTCTTTCGACGCAAGGCACTACGGTTATGGTGACAACCCACTTTATGGACGAAGCCGAACACTGCGACGAAATCGGTTTTCTCTTCGACGGCAGCCTGATCGCCAGCGGCACACCGGAGAGCCTGAAAAAAATCATCCCTGGAACACTGCTGGAGATTCCCAGTTCCGAGCCGATGCAACTGCTCGAAACGCTGGAGGCAAGGAAGATTAATTATCTGGATATCTACCCTTTCGGAGCAAATTTGCATGTGCTTGCCGAAGCTGAACAGGTGGAGCAATTCGCCTCGTACCCGTATAAGACGATAGCCCCGTCTCTGGAAGACGTATTCGTATATCTGGTTAAATCGCACCGCAAGGAGATGGTGGCGTGAGGCGGCTGAAAGCTTTACTGATAAAAGAGTTCATTCAGATGCGTCGTGACAAGATGACCCTTATCATGATGCTTATTATGCCGGTTATTCAGCTGGTACTGTTTGGCTATGCCATCAATACCGACGTCAAGCACCTGCCCACCATCGTTTTCGACCAGTCGCTGCAGCAGGACAGCCGGGATTTGATCTCTTCCTTGACAGCCAGTGAATATTTTGACATCAAATACGTGGCCAGGAGTTTCCAGGAGGTAAACATCGCCATCGACGAAGGCAAGACCAAGGTCGGCATCATCATCCCGCCGGATTTTTCCGATAACCTAAAACATGGCAGAACGGCCGCCGTGCAGATTATCGTTGACGCTTCCGACTCGATGTCTGCTTCGTCGGCCATGAGCGCGGCTCAATTGGTGGGTCAGCTGAAATCTCAGCAAATCCTGCTCCAGGAGTTGCGGGGCTATTCCGGTCATCCCATGGCCCCCCCTTATGACATTCGCATCCGTCCCTGGTACAACCAGGATTTTATCTCAGCCTTCTACATGGTGCCAGGCATCATCGGCATCATATTGACCATGACGATGGTAATGAATACGGCGATGGCCATCGTCCGTGAACGGGAACGGGGCACCCTGGAACAACTGATTGTTACCCCCATGAAAACCCGTGAGCTGATGCTGGGGAAAATCATCCCCTACGTTTTTGTCGGCTACGTCCAGGTCACGGTGGCTCTGCTTATCGGTATCCTGCTGTTTGATCTGCCGATCCGGGGCAGTATGGGGCTTTTGTACGGACTGACACTGTTGTTCATCGTGGCTTCGCTGTCGATGGGCCTGCTGATCTCCACGCTGTCCAAAACCCAGATGCAAGCCATGCAGATGTCATTTTTCGTATTCCTGCCCAGCATCATGCTGTCAGGGTACATGTTCCCCCGGGAAGCCATGCCCCAGGCTTTTTATCTGGTAGGTTACCTGTTGCCGCTGACCTATTTCCTGCAAATCCTGCGGGGTATCCTTCTGAAGGGTATCGGCCTGAACATGTTGTTGCCCCAGGTCCTGGGGCTCGTGGTCTTCATCTGTGTGATGCTGACGATCAGCATTGTCAAATTCCAGAAGAAAAACATCTAATATCCTAAGGCCAGTACAAGGATCCGAAGCCTTGGCGCGAAATTGCAGAATGACTTCAAATGTGGCAGTCCTGGTGATTTTCAATAAAAGGAGGAAGCTGACTCGTCAGCTTCCTCCTTTTATTGTTTAGTTTGCGCAACGCTCAGCCAGGCATGGCTATCTAGACCTATATTGGTGCCATCATGAATGAGTGCCTGGAGAAGAGTGGTAGTGCGGGTACTCCTCCCATAGCTGGCAAAGTTAATCATGTCGCCAGTGGCTACGAGATATACCGACTGTTCCAGCGTAATAAAATAACCGCTTTGGGTATCTTTAATCTTATGGTCTGCGATTCCCGCCACGAGCACCCACCGGCATCCGGCAGCGGCTGCTTTCTCAAAAACATCGCCGCCATCTTGGGCGGTATCTATGACATAGCCCGGAAAGGTCCGTCGATACTCGTCCTGAAGAGCTTCCTTCATATAAAAGAACTCTTCCTGCAAGTTCTCCGATAAATGGTTTTGAATTGGGGCGATATACACTCTGGGCACATCGGCAACAGGCAAAGTCTGGTCCACCGGCCCTGGCAGAACGCCTGCCTCTATTGCCTGCTGGCGATTCCAATAATAATGCTTAATCGCCAGATCAAGGTACATTGTCATTTCATGGGGCAGGATTGTAGCACTTTCCGGCACTTCCCAGCTGATCTTCCGTCCAAATTGGTTGTATCCGCCGACTAAATCTTGCAGCACCTCGGTAATGGGGTCACCGAATGTAACAATACGTGTCAAATCCAGGACAGATTCGAAATCTTTGCGAAAAGCCGCATTGCCTACGGCCGGCGCACCAAACGTGATGATTTCAATCTGTTCCGGTTGAACCCCCGCGCTAACGAGACGAGCGCCGGCCAGTGTAACTACAGCTCCACCCATGCTGTGCCCCACCAGATATATTTTCCCGGCATGATGCTCTAAAAGCATCGCTGTCAGTTGTTGCTTGGCTGTATCCTTATCATCTTGCCCTTTTGCGGCTAAGGCGGCCTGCACAAATTGATTATAACCCTTATGTACTTTAGGAGCCGAATCCGGCATATCCTTGCGCTGGGCATTGGCCGCGAATTCTTCCGTCGTTCGTCCAGCGAAATAAACCTGATCCACCAATAGGTCGGTCAGGACGTCCTTGACGGTTTCGGTTCCTACAACGGCGAGTATGAACACAGGCTGATTGCTATCCGGCTGTACTTTCCTGGCAAGTAAAAATCGCGCGTTGGCTTTATTATCTGTCTTGGTCGCATACGATTCTACCTGCCAGCCATCCTGACGCAGGGCATCAAGAGCAAATCCCCCTACCCGATCACTGTAAGCCCCCATGCAGGCCGTCGCAGCCAGATAGATTTTGTGAGACTCCTCGTAGTCCTCCAGTACGTTGGCGTGTCCAATTACCGGTAATAGCAGCAAAATAACGAAAACTACTTTACTGCTGAATGCAACGAACTTTTTCACTATGATCCTCCCCACAAAGTCTCCCTGATATTCTTTGCGTACACCGCATCATTCCGGATACCTGGCAACGACCCAGGTCTTCACCACCTGGGTCAAAATGACATAACACACCAGCATGATCGCCAGTAGCAGCCAGAACAGTGCCGGAAGCGGAACGAAGCCGAGCATGTCGGCTAAAGGTGAAACCGTTAACCATGCACCCAACGCGACGATGACCAACGAACTGATGATCATGGACCGGCTGGCCCAGCTCTGGATGAAGGGGATTTTATTGGTGCGAATGACATGGATGATCAGCGTCTGGGTAAAAAGCGACTCCACGAACCAACCGGTGTGGAACAAAGCCGGATTGCTCCAGCAATCGAACACGTAAATCATAATGAAAAAGGTGGTATAATCAAAGATCGAGCTGATCGGCCCGATGAAAAAGATGAATCGCTGGAGATTTCCGATTTCCCACTTGCGAGGCTTGGTCAGCCACTCGGCATCCACCTCATCGGTGGGGATAGGGGTTTGAGAAAAGTCATACAGCAAATTGTTGGTCAGCACCTGAATCGGCAACATCGGCAGAAAGGGCAGGAACGCGCTGGCCCCAACCATACTGAACATGTTTCCGAAATTGGAACTGGCCGCCATTTTGATATACTTGATGATATTGCCGAAGACTTTCCGGCCTTCCCGCACCCCCTGCTCGAGCACCAGCAGGTCATTTTCCAGCAGGATAATATCTGACGACTCTTTGGCGATGTCCACCGCACTTTTGACCGAAATGCCGACGTCGGCAGCCTTCAGGGCCGGGGCGTCATTGATGCCGTCTCCCATAAACCCCACCACATTGCCGTTTTTCTGCAGAGTACGTACTATACGCTCCTTCTGGATGGGGGCCAGCTTGGCAAATATGCTGGTCGCGCCGACGGCTTCAGCCAGTTCCGTCTCGCTCATTGCCTCGATTTGTGAGCCAAGCAGGATATGTTCGACCGGTATGCCCACTTTGCCGCAGATATAAGTAGTCACGATTTCATTGTCTCCGGTAAGGATTTTGACATCAACTTTCAGATCACGGAGCTTCTTCAAGGCCTCCAGCGCGCTATCCTTGGGGGGATCGAGAAAGGCCAGGTAGCCGAGCAGCGTCAGGTCTGATTCATCACTCACCGCATAGTGGGGTTCGTCGCTATCGCCGGCAGGCATGACCTTATATGCAACAGCTACAACGCGAAACCCCTGGGAGTTCAATTCCTGCACAAGCTGCTTGCGCCCCGCCTCGTCAACAGACTTAGCTTCCACTGCCTTGCCTTCGATTTCAACCTTGGGCGAAAGACTGGTGATCTCTTCCACCGCGCCCTTGCAGATAAGGATATGCTGGTTTTGTTTATCCTCCAGGATCACCGACATGCGGCGGCGTTTAAAGTCAAACGGGATTTCGTCAATCTTGCGATAGTCCGTTTTGACCTTGAGGTCCTCCTCCAGATGTCCATGATCAAGAACAGCTTCATCCATCAAATTTTTCAGACCGGTGTGGTAGTAACTGTTCATATATCCGTACTGCAGAACCCGTTCGCTTTCTTGCCCGTTCGCATCCATGTGCTTCTCCAGGACAATCCGGCCCTCGGTGATCGTACCGGTCTTGTCAGTACACAGCACATCCATGGCTCCGATGTTCTGGATAGAGTTCAGCCTTTTGACAATGACCTTTTTACCTGCCATCGCGAGGGCGCCTTTGGACAGATTGACTGTCACGAGCATCGGCAACATCTCAGGGGTCAGCCCGACGGCCACCGCCACGGAAAACAGAAAGGCCTCCAGCCAATCATGTCTGCTCAGACCGTTGATTAAAAACACTGCCGGAACCATCACACCCATGAAACGGATCATCAGCCAGGTAAATTTGTTGACCCCCGTATCAAAGCTGGTCAACACCCGCGTCCCAACGATGCTGGCAGCCAGCGATCCAAAGTAAGTCCTGTCTCCTGTATGGATCACCACAGCCGTTGCGGCCCCGCTCTCCACATTGGAGCCGAGAAAGCATATATTGGTAAGATCGAGAGGATTATCCACCTCTGCGGGGGACGAGGCGGCGATTTTTTCCACCGGCAGCGATTCTCCTGTGAGGGCTGCCTGGTTGATGAATAAATCCTTGGCGGATAACAGCTGTACGTCACCCGGAACCATATCCCCGGCAGCAAGACGGATGATATCGCCTGGCACCAAATCATGGAGCGGGACCTCTACATCCTTGCCGTCTCTCGCTACAGTGGCCTTGGTACTGACCATGGCCTTAAGTTTCTCGGCGGCGTTGTCGGCGCGCATCTCCTGGTAAAAACGCAGCACCACACTCAGCAGCACCATCACCATAATAACCGCTGTCGCCCGCATGTCGCCGGTAGCATAAGACACCATTCCCAGCAACGTCAAAAGGATGACCAGCGGATTCTTGACGTTGTCAAACAGACGCACAAGAACGGACCTGCCCAGCTCCCGCGCAATCTCGTTCGGCCCATACTGTTTCAGGCGCGACTCGGCTTGGGCAGTACTAAGTCCGTCTGAACCGGATTCCAACTCACGCAAAACCTTGTTGGTATCTTCACGCGCCTTTTGCAGGAGTTGATCGGAAAACTGCGTTTTTTTTGTTTGAGGCTGTGTAGCCATCTTCCACCTTCTTTTGACGCGCACGAAACTGATTGCGATCAATATTCTTCTTTTAATCCTGACCCAAACCGGTCTTGTCTTTTGTAGTGTTTTTTGTGCCCATCAAATCCGGTACAGTTTACTCTGCTGCTGAAAATATTCCCATCAGAGGAACCGTCACTTTTTCGCGATAAGCTTTAGAAGTTTTTGAGCAAATAGTCAACGCTCTTTTGATGATTCTGATAAGCTGCTTCCAAGTTGTCGGCGTTGGCAAGCTCGATGGCAACATAGACTTTCCCATATTTTGCGAGGGAAGAGAAATAGACATCAAAGGCCAGTTCATTGCCATTGAGGTATTGAGCCGGCTTGTGATTAATCGAAGTTTTCAAGTGGGAATAGCCCATCCGGAGGACATTAGCTTCAAAAAACTTCTGGACATCTGCCGGGGAATTTTCTACACGGGATACACAGAAGAAATTGGCCATGTCCAGTTGCAACCCGACGTTGGAGTTCACTCCGCCCGATCCGAACAGGTCCGCAGTTCCAAAAGTATTCAATCCATTGCCGTTCAAGCCCTCGTTGGCATTTTCAACAAAGAGGGTCATACCAAAGGTTTTAGCCGTGTTTGCAGCCCGATTCAGATTCTGAACCAGTTGAGCGAATTCCGTCGCAGTCCAGTATTGCTTTTGTGGCTCGACATTCATTTCGTTGCCATTGGCACCAGTCCTGACGAATTTCGGCCCGTCAAAAACCATCGCGTTCGCTAATCCACGCGAAAAAGCTTCAAAATAGTTTTCATCAAGGCCTCCAACCCCCATCGCGTAGATGACCTCGACATTCTTTTGTTTTGCATATGCTGCGACTTCTTTTGCATCACTCAAGGAGAGTTTTGCGGCAGGATCACGGATTTCAATGAATGCAAATCCTTTTTGACTGGCATAGTCGAGTATTGTTTTCAAATTGGCAACGGTAGGCGGGAGCCATTTGGAAAAATTCTGACTGGTAAAGCCGATCTTCAGGTTGGGGTATTTGCTCAGAACAATTGGTTTTTCTGAAGCATAAACGCCGGCACCGGATAAAAGAACAACCATAAACATAGTCGCGACCAAAAGGATACAGGACTTCTTGAAAAATTGATTGATGCTCATGATTTACCTCCATATTTTTTTGTAAAGCTAAACTGTACCGGATTTGATGGGCACAAAAAACAGTACAATAGTGCTCAGGGAGAGGTGCGTCATCACAGGCACTCGCATTGTCATCCCCGAGGAAACGAATTTTCTTAACGACCTTAAAGTAGCTGCCTACGTCAGGGTAATACGCTAATCCGCTATTTGATAACCAGGACGGGTACAGGGGAATAAGTCACCAACTTGTGGGCTACACTTCCCAGCAACAACGATTCAAACCCGCCTAACCCCCGGGTACCGCAAATGATTAAGTCCGCCCGCTCCTTCTTAGCGTACTTAATGAGTTGGGAAGCCGCTTCTCCTTCCAGGAGAATCGCTTTTGCCGATATACCCTTTTCCGTAAAAGCGAACACGACTTTTTCCAACTGCTCTTTTAAGCCTTTTCGAATGGATTTGACTCCGGCCTCCATCCCGCTTTCCAAGTCGTACGGAAGCTCAAGCACCTTAACAATAACCGTCAGGATTGTCGTCTGTTCGGCAAAATTCATCAGCCATTCCAAGGCCTTTTGACTATACTCGGAGCCGTCGTAGGCCAGTATAACTTTTGTTAACGCCATCATCGGTCCCTCCCCTTAAAATATTCCGGTTGACTATTAGATTTCGAAACACAGATCAACCGTAACCCGCCTTGGATGTAACAAGCCGGTTCTTGGCTACTAAGCCTGGCTTGCCTCCTTGGCGCGTTTGGCCTTTTTCTCCTTCAGCTTGTCTTTGAACTCTTCCAGCTTTCCCCTGCCTCTTTCAAGAAGATCCCTGGCCTTCTCCGGAAGGGCCATCACGGCTGCTGCGATATCTTTGCGGGCTTGCTCGCCGGGCTTGGGCGCCAGAAGAATGCCGGCCGCCACTCCTGCCGTTACACCGACGGCGGCTCCCATGACCACATTTCTCAACACTATGTTGCGTTCTCTCTTCTTACAGGTCCTTTTCCTTTTTTCAATCCAGTTCACAAAAGACATTGCGCGCCTCCTTAAAATTCAACTAAACATTATTTAATTGGATTTGCTTCACTTTCGATGAATCGCCACTCGTCTTTCAGCAAGACCTGACAACTTCGTGAAAATTGTGTTATAACTTCGATCGTCTCCTTAAAGTGGTGTTCGTCCACTTTTTCCAACATTATTAAGTCACCGAGATTATGATTCAACTTGTCCATCTCATTCAGCAGATTCTCATGTTTAGGCTGATTCAAAAGCAGGGTGATCAGATAGCCAGCCTTTAAAAATTCGCTATAAAGATTATCCTTGCCGCCTTCGTTAGAACCGGCTTTTTTTGCGACAAAGAATGCTTTCGCCAAATACTCGGCCATCGATTCTCGTGATAGATTGAATAACTTGATTCTTTCCGAAGTAATCAGTTCTTTGTATGTTTTTGAAAACTGGGAAACCCGGTCATTGCGGTTTTTTTTCACTAAAGCCTGATTGGTAAAGTACCAGACGGCAAGTGCCACCATACCGGATATTACCACCGGCATAACGACGACCAACAAGCCAAGATATTCGTTCAGAAATGCCCCCATCTTGAATCACTCCACTCGAATCGACGCTATATCATTGAGTCTGCAACAGGCTTTATTTTTGTAGCGGGGCTAAATTCCATTCTTGGATATAGGGCTTTTATCGCCTTTTAGAGCCGGAAATCTTATCTTTATAAATATGCAGTGCCGTTTTACCTTCATTGTTTTTCGTAACAACCAACGTCCCCGCAACGCTCCCGCTATCGAGATTAAAGTAGATTTTATGATCGGAAGCATCAAATTGAACTATCATTTTTCGGGAGTTTTCCAGCAAAGCATCCAACTTTTTCCCTCCTCCAGATGTTGACACAAAACTGCAACTTCGCGTCATTGTAACGTTATTTAAACCGCCACAGACCAAATGTATTGCTAGAATAGCGCTTAAGTCATTATTGCAACAATCCTATCTGCTTCATAAAGGTGAGATTATCCCAATACAACCATTCTTCAATCATCACACCGTCTGCCCAATGCGCTACAGTGCACATGAAGATGGAGTATTTCTTGCCGGTAGGTTGAATGACCTTACCATCACCAACAGGCATAGGCTTACTGAACGTGCCGGACATAATACCGGTTACCGCAGTAAATTCACCTGACCCGATTTTGATAGGATGAACTTTGATTTGAGTATCAGGAGCATAAACAAACATCGCCTTCAGATCTTCAATATGTTTGTCTATACCGCGAGTTTGATGCCCGTCAGGCCAATTGACAATTACATCGTGTGAGTGACTCTCGTGGAGTCTCACCCAATCTTGATTATTAAACACAACAAAATCCAGCGTGTCAAAAGTATCTAAATTCTTGTCTACTGGAGATTTTTCATCAGTATGCCTTTCCAGTTGGTCAATTACTCCCTGCATGTCTGGTGAAAAATTGCTATCTCCGACATCAGCGGCCGACACCGGAACAACCAGGCCCAATATTATCAATACCGTCAAACTTATCAAACTTATACTAAGAACTATTTTTTTCATTCCGCTATTGGTCATGCAACAGATCTCTTTGCATCTGTTGCATTTTGACGAATTCATCATAACTGTCTTCTCCTTCCTTCGAATAATCTTTCACCGTTTAGGCGGCTTATTCCACTTGCATAAACCGGCGGGATTCCTCACTGAACCCGTTTCGTTCAATTCTGGGGACTACGTAAACCTTCAGAGGTGCAAAAGAGCTGATCCTGGCAGCCTATTTCCCACCTCTGAGGTTCACGACACATTACACCTTTTTTCTTCCCAGGCAGAAGTTCTTTAAACGATATTTACAATCCCAGGAACGCGTCCTACACGACCCGCCGGCCTCTGATGATGTTAACCAGAGCCATTATGATGGCGATGACGAGCAGAACATGGATCAGACCACCCATGGTATATGAAGTAACCATACCTAACAGCCACATCACTATGAAGATAACGCATATTGTCCACAACATGGCTTCTTCCTCCTTCACATCTATATTTTTACAACTCAGTCTCAACAACGTCAGTCGCCTTCATCATTTCGCGTTTAGGTCATGATGGACCATTGTCTCTGCGGCCTTGGTTGATGCCAATATTTTGCGGGCCTGTTCCACTTCGTCAGGAGTACTATGCACTATCAGTAAGAATTTGTTCGCTTTGAGGGATGTCTCATATTGAACAATGCTATCATTTGGAATACCGATGCTGAAAAGTCCCGCTCCAATGGCGCTCAGTCCACCAACGACAACGGCTCCTTCAAGTGCTCCGATAATCCAAATTACCAGCGGACCGGCTACGACAACCGGGCCAAAACCCGGAATGAAAAAAAACGCGGAACCAAAAAGCAACCCCCATAGTCCACCCCAGAATGCCCCGTACTTTCCCCAGCTTTTCGCACGGTCACCGATATTGTAATAGCCCACCACTTGTTCATCGGAATGATAGTCCTTGCCTACGATAGACAACTTTTTCATTTCAAATCCAGCCTTCTGGACTGTCTTGACAGCAGCCTCGGCCTCGGTGTGGGTAGTGTAAGTCGCCACAATTGCGCTTTGTTTCATAGACATAATTTATACCCTCCTTAAATTTTTGACGCCGTATTCCATAGGTGAATGCCTACCTGGCGTCGATCATCATCATATTGTCTTTAGCTTGCGCCGCCCTTTGTTTATCAGGCATCGCGATCAACCCGCCGAGCGGGTGTTTCCACCCGGCGGGTTTACTGGATACGCAGGGCGCGTCTTCTCCGCTACGGCCGAACCATTGCCTGGATTTGAGCCTGGCAATGGTGGGCGCAGAAAAGGCGGGCAAGTAGTTGTATTCTGGATTTATTTCAAAATCACGAATAAAGCCAACACATCTATTTCTATCTGCTGCATCTCCCGGTCATGTCGCTCGTTTTCCAGCCACTGCCGATCATTCCACGCCTGCCAGCCTTCATTCTCATGCCGCTGCTGCTCTTGCTCGTGCCGAGCATTCTCCAGGTGCTGCCGATATTGCCGCTCATTATCCTGCCGGTCCCGCTGATCCTGTTGCTGCCGATTCTTCTGTTCCCGCTGATCCCGCTGATCCCGCTGATCCCTCTGGTCTCGCTGATCCTGCTCCTGACGCCCCCGATCCTGTTGCTGCCGATCATTCGGTGCAGCCTCCACTATCGCTGCGCTGAAGCCGCACTGCATACTACCCGCCAACAGCGAGTAGATGATTACTTTCTTCGCCATTTTTTTCACAATACTTGACTCCTTTATTTCTCATGCTGCCGCCGTTTGTTCCACAGTCGGCACCGATTGGCCCTTCCGTAATTCACTACCGGCTGTCAGTGAGGCTTAGCCGTCTCACCGTTGGCCAGGGTCAAATCCGGCTGGTCGCCCTTGATAATAGTTGTCATGGTCATGCGGGGCATACCCGGCGTCGCCCATAACGATTCGGAATGGATTCTCGCCCGGGTTCCGGTTCTGCCTGCCAAGGTAAACTCTGGACGGATCAATGACCTGTCCGTCAATGTATAGCGTGAACTTCATAAACTCGCTATCGCGCAGGGTAAACGATATCCCGTCCGCCTCTTGGGCGGTTCTGAAGCTGATGTTGATTCGATTGTTGTCGGAATTTACAGTAACGCGGTCATTGTTGGCGTCAATATTCCGCTCAGCCAAGTCGAATATCTTTTCAAGCGGGCTTTGTCCAACGCGGTCGCTTCTGCGGGCGGCCACGGTCCGGATATCGGCGAATTTTCCCTGCGTCTCGATTATCCCTTTAAAATTCTGTTCCCTGCCGTTGGCTGTCGTTTCGATATACCACCGGTCGCCATCTTGCCAAATGAAGTATCCCAGCGAGTTGCCTGGATCAAACATGGTCGGACGGCCAGTATAGTTTATACGGCTGCCAGGTCCGTACAGATCACCGTGCAGGTTGATTCGGAACGGATTGTTGTCTGGACTTTGGTTCCGCCTGCCGAGGTGAATTCTGGACGGATCAACAGGCTGCCCGTCGATGTACAGCGCTATATTCAACATCGCACCATCAGACACAGTAAACGACAACCCATCATTTTCCCGCCTGGTTTGAAAGCGAAAGCCAATTCTATTCCGCTCGGCGTCCACATGAATGCGGTCGGTTTGTTCGGTAGCCAAGGCCCTGACTTGCACAAACTCTCCGTTCGTCTGAATCGAGCCCGTGAACTGGCGTTCTCCTTCATTGTTGGCAACTTCTAAATACCACCGGTCTCCATCCTGCCAGATGTAGTAACCCGGGGAATTACCGCTGTTGTCTCCGCCCCGGCTTTGGTTCTCCGGCGCAGCCAACGCCGGAGTAACCACAAAAAGCAAGATAAGAAGCGCGGTGAAAATGGTCATCCATTTATTTCGCATCGATTTTACTCCTCTGTCCAATTCGTGGTACTCTTTAGCTCACTAACCTTTAGTTCAACGACTTGTCCTTGAAATAACGGATGCCCCTGACCGTTATGCTGGCTTCGAGGCCTTTGTCGGTCACTTGATACATCCAGATGTCCGGGCCCACGGAAACAGCGCCTTCTAAAGAACCGCCACTCACACTGTCCGTCGCGGCAAGGGTTGCCTGACCGCCCAGTTCCCAGCCGTTATTGCCGAAATCAGAAAGAGCCGCATCTGTGCCAAAGATAAATAGCACCTCGTATTTCTTTATCCCCAGCCCAAAGCCGACTTGCACATCGCCGGTCCCCATAAATATCTCTTGGCCGGTGCTGTTATTTACCGACATGCCCTTGCCGCCCCCGCCGCCGAAAAAGACCAATTTAGCGTCAGTGATGGTAAACGCGGCATACCCAGCCGCGTTGGCGACGGCGTCCCTGGCCTTGGGTTGAGCGCTATATACTTCGTTCAGCGTTTCAGTCGTTACATTCCGGATGGCCTGGCGTTTTTCTTCAACACTTGCCGCGCTCACTGCGGCAATAGTCATCACCATCAATACCATCAATATGGCGAGGGTTTTCATCAATATGTTCAAACGCATGTTGTCATCTCCTTACATATTGCCTGGATCGCATTATCGATCTGGCAGAGTGTGGTCGGTCGGCGATTTCCCGGCTAAAAAATCCGTATACCGTCAGCAGGGCAGTCGCCCCAACTGTAGCTGTAACAATATCGCCAACCAATCCGTAGACATGTAGCCCTAATAGGTTAGCCAGAAAACCGCCCATGGTAGCCCCGAAAATTCCTACGGCAAGATCCCCCACGAGGCCGAATCCGCCGCCCCGCGTAATCTGACCTGCAAACCATCCCGCGGTAGTGCCAATCACTATAAACCAGAGTAAACTGGCGCCCCCTATGTCGTACATGGTCTCCCCCCATTCCAACTACTATTACCTTGTGTGCTCAGCCGCCGCTTGGCCGAAAACATTTTAGTACTTCGTCGGCCAGCGACTGCCAGCCCCTGCTACTTAAGGTGTAGGCCCAACGACGGTTTCCATGGAGGTCAGCTGATCACCGGTAAACTTGAGAGTTTTAGTCCCGTAAAGCCAAACCGATCCGGCGGCACCTTGGTCGACGCGGTTAGGCGGACCCCAACTGAGCCGGACTTGGTCTTTGGTCATTCCTTCCTGTACTGAGCCTGATTCAATTTGGGTCCACAGAGCTGTGGACCAACCAAGTGTAGTGCGGGGATCGTCCATAAACAGCGCCATCTTCCAAGGCGGATTTTGTGTCACGTTACTCACGTTCTGGTTGGTCCAGCTATAAGCGATCGGCAGGATCGCCTGCTGCCCGTTTGCCGAGACGATCAGCCAAATCGGCTCCCGGGACTGGATACCGGCATATACATCTGTTACAGTCACCGCTGAACCGATCCGGATTGTCACCGACGCGGGATTCATGCCGCCAGGCTGGGCGTTTACCGCTTCCAAGCTGCGGCTCTTGGGATAAATCGTTTTGCCTAAAAACTGCTGCCTGGCTTTGGTGATGTCCTCAGCCAAGGCGAGACCTTCCAACGATCCCCGGCTAGTACGCCCGACGAACTTGTAGCCTGTGCCGATCTCGGTCATGGCGACAACGTAGTCGTACTTGTTGTCACCCGCGGTATAGGGGGTCACGTCAGTAACCGTGACCAGTTTGCCGACATTTTGGAGGTAGGAAAGCCGTACCGTGCGGTCTTCTTGAAAACCTTGGGCAGCTTGGTCGGCCGCAAAAATGCCGTAGCCGTCAGCTTGCTTGTCGGCTGGCAAAGCTAAAAACACGAAGTTGTGACCCACCCATTGCAGGGTTGTCAAATTGACGGGCGTTTCTGGTGCAACTGCCGCCCAAGCGGTACCGGTGATCCCCACTATAATCAGACATACTGAAAGTAATAGACGCAAACTAAATTGTCTCATTTTTCTGAAATCTCCTTGCATTTTTTTGTTTTTTGCTAAATTATTAAGTTTTTCACCAAGTCGGCGCGAACAGCGGCCAATCTTCGTAAGTTAGCACACTCTCATTACGTACCCATATCTGTCACTCGTCCTTTCTTTTTATGAACATTATCGATAATCGCCTGCTCCTTCGTTCTCAGAAACGTGAAGCAGTCTGCCGGATTTTACGTCTGTAACTGAATCCAAAAAGAAAGAGCAATATGAGTGGCCCCGCGAAGGCCCATCCACCCATTGTCAGGTAACCCGAATCCAGCGTATTGGCAGGCATCACACCAAGCAGCCCCCTCCCGACGTTAAACGCGCCCACCGCAAAGAACGCAAGGACCAACCCCTTGATGACATACGCTTGCTGCGGACCGTCATCCGTAGAGGATCCCCTTGAAAAAGCGATGAACATGCTGACTATACCCAGTAACAGCCCTCCAAGCATTAACACTTCCATGATCTGAGCCACCACCTTTCCATTCCCATTGATTCCAATCGACGACCTATCCTCAGCGCGGGGTCCCTTCGGCCCGGGATGCCGGCCCCATAGTGCATCCTTCCGATTCACGCATAATTAATTTTTTAAGCATAATTCCATATTTATTTAATATTTTTTATCATTAATACAATATGTTTTATATAATTAATAAAACTCTTTCATGTAAGCACCAATTATATATGCAATAATCGTGCCAATACCATTTTTTAACCATTTGTCTTTACCCTGTCTATGCGCAGCGGAGATTACTTCAATGTTTGGTCCGTACCGTCTAGGGTCCTTTAGGTCCCGTAGAGGTACACTATTGCACTAATCAGCCCATGAAGTATGAGCTGCCATATCGATGTACATCAAATTCGCGAAATAATGGGATTTGCAGCTAACTTTTACTGAACCATCTTTAACGATAAAAACAAAAATTTTACCTAATGACGTGGTCAAAGATGTTGTAATCCAAATTATATACGCCGGTTACGTCCATATTTATCCATAACAGGTCCCCATACAGAATCGCCTATTATAGAACACAAAGGGCATCTAAAACGCATCCCGGAAAAGGAGTATCGCCGAAAGTCCGTAGTTTACACCAAAGCCAATGAAGAAAATGATAAAATAGTTGCTAGAAAGCAAAATTCACTTCAAAGGGGGCCCTCTCCGTGAAGCAGCTACTCATCGATGAAATTCGTCGCTTTGTCGCCGAAAATCCGGCCAACCGGTTTCCCGACTGTGATCGACCCTATTTTGACCAACCCCTGGTTGGCTTTGCCAGCGCCGACGACCCGCTGTTTGCTCAGTACAAAACTATCATCGGCGATTTCCACTTGACGCCGCAGGAACTTGTCAACAGCTCTCCTGAACAGGGTAACTGGAAGCCGGTGACCGTTATTTCCTGGGTACTGCCGATAACGAAGGCCACCAGAATGACCAACCGCGGCGAAACGGTTTATCCGTCGCTGCAGTGGGCACAGACAAGGGGGTTCGGCGAGAAGTTCAACGATGCGCTTCGCCTTCATGTCGTCGAATTTCTCATTTCCCATGGCTACCACGCCGCCGCGCCACAGTTACTACCTATCTGGCAGCGCCAGTGTGATACCCCGGTCGGCATTGCCTCCACCTTCTCTGAGCGCCATGCAGCATACGCCGCCGGTCTTGGAACCTTCAGCCTGAGCGACGCTATGATCACCCCCAAAGGCATTGCCCAGCGCTTGGGCAGTGTTATTACCGACCTGGAAATGGAGCCGTCGCCCCGGATTTATCCCAACCACCGCGCTAACTGTCTTTATTACCGCGAACAAACCTGCGGAGCCTGCATAAAACGGTGTCCGGCCGGAGCGATTTCCGCTGCCGGGCATGACAAGGACAAGTGCTGCGCCTATGTGCACGGCACCGTCAAAAAAGCGGTCGGCCCTACTTACGGTGTTCCTATAACCGGGTGTGGCCTGTGTCAAACTAGAGTCCCCTGCGAGGAAGGTATCCCGGTTGGCCGTGAGCCGTATCCCTGATCGTGCCAATCTCCGTCCCCTGTTGATTTGACATAGGACCTCTATCGGAGTATCGTGCGGTGGAGGTCCTTTTCAGTGACAGAGGGAATGAGTATGTAAACATGGATATTCACTATTTCTCTCCATACTGCCGGAGCGCACCTAGCATCTTTGAAGTTCGTCCAGCCTGAAAAGATTGCGAGCATGCCGTAACTGTGCTAAAGAAGAAGCGAAATGCAGTGTAATATGAACTTCCTTACTCGTTATTTTTTCTGAAAGTACCCAGTCTTAGTTTCAGTAAAACAGCCTTTGCCCCGAACCCATATAATAGCTACTCATTATTCAAACCTGCAAACATAAAAAAGACCCGGATAAATATCCGAGTCCTTCTAAGGTAAATATGGTGCCCGGGAAG
>JARLHX010000313.1 GCA_031292035.1 Negativicutes bacterium | reverse complement strand
ACTTGGGTGGGTGAGCCTTTGAGTCCCAGCCGTTCTTCTTTGACGTCAAGGTCGGCGGCGGTCCATACCGGGATTTCGGCCCGGTTGGCTTTCATGGTGCCTTTGACGGTTGGGTAGCGCGGTTCGTAGTTGAGGGTTTTGATGACCGATACGAGCAGGGGCAGCTTGGCTTCGATGACTTCGTAGCCTTCTTCGTGTTCGCGCTCAAGTTTGGCGTTCTGGCCGTCGACTTCGATCATGGAGACGTAGGTAACTTGGGCGATGCCAAGATGCTCGGCGGTTTCGGGGCCGACTTGGGCGGTGTCGCCGTCGATGGCTTGTTTGCCGCAGAGGATGATGTCGTATGCGCCCAGTTTCCGGATGGCTGCCGCCAAGGTATAGCTGGTAGCCAGTGTGTCGGAGCCGCCAAAGGCCCGGTCGCTGATGAGGATGGCTGCGTCAGCTCCCATGGCGAGGCATTCTTTGAGGGCGTCTTTGGCCTGGGGTGGTCCCATGGAGAGGACGGTGACTTTGCCGCCGTATTTTTCTTTTAGCTGGAGGGCTGCTTCGACGGCATTTTTGTCGAAGGGGTTGACGATGCTCGGTACTCCCTGGCGGATGAGGGTATTGGTTACCGGATCGATCTTTACTTCGGTGGTGTCAGGCACTTGCTTGACACATACTACGATTTCCATTCCTTGAACCTCCTGTTTTGGTAGAAATATATCATCCGCATTTTAAAAATGCGGCGTCCCTTTTGGGTGCCATTGGCGCCGTTTAAAGCCAGAGCATTGTATACCGCTGATTCAACGCCCACAGGCAGACTAAATTACCTCAAGATGGAGCCCGAGACAACCATGCGCATTGCCTGGTTGGTTCCTTCGTAAATCTGGGTGATCTTGGCGTCGCGCATCAGACGTTCCACCGGGTACTCCCGGCTGAAGCCGTAGCCGCCGAAGATCTGCACGGCATCTGTTGTAACTGACATCGCCGAGTCGGAAGCAAACATTTTAGCCATGGCAGCCTCCTTGGCATAAGGGATGTGATGTGACTTATTGTAGGCTGCCCGGTAAGTCAACAATCTGGCGGCTTCAACCTTTGTTGCCATATCGGCCAACATGAAAGAAATGGCCTGGTTGGCGGCAATCGGCTTACCAAACTGAATCCGTTCCTTGGAATATTTAATAGCATGTTCCAACGCGCCCTGGGCGAGGCCTACCGATTGCGACGCCACACCAATCCGACCGCCGTCAAGAGTGGTCATGGCGATCTTAAAGCCTTCGCCTTCTTTGCCGAGGAGATTGGCGGCAGGAACGCGGCAGTTTTCAAAAATAAGTTCGCGCTGAACCGAGGAGCGGATCCCCATTTTCACTTCTCTTTTACCAAAGGTAAAGCCAGGGGTGCCCTTTTCAACAATAAACGCACTCAGTCCCTTGAGCCCAGCCGCTTTATCGGTGGCAGCAAAAACAACCTCAATTTCGGCTTCCCCGCCATTGGTATTGAACACCTTGGTGCCGTTGATCACATAGCTGTCGCCGTCCTTCACCGCGATGGTCGATCCGGCGGCGGCGTCGGTTCCGGCGTTGGGTTCGGTCAGGCCGAAAGCGCCGAGTTTGGTGCCTTCTGCCAGAGGGCGGAGGTATTTTTGTTTTTGCTCTTCTGTCCCATATTTAAAAATCGGCCAGGCACACAGCGAAACATGTACCGACAATCCGATCCCGGTAGAACCACACACGCGGGAGATTTCCTCCACAGCGATCGAATAGCTGACGAAATCACTGCCTGCTCCGCCGTATTCTTCAGGATAAGGCAGACCAAGGATACCCAGCTCGCCCATCTGGTCAAAAATATTCCGGGGAAAGAGTTCTTTTTCATCCCTTTCCGCCGCGGTCGGCGCCACCGATTTTTCGGCAAATTCCCGCACCATTTTGCGGATGTCTTCTTGTTCCGGTGTAAGTACGAAATTCATTACTGTATCCTCCTTATTTTTTATCACCCAGAAAAAAGAGCCTTCTGCGCTAATTAAGTCCTCTGCCATCTTCGGCAGCAATTCTTTGAACCCCACGGGTGCGCCCTTTCGTCCGGGATTTTCACTCATCAATGGGTGCATAGTGGCAGCTAGTTCCCTACGCTCATAAAGGTGCTTGCCACTTAGGTCACGATATATTTTGCATACAATAATCCTGCATGCAAAATATATGCATATGCTAAGCCGCTAAATCAGACTAGTCGCTCACAGTCGCCACAAGATAGTTTGCTAGCAGTAATTTTGCATGCAAAATACATTCGCAGTCTAATCCCTGTCGCTGCTCCCAAAACTAGTCCTTAGCCCCATTAAAATTATTACTATCCATGGTCAATTTTATTTTATTAATCAGAAAATAGCAAGCATTAATATCCATATTCCCAGATACAAAAATGGCCAAAATAATTCATTCCCGATGCACGGACTTCGCGTTCACGTTAGCATAATCTGCGCTGAACTCCAAGCCCACTGCATAAAATAATCCGATTAAAATACGCCTGATTCCTTTTTTCTTGTATCAATCTTCGCCGAAAGGCACGGTCTGTTCGCGGCTTCGCAATATAAATCCTAAGTTGCTCCCCTTCGTATATTTCGCTATACTATTTGTGATAAATATAGCTGATCTTTCATTCCACGCTAAGCAGTTGACTCGTCTTCTAAATTGTCATACAATATATCATAGATTATGTTTTGCGGTCGTCAAATTAATTTTGAAGGGGGTAATCTCCAATGAAAATCACCCATATTGAAAACATGATTGTCTCGATTCCCTTGGCCAACCCGGTGAAAACATCCATCCATACTTATACCAGCCGTGATTTCAATGTCGTTCTGGTCGATACCGACGAGGGCATCACCGGCTTTGGCTATGCCCGCGGCGGAGAAATCGTCCATGCTGCAATCGAAGCCTTAAAGAAAGAAGTCATCGGCGAAGATCCTTTTATGACGGAGAAGCTTTGGAACAAGATGTACCACACCAACCTGATGCAGGGACGCAAAGGGGCTGTCATCCGCGGCATCAGCACCATCGATATTGCCCTATGGGACATTATGGGGAAAGCGGCCAACCGGCCGGTAGCCCACATCTTGGGTGGCTTTCGCGACGAAATTCCCTGTTATGTCAGCTTCGGCTATTATCAGCAGGGCAAGACCATCAAAGACCTAGCTGCCGAAGCGGAAGAGATGGTTCGACGGGGCTTCAAACAATTTAAAATCCGGGTCGGCGGCGCATCTTTAAAGGAAGACTTGGAGAGAATCAAGGTGGTCCGGGATATCATCGGCTATGATTGCGATATGATGGTTGACGCCAACAATAGCTACGATGATTACACCACCGCAATCAGAGCCGGCCGGCGTTTTGAGGAATTCGGCATCCGCTGGCTGGAAGAGCCGACCATGCCGGATAATCTCGATGGATCGGCGCGGGTGGCGGAAGTTCTCGACATGGCTGTTGCCACCGGCGAGCTAGAATGTACCCGCTGGGGATTCAAAGATATTATTCAAAAACGGGCTGCCGACATTTTGCAGCCCGATGTGACTGTGGTCGGTGGTATTTCGGAGTGGATGAAGGTCAGCGCGATGGCCAGCGCCTGGAATTATCCGATCGCGCCCCACTATTTCTTTGATGTCCATGTCCACTGCGCCGCAGCCTCTGATGCGGCAATCTACCTCGAGTATTTCCCGAGTGATTCGCCGTGTATTTCGTTTGACCGCGTGCTGAAAGAACCCCTGCTGCCGGTAAATAGCATGCTCAAAGTGCCCAATAAGCCCGGCCTGGGCATCGAGCTGAATATGGCTGAAGTTAAACTGCTAAGAACGAAGTAATCCGAGCACCTGACACTCAATAGTGAGCGTTGACAAGGAGGTTATACCGTGAGCACGATTGACCGTCTTCTTGACCCCATTGCCATTCCAAAAGTAGTGAAGGTAAGACAGATCTTCGAACGGCCGGTTATCAGCGACCCCATCAGGGAGTTAACCGCCAAATTGGCCGCCAAAGACGTAATGGCCCAGATCAAACCAGGCCAAGAGATTGCCATATCCTGCGGCAGCAGAGGCATCACCAACCTGCCGGCGATGGTCAAATGCCTTGTAGAGGCAATAAAGCTGGCTGGCGCTCACCCCTTTCTCGTACCGGCGATGGGCAGCCACGCAGGCGCTACTGCCGACGGTCAGCGCGATATGCTAATCGGCATGGGCTTTTCGGAGGAATATATCGGTGCACCCATTCGTTCTTCGATGGAGACGGTTCAGGTGGGCATATCATCTACCGGCTATCCCGTCTTTTTCGATAAACACGCTTTCAGCGCCGACGGCACCATTATCATCAACCGCATTAAACCCCATACCGCCTTTCGCGGCCCGGTGGAAAGCGGTCTGATGAAGATGGTTACAATCGGGCTGGGCAAGCAAAAAGGGGCCGACATCTGCCATGAACTTGGCCTTGGGACTGCAGCCGAAAATATCCCGGCGATGGCCAAAGTCTCCCTGGCAAAGGCTAATATTTTGTTTGGCGTGGGTATTTTGGAGAATGCCTATCACGAAACCTGCCGCATCGAAGTATTGGAACCAGCGGAGATTGAGCATGTCGAGCCCTCCCTGCAGGCGGAAAGCAAGCGCCTTTGTCCCAAACTGTATTTTGATAAGATTGATGTGCTCATCATTGACGAAATCGGCAAAAATATCAGCGGCACCGGCTTTGACACCAATATCGCCGGCAGATATCATACTCCCTATGTGTCCGGCGGCCCAAGCGTTGCCCGTTTTGCCATTCTCGACGTAACTGCCGTATCGCACGGCAATGCGAACGGTCTCGGCATCGCCGATTTTACCACCAAACGGGCCTTTGACAAGTTTTCTTTCGAGGACACCTACCCTAATTCACTCACCTCGACCATTCCGGCCAGTGTCAAAATCCCCATGGTGCTGAAAAGCGACAGGCAGGCAATCCAGGCCTGTATCAAAACCTGTAACTGCCTGGACAAAGAAAACCTCACCCTTGTCAGAATCAAAAATACCCTGACTCTTGATGAGATAGAGGTAACGGAAAATCTTGCCGGTCATTCCCGGGAGAACAAAAATCTTTCCATTATCAGTAGTCCATATCATCTCGCGTTCGACGCCAGCGGCAACCTGTTCTAACTACAGAACAAAAAGAGATTTAATCCATGCAGGTTTCGTTCCCTTATCAATCATTTACTCACCCGAGGATCAAAACGAAGACCATCTTTGCCAAACAGCAAAGATGGTCTTTCAGTTTGAATTTCCCGATGTCGCCGCGTTTCTTTACTCTGCAACTGCAGCCTGTATGGACTAGAGGACGTTCCTTCTGGCAATACAGAAGAGCTCATCAGCACCATTCTCTGATTTAACCTTCTCACCGTTCGCTACGCGAAGAACCATGTCAAAGAATCTTCTGCCTGTGTCTTCAAGCGAATCGTCTTTTGAAATCATTCCGCCTGCATTAAAGTCAAAGTCGTCCTTCATCTTTTCAAAGGTGAAATCATTCCCTGTCACTTTTATAACCGGCACAAATGGGAACCCGGTCGGATTGCCCCGGCCGCTTGTAAAGCAAACAATCTGCGCGCCGCAGCCAATCATGCCTGTAACCACTTCGCCGTCGTGACTGTCAGAATTCATCATAAACATGCCCTTTTGACCCGCCTCTGCAGGAACCGCATATTCAAGGACATCAACAATAGGCGATGTTCCCGATTTGTGGATACCGCCAAGCGACTTCTCGACAATCGAGCTGACCCCACCGTCAAAATTCCCGGGTGACATCAAAAAGTTGCGCTCCGGATAGCGTTCATCCAAGCGGTTGCGCATTCGATCTTCTACTTCATAGACCGCGGCATAGACTTTTTTGGCAACCTCTTCATTGATCGCCCGACCTGCAAGCACATCTTCAGTGCCGATCAATTCGTTCAGTTCCGATATGATACCACTGCCACCGTGCGAGGTCAGGATGTCGCACATCTCCCCGAGCGTCGGGTTAGCTGCAAGACCGCTTGTTGCATCGGTTCCGCCACATTTGACCGCCACCAGCAGCTCGGATAGATCGCACTCGACGCGGGGACGAGTCAGCTCCTGCTCAGCAAACTCTTTGGCCATCCGGACACCCTTTTCAATCGTCTGCACCGAGCCGCCGTCATCCTGAATCACCAGTATACCGACCGGCTTGCCCGATTTCTTGATGCCTTCGTATAACTCGGTCGGTTTAAAGCGCTCGCAGCCCAGGCCGACAACGACAACTGCCGCAACATTAGGGTGATTTCCCATCGCAATAAGCGTCCGCGCCGTAAACTCAAGATCAAGGCCTTGCTGCCCACAGCCAACAGGATGGCGCAGGGCGACTGCACCTTCAACCTGTCTGGCAATCCGCTCACATACAGTATTGGCGCAAAAGACTGAGGGAATTATTGCAATATAATTTCGTACACCAACTGTCCCATTCGCACGCTTATAACCCATAAATTTCATTGCCATTACCATTCCACTCCTTTAGTATCTATAAGCTCGATAAGGCCTCTTAGTGGCCCGCTTTCCTGCCGCGGTCGCACATCATATTATGATTGTGGATCCAGGTACCCTTCGGGGTCGCATTTTCCATATAACCAATCTCGACACCATACTTATAAACAGGAGCTTTGGCAGCAAAATCCACGATTGCGACCTTATGGGCAAATTCAATGTCTTCCAGCAGAACAATTTCCCCCTGGGGTAGCTTTATGCTGTCTCCTTTTTGGGCATTCTCCAGCAACACCGCGACCGAGTCCTTCGGACTCATAACCTTGCTTCTTCTCAACATAGCGACAGTCTCCTTTTTAATTGATTTTCAATATTGACAGAACTGCCATATTATTTAAAATTATAAATATAGATAAACGTTTTGTAAAATGAACAATATCATCATAAAATATCTATATGGTCGATGTTTGGAGGTATCTATGTATTTATTGGGGGTCGAAGCATTCTTGGCGGTGATACGAACGCAAAGTATAACCCGCGCCGCCAAAGAACTTCACATAGCACAGTCGTCTGTAAGTCACCGCCTCAAGGTATTGGAGCAAGAAGTAGGCGCCAAGTTGATTGAGCGTAACCAGGGAGTCCAGGGAATTAGTTTAACACCGATGGGGGAAGAATTTACCCACCTGGCTGAACGCTGGTTCACCCTTTCGCGGGAGACGCAGATTTTGCAGTCGCGTGGTCCACATCTCACCTTGTCCCTGGGCACTGTTGACAGCCTTAACACCTTCTTTTTTCCCGAGCTATATTGCGCAATCAGTCAGCATCAGCCGGCATTGCGGCTAACGGTCCGGACTCAGCATTCCAAGGAATTATACCAGGAAGTAGAGAATCGACAGGTTGACGTGGCCTTTGTCCTGAGAGAAATATGTATGCCAAATATCCTCGTAGAAGAATATTTTTCCGAACCAATGGTGATTTTGAGCCTAAAGACCTCTTCTGATTCCCAATCCGAGGTTGTTCAGTCCACCGAGCTAGATCCTCATTATGAACTTTTTGTTCCTTGGGGAGGACCCCATTTTCAAAGCTGGCATGATAAATTGTGGAATCCTCTTTGTCCTGCCCAAATAAACCTCGACAGTGCCAACCTTATTTTTCATGTGCTGCGCGATCCCCGGCAGTGGGTGATTGTCCCCTTGTGGGTTGCCAAGGCCGCTTTAAAACGAAACTGCTATTCCATTCGCACTTTGTCACCCACACCGCCCAACTTAGTCTGCTACCGGATTACTCACAAGTATCCCAAGGCCAGCACCCTCCAAAGCATAGCTATTCTGGATCACTATTTAAAAAATTATCGGTCAAGCCACTAAGCACCTTTTGTTTCTGTACTTGTATCGGTATAAAGGCAACACCGATAATAGTCATAAATAAAGAATCAACAACTTCAGCTTGGTTGTTGATTCTTTATTTATATGCTATTGCTCATCTGTGGTCTAGGAGAAATTGGACCGCAGCCTCCTCTGTCATCGGCCGACTGAAGAAGTAGCCCTGGATAAGATCACAGCAATGATTTGTCAGAAAATCAAGCTGGTGACTCGTCTCCACCCCCTCAGCGACGACAGTTATATCCATACTGTGGGCCATTGTCACAATACTGCCAATAATTGCGGCGTGGGCCTTATCCGTTAGGATTCTGTCAATAAACGACTTATCTATTTTCAAGGTCTTCACAGGCAAACGGTGGAGATAGGTAAGCGATGAGTATCCTGTGCCAAAATCGTCTAGCGACAGCCGCACTCCCATCTTATTCAGTGTATTGAGATTGCGGGACGTATTTTCAAGGGAAGCCATCACCGTTGTTTCCGTGATCTCCAGCTCTAATTGCCAGGGTTTGATGTCGACCCTATCGACCGTGTTTCGGACAATCCCAACAAATTTTTCGTCTAATAATTGATATGGTGACACATTGACTCCGACACGGATATTCTCCCGCGCGATGATTTGGTTGTCGACAAATTATGAAATTTTCACTGCGCTCCCTGATGCCTTAACCTTCACTAATTTAAAACTAAATCACTCTTCTATTTTGAACAACTTATTCATCATCGTCATTTCAAAAAGATCCCGTATGTGGCCCCTGGCACCGACAACAGTAAGGCTTCCTCCCAGCGAGCGGGCATGCTTATTCAGTGATATCAGAATTCCTATCCCCGCACTGCCGATATAACTTAACTCGCTCATGTCGATAACATATGTACCATGCTTTTTTTCAACATACGTCATAAGCTCTTGCCCTAACGACTCTGCAGCTTCGCTGCTCAGGCGGCCGATTACTCTTACTTTGACAGCCTCTTGGGTAACAGTTATTTGATGTTCCATCCTTAGTGGCCCTCCAAAAATAATATCCACACCGAGACAATCCATTACTTTTCCGTATTTATGAACATCTCGTCTTACAATATTCTCTTAATTAATGCATAAATTCCTTCGATTTTACAAATAAAAATAAAAATCGACATTTATTGCGACAATATAATAAAAAGCATAAAGCTTTCCTGGATAGGGATTGTGAATATGACCACTTGGTCGAAGTTGGAAGCCTATAATGGCCGGAACTAAAAATTAGACCCGCATAGAATGCGGGTCTAATTTTAGATAATTGTACTGTTGGAAAAATAATGCGGCCTCGATTTTCGCCTCAGACAGGCACTATTATGCTCTGGTATCCTAAACCATCGGCACATGGTTTAGGATACCAAAACATGTTAAAACTAATTAATGAATCCTTACTTCGCTATATTGCCGGCATCCTGTTCGGTATTATGGATATTCATTAGTTTTATCCTTAAATCTACCGATACGCCATCTTCCTTCTTATAGTTGGAAAGAAACTCAACCCACAGCTTCTCCGGCAGCTCATTTAGCATCCCATGGATGATATTTTTCTCATCAGAGAATCTCAGCTCCACAGAGCCGCTTTTATAAATCTTGGTGACCACATTGTCGGCTACTCCGAGCATCGAGCTTGTTTTGACCACCGGGACCTCGCCCGGGTCGGTGCCGGCAAGATTTTTCCAGTAATCAAACATGGCCTGCATGCCTTTATCAAAACTCCTTGTGGCAATGAAACCGTCCTTATCGCCAAGGCCGAGCCAGACAGGAACTGGTTTCGCCTTGGCCGGGTCAGCTACCTTCTGCGGGTCGACCGGTGCGCTAAAGGCCGCAATGGCAGCGATCTTTTCCGGATATTTCATCGCCATGGTGTTGGACAGCATACAGCCGTTGGAAAAACCGGTGAGGTACACCCTGCTGCCGTCGATCTTATATTGCTTACCGGCAACCGTGATGCCCTCGCTGGCAAAATCGTCAATCCGCTGGGCAAAATACTCGGGGTCCTTGATGCCGCTGCCGTAATTGCCTACTTCCCAGCGATTATTAATGCCGGTAGGCGAATAGAGGATGAAATTGTATTTTTCGGCAACCTTCCACCATTCCGTCTGATCGGCATGGTATTCACCATTCGCCGTTACGCCGTGAAACAGCATCACGATGGGAACCGGGGTCGTGATGGTACCGTTTTTTACTTGAGAAGGAATGTACACAAAGGCCTCGCGCGAACGATGATTGATCCCGTCTTCTTCGACGACTTTTACCATCCCCATGTCAGCCGCCAGCCTCTTGACTCTCAGTGTACCCTCACCTTCAATGGTCGCCCACCGTCTAACGGTGTTAAACAGCTCATTCCACACTAGCCGGCTGGCTTCGGCCCCACCCGTCGCCTTTGTAACCAGTCTGATATAATTTGTCTTCGAAAAATCGTCGTTCCAGGGAGCGCTGCCTCGTTTGAAGTATTTTAGTTCAGTCTTGTACACATCACCTTTATTCGTCCCGTTTGCCGCCTTGAAATAGCTGACTAAGGCCGTATCAAAAGCACCGTTTGCGTTCAGCATCAGGACTGGCAGCGGAAGATTGGCCAGCTTAAGTGCCCTGAGATCAGCGGCAGGAGCATCGACCGTGGCAAGGGCGGCAAATCTGCCGGTATCCTGAGCAGCCCATTCTGCGGCCAGCTTACCGCCTGCCCCCATACCGACTATATAGCGGGAGGCTCCGGCAATCGAATATGTATTGCTTGTGCAAAAAGCATATAACTCACGCAAGAAGGCCGTGTCATCAGGAGACCACACCCCTTTTGCGGAGTCTGGGAATATGACGACTCCGCCGTCTTGTTCGGCTATTTTCAGCCAGTCGCTGCCCATCGCCGCATCTTTTCCGCTCTGTCCGTTATCACCCAAAACGATAATTAAATTAGTGCCGGCCCCGGGAACGTATTTGCTGGATCGATATTCATACCATGACCGTTCACCGATAGCGCCGCTAAAAACCTTGCTCTGCTTCGTCCCGGCAAGCTCTGCAGCCTGAGCTTTCATTCCAATGCCCATCAATGAAAATACCATTAGCGCCATGAACAGCAAAAGCAGGGGTGTTCTCATCCATCTCAGCATACATTCATCTCCAATTCCATTTATTCAAACTATTTACTTAGTTAATTTCATTATATGGAAATTTCATGAGTACTGCAACCGGCTATCATTGTTGCACTAGAAACTGGCATACCGCTTAAAAGTTACACTAGTTGAGTCGGTTCATAAATAAACGGCACTTCCAGAAAAGAAACACACAATCAGTATTCATCTTAATTATTGCTACAATTCCGGAAGGCTAACGTGGTCAAGTCAAAATGGAAGCATAACGGGCCAATTGGCCATATTATCCTTCCAGAACTCTTATGGCGGGAGCGCCCCCCCCATGATGGATTAGCGCCACGCAAACGGGTTTGAAGTCTGTTTGGAAGACCAAGTTCTTTATCTTCCTTAACTCCTGGCATCCATTTTAATACAGAACATTTCACTTACCGAGGACCGCCGTCATAGCCCATCTGTCGGGAGATGCTCAACGCGGCTTCTTTCACCAAATTACCATATTCATGCTTCAAAAGTTCCAGTTCCATATTGGATTCTACCCCAGAAATACTGACAGTCGCCACTACATTGCCAGTATAGTCATATATCGGTGAAGCCACACAACGCACTCCTGGTTCATTTTCAAGGTCATCAATCGCGAACCCCGATTCTTTCACCTTACGGATCTCTTCCAGGAATGCCGGAATATCAGTGATCGTAGTTGCCGTCAACTGGGGCATCCCGTGTGCGTTCAATAATTCCTTGACTTTATCGACGCTCATTCTGGAAACAAGGCATTTGCCGTTTGCGGTAGAGTGAATATAGTTATGGGATCCCACCCCTGCCGCCAGCTTGATGTTGCGCAGACTCTCCAACTTATCAATATAAATAAGATCACCCGCCATTTTATCCAGGATTGCCAGATAAATGGTTTCTTTGGTCTTTTGATTGAGTTCCTCCATATATTTGCGGGCATAGTTGGTCAGTACCAAATCTCGTTTCACGATATTGCCGAAAGTTAAAAAGGCGAACCCTAAAACATAGTTACCGCTGTCCTTTTCTGCCAGATACTGCCAGGCGACCAGATTTTGCACAATACGATAAACTGTACTAATAGGTAAGTCGATTTTCTCGGCGATTTCGCTCAGGCTGAGGCCGTGGTCATTTACGGTACTGACTTCGTCCAAAATGGTCAAAGCCCGATGAATTGACTGCACATAAAACTTATTGTCCATGGCCTTCTTTGGTCTGTTCATGCTACGCACCTCATATTAGCAATATTTCCCGCTCTGGCAAACTTCATTCCGGCGAGCAGGGGCCTTTAAACTAATTTATATGCCACTTTTGATTTGTCCTCTATTTGGGCCGTCGAAAGGTGCTATTTTGCTAAAACTGACGGTACAACAAAGAGAAGTGATAAAAATATCACTTCTCTTTGTTGCAGCTACGCGCAACTGATCGGACATTGGTTACTATTTTTGATCAACCCATATCCTGTCGTTTCCGGCAGCTTGAGGCGGAGCAAATACAGCAAAAATTTGAAAGTCTTCAGTGACCGGACGGATACCATGAATAAGTCCCCGCGAATTAAAGTGGATCGTTCCGGCGGTAACCTTTACCCACTCACCGTCAACGTACAACTCACCAACTCCTTTATAGATGTAAATGATTTCATCGGCAGAACCATGATAGTGAGTTCCAAGCTTTGGCACTTGACCGATATTCACCTGAACGCGTGGGGTGCCTACTGCAAAATCACTGCGCATTGTTTGCCCCTCAGGTATAGGATGGGTGGCAATCCACTGATCCAAGTTAATGATAACGCCTTTTTTAAACTGGGTATCAAGCAAATACGGATCGCCGATCACATCGCCGGGTTTGGCACTGGTCTTGCCACTATTCAAAAACACCCTGTCGTTACCGCCTGTGGGCGGGGGAGTAAAATACGACAGCGCCAAGAAAGGCTCGTCACCGATAACCCGAGTGGCATGAATGACTCCCCGGGGATTGAAATGCAGATCGCCAGCCTGCATCACAACCCATTTCCCATCGACGTATTGTTCGCACTTGCCGGAAATCGCGAAAACAATTTCGTCGCAACTGGTGTGATAATGTAAATCGATGAGCTGGCCTTTATTGGCCGCTGCCATTACCATCACCCGTGGTGATTTGAAGATGGGTTCCATCCGTAGCATTTTTCCTTGCTCGATCGGATGTGTGGCAAACCATTCTTCAAGATTGACGTTGAACGGCATCTTATACTCAGTATCGAGCGAATACGCGTCGCCGACTGTGGTACTCTGAGCCGCCAGCACCACACCGTTAATCAACATAAGGATTGAAAGTGTCAGAATCAATATTCTTCTCATCTCACATACTCCCTTTCTCTTTACCTGACTATCTGCATGGACATCACTTGGAACCCGCCCTTACCGTTCGCTAGACTGGCAAGTCACAAAAAGACCCGATTAAGTTTCACTCCCCTCCTTCGCTTTCGCCGCAAATACTCCTTATCATCTCTTTCCAAAATAAGACACTGCTTGGGGCCCAGCCGTTGGGGATTGGCTACTTGTCTGCACCGAAAAGCAATTGCTCGCAGTTATATCTTTCGAAATGCCAGAATGATAACAAAGCACGTTCCGATTGCTCCGGATGCAACCATAAACATCAGGCCACCCATGTAGCTGCCGGTGGTGGCGATGACATAGCCAACGATGGCTGGAACGAAAGCGCCGAGAAATTGGGAAGAACCATTATGCAGCCCGGCGGCTGTACCAATGAGATGAGCAGGCGCTATTTTTTGCACAATTGTAAATGATGCCGGAATGTTCAATCCCATAAAGAACATCGACATGGCCATGCAGAGCGCCGCCGCCATATTGTCCTGGACAGTGGCCCCCAGATAGATGAACGACGAACAGCCGATCATCCCCAAGGCAAAGTAGGGCGCGCGCCGTGCGCCGGTTTTGTCTGAAATGACTCCATACAGAATTGCGCCGATCGCTCCCAGCACAAACGGCAGGGAAGAGAGCCATCCCATTGCCGCCCAGGAAAAGCCCCGAACGCTTTTTAAATAGGCGGGCAACCAAGTCATGAAGCCCCAGAACATGATGGTCGATCCCCAATAGGTCAGCATATTGAGAATATAATCAGGGTTTGTCAAAAGAACTTTGGCGCTAGGCCAAAAGTTTGTCGCAGCAGCCTTTTGCTGTCCCTGTTCTTGGTCGGTGCCGGTCTGAATATACTCTAGCTCGGCTTTGTTGACACTTTTGTGCTGGTGCGGGTGATCGGTGGTCCACCAGATCAGGGGTAGGATGGCAAAGCCGATCAGAGCACAGAACCAGAAACTCATTCGCCAGCCCCATCCACCAACCAGCCAGGTATACAAAGGCATCGAAATCGCCGGGCCGATCATCAACCCGAGAACCCAGCCGGCGTTGGCCTTACCCCGTTCGTGCGGCGGCATCCAGTTCTTGATGTACTTGCTCATCATCGGCCAGTGCAGGGCTTCCCCCACCCCCAGCACCACCCGGGACAAGTAGAGAATGTTGAGCGTCTTGGCAACGCCGCCCATAATGACAGCGATTCCCCACGAAAAAATGGAGATAAGAACTGCCTTCCGGGGGCCCAGCCAATCGCCGATTGGTCCGAAAAACATATTCCCCAGAGCATAGGCAAAGAGAAAGAAGCTCATCAACAGTCCCTGGGCGGTTGGGTCATTCATGATATTCATCTCTGCCTTAAAGGCAGGATCAGCGATAATGATAGCAACATTCACGCGATCAAGAAATGCGACAAGCATGGTAATGAAAAGAATGGCGATGATCATGACTCTGACCCTGGTGGGCTTCTCGGCGGCTGAAACGGTCTGCACGCGAGAGAGTGCTGGCAAGTCAGACAATGGTATCCCTCCAATTCATTGCTAATTTAACATCCCATAAATGTAAGACTGGCTCGATCTAATAAACACCCCGGATAAACGTCCCGCTTCTTTTCAGATCATCGTCATTAGTCATTATCTGCCGCTGAATGCAGCTGCTCGCTTTTCTAGGAAAGCCGTCATTCCTTCGACTCGGTCAGCAGTCGCAAAACAAGTGGTATAGGCCTCGGCTTCATAGGCGACAGCAGATACCATATCCATATCCAGACCGTGGTTGATAGCTTTTTTTGCCATCATGACTGCCACCGGAGCCTTGGCTAAAATGGTGTTGGCAATCTCCTTGCAAGTGTCTAACAGCTCTTCTTTGGCGACCACCTTATCAACAAGCCCCATCGCCAAAGCCTCCTGGGCGGTCATCATGTAGCCAGTAAAAATATAATACTTTGCCCGCCCACGGCCAATCAGCCGGGCTAACCGTTGCGTACCGGCAAATCCAGGAATAATGCCCAGATTGACCTCTGGTTGGCCAAATTTAGCGCTCTCGGCGGCAATGCGGAAATCGCAGGCCATGGCTAGTTCACAACCACCACCCAGGGCAAAACCGTTCACAGCAGCGATGACTGGTTTGCTGAGATTTTCTATTATGGCGAAGACTTCCTGCCCCAGCATCGTCATTTTCCGACCTTCCAGCGGACTGAGTTCCCGCATCTGTGAAATATCGGCCCCTGCCACAAATGCTTTTTCGCCCGAACCGGTGATGATGATCACTTTAGTCGCCTCGTTGCTTGCGGAGTCAATCACCGCCGCTTTCAGCTCGTTTAGGGTTTCGGTATTCAGTGCGTTTAAAGCTTTTGGCCGGTTAATCGTGATGATCGCCAGACCATCCTGAACTTCTAAAATTACGTTTTGCTGCAAGTTTCTCTCCTCCTCAATACTGATAGAAACCCCGGCCGCTCTTTTTGCCCAGATAGCCGGCCCGAACCATCTTTCGCAGCAGCGGAGCCGGCCGGTATTTCGAATCGCCGTACTCCCGGTGCAATACTTCCATAACAGCCAGCACGACATCCAGGCCAATCAGATCGGTGAGAGCCAGCGGCCCCATGGGATGGTTGCAGCCGTTGACCATCGCCTTGTCGATGTCCTCGACGGTCGCCACCCCTTCATCCAACATATACACCGCTTCGTTGAGCATCGGGTCGAGAATCCGATTGACAATAAACCCCGGAATGTCTTTGGACACGACGCTAACCTTGCCCAGTTTCTCGCCGATTTCGCGAGCCGTTTCCAGCGTCTCAGCCGAAGTAGCCAGCCCAGTAGTGACTTCCAGCAGTTTCATCACAGGCACCGGATTGAAGAAATGCATACCGATAAACCGATCAGCACGCTTGGTGCTTGATGCCAGCTCGGTAATGGAGATAGACGACGTATTGCTGGCAAAGACAGTAGTTGGACCGCAGATGGAGTCAAGCTGGTTGAACAGCTTTTTCTTGGCAGCGGCATCCTCATAAATCGCCTCGATAATCAGATCGGCTGAAGTCGCGGCTTCCAGCACCGTAGTTAGGGTCAACTTGCTCAGGTAGGCCTCCTTCTGGGCGGCGTCTATGCGGCCCTTTTCAACACTCTTCTGAAAACTACTCGCAAAAAATTTAGCCGTCCGATCCGGGAAATCGTCTTGGACATCAAATAAGTCGACCCTCATTCCCGCCTGCAACGCCACCTGCGTAATCCCTGATCCCATCTGCCCCGCTCCAACGATAAACAGCCTTTCTACAGTCATAAAAATCTACTCCTTCCCCTATCTGCACCTCTCCACCAGCGTGGCGATGCCCTGCCCGCCGCCGATGCACAGACTGATTACGCCGTAACGGGAGCTGCGGCGTTCCATTTCATTCATCAACGTGACTAGCAGTCTGGCTCCGGTGCAGCCTACCGGGTGGCCCAAAGCCACGGCCCCGCCGTTAACATTGACCTTCGAGGGGTCCAGCCCCAGGTCCTGAGCGCAGGCGGCAGCCTGGGCAGCGAAAGCTTCATTCAGTTCGAACAAGTCAATATCCTTATGTGTCAACCCAGTTTTAGCCAGCAGTTTTTGGACGGCCGATACCGGGGCGTAGCCCATGATCGACGGATCAACGCCGGTGGACGCAAACGCCCGTAGCGCAACCAGCGGCCTTATCCCCAACGCATCAGCCTTCTCCCGGGACATGATAACCACCGCAGCCGCCCCATCGTTGATGCCGGAGGCGTTGCCTGCAGTCACCGTACCATCAGCCTTGAAAGCAGGTCTCATTTTCGCCAAGTCGGCCAATGACAACTCTTCTTTGATGGTCTCATCCTCTTCAAACAGGCTGGTACCTTTGCGCTTTTTGATTTCCACCGGCACGATTTCTTGTTTGAAAAGCCCCTGGCGCCTTGCTGCTGCGGCTTTCAGATGGCTCCCGAAGGCGAATTCATCTTGCATCTCACGAGTAATACCGCACTTGGCCGCGACATTTTCGGCAGTGATCCCCATATGATAATTCATGAAGGGATCGACCAGTCCGTCGTAGATCATGGAGTCCAGTAGCTGTTCATTGCCCATTCTCGCCCCGAAACGATGCTTATGAATAAGATAGGGAATCCGGCTCATCGTCTCGCAGCCGCCGGCTACAACAATATCGGCCTCACCCAACATAACCATCTGGGCCGCCAGATTGACAGCCTTCAGTCCTGTGCCACAATTTTTGTTCGGCGTCCAGGCTGGCACTTCCACCGGCAGCCCGGCCAGCACCGCCGCCTGCCGCGCCGAATTTGCCTTGATACCGGCCTGAAAATGAGTACCAATAATGACTTCGTCAACTATTTTACCCTCGATACCTGCCCGACGAAGGGCCTCTTTGACGACAATGGCACCGAGCTCTGGCGCGTCGATTTCACTGAGCGAGCCGCCAAAAGACCCGCTTGGAGTCCTGGCCCCGCTCACCACTACCGCTTCACGAATTTCCATCAAAACCACTCCCGTTATTCCGTTTTCGCCAGTTTTTTCGCCAGTTGCTTCTTGTGTTCCAGATTGGTTTCCCGGTAGAGCATTACCCTCATGGCCTGGGGTGAACCGGCGCCATGCATAGACTCGGCCAACGCCGTACCACCGGTCATGTTTTCCAGCAGTCTGGCCATTCTGATTCGGTGCTCGGTAGGAATACCCGGTTTGGCGGCAAAATATTTTTCGATGTACGGGCCGACTTCCGGCGAACGAAGATCGGCTTCATACGGCAATGTAGCAATAAACCCGCCGGCGATGTCGTGGGCTAACCGGGAAATCTCATACATAAAGCGGGTACAATTCAGTTTGACCGTGTTGGCCAGCAAGGTATCAACATAGTAGTTGCCAGCCTCAGTCTTGTGCCCTTCAGCAGAACAGGCGATTGAACAGTTGTACATGGTTTCAGCCAGATGGATCATTTCAATTATTTTGTCCTTGATATGGGATGCGTTTGCTGTACCGTTATACTCGGCCATGGCTGCCGTCGCCCCGATGATGACGTCTGACACCCCCACCTTGCAGCCGCCGTAATTCTGGCGATGATAGGAGGCAAAGGTCTCAACATATTCCTGGGCATATTGGTATTCGCCGCACATGAAAACCCGCTCCCAAGGAACGAAGACATCATTGAGGACGGTAAGGGTCTCGCCGCCGACAATAGCGTATTCGGAATTGCCTGTGTCGATATCACCCTGTAGCCGCCGGTCGTCATTGGTCTGACGGCCAAAAATGTGGACAACGCCAGGGGCGTCGATGGGGATAGCGCAGGCCACTGCGTAGTCCTTGTCCTCAGGACCGAGGTTGGTAGTCGGCAAAATAAGCATTTCGTGCGAATTGACCATGCCGGTTTGGTGAGCCTTGGCGCCGCGAATGACGATGCCATCTTCACGTTTTTCCACGATATGGACAAACATGTCCGGATCAGTCTGTTGACCCGGCTTTTTGCTCCGGTCGCCCTTGACATCGGTCATCGATCCGGCGACCATCAAGTCATTTTCCTGCACATATTTCAGGAAATTGATAAATCGCTCATGGTAGTTAGTGCCGCACTCCCGGTCCACCTTATGGGTGACGATAAAGGTCGAATTCATGGCGTCAAAACCGACGCAACGCTGAAAGCAGGTGCCGGTTTTCTGGGCGATCATCCTGAGCATCTTGACTTTTTTCACCAGGTCATCAGTGCTCTGATGCAAATGAGTGAAGCGGTTAATTTTTGCCCCGGTGAGACTTGACGTAGTTACCATCAGATCCTGGTACTCAGGGTCATGGGCCAGCTCGTAGGTCATGGCCGCCGAATTGACATGCGGCCGGGTCACCGGGTCGCCGACGACATCAGTGATGTTTCTACCGTTGCAGTAAATGACAGGCTTCAGTTTACGCAGACTTTCCAGATACTGCTCTTTGTTCATCATCTTTATTCCCCCCATGCTCGATAGTCCTCAGGCCCACTTACGTCTTATCTCGGCCCATTCCTCGTCGCGATTCTTTCCAATCGTCGCCCACTCAGCAGGCTGCAAATGGGCAAACCGCTTCTGGCAGCCCAAATAGTCCTCGACCGGGCGGAACTCTTTCGGATTCAGATTCAGCTTAACTTTGTTGTTCTCATACTCCGCCAGCACCCAAAGCCCTGATTCCACTGCCAGTCTCCCCACTTCCATGGTTTTGTCGGAAGAAAAACCCCACCCGGTCGGACACGGGGCCAACACATGAATGAAAGAAGGTCCGTCGGCGTTTTTGGCTTTTTCCACCTTGCTCAGAAAATCGCTGGTATAGGCGATATTAGCTGTCGCACAATAGGTAATCCGGTGGGCGATCATGATCTCAAACAGGTTTTTCTTGAAGCGCCTTTCGCCTACCGAGCCTTCGCATTCTGCCGCCGGTGAAGTGGTGGTTACTGCCCCAAAAGGCGTCAGGCTGCTTCGCTGGACGCCGGTATTCATATATGCTTCATTGTCGTAGCACACATAAAAGATCTTGTCGCCCCGCTCCACAGCCCCGGACAGTGCCTGCAGACCGATATCCGCCGTACCGCCGTCTCCGGCGATGCCCAGGATAGTGACGTCTTTCATTTTTTTTGCTTTGACCGCTGCAGCCATACCTGATAACACCGCGCCGGTAGCGGCAAAGGGCGACGTGAACGATGGTACGGAAAACGCCATCTGCGGATAGATACTGGTTACGGTGGAGACACAACTTGCTGGATAGGCTAAAAAGGTTCTCTCTCCCGTTACTTTTAAGATAAGGCGGGCGACAGTCCCCGCCGCACAGCCCGGACAGGCCTTATGGCCCAATAGCAATTCCTGTTCCGGCAGATCCCGTAAATTTACCATTGCTCCCACCTCAACCCGACAAATTGGATTTCCTTCTCCGTCTGGCCCTGACTCAGTCTTATAATTTTTTGATACATGGCCTCAAGATGCTCTTTGGTAATATCCCGTCCGGAAAGACCGGCAATAAAATTGATTGTCCGCGGTCCGGCGCTCCCGGTATTTAAAGCAGCCTTCACTTCGGTGTAAAGGGCGCCCTCATAACCAAACGAAACATCGCGGTCAATGACACCGACGCCTTTTACCCGTGGCGCCAAGGCCAGGATCTCTTCTTTTGGGAAGGGCCGGAAAAAACGTATCTTCAGCAATCCAACCTTGAGACCTTCACTGCGCAGTTTGTTAACCGCAAGTCGCGCTGTCCCAGTAACACTGCCCATACCCACCAACACATACTCAGCATCGTCGCAAAGATATTCTTCCACCATGCCGCCGTGTTTTCTGCCAAAAGCGGCTGCAAACTCCCCGCCCACTGCGGCGATGACCTCTTTGGCAACTTCCATCGCTTCATACTGCTGGTAGCGGAACTCGGTCTGCCATTCGGGAGAAACTGAGATGCACAGACTTTTGGGGGCATTGAGATCCAACATATTAGCCGCCGGGACATAGGCGGGTAAAAAGGCATCAACCTCCTCCTGCGACGGGATATCGACGATCTCATAGGTATGGGTCAAGACAAACCCGTCCAAACAAACCATGACCGGCGTCTGAATTTTTGTGTGTTCCGCAATTTTATACGCCTGAATGACTGCGTCCAGCGCTTCCTGGGCGTTTTCGACATAGACCTGCAGCCAGCCCGAATCCCGCATCGCCATCGAATCCCGGTGATCACCATAGATATTCCAAGGAGCGGCAATCGTACGATTGGCGTTCATCATGACGATGGGAAACCGGCTGCCACTCACGTAATGTAGCATCTCGCACATATACAACAGCCCTTGCGAGGAGGAAGCGGTGAATGTCCGGCAACCCATCAGCGCAGCTCCCATGGTGGCCGCCATTGCACTATGCTCGCTTTCCACATTGACATATTGACAATCCAGTTCGCAGTTCTCGATAAACTCGGCTAGCTTCTCCACCACCGTGGTCTGCGGAGTAATGGGATACGCTGCTACGACTTGAGGGCGACAAAGCTTTACCCCATAAGATACAGCGTCGTTGCCCGAAATAAACTGGCGGTTTACCGATCGTTCCTCACTCACCCTTGTCACCTTCTTGCACCATAATAATCGCCTTTTTCGGACACTCATACGCACACAGCCCGCAGCCCTTGCAAAAGCTGTAATCAATCAAATATACTTCACCGCGCTCAATGGCCCCATCCGGGCAAATCAGCCAGCATTTTTGACATTTGACACATTGGACACTGTCGAGAACCGGGCGATTTACCCGCCACCCTGCATTTGATTCGGCCAATACACCGGCGTCGGCATACGGCCCCACCGGCATCTCCTCTTTTGTTGTCGGATAGCGAAAAGGCTTAATGGAAGGTTTTAGCATGATTTGGCCCCCCGCAATTGATTGTAGGCGATTTCCACGACCTTCTTGTTCTTATCCCAGATTTTTTGCGGCAGGGTAAGCTCCACCGCGCGCAGCGCCGCCTCAAGTGACACCAGGCCGGACACGGCAATCAAGGCGCCGAACATCGCCGTGTTTACCACCACCTGCCCCAAAATCTCTGTTGCAATTCCAGTCGCCCCAATGGTATACAAGCCGAAGTCATGAGCAGTCATAAAATGCTCTGGCTCGTGGCTGGAATTGATCAGGAGGATTCCCCCGGGGCGCAGACCCTTGCGCACATCCACCGTTTCCAGCAGGCTTTCATCCAGCACCACAACATAATCACAGCCATAGACCATGCTATGGTCGAAAATCGGCTGAGTGTCAATCCGGGTAAAACCTAATACAGGTGCTCCGCGGCGTTCGGGCCCAAAGGAAGGAAAGGCCTGAACATAATAATTGGGATAAAAAGAAGCCGCCATTCCCAGCAACCGCGCTGCGGTAAAACCGCCTTGACCGCCTCTTCCGTGCCATCTGATTTCATTCAACAGCAATCACCTTTTTCTCAGTATCTACTTGCCGAAATGCGAGATCGACCATTCATAAAATTTATCGTCCTTCATAGACACGCCGCAGCAAGCCGCGCATGCCGTCCAAGCTGACAGGCACAGGATTGTTGCCGGTAGGCCCTTTAAGGGCGTTACCGACCAGCTCGTCAAAGTGACTGTAAAAGTCCTCTTCTGGGATGCCTGCTTCTTTTAAACAGCCGGGAATGTTTAGCTTCTGCTGCAACTCCCGGACGGCAGCGACAAAGTCGTCTTTTCCGATCCGCTTGCCCAGATAATCGATCTTCTCGCTCACTTCAGAATCCTCGGAATTGAACTCCAACACATAGGGAAGCCCGATCCCCACCACCAAGCCGTGACTCACTCCGTAACGACCGCCAATGGCATGGCAGATCCCGTGGTTGACGCCAAGCCCGGTATTCGTAAAGGCGCATCCAGCCATACATTGGAGGTTGTGTACTTTTTCCCGGGCGACCGGATCGCCAATTGCGTACGACAGCGGCAAGTATTTGAACAGGCCCTCTACCGCCCCAGCAGCCAGGCACTCGGTGAAATCGTTGTTGTTTTTGGTAATATAGCTCTCGACAGCATGGCCCACTGCATCCATACCGGTCTCAGCCACAACCTTCTGCGGCATAGACAGAGTAATATCGCTGTCCAAAATGGCGTAATCCGGTACAAAAGCGGGGGTTTTAGCAGAAACCTTGAGATTATCCTGTTTATAAGTCAGCACAGCTACCAAGGTTACTTCGGTGGCGGTACCCGATGTACTCGGTATCGCGATAAGCTTGATTGCCTTTCGGGTTTCCGGTAGTCCTTGCCGGAAGGCGGTAGCTGGATCAAGGTCAGGATGTTCATACAATACGCTCATTGCTTTGGCGGCGTCGATGGGCGACCCGCCCCCCAGCCCTATGACCGCGTCTGGCTGAAATTGCCTCATCTTGGCGATGCCGTCAATGACAGTCTCCACCGGTGGATTGGCCGGAACCCCGGCAAAAACAAAGACTTCGCAGCCGCTTTCCTCAAGGAGCGTCTGGGTTTTCGCCAGTGTCCCGTTGTCGATGATTGAATTACCTCCAATGACGATAAAAGCTCGCTTTAGTCCTAATTTTTTCAGATACGCGACCGAACCCCGTCCCGTGATGATTTTAGCCCCATGAAATTGCAATTCTTTCACAGTATCGCCTCCGTCACTAAAATTGATATTGTGGTGCTACTCGTCATTAACAGCGCAAAATACAATTTATTATGGAATTCAATTTCATATTATGCAATATAATATTTTCAAGATTTTGATAGATTTCATATACAATACCGTTATTTAACTGTTATTTCTATTTTACCAACACCTTCCTTCATCTTCCAAAACAAGCATATCATTTTTCTCTTTCTTTTTAAATATTATTTTGAAAATAATATCCACAATATGAAATCATGGCTTATGCATTTATGTAGGCATTTTTTTCACAACTAAGTGCATTCATCTCCGCAAACCAAGATGACCATATGCAGCTCCGCCGGACAAAACGGCTTCCTCGGAGCAAGATTGCACCACTCACCTTAGCTCCGGCATTGCAACAACATCCATATCATTAAACGTCTGGTTTTCACCCGCCATTCCCCAAATAAAAGAGTAGCTTCTTGTCCCTACACCAGCATGAATCGACCAACTCGGCGAAATTACCGCTTGCTCGTTGCGAACGACTATATGCCTCGTTTCCTGCGGTTCGCCCATGTAATGGAAGACTACGGCGTTCTCCGCGACATCAAGATAGAGATAAACTTCCATCCTGCGGTCGTGAGTATGAACAGGCAACGTGTTCCAGACACTGCCATTCGCCAAAATCGTCATGCCCATAACCAACTGACAGCTCGAAAGCACTTTAGGATGCACATACTGAAAAATAGTTCTTTGATTCGCCTCTTCGACAGAGCCCAAAGTAACCTTCCTGGCTTTACCGACATTGATTTTTACGGTCGGATAGGCCAAATGAGCCGGCGCGCTGTTGAAATAGAATTTGGCCGGGTTAGCGCTATTCGCACTAGCGAAAAGGACCTCCTTGACCCCCTTCCCAACATACAGGCCATCTCTTGGCTCCAGTTCATGGGCAACCCCATCAAGAGTCACGATACCTCGGCCGCCGATGTTAATAATCCCGAGTTCTCTTCGTTCCAAAAAATATGACGCGCATATCTCCTTCCCCGCTTCAAGCAACAATAGTCTTTCACAAGGAAAAGCCCCACCGACAATCATCCTGTCAATATGACTGTATATCGTTTGAACAGCGTCTTTCAGAAACAGGGTTTCGATCAGAAAATCTTGCCGCAGACGGTCTGTGTCATAATGTTTTACATCTTGCGGATTTGCCGCACACCGAATTTCCACTCCAGCACTCCCTCACGTCGTTTATTAGTATGATTTCAGGTTTTTCTCCCGCATGATTAGCTTCACAAACGCGAAAGCCGATAGCTTTACTTAGCGCCCCATCCAGCCACCATCCACCAAAAGGACATGGCCTTGCACATAATCAGAAGCATCTGACGCCAGATAGACTACCGCGCCTTCCATGTCTGCCGGAGTTCCCCATCGCCCTTGAGGTATACGGGCTAAGATGGCTGGCGACCGCACAGCATTCCGTTGCAGGGCTTCAGTCATTTCTGTCGCCATGTATCCCGGGGCGATGGCGTTGACGTTGATGCCTTTGACGGCCCATTCATTGGCTAATGCCTTGGTCATTCCCGCAATGGCTGATTTAGACGCCGTGTAGGACGGCACAACAACGCCACCCTGGAAGGATAGCAAGGAAGCAATGTTGATGATTTTTCCTTTGCCCTGCTTGATCATTTGTTTGGCAACCGCTTGGCACATAAAAAATAATGCTTTTTGATTGAGATTGATCACATCATCCCAGTCTTTTTCGCTAAAATCCACGGCCGGCCCCCGACGAATAATTCCGGCGCAGTTTACTAAAATGTCAATTTTACCGAACTCGTCCATCGTCGTGTCCACGATTTCCGATATCAGGTCTATTCTGCCGAGATCAGCCCGTATGGCCAGGGCCTTATTGCCGAGAGCTGCTATTTTTTTCGCCGTCTCGTCAACTTTGGCACTGCTAGCCACAACAACAACGTCAGCTCCCGCTTCCGCAAGGGCTAACGCCATCCCTTCACCCAAACCACGGCTTGCCCCGGTTACGATGGCGACCTTCCCAGTTAAAGAAAACTTATCCAAAATCACGCTGCGCCTCCTCATCCGTGCAACACTTGTTTTTGCATACAATCTCTGTTTTTTCCCGCCCGCGAAAAAACCGGCTTATTTCTGCCAGCAGAAATCGCGTATTGCCACGCAGACTGGTGCCTATCCCAACTATCGGCGGTCCATCACCAGCCTGTCGCCTCGTCCATTCCCCTTTACGGATGAAGCAAAACCTTGACGACATCGCCGCCCTGTCTCAACAGGTCGAACCCGGTCTGAGCCTCTTCGAACGGCAGCCGATGGGTGACGATATCGCTGATCTCGGGATACTTGTTTAATAGGTCGGCCGCCACTACGAAGTCGGTGTTTGTGTTCGCCCGCGTACCGGCAAGCTTCAATTCGGCAAAAGCGATCTGACGCAAGTCGACCGGCGACGCATATTTATAGAGGCCGATAATAACCACCTGCCCCTTGATTCGGCAATACTTGATAGCAGCTTCTATCGTCGCCGGAACACCGGCAGCCTCGAAAACAACGTCAAAACCAGTTTCGACACCGGACCCCTGCGCAAAATCTTGCGGATCGCTCATCATTTGAAACCCGAATCCTGCTGCAAGCTTTCGTCTAAATTCGTTTGGTTCCACCACAACCACGACGCTCGCCCCGTTCGCTTTAGCGGCAAAAGCCGTAAGCAGGCCAATCGATCCTCCGCCCAATACCAGCACCCGGTCACCCAGCTTCATATCAGAACCCCTTACCGCATGCACCGCAACAGCAAGCGGTTCTGACAAAGCAGCCTTATCAAAAGCGATCCCCTCCGGCAGCCTAATCAAGTAGGAAGTATCAATGGCTACATATTCGGCAAAGGCTCCATCAAGATCTATGCCAATTATCTTGAGCTGCCTGCACACATTCCGATGCCCCGCCAGACAGGCGTCGCACTCACCACACGCGAGATGGGGATTGGCAGTTACGCGATCCCCGACCTTAAACCCGGACGGATCATCGTCCGCAATCTCGATTACCACTCCACAAAATTCATGCCCAATAACCAGCGGCGCTTTAGCGCGGGGATGAGTCCCTGAGTAAATGAATAAATCACTACCACAAATGCCAGCATATTTTACTTCAATCAACGCTTCCCCAGCTTTTAATTCCGGAGGCGGAACGTCGACAAATCCGATCTTTTCTTTTCCGAGATAGCGAATAGCCTTCATCGTGTATTTTCCTTCCTGTGTTTGATTGCCATCGACGCAGCCACAGCAAAATCAAGCGCCTTAGACTGCAGTCGTTAAATTTCCCTGAAAACCAGTACAGTAACACAGCAAGCACCAATTGCACCAGCCGCCACCAAACACATCAATCCTGCCGTGTAACTACCGCCAGTGGTACTGATCAGGTAACCGACAACAGCAGGAACGAACGCTCCGATAAACTGCGAAGTTCCATTGTGAATTCCAGATGCCGTTCCTACAAGATTTGACGGTACTATTTTCTGGAGGATGGTCCAGGATGTCGGATTATGCATCCCAATAAAGAACATAGCCATCGCCATAGCATAAGCTGCGGTCAGATTATCCTCAATTGTGGCGCCAAGATAAATAGACAAGGCGCAGCCAGCCATCCCGATGGCCGAAAAGGGAGCCCGCCGGTTGGGGCTGTATTTATCCGCCACAATCCCCACTGCCATGGTCGAAATGGCTCCCAGAATATAAGGCAAAGACGACAGCCAGCCCATCTGGGCCCAGGAAAACCCTCTGGCTACCTTCAAATACGCCGGGAGCCAGGACATGAATCCCCACCACATGATTGTTGATCCCCAGTAAGTGAATACGTTAAGCAAATAATTTGAGTTAGTGAGTAGTTTGCCTAGGTTTTGACTGAAGGTACCTGATGCCAACTGAGCCTGAGCAGCCTCTTCTTTCTGCCCCTCCAGAATATAGTCTAGTTCCGCTTTGTTTACGCCCTTGTGCTGCTCAGGCTTGTCAGTCGCCCACCAAATCAGCGGGAGAATAGCAAACCCCCAAACAACGCAGAACCAGTAACTCGGTCGCCATCCCCATTCACCGACCAGCATGGTGAACAGAGGCAACGCCAGCGCCGGACCAACCATAAACCCGACGTTCCAGCCAGAATTGGCCGTTCCACGCTCTTTCGGCGGTATCCAATTTTTAGTGTACTTGCTAAGCATAGGCATATGGAGCGCTTCACCCAGACCAAGAAGAAACCGGGTCATATACAATACATTGATCGTTCGAGACAAGGCCCCCAGACTGATGGAAACACCCCAGGAAAAAATGGCTATCATCGTCGCTTTACGCGGCCCCAGTACGTCTCCGATCGGACCAAGAAAAAACATACCTCCGCCATAGGCCCAAAGGAAACAGCTCATAAGCAATCCCTGGGCAAACGGATCGTTCATGATTCCCATTTCCGCCTTGAAATTCGGATCGGCAATGATAATCGAAACATTCACCCTATCGAGATAGGCAACCAACATGGAAATAAAGGTGATGAAAATAACCCAGGCTCTGATCCTCGTTGGTTTCTGGGTTACCGTCGCGGCGGATACTTGGGAAACTTCTGGCGTATTCAGCAATGAACTCCCTCCATTCTTCAGGCAGCATCTCGCTCCAGCAATTATGTTGTGTTCAAGATACTCCTGCATTTTAACGTCTATCAATTCTCACTTTTCAAAGGCTTCCGGTCTCCAGCGCCTTTTCTAATCCAGATCATAAGTCGACCTCCTACTTAAACCCGGCCGCTACTCTGTCATTGCCATTAGCCTGAGACGGAGTCCAAGTGGATATCGCCTGCCATTCCCCATCAGGGGTGACGCGGGTATCGTGTATGTATCCGCGCGGATTAATATGGAGATATCCAGAAGCACGATGGTGGAGATCTAGATTTTTCGCGCCGAAGTTTTGGGTCAACAAGATCCTGCTCCGCGGCGACTCAAATACGACATCAGTCCGCTCAGCTCACCATTCTCGGGGGGATGCTCCAAATCTCTCCTTCCGTTTTATTCTCCATCACATAGGCAGGGTTAGATCTTTCAGTTGCCACCCGGCGACCGCACTCTTTACACCATCGCTCCTCCCTTTCGAGTCTTGCAACATAGTAGAAACAGCTGTATTTCAATACCATCCTTTCGTTTCAATAGTTGAACCATAATGGCATATAAATTGGCAATTATTTTTATCACAATATAAAAATCGTTTTCATTGTTCTAAAATCATTTTTCATTTTATGTTAGATTCTTATTGTTGTCAATAGAACTCCTACTAATAAATACCTAAAAAAACAGCAAATCAAGCTACTTTTGTTAGTTTATTTTCCGTTTTCATATTTTGAAATATTATTTCATTTTATATTTAAAGCCCATCTATCATTTTAAGTTAATTAGCGAAAAACAAAACCCGCGATGTCTCATTCGACACCACGGGTTTGAAAACAATAGGACTTTACGAATCTAATTAGCGCCAATTGCAACTCCAGATTTTCAGGGCCAGACTTTCTCTATACTGCGGTACCCGGAAGCTCGGCGATATCCACCACTTGGATAATCTCTTTAAACTTGAACCATTGGAATGGCGTACTTGTTACTACCCAGCTAAACGGAACCAACCGCTCCGCAGTCATTATTCGTCTGCCTTTAGCTACGGAACTTGCCGACAGCGCGTTGTAAATTTTCCGCCATCTTGGCGAGACTGTGGCTAGAAGAAGCAATTTCTTCCATCGAGGCCGATTGTTCCTCGGTGGCTGCGGAAACCGTCTGGGTTTCTCCGGTCGCAGCCTTGGTCAGCTTGTCAATTTCCCCTACCGATGTTACGATTTGCTGACTGCCATTCGCCAATTGCTGAATCGCCGTTGAAATCTCGCCAACCTGATCCGACAATTGCGTCACCATGCCAATGATTTGCTGAAAAGCTATCCCAGCCTCGTTTACTACACCTGTACCAGCCTTGACTTCACGCGTGCCTTCGTCCATCGCCTGCACAGCTTTGCCGGTTTCATTTTGAATTTGACCAATTAGATTTTCTATTTGCTTCGCCGCTTCCTGCGACTGCTCAGCCAGCTTACGCACTTCCTCCGCAACTACCGCAAAGCCCCTCCCCTGCTCGCCAGCCCTCGCCGCCTCGATGGCCGCATTCAGGGCCAAGAGATTGGTCTGCCCGGCAATTCCAGAAATGGTGCCGATAATTTGCCCGATTTCTTTTGACCGTTCGCCCAACCGGGTTACTACCTGGGCAGACGCGCTGACCGTTTTTTCCAAGCCAGTCATTTGCCTTACGGCGCGCTCTATTGATTCGCCGCCTTCCTTCGCCGTTTCAGCAGTTCGAGCCGACTGCTCTGACACAGTATTGGCATTTGCCGCCACTTGCCGAATGCTTTCCGACATTTTTTCTACAACCGCGGCGGCATCGCGAACCACGCCAAGTTGCTTGTCCGCCCCTTGGGCCACCGTCGTAATGGAAGCAGCCACTTGGTTTGCCGCCTGGGCCGACTGCTCAGCACTGGCCGTCAGTTGGTCGGAGGATGCCGACACTTGCTCGGCATCGCGCTGCACTTGTCCAATCAAGTTCTTTAGATTGACCACCATTGCATCCAAAGCTCGACCCAACAGACCGATTTCATCCTTTGACGCAATGTCTATCTTCTGGGTCAGATCGCCTTGCGATATCCGTTCCGCTTGGCATTGCATGCTCACGATCGGGGCGGTGAATCGCCGGGCTAAGACGACGACTAAGAAACCCACAATAACCAACACCGCCATCGTAAGTCCACCAAGAATCAATGTCAATTTTTGAGTTTTATCGGTTATCACCGAATAAGGCACTTCCAAGCAAATCATCCAGCCTGTTCTGGAATCATAGGCATAAGTAACCAACTTTTTTCCGGACGGTCCGTCTTCCACAGAGTAACCACTCTTCTTCTCCGCAAGGCCGCGTTGCACAAAACTCATTTTGCTCATGTCGACGCGCTCTTTGACTACATTTTCATCAGGATGAGCCAGCACCTTTCCACTGGCGTCAATGATATAGGCGAGATTGCCGTTGGCGGATAATTGTGCGACAAACTCACTGATCTTGGCCAGCGTGAATGAACCCTGGGAAACCCCCACTACCACACCCGAGTCCCCGGTCCGGATTGGCGTTCCCGTGTTTACCGTCAGTTTCCCCGATATTTTACTGACTATCGGTTCAGAAATGGCATCATTTCCAGTCATCGCAAATTTAAAAAACTCGCGGTCCGCTATATTAACAAGCGTCGCATTATCGCCGCGGGCAATCATATTGCCTTTGGCATCATCAATGGTAAAGGTGACGTCAGGCGGGCTTGTCTTCTGGATTTCGACCAGATAAGGTTTTGCCTGCGTCATATCCATCGCCTTCACTGACGGATTTTTAGCCACCGTTCTAATTGTGATCAAAATGGAGTCCAAATAGCCATCTGTTTGCAACTTGACCTCGTTGACCAGTTGGCGGCATTGGGTAATGGTTTCCTCTTCCAACGACTTTCCCAGGTACCGAATGGAGACTGCTGACAAAAGAACGAGCGGCACAAAACTAATAAGCAGCATAATCATGATCAATTTCTTTTTGATACTCATTTTCGTATCCTCCCCAACTTAATCTGAATATGTTTAATCCAGTTATCTTCCAGGACCGCATTAAGTCGAATCTTGGCAACAACACTAATCAATTTCGAATAATCTTTTGCCAAACGGTTCTGTGGTAAATCGCCGGGACTTGAACAGCGCCTTTTAAAAAATTGGATTAGTTAACCACACCCATGCGTCTTTGCGGCAAATCCGCTTTCTCCGTTTTCTCCATAAACATCCTTTTCCGATTAGCTAGATGCGCTGTCTTCCAGAACAGCGATTGACACTATCTCTGTAATAATGTTACGATTATTAGTAATAATAAGTTCACATAATCACAAATGCTTCTGTGATAAAAAATCTTGCTTCATCCTTTGCCAAAGGGAGAATTTATGTGCATCAGATCAAACGAAAAAAGCTGTATGAAGATGTAATAACAGGAATAATGGGCATAGTCAAAACGGACGGATTGAACCCAGGCGACAAAATCCACTCCGTAGAACAGTTAAGTGACTTGTTTGGTGTCAGCAGGACTGTCATCAGAGAGGCTCTTACCGTTTTACAAACGAATGATTATCTGGAAGTAAGACACGGGTCCGGAATCTATTTGAAAAACAGCGAAAGCTTGCAATATCCAGCAGACCTTAATATCCCCGGCGGGAAACGACAAATCCTCAACATGCTCGAATTGCGCAAAGGACTGGAAAGCGAAGCCGCTTACATGGTCGCTTTACGTTGCACCGAAGAAGCTAGACAAAATTTACGCGAAGTTTTGCAGGATATGTTTGACGCAATTTCTACTAGAGGATACGCGAGCGAAGAAGATTCGCGGTTTCACACCATTTTGATCAACGCCTGTCAAAATCCGGTTTATATCAAAATTTTTAATGAGATAATCAAGCCGAACTATTATGAGGTTTTGAATTCCAGCCATCAATTCTTTTCTAAAACATTTGGGCCTCGGTTCGTAATCATAAAGGAACACGAGAAAATACTTGACTTAATCGACGAACACAAAGCAGATAAAGCTCGACAGGCAATGTGGACGCACTTGGACAACGTAGAAGCGAAGTTGCGTAATTTATTTCAACTTTAGCAAGACTTTTTTGTCGGAGAATAACTCATGGAGCGAATGGAGTTTTCCCCTTTTCTGTGTCAGGACAGGGGGAAACTCCATTTTTATGCTTAGCGCCAGCTCTTTTTTCAGCTACTAAAACAATGATTCTTGTCATGTGTATACCGCTAGTCGGCACCACGTCGCTCGGAGAGCTTCTCAAGATGATGTTGCCGGAGATTATCGCCGAAACAATGCCGGCAAGTGTTATTTTTTTCTTAAAGGCCTTCCATCGACCATCAGCAGAAAGAGTACCCATTGCAATTTAAACTTCCAGCAAATGAGATAAAGTGATAATGTGATATTATCACTTTATTTGTAAAAAATTCTTTATATTACAAGCAATTCCTGCCATTTTTTATAAATTTCCCAAATATTTTACATTATCTTCTTTTCACAATAGTCTTGTCTGGCACTTCGAGATCTTTTAATTCTTTACGTTCCTATCGGAGTTCGAGTCTTATACTGCTGTTTCAGGCGCTGCCTCGGCGATCACCTCACTAAGGGTTGCGAATACTATTAAACACAATCTTGAGGAAAGCGCCAAGAAAAGAAACATATCGTTCCAATCGCTGCCGCCAAGTTGACCACCGGTATTGAGGATCCCTACATATTTTGATTGCCCCTAAACAAATTTTCATAATATGAAAATTTGTTTTATTATATCAGTTTATGTATTGACAATCAACAGCAATTATCATTATTATTTAGATTAAACCCCTATTATAATTCACTACTCATATTTCCATAATATAATTTAATATTTCATTTATAGTAAAAAATATTTTTAATCAAGATGTTTTAGTGAAGGAACTAGCCAAACAATGCCGAAGGCCTAATGTGATATGATGACATGATGAGTTGATGACAAAAAAATTTGATTAAATACCGTACTGTTTTGATGAGAAAGATGTTGCTGACTCGGAAAGCCTCAACTTCATGATGCAAGTTTTATCGGTTCATACGAACTAGATTGTTTGGTCAATATTATGTAATTGCATGGAATCGATAGGTTGAAACACTATGTTGCGACCGGCTGAGCGATAGGGGTCTAACATTTAGGTAAGAAGGGAGAGTAGCGGCATTGGAAAGGGAAGATTGGGAAGGAGTTGTAAAAGGTCAATTACCCCGTAAATGAATTTTCAAACGAAGGCGAGCCAAATCTTAATAGGAGAGAGGAGATTATTCCATGGATAAAATCAAGGGCCTCGCAGCATGGGGAGTGGTGGTTGGGATATTTATCAGCACCACAGTCTGCTTCATGGACCGCGTTAATATCTCTGTTGCCGCCCCTATGATGATTAAGGAGTATGGATGGGACGCCAAGTCGCTGGGTTATGTATTTTCGGCTTTTTTTTGGGGTTACTTTTTATGTCAGATGCCCGTGGGTTGGATCGCTGATAAATTCGGACCACGAAAGTTTCTTGGTATTTCAATAGGTAGCTGGGGTGTATTAAGTATACTTTCCGCTCTGCCAAGCAATCTTTATGCTTTGATCGCGGTGCGTGCCGGTTTAGGCATAGCAGAAGCGCCGACTATGCCGGCACAGGCATCCTTTATTGCCCGCCATCTGCCGCGCTGCATGGTCGGCCGAATTCAGGCCTTAAATCTTTCGGCCATTGCCGTAGGACCGTTAGTAGCAACTCCCTTCGCAGCTTATATGATGACCCACTACGGTTGGCGCAGCGTATTTTATGCCTGTGCCGTCATCAGCTTTGTTTTCGCTGCTTACTGGATGTATGTGACAAAAAAAGCGAAGATGACCGACGATGTTTTTCTCCAGAAAGACCAAGGAGCGACATCCGAGAACAAAGTTGTGTCAGCTATTTTTGAAAAGCCGCTAAGGAAACTTGAAGTATGGGGCGCGTCCGCACAAGCGGCTTGCAACAGCTATGTTTTTACGTTTCTAGTGTTGTGGCTGCCTATGTATTTCGTCTCAGGCCGGGGCATGCCGATAGAAGAAATGGCAATCTTCAGCACCATACCCTGGGCAGTCCTCTTTGTCATGATGAATGTCGCCGGGTTTATTGTGGACTGGGTTAAAAACAATACAAAGCATAACATTTTCTGGCGGCGAATGATTCTGGTCGCCGGCTACCTTTGGTGCGCAACTTTTATCGTGATGATCCAAAATGTTCAAACAAGCACTCAAGCACTATTGTATATTTGCACCGCCTTCGTGGGATTAGCGTTTACATGGCCTGTAGGGTTTTCATTGCCGATTGAATACGGCGGCCAAAACGCCGGATTTATCACCGGTTTCATGAATTGCTTCGGCCAGTTTGCGTCAATCATACAGCCACTCATCACCGGTCATGCCGCCTCCACAAATGATTGGGGGCGCGCCTTCTGGTGGGCGGCGGTGTTCTCACTGGCCGGGGCCATCGTTGTGCTGGTCACCAGCAAATACAACACCGGAACCAGCGACACTGCAAGCAATCCGCCGACAACCGCCAATTACCAGCCTTGATCTCAGGGCCTATGATCGCAAGGAGGTAACCTAGTATGAAATATAGATATTTAGGAAAATCGGGACTTCTGGTATCGAGAGTCTGTTTGGGAACGCTTTCATTTGGCTTCAAAGAATGGGGAAACGACGCAAAATCGGCCTCTAGGATCATCGATTTATTTTTGGACGCTGGCGGGAATTTTATCGATACAGCCAACATATATGGTGGCGGGCTGTCGGAATCCATCATCGGCGAAGCTACAAAAGATAAAAAGCGCGATGAGATTATCCTTGCCACAAAGTGTTTCTTCCGAACAGGGCCTGCGCCAAATTCTAAAGGATTATCAAGAAAGAATATTATCGAAGCTTGCGATCGTAGTCTAAAGAACTTAAAGACAGATTATATTGATCTATTTTATATGCATTCACCTGACCCCCATACTCCGTTTGAAGAAACAATGAGAGCCTTTGACGATCTAGTTCGCCTAGGGAAAGTTCGATACTTAGGCTGCAGCAATCTCCCTGGTTGGCAAATTGTTAAGGCCAATGCCGTGAGCACCCGAATGAATCTTGAAAAATTTTCTTGCGGGCAGTATATGTATAATCTAATTAACAGAGACATCGAAAGAGAAATACTGCCGGCATGCCACGACGAGGGGATCGGTCTTGTATGCTGGAGCCCGCTCGCCGGTGGAATGTTGTCAGGAAAATATGTGGGTTTCGATAAACCGCAGGAGGGATCCCGTTTTTCCTACCGTACCCATGTTGATTTGCCAAGATTCTGGAGCGAAAGAGGCAAAAAGATTGCCGAAGCCCTTGTTTCGATGGCGAAATTAGTAGGAGAACCAGCTTGGAAACTGGCTATTGCTTGGCCTCTTCGCGATAAGCGAGTGGCCTCCATAGTAGTAGGCGTGACCAAAGAAGAACAAATGACAAACAACTTGCTTGTCGGCGACTGGGATCTGTCAGATAATCTATTGGATCAATTAAACGAAATAGCCACCTATGAAATCGATTACTTGACCGATTTCATCCATGGCAACTATAAAGGGATATTAGAAGACGTAGAATATTGCGCAGATAATTCGCATCTCTATTAAAAAAGCCACCCAAAGTCGAAAGTAGTCGACAAGCAAGTTCTACTATCCTTTGACTCAACGTAACCCTTAAGACACAAAATATTTTACAGTACCTACTACCCTGAGTGCCTGCCTAAAAATATTCTCATCGTGGTGTATATCTCAGAAATAAAACAACCTTACGACAATGTATTGTAAGGTTGTTTTATTTAGCCTACTGCTGAGAAATACCCTTTGGCTTCAGAAGTGGCTTTTCCCCTATTATACCGTGTACAAAGCCTGGCACGCATCCAAAGATGCTGCCACAAAAATGACAGAAATTATGACGCTAATATTCGATCAAGTAATGCTTATCGGAGCAGAATCTTCCCAAATATCTTCCCAAGATAACTTAAATCAATCATAAAGACCAAAAGGCTTCTGAGGAAAAACCCTCAGAAGCCTTGTTATTAGTGTGGCGGGAGCGTCTAGGAATCGAACCCAGCTGCGACGGATTAGCGCCGCACGAACGGTTTTGAAGACCGCAGAAGCCACCAGGCCCCATCCGCCCCCGTATAACAATATTATATACTATTTTTGCTGATCCGCTACTAGCTTATTCTGCCAATCCTTCATTTATATAGATCAGGGCGCCTTTGCGGCGGATAGAAGCGCCGGCATAGCCCTTGAGGCGTAACCCGGGACTCGATTACCTGTCCAAGGTCAACATCACCCACGATCAATCCTTCCTGTCCGGAAAAATCTTCGGCAATAACTTGTCCCAACGGGTTGATAAGCATCGCACCGCCGGGATATTTTGTCCCCTGGCCGTTGTCGCCGACTTGATTTACGGCAAGAATAAAAACACAATTGTCATAGGCTCTGGCTCGCAGGGAAATGTCCCAGCTCCTTTGCCGTTCGGCTGGTGACAGCCGCGGGGTGGCATGGGGACAAAGGATTAGCTGCGCACCTTTTAGCACCAGCGTCTGGGTAATTTCCGGAAAATGCTGTTCGAGACAGAGCTGAATACCAACTGTTGCCTGAGGCAGTTGAAACACGGGCAAAGAGTCGCCTGGCGTATATTCCTCTTTTTCCCGTTGACCCAAGTGAGTTTTAAAATACAATAAAACCTCGCCCGAGGGCAGCCACAGACCGTGAGCCAGCCGCTTCTCCCCATCCTCCTGCCAGGCCATTCCGGCGGCGAGAACGATTTCATATCGGCACGCCAGTTCTTGCAATGCGGCCCAGGTTTTGCCGCCGACGGTGATCGGTTGAACAACCGGACCATTTGTGCTGTATCCAGTCAGACTCAGTTCCGGAAAGAGTAGCAAGCCTACCTTTTGGCGGGCCGCCTCTACTACCCAGTCGACGGTATTTTTCAGATTTTCCTTCTCTTCATTAACCTTGGCCTGGAGCGCCACGGCTCCGACCCGAAGAAGCTCCGCCATCCGGGTTCCCCCATTATTATGATATCCATTCCTGAGTATGGCAGAGGCTCGACAAAAAGTCAACGAAAGTTCCAATTTTCTGATATTAAAATTGTGTTGACACATTGTCATTTGACTGTTATATTATAAAACATAAACACATAAACCCTTAGGCAGTGCAGCCTTCGTAGAAATACTACGAAGGCTTTTTCTGTCCCTCATGACAATGGCGTCCGGAGTTTTTTCGGGCGCATTTTGTTTTGAAAAGGGTATCTTAAAATCATTTTAAAGAGAGGATGTTCCGCATGAAAAAGTTCTGGTCAATTCTCGCGTTATGTTTGGTCCTTGTGGCGATCCTGGTCCCTGTTGCCCTGGCAGCAGATGAAACTGCTCCCGCTGTTGCAGCAGTGGCTGACGCAGCCGCAGATGCGCCGAAAATCGACTCAGGCGACACTGCTTTCGTACTAATTTCCGCCGCACTTGTTATGATTATGACTCCCGGTCTGGCCTTGTTCTATGGGGGCATGGTCAGAACTAAAAATGCTTTAAGCACTATTATGCAAAGCTTCTTCATCGTCGCTCTCATCTCTGTTCAATGGGTCCTCTGGGGTTATACCCTGGCATTTGGGCCTGACATCAATCACATGATCGGCAGCTTCGCCTGGCTTGGTCTCAACGGGGTTGGCCAAGACCCCAACGTCGACTATGCTGCCACAATCCCTCATCTGGCTTTCATGATCTTCCAGGCCATGTTTGCTGTGATCACTCCGGCACTAATTACCGGCTCTTTTGCCGAACGTATGAAATTCCCCGCCTTCGTGGTCTTTACCCTGGTCTGGGCGACCTTCATTTATGATCCTGTGGCCCACTGGGTTTGGGGCATGGGCGGTTGGCTTCATGATCTTGGTGTTCTCGACTTTGCCGGCGGTACCGTTGTCCATATCCTCTCCGGCGTATCCGGCTTGGTTGTGGCATTGGTTCTTGGTAAACGCAAAGGTTATGGCACCGACGTTATGCTTCCCCATCATCTGCCAATGACTGTTATTGGCGCATCCCTGCTCTGGTTCGGCTGGTTCGGCTTCAACGCCGGCAGCGCCCTCGGCGCGAACGGTCTGGCCGCCAGCGCCTTCATCGTCACCAATACTGCGGCTGCAGCTGCAACTTTATCTTGGGTCTTTGTTGAATGGATGCACCACGGCAAACCTACTGTTCTCGGCGCCGCCAGCGGCTGTGTCGCCGGTCTGGTAGCCATCACTCCGGCTTCGGGTTATGTAGCCGCCGGTCCTTCAGTGATCATCGGGCTAGGAGCAGGCGTTATCTGCTATCTGGCAGTCAGCGTAGTAAAAGCTAAATTTGGCTATGATGATTCCCTTGACGCATTTGGCGTACATGGTATCGGCGGTACCTGGGGCGCCCTGGCCACTGGCCTCTTTGCCTCCACCGCAGTGAACCCCGCAGGTGCTGACGGCCTGTTTTACGGCAACTCCGCCCAGGTCGGCATCCAGCTGATCGGTATCGGCGCCAGTTGGGGCATTGCCCTCGTCGGAACCTTTGTCATCTTGAAAGTCATCGGTCTATTCATGCAGCTTCGGTCTACTCCCGAAGAGGAACTACAGGGTCTGGATATTTCCGAACACGGCGAACGTGGTTATGCCTACCAGGATTTCATGGCCGGTTCCCCCATCCTGCATTCAACCCCTGTGGCAACTACGGTCGGCGTGGCCAAACCCAGCCTGAATTCTTAAATAAGGAGGAGATAGCATGCGCAAGATCACTAAAATTGAGATCATTACCCGCCCCGAAAAACTGGAAGAGTTGAAAAGCGCCATGAATGCCATTGACATTACCGGCATGACGGTGACTCAGGTTTATGGGTATGGGGTACAAAAAGGACACAAAGAGATTTATCGGGGCCAGGAAGTCAACATTAACCTGCTGCCCAAGGTCAAAATAGAGATTGTCGTCTGTGAAGTTCCTGTAGAAAAAGTGCTTGAAGTCGCCAAACGGGTATGCAAGACCGGTCGCGTCGGCGACGGCAAAATCTTTGTCTACTCGCTGGAAAACGCGGTGCGGATCCGCACCGGTGAAGAAGGCGACGTTGCCATCATGGAACCCCAAAGCTAATTTCACCACCTCTCTCGCCGGCATTCGTGCCGGCTTTTTTTTATCCAAAATAGCCTGGATTAGACTCCTTTTGCTAGTCAAACCCGGATAAATTAAAAAGCAGCCTTGCGGCTGCCCTGAAATCTTCTGTCTATTTTTTTTCTTGCCTCAGTAGGGCCACTAGTTCTTCAGCGGTGCGGGGCATTTGCCCTCCGGCATCCTGCCGCAATACCCCTTGCTGTTGCAACGCGGTGCAAATTTCGCCGATCATCGGCCTGGCAAAACCCAAACGCTCATGGTCGGCCCGCCCCAATATCTCCTGCGGGGGACCGCCAGCAACCACCTGTCCCTGAGCCAGCACATAGACCAGGTCGGCCCAGCTCCAGGCCCAATCGATATCATGGGTGGCCACCACCAGCGTTTTTCCCTGCCGGTGGAGCATGTCCAATATCTCCCGCAAACTGATCAGCCCCGGGTAGTCAAGACCTGCTGTCGGTTCGTCCATTACCAATACCTCAGGGTCCATAGCCAGCACTCCGGCGATTGCCACCCGCTTTTTCTGTCCCTGGCTCAAAAAATGCACCGGTTCGTTGCTATGCTCCAGCATCCCCACCGCCGCCAGCGCCTCTTCAGCTCGCCGGTGGGCCTCCCCGGGAGTCAATTCCATGTTCATCGGACCAAACAGCACGTCGTCAAGCACACTGCTGGCAAAAAGCTGGGTGTCAGGATCCTGGAATACCAGTCCGACTTTTTGCCGCAAGGCACTAACAGCCTCACGGGAATAGCGATAAGGTTGTCCCTGGTAGAAAAGCGTCCCAGACAGCGGTCGCAAAATGGCGTTAATATGCAAAAACAGCGTCGACTTCCCGGCGCCGTTGGGACCAACCAGCGCAACCCGGCTCCCTGCCGGGACCGATAATGTGGCTCCGGCCAGGGCCATCCGGTCGTAGCCATAACGAAACGAAAGATCACGAATGTCGATTAATGGATGAACCGCCATATTTTCCTCCAGGTGCCATTTATACCAGGGCCGAAAGGGCCAGTGCAATCAAAGCGGCAGCTATCAAGGCAAGCCGGGATGGCACCACCTGCTGCCGCGGATAATAAAACGAAAGCCGGCTATGGTAGTTGCGGGCGTTCAGGGCAGTCGTCAAATCCCGCGCCCCCAAAAAAGTCTTCCGCCCGACGTTTGCGGTTAAATACGCCAAAGAATGCAAAGATCGCCTGGCATCTACATACCCGAGGCGAGACTGTTGGGCGGTATAGATTTGACCGGCCGCTGCCAAAAAGACAAAGATAAAGCGGTAGGTAAGGGTCGCAATTTCCGCAACACCCCTGATAGCCGGAAAGCGGGAAAGGTAGGCGGCCACATGGGCTACTGGCGTGGTTGTCGCGATCATCAACAGACAAGATACTGCCGCCAAACTTCTCAGTAGCAGCACCTCGGCCGCTGCAAGGCCTTCATAGGTCACCCCAAAGAAATAAGGTCCGATCCAGATACCGGTCAAGGCAGCAAAAGACTCGGCGCTGACACTGATCACCACACTACAAATCCCTGTCAGCAAAAAAGCCAGCGGTCCAAGCCACAGCCGGCAAAGATAGCCTGGCGGAGTCCGGGCGAAAAGCATCACGCCGTGCATAACAAAAACAACGGCCAATAAGGTAACCGGCTGCGGCAGCGCCAGCGCCAGTACCAGCCCGCCCCCGCCCAGCAGCAGCTTTTCACCGATACTGACTTCCTTCAACCCATTGTTATGGGCCAAGTAATCGAGATAAAGCACTTACTTCGCCTCAATCCGCTTTTTGTGCTGCATACTGCCGAAGAAATAGCCGATAAACCCAGCCCCCAACGCCGCCTGCAACGCGAATAATAGCGTTTCCACCTCACCGGAGGGAGGCTCCCACACACTAGTAAACCAAGGTTTATATTCAGGATTGATCTCGTTGATAACACCGGAGGCTTTATCGTCGGTTCCACCGAAATCGGAACCTGACTTTAGGACTAGCGGCGCCACAACCAGGGCCACCGCCAGCAGCAACAATAGCAGATTCCTTCTCGTTGTCACAACCGAGCCCCCCTGTCTCTCCACCAAATATCGATCAGCCCCTGCTCGCCATAACGCACCAAGGCACTATAAACAACCACACTCAATATCCCCTCAACAACAGCCAGCGGCAGCTGCGTAACGGCAAATACCGCCAGAAACTTGGCATAAGACACCCAGAAGCCGCCGATCGGATCCGGAAAGGCACCAGCTAGCTGCCCGGCGGTTACCATATAGGTAACCCAATCACCACAGAGAGCGGCAATAAAGACAGCCCCTTTTTCCGACAACCGGCAGGCCAATGCCAGCCGGAAAGCACCCCAGGCAACAAAGGCCCCGGCCACGCCCATCGAAAAAGTGTTGGCGCCCCAGGTAGTCAGTCCGCCGTGGGCCAGGAGCAAGGCCTGAAAAAGCAGCACGATGGCGCTGAGAACACTGGATACAGCCGGGCCAAAGAGGATGGCGCTCAGCCCCACCCCGGTAGGATGTGAGCTGGAGCCGGTGACCGAAGGAATTTTGAGTGCCGACAAAACAAAGATAAAGGCGGCGGCTAAACCAAGCAGCATTTTTCGTTCAGGATACTGCGCCAGAATGGCGGCGATTTTTCTCCCGCCAAATATAAGAAAGGGCGCTACAACCACAAACCAGCCAAAGGCGTGTTCTTTGGGCAAAAAGCCTTCCATAATATGCATCGCCTGCGCCGTTGGCGGAAAAATCGCCATTGTCAGTAAAAGGTATCCCAACCCGAGTGCCATCCGCATAGGTCATCCTCTTTCCCAAGAAAAAATTAAATCTCTACCCTTGAATGAGGATAGAGATTTTGCATTGTAAACAATTGCAAATCCCCTCCCCATCTCTCGTGGGTCAAAAGCGGTGATTGTCGGACAGGCAGTTCTTCTGACTCAGGATCATCATGTCCCTGCGCCTTCCCAGAACACAACGTTCCAGTGGCATAGTGCAGGTTCACTTCCCCTTACAGCGGCGGGACCGTGTTGGCTTCACACCAAACTTCCCTATTAAGCCCAATACAGGCACCTATCCCCAATATTTTATTCCCTTAAATTTTAGTTTATGTGGCCAAAGATGTCAAGCCTTGATCACATCGACCCCCATATAGGGCCGGAGGACCTCCGGAATGACCACCGAGCCGTCGGCCTGTTGATAATTCTCCAAAATAGCGGCAACAGTCCGGCCGATAGCCAGCCCCGAACCATTCAGGGTGTGGACAAACTCCGGCTTGGCCTTGGGATCGCGACGGAACTTGATGTCCGCCCGGCGGGCCTGAAAATCTTCGAAATTGGAACAGGACGAAATTTCACGGTACTTTTCGAAGCTAGGTAACCAAACTTCGATATCGTAGGTCTTGGCCGAGGAAAATCCCATATCGCCGCTGCAGAGCAGAATGACCCGATACGGCAGCTCTAATAGTTGCAAAATACGCTCGGCGTTGCCGGTAAGCTTTTCAAGTTCGCTGTAGGATTCCTCCGGCCGGCTGAATTTTACCAACTCAACCTTGTTGAACTGATGCTGGCGGATCAGACCGCGGGTGTCGCGACCGGCAGCACCGGCCTCGGCCCGGAAACAGGCGCTATAGGCGGCGTAGCAAAGCGGCAAATCCTTGCCATCGAGAATTTCCTGACGATGCAAGTTGGTTATCGGCACTTCGGCGGTGGGAATGAGGTAGTAGTCCAGCCCTTCGAGCTTGAACATATCCTGAGCGAATTTCGGCAGCTGTCCGGTGCCGACCATGCTATCCTTGTTGACGATGAACGGCGGGAAAAACTCGGTATAACCATGCTCCCGGGTATGTAGATCCAGCATGAAGTTGATCAATGACCGCTCCAGCCGCGACCCCAGGCCGCGATAAAAGGTAAACCGCGCTCCGGTAACCTTGCCGCCGCGTTCAAAATCGAGTATACCCAGCTGTTCGCCAATCTCCCAGTGGGCCAGTGGCTCTTTATCAAAGATGCGCGGCGTACCCCAGCGACGGACTTCGGGGTTGGCGGTTTCGTCCGCCCCTACCGGCACCGATTCGTGCGGGATATTGGGAATGGTCATCATGATTTCACTCAGTGCGGCTTCGATTTCCTTGACCTGCCCGTCCAGCTGACTGATCTGATCTCCCACCTCGCGCATTTCGACGATCATCTCGTCAGCCGCGCCGCCGGTCCTTTTGAGACGGCTGATTTCCTGAGATACGGTATTGCGTTTGCTCTTGAGCGCCTCGACTTCTCCCAAGAGTTCGCGGCGCTTTTTTTCCAGTCCTAAAAATTCGGTCAGGCCAAAAGCCATCCCGCGGCTTTTCAAGGCCGCTTCGACCTTTTCCGGATTGTCACGGACAAATTTGATATCCAGCATCAGGGACCCTCCTTAGCATATTCAGCAACAGCTTATCCGGCAGCGCCGCCCCTTTGCGGCACAGCCGAGATCAAGCGCACTTGGTCATCTTGCGCCCAGCCGGCATTGTCGCCACAGCCAGGTCTTTTTATTCTACACGGATCAACTTCCCGCTATTCCGCCAGCGGCGGCTCCTGGCGCATAGACCATGCAGACGTCCTTAGTCTTCTGTTTTATTGTACCCTCCGGACGGATACGCGTCAATATTTGCTGGCAAAGGTTCGCAAGACCTCCACTAACCCGCTGGCCGGTTGCGCTAAACCATCTCGGACATCAATCCGGCAATGTTGATATTGCCGAGAGGCCTGCCAGCCAGCGGACCCTCGGCCAATTGGGGCAGCGAATCGACAAAAGTCGGACGCACTTCCCGGAAGAAAACGCCCAAGGGGATTTTGTCGCCCCAGATGCCGGCCAGAGACAACGCTTTCGCCCGGTCTGCCGGATCGTAATCTGGCAGTGTATTAAGGGGAACAATCCGCTGCCGGTACCATTGGTAGGTATTGAGATGATTGAAGGACACGCAGGGCTGGAGGATATCGACGACCGCAAAGCCCGGATGGCGAATGGCCTGAACCATGATATCGGCCAACTGCTGAATATCGCCGGTGAAAGCCCGGGCGACGAAGGTGGCCCCGGCGCTGATGGCGGTCTGCACGATGTTAATGGGCCGTTCGACATTGCCATGGGGTGCCGGAGTAAATTTTGTGACGGCGCCAAGCTCACTGGTGGGTGAGGATTGGCCTTTGGTCAAACCATAAATCTGGTTGTTGTGGATAAAGTAGGCGATATCCAGATTCCGTCTGGCAGTGTGGATAAAGTGGCCCATGCCGATCCCTGTACCGTCGCCGTCGCCCCCTTCGGCGATGACTGTCAGGTGGTGATTGGCCAGCTTTACGCCGGTGGCCACCGGCAAGGTGCGGCCATGAAGTGTTTCAATCCGGTAAAGATTTAAGTATTGGCCAATCTTACTGGAGCAACCGATACCAGTCACTTGTACCGTCTGCTCCAGATCAAGGCCGGCATCGACAAAAGCCTTTTTAAGAGCGTTGATAATGCCGAAATTTCCGCACCCCGGACACCAGGTCGAGCTATATTCGAGATTAATATCCTGTGCCATTAGCCCAGCACCTCCTTCATCTTGGCGAAAATCGCCGATGGAACAAACGGCCGGGAATCATATTTTAAATAGGTGTGGTCCATTTTGTAGCCGGTATTGGCACGGATCATGCCGCCCAGTTGGGCCGTCTTGTTCCCCTCGACCAGGAGGGTCTGCCGGGCCTTTTGTAAAACAGCCTCCACCGCAGCCGCCGGGAATGGCGACAGGTACCTCACCTGGAGGAAATTGACGGTCAGCCCGGCGGCGGCAGCCAGGTTCATCGCTTCCAGCACCGCGCCTTTGGTCGACCCCCAGGCAACAATGGTAAGGTCGGCTATCTCCGGTCCATAAAGCTCAATTGCCGGTACATCGGCCAGCATTGCCGGTACCTTGCGAAAAAGTTTATCCAGCCCGGCCGCGGTTATTTCTGGTTCGCTGGCGGCGTATTCGTGGTTACCTGAGCTGTAAAAACCATCCTCGCCATGGGTGTAGCTTGTGGCAATATGGCGGCCGCCTTTTTGCCCCGGAATGGCCCGCAAAGAGATCCCGTCCTCGGTCTGTCGGTACCGCCAATAGGGCTGATTGGCCGCCAGGCGACCTTCGTCTGCCAGTTTGCCGCGATCAATCGTCAACCCGGCGTCATCGAAGAAGAGGTTGGTTGCCGCTGAATCAGCCAAATACTTGTCGCTGAGAATAATGCAGGGTACCTGGTACTTTTCGGCGAGGTTAAAGATCCGGAAGGTCTCATAAAAGCATTCGTCGATATCGCCAGGAGCGATGACAAAGCGGGGGAATTCTCCCTGAGAGGCATAAGTGACAAAATTCAAATCGGCTTGAGCGGTACGGGTGGGCAGCCCGGTGCTGGGACCGCCCCGCTGCGCTTCCACCATCACCACCGGCACTTCCGCCTGTCCGGCAAATCCCAGCGCTTCGACCATCAAGGCAAAGCCGCCGCCACTGGTCGCGCCAATGGCCCGGACTCCGGCGAAACCGGCACCGATCAGCATATTCATGGCGGCAACTTCGTCCTCCGCCTGTTTAAAGACAAGACCATATTCCGACGCATGATCAGCCACATAAGTCAACACGCTCGATCCGGGAGTCATCGGATATCCGGCAGCGAATTTACAGCCAGCCTTGATTGCTCCCATCGAAATAGCCTCGTTACCGTTAAGTAACATCTTCGAGCGGTCATTGGCGGTAAAAGCAAGGGGAAAGTCTGGTTTTCCTGCCATATCGGCTGCGACTTTATTATAAGTTTCGCTAAGCAAACTGAGGTTGCGGGCCTGAATTTCCGGCTGGGAAAACTCGCTGCGCATCACAGCAGCGATCAACTCCACCGGAAAGCCGCAGAGGGCGCAAAAAGCTCCTACCATGGCGCTATTCGCCATAAACTTGGCTGAATCTCCGGCGATGGCCTGCAGCAATTTTACCGGGAAAGCTGCCACCCCGGCTGTTAACTTCGCCGGATCAACCTGGACAGCATCAGCGTCGTAGAGAAGCACGGCGCCCTGTTTTAGTTTGGTGTAGTTTTGTTCCAGCCCTTCCTGAGACATCACACCCAGAAAGTCCAGTTCTTCTTCATAGGCGGTCACCGGCTGATCGCTGAGCCGCACCAGACATGTATTCAGTCCACCCTTGATGAGCGACGGGTATTCGCTGGCGATAAAGGCCCACAAGCCGTTGCGGCCAGCGGCCTTGGCCACCATTGATCCTGCGCTCATCACCCCATAACCGGCCTCGCCAACGAACTGGCAAATATAGCTGCTTTGCGCCATAAAATCCCCTCCTTTGCTTATTCTTTCCACTTTCGCCTGGATGATATCTTTCCCCTGCCACACCCCTTGGCAGGATTTTTATTGTCAGGCCAGAAATAGCCACTAGGGGTGATATCATGTCTTTTACTGATCATGCCAGTCTGGAACAGGCTCTGCTGCAATGCGACCTCTGCCAGCTTCGCCAGAGCGCCATCGGTCCAACCTCTTATAACGGTTCGGCGGACAGCCCGCTGGCCATCGTCGGCGAAGGGCCTGGCGGCGTGGAGGACGAATACGGCGTGCCGCTGGTAGGTCCGTCCGGCAAACTGCTGGACAAGGCTTTGTGGAGCGTAAATGTAACCCGTGACAAAATTTATACCTCGAATATTATCAAATGCCGCCCCAAAGGCAATCGCACTCCCACCTTGGAGGAAGGCCAGTTTTGTGCCCAGAACTGGCTTGACGCCGAACTGGCTTTTGTCCGGCCAAAAGTCATTATCGCCCTTGGCAGCGTGGCGCTGAAATACCTGTTCGATCCTACTGCCAAGATCACCAAGGATCGTGGTCAATGGTTCGATACCAAATATGGCATTCCGGCGATTGCCACCTTTCATCCGGCCTATCTGCTGCGTCTCGAGGGCAAGGAGCTGGTCAAAGCCAAATGGGAGGTCTTCTATGATCTCAAGGCAGCGGTGGAAAAGTGCCGAGAATTGGCCCCGGATTTTGCGCTCCAGTCAGAAGAGCTGCCTGATCTACTTTCTCTTTATGCTCCTCGGCGCGCCGAGCGCCAAGGGAAAAAAGCTTAGCACACCCTGCAGCGTTATCGGCGAATGATGAAAATAAAAACCATGAAGGATTGTTATCCTTCATGGTTTTTTTGTTTCGCCTCGAAAGTATGAAAAAACCATGTCAGAAAACGCCGCATTTATCATAGACTTTACCGACAGAAACGCAATGGGGGCGAACCATGAAAAACGAAAAGTCACTCAAAGCCTTGCAAGTTGGAGCCACCTTTGCCGGCACAATCATCGGCGCCGGTTTCGCCTCCGGGCAGGAAATCGCTCAATTTTTCACCAGTTATGGCCCCATCGGCCTTGCCGGCGTCGTGCTTGCCGGCGGTCTTTTCGGCTGGCTGGGGGGCGCATTACTGGATTTGGGCCATAAGTTGCATGCCGAGACCTATCCCGAGGCCATCTATCACCTTTGCGGCCGGCGCTTCGGTCTGATAATTGATCTAGTCACTGCCGCCTTTTTATTCACCGCCGTAACCGTCATGCTGGCCGGAGCGGCGACCGTTCTCCGGGATTATTTCGGCGTGCCGTACCTGAACGGCCTGGTTGCAGCGGCGCTCGCGATCGTTCTCACCGTGCTCTATGGCGTCGGCGGCATTGTCACCGCCAATATGGTGATAACGCCCCTCTTAGTATTATCCATTTTGGCGATCAGCATCTATTCGCTTTCCTATCATGATTTCGACTTAAGCCTGCTGAATGATGAACTGGATGCCATCACTTCGCCGGCGCCCCACTGGCTGCTCGGCAGTTTACTGTATGTATCCTACAATTTAGTCATCGCTTCCACCGTGCTGGTCCCTCTGGGAAACCTGGTAGCAGACCGCAAAACCCGTCTGATGGGCGGCGCGATCGGCGGTCTGACGGTTGGCCTTTTGGCCATGGTCATCGCCCTGGTGGTCCTGATCCATTCACCGGAAATTCTTGATTATGAGGTACCCTTCCTGGAACTTGCCAGCAATCAGAACCCCTTGAGCAGCGTCATATATGCGTTTACCCTGCTTGCCGCAATGTACACCACCGCGATCGCCAGCCTATACGGTTGTCTGGCAAAAATGCGTCACAGCTTGCGTCTTCCGCCGGTTATCACCGCCGCGACGATCACTGTCGCCGCCATCATCTGCGGCCAGGCCGGGTTCGCCAATCTGATCCGGGTTCTTTTTCCCCTTTTCGGCTATGCAACCCTTTTATTTACGGCGCGGCTGGCCTGGCTTTCGTATCGAGATAACTGATTGCGCTTAGCACCGCCACCAGCCCTTCTCCCGTGGCCTTGGCAATCTGCCAGGGTTTGCCGGTGCAGTCCCCGGCGGCAAAAATACCGGGGATATTGGTAGCCATGGCGCGGTCTACCTTGACAACTTCTCCGGTGAGCTCCAGTCCGGCCAGAATGTTTTCCACCGGGTCGGACTCGCGGAAAATAAATACTCCGTCCACCTTGATGTCATCCTGGTCTGTCACCAGTTGTTCTACCTGACTGTCGCCCTTTATCGCGCGGGGTTTTGCGGCAAGCACTTTGACGTTGCCTCTCAGCGCTGGCGGCTGCGCAGATTTATATTGGGGCAAATAATATACTTCGCGACAAAGTTCCCCCAAAAACTGGGTCTCGTGTTCCCCTTCGGAGGAATAGGAAATAACCGCTACCTTTTTATCTTTGTAAAACATCCCGTCGCAGGTAGCGCAATAGCTGACACCGCGGCCGAGAAATTCTTTTTCGCCGCTAAACAGCAGGGTGGCCACCACCCCTGTAGTCAGTATCACGGTACGGGCCTGATATGTGGCGACCGGCGTAAGGAGCGTAATGATCTCTCCCGGGAAGATGTTCAGCACTTTTTCTTTGATGACCGTCGGGTTGTGCGCCAGGCAATGGGCCGCCATCTGCTGAACCAGACCTTTGCCGGTGATCTGCGGCAACCCGGGATAGTTGTCCACCAGGTGGGCCTTTTGCAGTTTCGGACTGAACTCCAGATGTTCAAAAAGCGCCACATTTTTGTTGCGCACCCGCCCGGTCAGCGCAGCCGACAAGCCGGCCGGCCCGCCGCCAACTACAGCAATATCAAAAATAGTATCTGCCATGTATTGCCCTCCTTTGTCTTTACCGCGTAAAATGCCGATTGTTGAGCTTCTCTGCTTACAGGGGTCCAGTCGCTTACGCAAGGGGTGGTATTATGTCCAATTATTCAATCCTTCGTTTCTCCTGCACCGGGGTTTTCCGCTGGTGCTTCTGCGCCGGAGTCTGCCTCGGCGGGCTGGGCGGAATCGCCCTCGGTCTTCTCGACCGAAGCGCGGTCGGGATTTTCGGCGGCATGTTCCTAGGCTTTATTTTCGGACTTTTTTCCGGTCTAGCCGGGTTGATCTATGCCGCGGTATTCAATATATTGTCCCCCATTACCGGCGGACTTGCAATTAGTCTGGCACCACAAAATATAAAAGAGACAATGATTGGCGAAGGTCAGCCCGTTTCGGAAAAGGGCCCTCTGCTGGAAACCAGCCAAAGTCCTTTGCGCCACCAAGAAGAATCAGACAACTAACAGCGATCGGCCCGTTCTATTTGCAAGAAGACCTGGCGTGCCGGAATGACTGTCTTTATGTTATATCGGGTATACTGCAGGTGGATACTGAACATCTGGGCAATTCCGTCACTTTTAACCAATGCACCCCAATAATCGTTTTTTCATAAATATTCCTCCCCTTTCACTATTTTTCGCCCCCAACAACAACAATCCTGCAACTGTAATAGCAAAGCGCCTTCCAAAGAGAAAGGAAAACGTCCCCATCAAAGCGAAATATTGTAATAAGTTTATGAACTAAGGCGCACATCGCCCCGCTTATCTCGCCTTTAGCATCCAGCCAAATCATTGGGTTTATGTAGGGAGGATTGTCATGTTATTTTCAATTGAATGTCCCAAATGCAAAAACGGGTTCCAGGTTCGCTACACCGAACTGGCCAAAGATCCGGCGGCAGTCAAATGTTGCCAGTGCGGCGCTTCTCCGGCTCCTGACATCATGACTGCCTATCAAAATGTCGGCAAGACCATGACCGAGCTTTACGGTTGCTGTGAATGCGGCGACAAAGAAAGCTGGCTGCCGAAAGAAATCCGGCGTTAATCTTGCAAAAGAGAGGCAACAAATGTTGCCTCTCTTTTTTATTTCCCAGCAGCGATCAGATGCACCACCATAGCGTCCCGCAGCTTGGGTTCAAACCAGGTCGATTTGGGCGGCATAATCTGGCCGGCGTCAGCGATGGCCATCAACTCCTGGACCGAAGTGGGATATAAGGCAAAAGCCACGGCGTATTTGCCGCTGTCGACCAGTCTTTCCAGCTCCTGCATCCCGCGGATGCCGCCGATGAAATTGATGCGCTGGTCGGTGCGCTGGTCGGCGATCGCCAATACCGGCGCCAAAAGGTGGTCCTGCAGGAGACTGACATCGAGGTTGACCACCGGATCGCCGGTGGCGTACGTCGCCGCCTTGGCGGTAAGTTTATACCATCCGCCGGCAAGATACATCCCGAAAGTGTGCGGTGCAGCAGGCTTCAATGGTCCCTGACAGGACTTTTCGATTTCAAAGTGAGCCGCAATCGCCGCCATGAATTCTTCCAACAGCAACCCGTTCAAATCCTGGACTACCCGGTTATAATCCATAATTTTCACCATGTCATCAGGGAAGATGACCGCCAAAAAGCGATTGTACTCTTCCTCACCATTGTGGTTGGGGTTGTTTTTGCGGCACAGCTCCCTTACCCGGGCAGCGGCGGCCGAACGATGGTGTCCGTCGGCAATATACAGAGCCGGGATGCGGCTGAAGGAATCCTCCAAGGCGGCGATATCAGCCGCATCATCGATAACATAGAGGGTATGGCTGATCCCATCCGGACTGGTAAAATCGTAGGCCGGGTTTTTTTGCATCCCTTTGGTCAACAGCGCTTTAACCGCTGCATCGGCCCGGCAGGTGAGAAAAACGGCGCCGGTTTGCGCGCCGGTGGCGATAATATGGTCCACCCGGTCCTGTTCTTTGTCCGGACGGGTCAGTTCGTGTTTTTTGATGATATTGCCCTCATATTCACCAATCGAGGCGGCCGCCACTAAGCCCACCTGGATGTGCTGCCCCATTTGCTGTTTATAAATATAGAAATAGGGCGCCCCATCCTGCCGCAGGTATCCCTGGGCGACGAAGCGGTCAAGATTGGCCCGGGCGGTTTGATAGACCTCTGGCGAATGAACATCAACATCAACCGGCAGATCGACTTCAGCCTTGGTAATCCGCAAAAAGCTGTAGGGATTTTGGTTGGTAAGCATCCGCGCCTCTTCCGAATCCATTACGTCATAGGGGAGGGCCGCGATCTGTGCCGCCAATTCCGGTGCGGGGCGAAGTCCCTTAAATGGTTTGACGATAGCCATTGTTGTCTCCTTTCCCCTAACCGGCGTTGAAATTGACCAACTTGGCGGCGAGAATGCCGTCAACAGCATTGATCTTCAGCATGACAGGCGTCGGAATGTCTGCTTCCACCGTCATTACCATGATATTTTGTCCGGCGGTGGCAGTATGCCCAACCTGCATGCTGGCGATATTGATATTGTTGTCGCCGAGAATGGTGCCCACCTTACCGATGATTCCCGGCTTGTCGATATGCGGGCCGATCAGCAGCCAGCCCTGCGGCGCCACATCCACCCGGTACCCGTCAATCATGACAATACGGCCTTCCTCCCGGCCAAACAGCGTGCCGGCGATCAGGTGCTCGCTTTTGTCGGTGCGGATTTTCACGGTAATCAGATTGGTAAAATGGGTTGCGGCCTTGCTCTTAATTTCTTTGGCTTTTATACCCCTGGCCTTGGCGACCGCAGGAGCATTCACATAGTTGACTGCTTCCTGCAGAATGGGGTTGAAGATGCCCTTTAAGACTGCGGTTGTCAGCATGCGGGTATCCACTTCACTGATTTCACCGTTGTACTCGATATCGACAGCGTCAAGCCGACCGTCGGCAAGATGAATGGCCAGACAGCCCATTTTTTCGGCCACGTCAAGATAGGGTTTGATGATCTTCATCACATGGGCCGGCACCGGGGCGATATTGACCGCGGTGGTAACAGGCTCACCGCGCAGTGCGGCGAGTACACCATGGGCCACATCGACAGCCACGCCGACCTGGGCCTCGGCGGTAGATGCCCCGAGATGGGGAGTGATAATTACTTTATCCAAAGCCAGCAGGGGGTTGGCCGGATCGACAGGCTCTTTTTCAAACACATCGATGGCCGCCCCGGCGACAACACCCTGGGTGATGGCCTCAGCCAGCGCCTGTTCGTCAATAACTCCCCCACGGGCGCAATTGATGATCCTGACCCCTGGCTTCAATTTCTGGAGCGATTCTTTATTCAGTAGATACTTTGTCTCAGCAGTCAGCGGCAGATGCAGGGTAATAAAATCGGCGGCAGCAAGAACTTCACTCAGTTCCATTAGCTCGATGTCCAGCGCCTTGGCGGCTTCGGCATTGATAAACGGGTCGTAGGCCAGCACATTCATTTCCATCGCCTGGGCCCGTTTGGCTACTCCACTGCCGATGCGGCCAAAGCCTAGGATGCCCAGTGTCTTGCCGCGCATTTCCACACCCATAAATTTGCCGCGCTGCCATTGGCCTTCCTTCAGGGACTGATGGGCCTGGGGAATACTGCGGGCCAGGGCCAGCATCATCGCCATGGTGTGTTCGGTGGCGGCAATGGTGTTGCCTTCCGGCGTGTTTAGCACGATGATGCCTTTTTTTGTGGCGGCTTCGACATCGATATTATCGACGCCAACCCCGGCCCGGCCGATGACTTTGAGGTTATCGGCCGCCTCAATGACCGCTTTGGTGACTTTGGTTTCGCTGCGCACAACCAGGGCGTCATAGCCGGAAATAATTTTTACCAGTTCCTCGGGGGGTAATTTAAGTTTCACATCTACCGAATGTTCCTGTTTTAAAATGCCTATTCCTTGCTCCGAAACCGGATCAGATACCAGTATTCTCATGACCATCCCTCCAAAATATAGTATGCGACTTTACGACCGCGCAAAATCCGGCGACCTGACTGTATATATAAAAATCTCGCCCCAAAATTGGGGCGAGATTGCTCCCGCGGTACCACCCAGTACTAGCTGCCTGCAACAGATTTTGCTACAAAAAAACCTCACATCCCACCAGGGACGAGAGGTATTTCCCGCGTTGCCACCCATTTTGCTAAACAGCCAACTTTAATCGCTATATCGGGCGAGACCCGTCATGATTCATCATCAGCCACTCCTGGGTGGAACCGCCTGCCTGGTCACCGGCTCGCACCTCCCGCCGGCTCTCTGAAGACCTCGTGCAATTGACTTCCCAATCATCGTGTTGGTTATAAAGTTAGTTTTGATTATAGATTATCCCCGGAGCAAAGTCAAGTGTGTTTCACAAAAAAACAACGACCGTTTTATTAAGAATAATTGCCGTATCTTTAATCAATATTACCAGCTTGCCTGCAGGATAACTTCCCACAGATACCCAAATGAATCATCAGACTTTCTACTGAGGAGGGGTCCTGATGGATAAGGCAAAATTAAAAGACTATCGCGACCTGTTTGCCAAGAAATTTAAGGATTTATGGGATGAACTGAGCGATGATATCAAGCGAGCGAAAGACGTCACCGAAATCCGTCTCCAGATGGAATTTCTCGAAGCGAAGCAAGACCGCCTGTTCAAAGAATACGGCAAGGCTATCTTCCTTGCCGGCGACTGCATCGATCCCGCCGTTGACGCCATCCGCAGCGAAATTGAAGCCCTCGAACAGGAGCTACAGAAAAAATACCTGGAACTGCAAAAACTGAAAGCGTCTTCTTAGCGGCTCCGGCTTTATCGGGGGGTGCGCAACAAGAACCTTATTTTCTCCCGACGTGAACGGCGACAATTCCGCCGGTCAATTCGTGGTAAGCGGCATCCTTCAGCCCAACTTCGCTAAAATAGGCACAGATCTCGGTCTGGTGGGGAAAACGACGCAGCGATTCGGGCAACCATTGATAGGGACCGTCGCGGCCAATTCCCAGCTTGCCCAGAATGGGTAAAATCTGTTCAAAGTACAAATAATATAACTGTTTGAAGCCAGGGGCTCCTGGTTTGGCCAGGTCGAGGGACACCACCCGCCCACCGGGACGGACTACCCGCCGCATCTCGCTGATGACCGCCCTGATGTCCGGGACATTTCGCAAAGCAAAACCGATGGTCGCACAGTCGAAGCTATCATCAGCGAAAGGCAGGGCCATGGCGTTGCCCTCGATCAGCTCAATATTAGCGCCGTAAGGGGTTTTGGCAATATTGGTCACCGCAATATCGAGCATACTCCGGCAAAAGTCCAGTCCAACTACCCTGCCCTCCGGCCCCAGCCGTTTGGCCAGCCCAATGGACATCAGCCCGGTGCCGCAGCAGACATCCAGCCCGGTTTGACCTGCGGCAAGCCCGGTCTGGCCTATGGCAAAACGTCGCCAATAGCGGTCGCGGTTAAAGCTGAGCAATGTATTGAGCAAGTCATAACGATGGGCGATGGTGCAAAAAAGGTTGTGGACGAATTCTTCTTTATTCCATGACGCTGATTTATTCATGTTGCCTCCCTGCGGCCCGATTCTGCCGCTGATCCACATCGTATTGCGCTATTTCTATCAGTATCATAGCACAGCAGGCAGGAGTTATACTATGGTCATTAGTACCCGCACTCGCTCTTTTACTGCAACAGGCGTCGCTTGCTCTTTTATCGCTCAACCCCGGCAGGAAGAAGCGGGGAATCCGGCGAATTTTTCCAAGACTTCACTGCGCCACTGTCACCGTGTAGCGTAACCGCGCTCCGGTGGAAATTAGAAAATAGAAGGGGGTTCTTCAATGTCAGACAGTAGCTATAATGAGGAAGCTGGCAAAGCAATTGAACTGCTTAGCAAGGGGGCTTTTTTGACCACAGCCCACGGCGGTAAAACCAATACCATGACCATCGCCTGGGGCGGGATTGGATTTATGTGGGGAAAGCCGATTTTCACCGTCATGGTCCGTCCGTCCCGGTTTACCTTTCAATTGATTGAACAAAGCGGCGAATTCACGGTGAGCCTCCCAGGCGAAGCTATGCAGCCAGCGATAAACTTCTGCGGAGCCAACTCTGGTCGGGATACCGACAAAATCGATGCTGCCGGCCTGAAACTGACGCCAGGCAAAAAAGTCGACACCCCGATTATTGCCGGCGGCAGCCGCCACTATGAATGCAAGGTACTTTATAAGCAGGTCATGACTCCGGCGACTGCTTCTTCGGAAGTCCAAACCAAGTGGTATCCCGGCGGCGACTATCATACCATGTACTTTGGCGAAATCGTTGCGACATATACTGGCTGAATATGCCAAAAAGCGACTACAAGAATGTAGTCGCTTTTTTTATTTGGACCCTTAGGGTTACGGTGTTTGGGTTTTGCTGGCGGCGCGAGCTTCGTTCCAAGCATCGCGAGCCAATTCCATAATGCGTTTTTCCTGTTTGGCCCGGGGATTGTTCACAACCTTCCCCAGGTAATTGAGGGCTTCCGGAATCCTGCCGGTGCGTCGGAGCAGTTCACCGCAAAGATATTCCAGGGTCAGCTCCGACATATTGCCGAGCGGCATTCTCTCTTTGAGAAAAGCCTGTTCATAATAGGTTCTAGCCTTGTCCAGGGCCGCTAATTCTTCGGCTTTTTGCTCACCTTCCCGGTATAGCCAGGCCAACTTTAGATAGAGATTGGCCAGTCTGCTGGCCAGTAATCCGGCCATTTCCGCAAAGAATAGCGCCAGCTTATACACCGCAATACCCTGCTCCCGGGTCCGCACTCCGTCAAAATGAACATTGACAGCCCGAGCTGCCAAAAAATTTTGAATGGTGCTGGCCTTGGCAGGCAATTCTTCAAAATAGCTTTCATGAGCTGCATAGCCGCAATTGGGGCAGACCCAAATATCGTAGTAGTAGGGATTGAGATCTTTGTAATAGGTGCAGAAGTCACTGTCCTGTTTGACCATCGCCAACCGGTTGCGCACCTTGGTTACAGTAACCGGCTTGGCACAAAGGGCACAAGTCTTCTCGGTGGAATATAAAAGGCTGCTCATTTTTTTCCCTTCTGTGTCACGGTACACTCAGCATGATAGAGGCCACTGCCTCCCCTTGATTGAGATAACTATATTATTCAATTGGGCACTCAGACCAAAACCCCTGCAACTCGGCCAAAAAAATGTCAAATAAAATAGTCTTAGGGAATGACCCTAAGACTTAGGGATAGTATTGGCCCAATCTTTCAGAGCATTGACATATTGCGTCGCCAGGTCGTCCAGCGTGGTCTTGTTGGCACCGGCATCCTGGGGAGTCAACATGATAATCGGACGATCATCATAGAAAATGGTGACAAAGGTTCCATTCCCCTCGACAATAAAGTGGTCGCCGCTAAAATCGGGCATTTTGGTCAACAGGTACAGGGCGCCTGCTGCCAGCTCGGCCCGGTAAATCGGCTTATAGCCTTTATACGTGGCGTACAGCGGCGGCAAACTCAGACCACTGTCGATAATCTGCGCCGCCGTGCCGCTCAGCACGACCTGGGGATGGATTTTGGCGTCCGCCATGTAGCCCTTCATTAATTTGACGCGCACATCAGGTTCCGGGTGATCGGCAAATAAGTCGAAATTGCTGTCTGGGCTCATATCACCCAGCCGCTGCAGCCCTACCAGCATACCGTATGGGTTGTATCCGGCCCGCATCGTATGTACAAAACCCAGTTGATCAGCCTCGCGCTCATCGCCGCGACTATAGCCGGCCATAATGGCGTTCATGGCGATCTCCTCCAGGAAGCCACCGTCGCGTCCGCCTCCCAATAAAAGAGCTGCTATGCCCAGTTCCTGTGATTTCTCAATCTGCTTGACGGTGTGCCGCCTAACCACATGGCCCAATTCATGACCGATTACCCCGGCCAGCTCTTCATCTGAGGATAGGTAATCGATTAGGCCCTTGTAGACGTAGATAAATCCTCCAGGCAAGGCAAAGGCGTTGATTTCCTTAGAATCGAGCACCTTAAAAGTATAGGGCATATCCGGCCGATCAGAAAGCGCGGCCATGCGATAGCCGATCCGGGCCACCCTCTCCTGCAGCGCCGAGTCCTGCACCAGACCGACCTGCTTTTCGATCTGCCGGGCGGTGCTGCGACCAAGTTCGATCTCGCTCTTGGTGCTCATGGTAAAAATGCCGGCTTCAGCAGGCGGCAACCAGGCGGCAATATTGATCAACACGGCGATACAGACAAGCAGTCCCGCCGTCTTGCGCCAAAGATTCACCATATTGTATCCTCCTAGGATGTCCTTGAGAAAATTCTACCGGATACCGCCTTGTAAAGCAAGGTATCTGCCAATAAAAAGGGATAACAATTAATGGCCATAAAAACAAATGTGTTATCGCCAGCAGGAATTAGAAAACATATAGCGTATACTATATCCCATATATTTTTATAAAGTATAACACTATTATCGGAAAGGTGGGTGAGAGCCATCGAATTGTCTCAGCGGCAAGAACAGATTTTGACCATTGTCAAAGACGCCGGACCGATCACCGGCGAACGCATCGCCGAGAAGCTCCGCCTCAGCCGGGCGGCACTGCGGCCCGACCTGGCCATCTTGACCATGGCCGGTCTGCTGGGCGCTAGACCAAAGGTCGGCTACTATCTGACTGGTAAAAAACCGCCTGATGTCATTGCCGGTGTCCTTGGCAATATAAAGGTGGAGGAAATTTTGTCTCAGCCGGTAGCGGTGCGCGAAACTTGCTCGGTCTATGATGCGATTGTCACCATGTTTGTTGAAGATGTCGGCACCATCTTCATTGTCACCGAAGGCGGCTTTCTCGAAGGGCTGGTATCCCGCAAAGATATGTTGAAAGCCGCCCTGGCCGGCAAGAATATCAATTCCATGCCAGTGAGTGTAGCGATGACCCGAATGCCCAACATTGTCGTCACTTACCCCGAGGAACAAATTCTTCATGCCGCTCACAAGCTTTTGACCCATCAAGTCGACTGCCTGCCGGTGGTCACCTTGGTAAAAACGGCTGCCGCCGACAAGATGCAGGTGGTCGGCCGGCTTACCAAGACCAATATTACAAGGCTATTCGTCCAATTGGGAGGTGTATAGGAGATGGGTACTATTAAATTAAAGCTGGATTGCCCTGTCATCTATGTCCTCTCTGACTCGATCGGCGAAACCGGCGAGCTGGTGGTCAAAGCGGCTGCCAGTCAGTTCAACGCAGCAAATCTTGATATCCGGCGCATTCCCTATCTAAACTCTTCGCGCGAAATCGAGGACGCGCTGGAGGAAGCGGCCAATTGCGGAGCAGCGGTCGCCTATACCCTGGTCCGCCCCGATTTGAAGCTGGTGCTGGAGTCCAAGGCCCAGGCCCTGAAGCTCCATTGTGTCGACATCATGGGACCGCTGCTGGAGGCCATCAAAAGTGTTACCCACACCTCTCCGCGCCTGGAGCCCGGCCTGATCCACCGGTTGGATGAGGCCTACTTTAATCGAGTCGAAGCCATCGAATTCGCTGTCAAATATGATGACGGCAAGCAGCCCTGGGGACTTTCCAAAGCCGATCTGGTAATCATTGGCGTCTCCCGCACGTCCAAGACCCCGCTGTCGATGTACCTGGCCCATCAAGGCCTAAAGGTGGCCAATGTGCCGATCGTGCCGGAAATCGCCCCTCCCGAAGAATTGTTCCAGCTTCAGCCGCACGCCGTATTCGGCCTGACGCTGCGGCTCCCTATGCTGCTCGAGATCAGGCGGGAACGGCTCAAAACACTGGGACTGTCGAAAAGTGTGGACTACGCCAATCCGGAACGGATCGCCGGCGAACTGGATTATGCCGCTGCGATTATGCGCAAAATCGGGTGCCTGATTATCGATGTTTCCAACAAGGCGGTGGAGGAAACTGCCGCCACCATCCTCAACCATTACCGTAAAGGAGCAGGAGCGTAATGTCAAAATGGGTTTATTTATTTGATGAAGGGCGTGCTGACATGCGGGCCCTGCTGGGAGGCAAGGGGGCAAACCTGGCAGAGATGACCCGCATCGGCCTGCCTGTCCCTCCGGGAATGACAGTGACCACCGAGGCCTGCATTGAGTATTATCGCCGCAGCAGCCAGCTGCCCGGGGGCTTACTGGAAGAAGTCCTCGCCGGTCTCGCCGCCCTGGAAACCAGCACTGGTAAAACCTTCGGCGACCCGGCCAACCCCCTGTTGGTTTCTGTCCGGTCAGGCGCAGTTTTTTCCATGCCTGGCATGATGGATACCATTTTAAATCTCGGTCTGAACGACATAACCGCCCGTGGCCTGGCAGATAGGACCGGCAATCCTCGCTTTGCCTATGATGCTTACCGGCGGTTTATTCAGATGTTCGGCGACGTCGTGCTGGAAATCCCGAAACACGAATTCGAACATCTGTTAGAAGATATCAAATACCGCTACGGAGTAACAGAGGACCAGGAACTGACCAGCGAGGCCTTACTCGCCCTGATCGCCAGCTATAAAATGCTGGTCGAGGAAACGTCAGGCCGGCCTTTCCCGGAAGATCCCAGGAAACAGCTTCAACTGGCCGTCGAAGCGGTGTTTCGTTCCTGGAACAACGACCGGGCGATCATCTACCGCAACCTGAACAAGATTTCGCACGACCTCGGAACGGCAGTCACCATCCAGTCGATGGTTTTTGGCAACATGGGAAATGACTCAGGCACCGGCGTCGCCTTCACCCGCAATCCCTCCACCGGAGAAAAAATACTCTACGGCGAATACCTTATCAACGCCCAGGGAGAAGATGTGGTTGCCGGCATCCGCACCCCCCAGCCAATTTCCGGCCTCCAGACCGAAATGCCTGCGGTCTTTGCCCAGTTCGTCGCCACCGCCGAACTCTTGGAACGCCACTACAAAAACGTCCAGGACATCGAATTTACCATTGAGCGCAACAAGCTTTACATACTGCAGACCCGAAACGGCAAACGAACCGCCCAGGCCAGCGTCAAGATTGCCTATGATATGGTCCAGGAAGGGCTTGTCAGCAAACCGGAAGCCATGCAACTAGTTGATCCGGCCCAGCTTGACAAACTTCTCCACCGCCAGATCGACGGTCAGGCTACTTTAACCGTGATTGCCAAAGGGCTGCCTGCTTCGCCGGGAGCAGCCTCCGGCCAGGTGGTTTTCCATGCTGATGACGCCGAGCGACACGGCAGAGCCGGCCACCCGGTCCTACTGGTCCGGACCGAGACCACTCCGGACGATATTCACGGCATGATTGCCGCCGAGGGGATTTTGACCAGCCGTGGCGGCATGACCAGTCACGCGGCGGTGGTGGCCAGAGGCATGGGCAAACCATGTGTTTGCGGCTGTGAAGCCCTCAAAGTCGACTACGCCAAAAAAGAATTTTCTCTCGACGGCCTGATTGTTAAGGAAGGGGACACTGTTTCCATCGACGGTGCTACCGGCAGAGTCATTCTGGGCAGCATTCCCATGGTCGACCCGCAGCTGTCAGAAGAATTCCTCACCTTCCTGACCTGGGCCGATGAGCTGGCCCGGCTGGCTGTCCGGGCCAATGCCGACACACCGGAGGACGCCCTTAAGGCGAGGCGGCTTGGCGCCAAAGGAATTGGGTTGGTCCGCACCGAGCACATGTTCATGGGACAGGACCGGCTGCCGCACGTCCAGGCTATGATTCTAGCCGAAAACCAGGAAGAACGCGAACTAGCCCTGGCCAAACTGCTCCCGATGCAAGAAAGTGATTTTTACGGAATCCTCAAAGCCATGACCGGCTATCCGGTGTGTATTCGCCTGCTGGATCCGCCGCTGCATGAATTTTTACCAAAACTGACTGAACTGATCGCCGAGATCACTGAGCTTCGCATCCACGGCCAAAACGCCAGGCTTTTGCAGCAAAAAGAGGCGCTACTGAAAAAAGTAAAAGGACTGCAAGAGGCCAATCCCATGCTCGGCCACCGGGGCTGCCGCCTGGGAATCACCTTTCCCGAAATTTACGACATGCAGATCCGGGCCGTCTTCAACGCAACCGCCCTGCTGACCAAAGAGGGCTGTCCCGTGCTGCCTGAGATCGAGATTCCGTTGACCATCGACCTGAGTGAAATGTTGTTCTTTAAAACACGTATCGAGACAATTGCCGCCGAAATCATGGAGCGCGACAAAGTAAACCTTCACTATCTGTGCGGCACCATGATCGAGCTGCCGCGAGCGGCTCTTTTGGCCGACGAACTGGCCCAGGCTTCAGATTTTTTCAGCTTCGGCACCAATGACCTGACGCAAACAGCACTGGGCTTCAGTCGCGACGATGCCGAAGGAAAGTTCCTTCCCCATTATTTAGATAAGAAACTGCTCCCCGACAATCCGTTTATCGTCATCGACCGGAAGGGGGTCGGCAAACTGATGGAAATCGGTGTGGCCGGCGGCCGTAAAACTCGCCCCGATTTAATTATCGGCATCTGCGGCGAACATGGCGGCGAACCCAATTCGGTGGAATTTTGTCATCTGCTTGGCCTTGACTATGTCAGCTGTTCACCCTATCGCGTGCCTATTGCCCGTCTCGCCGCCGCCCAGGCGGCTGTCAGCTCCAGCGGACTGCAGGGAACAAAGTAGCCTACAAAAAAGAGAGAGCCTCTACGGCTCTCTCTTTTGTTATTTTTCTTGATATTCTTTCAAGCGCTCGCGGAAGACGTCGACCACTGCCTGATTTTCATCGATCAAATAAATCCGGCCAGGCCGGCCCTGCTGGTCAAGATCGACTCCACTCCACCAGATGGCTACTTTGATGCCTTTCAGGGTTTTTATCTGATTGAACATGCGCTGGATCCAGGCGGCCTTGTCGCCGCCAACCGAATTGGAAGCAAACTCGGTAATCATGAGGGGCTTGTCAAAAAACCGTGCGTACTCGCTACACAGCGACGGATAGATTTCTGAGAACTCCCGCCATTCCTCGCCAGGGAAATAGGTTCCGGTATTATACCCCGTGAGTCCAACGATGTCGACATATTCGTCGCCGGGATAATAAAGCAAATAGTCATTCCACTTGAATGCCGGTCGGGAAAGGTCGTGGGGATTCCAGACCCAGACCACGTTGTCCACGCCGTTCTGATCAAGAATGTCGTGGATATGGCGCCACATGGCCTGGTAAAGCTCGGCGTCCTTACCGGTGTAAAAGGCCGAATACCAACACCAGTCGCCGTTCATTTCGTTATTCAGCCGAAAAATAACCGGATGGCCAAAATCTTTCAGATGGCGGGCATAATCGGCAAAATAGTCATCATACTTGCCGTCAAGAATGTCATAGACCATGGTTTCATTGCGGTTGCTTCCTGCCCACAGGGCATTGGCCTCGCCGGAAAAAACCGTTTGCAGCGTCAGCTCGACATATTTGTTATTGTCGTAAGCCCGCTGCAATCCCATTACCGGGAAATATTCGTCAAACATCTGGTAGTGGAGTAAAAAAGGGAAGTGAAACCCCAGCTTATTTTCCAAAGCCTCCAGGTAGGTCATGTTTTGCGGGGCGGATGGTTCGAAAACGCCCCATCTGAGCGGACTGTCGCTGGCAAAATATTTTTGGAAGAAGGTTTTCGTTTCGGCATTCATGGCGGTGGCCGACGGAGAAAAACCTTTAGCATTGCGGGCGCCACCCTGGGGTTCAAACAGCGTCAAGCTCGTAATAATGTCCATCGCCCCAGTGATCGGTTCACTTGATTTAATAAAAACAGTATAAACTTCGCGGTCATTCTTGACTATTTCGGCGCAGGCGTAGTTGTTTTTATCGGCGGTCACCCGGGCCAGTTTACGGCGGCTCCACTCCAGGAGATGAACATCACGGCCGCCGCTTTCAAACCATTGGTCGTTGTGGATGTTATGCTCGGGTGAGCGGACGACATATTTATTGCCGTAGTATATGTAGTCCTGGGCAGTGGTCGACGTGCCGGTAAAATTATCATAATACACTTCAATCCGCGTCTTGTCGTCGCTGAATACCGTACGGACTGCCGCCAGCGAATTGTCTACCGCCATCTGAGACGGATAGCTGATGCTGTACCCATTAGCATGGTCGTTGTAAGTATCGTATTCCGCGGCCAGGACAGGAAGGCAACTCAGCCACCAAAGGACCGCGATCAGGAAAACTTGTGCCACCGGGTTAATCTGTTTCTGCATAGCTTTGCTCCTAATGTTTTGTCGGCAGTTACAGCCTAAGTTTACATCAAACGACTTTTTATGGCAACAATCTCCCTCGGCGGAAAAAGTTTTGCCTTCCCTTGCACCCTTTTTGACTGGTACGAATACACTACAATGAAACAAGATATCCCATAAAGGGGAGTAGCTAACGGACGGTTGTCCGTGAGTAGAATCGACATGCTGGCGCAAGCCCGGTTCTACTGGCAGATCTGCTGCTATAGCGAGACCTTTATTTCCGCAGTGAAGCAGGAAATAAAGGTCTTTTCTGATTTTCCCCCAAGAAATTCCGCAAGGTTTGTCGCTGGGCTGCCACCCGCTATAAACCTTGCGGAACCTGGCCCCGTTTGGAGTTAGCCCTTCCCCGTGATTGTAAGATACAGCAACAAGGCGTTCAGCGCCAATATCATGCTGACAATAACCCAGCCTAGGCAATTGGTCAGAAAACTGTTTTTGAATGCTCCCATTATTGCCTCTTTATTGGTAACAAGCATCAGGGGAATGATGGCTCCCGGCAAAGCAAAGCTCAAAATTACCTGGCTATATACCAGCGCTTCCATCGGGTTGATGCCGGACATCAAGATAGCCAGACCAGGCAACATAGTAATCAGCCGACGGATGCTGATGGGTATATCAAAGCCAACAAATCCTTTTAAAATGACTTCTCCAGCCATGGTACCGACAGTCGAGGACGACAGACCAGAAGCCAGCAGTGCCAAACCAAAAGCTCCGGCCGCCATATTCCCCATCAGCGGTTTCAGTGTTGTATAAGCAGCTTCGATGCTGTCGATATCCAGTCCGTTGCCGTTGAAGACGGCGGCGGCTACAATAACCATGGCTGCATTCACAACAAAGGCCATATTCATTGCGACAAACACGTCGATCTTCGCCATTTTTAAGTGATGCCGGCAATCGGTCGGGCAATCGGTGCGGCGCGACTGCACCAGACTGGAGTGCAGAAAGATGACATGCGGCATGACCGTTGCTCCGAGCATCCCGGCTGCCACCAATGTACTCTCTGGCGTTAGAATGGGCACAGCGACATGATAGCCTACCAACCCCCAATCAGCCTTGGAAAACAGCATTTCGCCAACATAGGCAATGCTGATGACCGCCACCATCGCCGTAATAATTCGTTCGACAATGACTTGCCCGTATTTTTGCATATGACAGATGCCATAAGTAATGGCTCCTGTCAGGGCTGCCGACCAAACCAAGGGAATCCCGAACAAGAGATAAAACCCTAATACTCCCCCAAGAAATTCCGCAAGGTCTGTGGCCATAGCTGCCACCGTGGCTACAGACCAAAGTCCCCAGTTTACCGGCCGGGAAAAGACTTGACCGCAGTGGTCCGGCAGATTTACGCCAGTCGCAATCCCCAGTTTGGCTGATAATATCTGAACAAATATCGCCATAATGTTGCTCCACAATATGACCCAAAGAAGGTCATAGGCGAACCGTGACCCGCCGGCGATGTTGGTTCCGAAATTGCCCGGGTCCATATAAGCCACACTTACAATGAAAGCCGGTCCAAGGTATTTCAGAAAGCCCTTGGCTTTGGCTTTGATTTCCCCGGTTTCAGGCAAGGCGTGAAGCGGAATGCTTGCTACCGTTTGTTCCTGCAAATTGCTCATCCTCTCGCGACAGAATCGGCAAATCACCCCTTAAAAAAGCATTTAAACAGACTCCTGGTAAAATAGTAGCTACTTTAGACTATGAGCCAGATTTACGTTTGGTGAATTATACGCGCGACATTTCGGGATGGGTTGGACAATGGGCGAACAGAAAAGAGCCCCATCAGCAGCAAGCGCTGGATGGGGCTTTTTTCTTGCATATGTGTCTTTGTCCCGATCATTTGTTACCGGCGCGCCTTGGCCCCGCTTTGTCCGGTACGCACCAGAAGATAAATCGACAGCACCAAGAGGGCCAGAAATGGCACACTATAAACCGGCGTCAGCAAGTGAGGCGGAAGATTATCGTATAACCCATAAAGACCAAAGGCAATATAGGTCACCACAGCCGCCCACTTCATCGTGTCGGCGGAAATCCGTTTTCCCAGCACCATGCCGGCGATGATGCCGAGCCCGTTGGCGATGAGCATGCCGCCAGTGGTTCCGAGCCATACCGGAATAATGCTGTTAAACTGAGCGGCCAGCGCCACCGTGGTCAGCTGCGTCTTGTCCCCCATCTCGGCGGCAAAAAAGGAGATGGCCACTGTCCAAAACGGGCTGTAACCGCGGGGATTGTCTACGCCCTCCTCCTCTTCGCCGCGAAGGGTCCACAGGCCAAAGAGGATAAAAGACGCGGCTGCGGCGATCTGCAGATAATTCATCGGGATCAGTTGGGTCAAGTAATGGCCGACAAGGACCGCTAGCAACTGATTGAGGAGAATGGCCGCAGAAATACCCCATAAAACGGTCTGCCAGTGAAAGCGTGTGGCCAGCGCGATGGACAAAAGTTGGGTCTTGTCCCCCATTTCGGCGAGAGTGATAAAAAACAAAGATGTCAAAAATGCTGTCACGATTTTGTCCTCCTGCCTATCAAACTAAAACGAGACCAGTTTTAGTATGACCATATTTCATGATCACACTAAAGGTCTCGCTTATCGGCCACAGCCAACGACAGAGCCAGATGTTGCCATCAGTATGTTGACTCTGCCTCGCAAGCTACTCCCCTTCAGGGTGCAAGCGCAAATATTAGTAAATTTAGTGTAAAACTTTGTCAGGAATTTGTCAAGTTGCGCGTTAGCCAAGCAGGCGCTTGGCCGCCTTAAGCACCAACCCGGATTTTAGCTGTACGGCGTTGTGAGGGCAAAGCTCCTGGCAGCAATAGCAGCGAATACAGGTTTTATAATCTATTTTCGGCCTGCCGTCAACCAATTTCATCGCCTGGGGAGGGCAGTGCTCGACGCAGCGGCCACACCCAACGCAGTGATCCTCGATTTCTGGTCGGGCGGTCAGCTGATTCTGGCCGACATTCACTATCCAGCCCGGTAGCCGGCTTTCCAGCGACTCCATATGGAGGGGCGGCGCAAACTGCGTACGTACGCCGCTGCCGCTGCCGGTCAGTTCCAGTTCGGTCAGGGGGGGCACCAGCCCTAGCTTTAATGCCTGGGCCGCTACTGGCATTTTTTCGGCCTCGAAACCCATAACCCTCGCCATTACCAGATCTACGGCAAAACCATTTGTGCCGCCAAGCAGCAATCCCACCTGCTTGGGGTCTCCGTTGCGCGGGCCCTTCCCCTCCATGCCAACCACGCCATCAACGATAAATAACATCGGGCTGATCAGCCGCGCCAAGTCGACCAGCATTCCGGCAAAATGATCCCGCCGCTTCATCCTGAGATGAAACTGAGCCTTGTCGGCACCGACAATGCAGCCGAAGAGGTTCTTCACCGCCCCGGTGATGGTGGTGAAGGAATGGGTCTTCATTTTCGCTATGGAGACGATTTTATCCACCTCGAATACCGCTTTGGCCACAAGCAGCTTTTTGACAGTGGTGCCTTGGGGGATGGCCACTTCGGTCGCGATGGCGAAATCCAGCAGTTCGACTCCTTCTTCCTCGCACACCGCCAAAATACCGCATTTCGCAGCCACCTTACGGGTGCCGCCATGTCCTGGCGAGTCTCCCACCAGCGGAATGGCGCCTGCCTGTCTGACAGTGCGGATGAGGGCCCGGACAACTTCGGGATGGGTGGTTACCGCCCGCTCGGGCGGCAGACCCTCCAGCATATTGGGTTTCAACAGGACTCTTTCGCCTGGTTGGACAAACTTGTCTATGCCGCCCAGTCCATCCAGTATTTCGGCAATCCCCGCAGCGACTGCCGCCTGGTCGTATGATGGCGTCTGAGCTAAAATAATCCGGTCTGTCATTATAAGAACTTACCCCGCACATAAGGCTCGGGCCACGCGGTTTCCTGCCCCAGCACAAAGGCTGCCTTCAGCGGCCAGTAAGGCTCTCTGAGCAATTCGCGCCCGAGAAAAACCAGGTCGACGCCGGTCTTTATTACCTGCTCGGCCTGAACAGGCTCGGTGATCAGCCCGCCGCCGATGACCGGCAGGCCGGTCTTTTCCTTGATTGTCAGCGCAAAGGGAATCTGATAGCCGGCAAAGGCGCGCGGCGCGACCGAGATCACCGCACCGGAGCTGACATGGACGACATCGACCCCTTTATCTTTGACCAAATTCAGCATTGTTACCAAATCATCCGGCGTGTTACCGCCTTGGGCATAATCATGGGCCGACACCCTGACAAAGAGCGGCATATCCCCAGGCATCACCTGACGGACCGCAGTTACCACCTCGCCCAGCAGCCGGGCCCGATTTTCCGGCCCGCCGCCGTATTCGTCGCGGCGCTGGTTGCTGAGGGGCGACAGAAATTGGTTGATCAGGTAGCCATGGGCGCCATGAATCTCGATGACGTCGTAGCCGGCCGCCACCGCCCGCTTAGCGGCGGCGGCGAATTTGTCCACGATCGCAGCAATCTCGGCTTTCGTCAGTTCCTGGGGTGTACGGCTCTTGTCACTGAATGCGACCGCCGAGGGACCCACCGGATGGAGGTATTCCACTTCACTTTTTCGGCCGGCATGATTCAGCTGGACCCCAATTTTCGCCCCATGACGGTGAACAATATCAACAATTCTTTTTGACGCCTCGCCTTGCTCGTCAGTCCATAGCCCCAGATCACGGGCGCTGATTCGTCCCCCGTCCTCAACCCCGGTTGCTTCCTGGATAATGAGGCCGGCGCCGCCAATGGCCCGGCTGGCGTAATGAATAAAATGCCAGTCGTTGGCAAGACCGGCCCGGTCTGACATATAGTTGCACATCGGCGGCATGACAATACGGTTTTTCAAGGTCAGCCCTTTGACGCTGAATGAATCAAATAACATGGGATAGACACCGTCCCTTCTTCTATTGTACTTACATAATTTCCGTCATCGTCATTTTTATTCCTCCATTTGCTAGTAGTTTCCATCAGGAACTTTTATAATAATAACTAGGTTCTGGTAAGGAGGGGCATTATGGTGAAAAAAATTAGCGCCGGCTTGCTGATGTATCGGCTGAAGGATGGCGAACTAGAGGTTTTCCTGGCCCATCCCGGCGGCCCTTACTTTAAAAATAAGGATTGCGGCTATTGGGGTATTCCCAAAGGCGAGGTGGAGACCCAGGAATCCCTCTTAGCGGCTGCTGTGCGGGAATTCCAGGAGGAGACAGGGATTGTCCCTCAAGGCGAATACCTTCCCCTAGGCTCGACGACGCTGACCAGCGGTAAAACCGTTTTTGCCTGGGCTTTTGCAGGCGACTGGGACACCTCCCTGCCCCTGAAAAGCAATCAGTTTGAGATGGAATGGCCGCCCTATTCTGGCAAAAAAGCCTGCTTTCCAGAAATTGACCAGGTGGCTTTTTTTTCACTCCTGCTGGTCGACCAAAAGATAACGCCCGCGCAAGCGGTATTCGTCACCAGGCTACAAGAGTACCTTTTGTCGGCAACTCCGGCCGCAGACTGATTCTGTCCGGCTTGGAGGAATGACCGGCCGCCTGTTTGGTCAACACTATGGACCAAAGGAGGTGACCGACAATGACTCCAGAGGGCAGTCCGCAACCAGACAGTCAGACCAGCTCCGTTCATGAGGTGGACCCAGCGGTATTAAGTGGTGAAGCATGCGTAAAGTGTGGCTTTAAATGCATTGAAGGCTGTGTTTAATTATCATTGCCTAAGATGAGCCAAAGGAACATCAGCCCAGATCAATTTGATAAATCATCGTTCCTCGGGACAAGGATGGCAAGCCATCCCTGTCCTTTCCTTTCCCCCACGACCATACTTACAGCAGGGAATGGCTTGGGTGTGGCGAATATAGCTGCTACAACAGGAAAAATCGTCCTTTTTGCGACGATTTCTCTGTCTGACAGCACCGGGAGCAGACGAGTCTGCCCTGGATGAATGAAGGAGAGTGGCGTTATGAGCAAACAGAAAATTTCCATCCCCGCGCTAAGGGAAATGAAGGAGCAAGGCAAGAAGATCCGGATGGTAACCGCTTATGATTATCCTACCGGCATCCTGGTGGATCAGACCGAAATTGAAACTATCCTGGTGGGAGACTCATTGGGAATGGTGGTGCTGGGGTACGACGGTACCGTCCCGGTCACTATGACCGAGATGCTCCATCATATCAAGGCGGTGGTCCGCGGGGCGAAAAACACGCTAATTATCGGCGATATGCCTTTCATGTCCTATAATATTTCGATAGAAGACGCCATCCGCAACGCCGGCCGGCTTGTGCAGGAAGGCGGCGCCGACTGCGTCAAACTGGAGGGCGGCGCTGCCGTCGTGGATACCGTGCGAGCGATTGTCCGGGCCGGCATCCCGGTGATAGCCCATATCGGCCTGACTCCCCAGACCGCGTCCCAACTGGGCGGTTTCAAAGTCCAGGGCAAAGATGCGGCTGCAGCCGAGAGAATGATTGCCGAAGCGCAGCAGTTGGAAGAGGCGGGCGCCTGCGCCATCGTCCTTGAGGCCATCCCGGCCCCGCTGGCCGAATTGATCACCAAAAAACTTTCCATCCCCACCATCGGCATCGGCGCCGGCGTTCACTGTGACGGTCAGGTGCTGGTCACCCACGATATGGTTGGACTGTTTGACCGATTTGTACCAAAGTTCGCCAAGCAGTATGCTACCGTTGGAAAATCGATTCTCGCGGCTTTCGACAGTTATGCAGCAGAAGTCGCCAGTGGAGACTTCCCCGGCCCGGAGCACAGCTTCACCATGAAGGAAGAAGTGTTGAAGCGACTGTATTAACGGAGGATGCCGCTTATGAAGATTGCTATTATCGGAGCCGGCGCCATGGGCAGCTTGTTTGGCGGACGGTTGGCGCTGGCTGGGCAGGAAGTCTGGCTATTGGATTTACTGGAACCGCTTGTCCGCACCATCCAAGCACAAGGGCTTTCGATCACCACCGCTGATGGGAAAGTCGTCACCTTCCCTCGCGCAACTACCAACCCTTCGGAAATTGGCACTGTCGACCTTATCATCGTGTTTGTCAAAGCAACAGCCACCCGCAGTGCCGCTCAGGCCACCATAGGGTTACTCGGGCCGGACACCGCCGTATTGACCCTGCAAAATGGCTACGGCAATGCTGAGCAATTGGCCCAGCTTCTTGGTGCAGAACGAATTATTGCCGGTACAACCGCCCAGGGGGCCACACTATTAGCCCCTGGCCAAGTACTCCACGCCGGTCATGGCGATACTCATATCGGCGAGCTAAGCGGCGGCATCAGTCCCCGCCTGCAACGTATCGCCGCCGTATTATCACAAGCCGGCATGACCACGATAGCGGCCGACAATGTGCCCTCTTTGATCTGGGGCAAACTGGTGGTCAATGTCGGCATTAACGCCCTCACCGGCATTACCGGCCTCAAAAACGGACAACTGGCCGACTACCGCGAGACCAGAGCCCTTGTAGCTTTGGCCGTCCAAGAAGCGGTGGCTGTCGCCGCCGCAGCCGGCATCGAATTGCCTTATGCTGCCCCGCTGGAAAAGGTGCTGGCCATCGCAACAGCCACCGCCCCCAATACTTCTTCTCTGCTCCAGGACCTGCAAAACTGCCGCCCTACCGAAATTGACGCCATCAACGGGGCCATCGTCCGGGAAGGCGAACGGCTGGGCGTGCCCACCCCGGTCAATCAGGTTCTCACTTTGCTGATTAAGACCCTCGAACAAATTACCCAGGAAAGTCGCCGGTAACCCTTGATTGTTGCCAGTATGAAAAGCTCTCACCGCATGGTGAGAGCTTTTGCCTGTTTGTATTAAAAATCGCCACAAGAATATGCCTCTTATTAGTTAGCCCACTCTATAACTGCTTTACCAACAAGACTTCATTCCCAGCTTTATTATAGATAACCCGATCCATAAATTTCAGCATCATCGGTAGCCCCCGGCCTCTCTCTTCCCACAGCTGAACAAGAAAGGTCTCGTGAATTCCCGCCGCTTGAATTGCGGCAATCGCCGCATTGCCGTTGAATCCAGAGCCATTGTCGCGAACACGGACGACGAGTCTCTCGCCAATCTTATTGACTTTGATATTGACCTTTGTCCCGTGCTCCAGTCCGTTGGTTATTGCCTCGCCAATCGCGATCTCGACCGCCGTATTCGCGGCGCCGGCAATTTCCGTCAATACAGTCAGCACGCGTGGCCTTATCCGTGTTCTGTCGTCCGGCTTCGCATATTCGAAAGAAACCGGGTAAGGGTCAAGCCCCTTGATCTGTAAGCAAAGCGCTAAGCAGTCATCAAACTTTTCCGGACTGTCGGCCACTTGCCGCAACGTTTCTATCGTCGCGGTAAAATCATGCACAAGCATCGGCTCATCCCGTTTGATCAGGTCCGCTATTCCGTCAGTCAGGAAATAAAAAGTGTCTCCGTACTGCAACGGAAAGGTTGCCACGCCAAAGTTAGCGGTCTCGGAAATGCCAAGGTAGTACCCGGACAAGACGCCCCAGTCATTGCTGTTATACGTCGAGCCTAAATAGTAATTGATGCCTCCCCCGATTAACGTAAGCTGCTTGGAGCGGAAATCCAGTGAGAAGGTCAGGATGGCGGCGAAGGATTCATCCGGCAAATAGGCAGACATATGCAAATTAAGCCTCTCTAGCGTTTGCGCCGTCCAAATCCGCTCTTTTCCCAGCTCTTCACCCAGCACTGCACTGACTGCGGCTGTCTGCAACGCCGTCGCCATACCGTGTCCTGTTATGTCGAGAATATAGCCATTTAACACTTCGCCGTCTTTAGACCACTTATAGCCATAATAGTCACCGCTTACTAAATGTAACGGCTCATAGATGGTGCGAATGGTCGCCTTCTCGCCGCTGTAGTCCCCTGGCAACATCGCTTTTTGGACTTTGCCGGCCAGCTCGACCTCGGCTTGTATCTCCTCCTGAAATTTCCGGGCTGCGGTAATATCACGATAGGTAAATATGGCCAGTTGCTGACTGTGGACCTCGATAAGAGAAGCGGCCTGTTCCGAATAGACAATGTGCCCGTTTTTATGCCGGTATTGGCGAACCTCCGGCAGAAGAATTTTCGATTCCGCCAGGGTCTGACGTACAACATCGACTTTGTCTTCGTTGACTGCGCGAAAGTCAGCCAAATTCAATGTGACAAGATCAGCTTCCGAATAGCCGAACATTTTGGCAGCGGCGGCGTTGGCCTCGACAATTTTCATCGACGGAAATTCGCATAATACGATGGCGTCAGATGATTGCTGTACAAGGGCCCGATAACGTTCACGGCTTTCGCTGAGCTCATCCTCAATCTGCTTGCGCCCAGTGATATCGCGAGCGACGATGACCGCCCCGGTGATGACGCCTTCTTTGCTGCGAATGGGGGCGAAACTGTAACTGCCAACCCAGCTTTCACCTGTATCTTTACGCTGCAGGATATATTCGGCGTTTGTTACCGTCTCGCCCCTGAGAGCTCTGGGTACAGCCCATTGGTCCATCGGTGCCGGTTTCCCGTCAGCCAGGAATACCGTCAAGATATCCGGGTACTCACCAAGAGTCCTCAGACACTCGGTCTTATTTCCAAATCGGTGAAAGGTGGCAAAGGCGTCATTAAATTCAATAAATCGTCCTTCGGCATCGGAAATAAATACGGCGTCCGTCATGCTGCCCAAAGCCGCTTCCAATTTCAACAAGGCCGTCAGCTGCTCCTGCTCGATTTTTCGGTGTTCGGTAGTATCCCGGACGACAGCTACCGCTCCGATGATGTTACCATCGACATCCCTGACAGGATTGGCACTGACTGCGCGATAGCGCAACTCTCCGGTTGCGGGCGTTCGGACTATTTCCTGCCCGTTTTTGATGACTTTTCCTTGAAGTGCTAGCAGGGGCCACGCTTCTTCAACCGGCCGGGGACTCCCGTCAGGCCGCAGGACCTCTAACGCGGCAGCCAAATCCTCCACAGCGGTCTGATTTGCGCCGAGGTTGAACTCGCGCAACGCCGCTGGATTTGCCAAGGTAAAGTTCTTCGCTGTGTCCACGAACCAAACTTCGTCGCTAATGCTGTTGATCAGCGATGACAGCCGCTCTTTTTCTGCCGCAACAACCTCATTTGATACAACCAGTTGGATATTTACCGTGGAGAGCGCCTCTTCTTGTGCCCGCAATTCTTCATTCTGCGCCTGAAGCTCCTCTTCTTGAGCCCGTAGTTCTTCATTCTGAGTTTGAAGTTCTTCTTCTTGAGCCTGCAATGCTTCGTTTTGTACCAACAATTTCTTTTGCCGGTTAACCAGTAGACCACAAAAAGCGGCAATGAATAAGCTGATCAGTAAAGCCCCAAACAGATAACTTCGCCTGCGTTGTTCAAAACTTGCGAGGGCCGCCTGGGTAGTTTTTGAAACTGAAATGATCAGTGGATAGTCCGGCATGGCGCGAAAACTGAAGATGCGGTTAATCCCATCTACCATGCTGCTTGCTGTGTATGTACCATATGGATGGCCTGCCTGAATACTTTGCCAAATGATGCTTCCTCTGAGATCCTGACCGGTCTCAAACTGACGGCCGCTTTGCCGCGCGCGGATGAATCCATCAGTGCCGATTAGAGAAATCAGTTGATTCTCACCAAGGTCTATTTTTTTGTAAAAATCAAGAAAGTAGTCTGTTTTGATGCCGACAAAAACAATACCGCCAAAGGAGCCGTCCGGATTATTGATGCGGCGGGTTAGGGGAATGGTGGCCTGCTGATTTGCCCTGGCTATGACCGGTTTTCCTATGTCTAGTGTGTCGCTGGTAGCATCCCGTTGGGCTTGGAAATATGCCCGGTCGGAAATGTTATTTCCTAAGCCCCGTTTATCAAAACTTGCCAATACAATTCCTTGTGGGCTGTTAATGGACACTTGAGACCGGGTCGGATCGTTTCCCATTATCTCCAGCAAGGCAATAGTGATCGGACTGGAAACACCCTCTCTTTCATAGACCTGTCTTAGTTTGAGTAAATCCTTGTCTGCTTCAGAGAGGATACTTCGCACATGTTCTTCAAAGGCTATGGTTAGATTCATGGTTTCCTGGGACGATTCTTCCATCGTCCTTTCGTAATCACGATTAGTTTGATAGAAGACAAACAACCAAAGACCGGCAATCAACAAAATCCCCAGCATAAAAATGAGTCGCGAATAGCCAGACAACAGTCGTCCCTTGAATAACGCTGTCAAATACGAAAGGTTGGGTGATTTCAATGTGGACGCCTCCTGCGATAAAATAATGAAGGCTTACTGACCACAGACTCACTTGCTGTTCCATCTGGCAACGAACATCTGCATAGTCTATTTTTACACAAAGCGACATTATCCCTTTATTTTTTAAAAATTTTGTCGAAACTTAGCCGCCAAGGAAGGGGTCTAAAGAGGTTAATCACAACATTCTTTTTCTTGAACACGCATGGATGCTACCTGCGCTATTGTTACGCAAAGCTACCTTCGCTTTAATGTTTATCAGCATACTTTTCTGACGGCAAACCAAAAAGGCACCCGGTTTTTCCGGGTGCCCCTTTATACTATATAAATTAGTGACCTGTCACGCCTGCCAGCAGAACAACACCTTACACTGGCGATTATTTTTCTGGTATAGCTCGGTTTAAGACACAAACATTGCCCTGCGGCGAGCGACATTGGTTGCAATAAATACACTTTGACGGGGTACGGTCGCCCTTCTCCCAGCGTCTAACCAGCCCGGCCTCTGCCAAAAGCGGCCGGGACATCGCGAAATATTCAATCCCGGTTTGCTGCAAAATCCGCTCCATTACCTCCGGTGTCCTGAGCCCCCCTGTCAGGATGACAGGCACCTTGGTCTGTTCGGCAACTTGGGCGGCATAGGCTTCGAAATATGCCTCCTTCTCCGGTCGGTCAATGTTCGGTCGAAAAGCCCGCAGTTCTTTAGCGCCGAGAATTCCTCCGCTCATTTCGATGGCGTCGATGCCGCGCCTGGCAAGTTCCCGGCAGACATGAAGAATGTCGCCAAATTCCGTGCCGCCTGGGACAAAATCCTCGCAATTGATCTTGATCCATATATTATAATCAGAGCCCACTTGGCGGCGAACTTCCTCATAGACTTCGAATAGCAGCCGTCCCCGGTTTTCGATACTGCCGCCGTATTCGTCCTGCCTGTGGTTGTGGAGCGGGCTGAGCCACTGCCCCAATAAATAGCCATGAGCTGCATGAATTTCAACGCCGTCAAACCCGGCCGCTTTGGCCCGGCGGGCCGCATCCCCAAAGGCTTTTATCAGCGTATTTATTTCTTCTTTGGTCATTTCTTTGGGTACTACGCCAGTGCCGAATTCGGGAACGGCCGAAGGTCCCCAGATGGTTCGGGATTCCGGTCGATAGCCCGTTTGCGATCCGCCATATACTATTTGCAGCACCACGCGGCTGCCATAAGCATGAATCATATCTGTCAGCTTCCGGTACTGGGCAATAAAAGAATCGGCGTAAATGCCGAGCATGCCGGGACTAGGCTGTTCGGCTTCCAGAATAAAGGCGAAGCTGGTAAGAATGATCCCAACCTCTCCTGCCGCAAGCTCTTCATATACCCGCCACAGTCTATCGGTCAATTGTCCGGCCGAATCGGCCATATTCTCCCAGGTCGCTGCGCGGACAAGCCGATTTTTTACTTTCATATTGTTAATACAAGTCTGATCAAATAACGACTTCATTTCCATCCTCCCACCTATTTGCTGCTATCTTCCTATTATTTTATTCGGCAGGCGACGTCGACTAATCCTCCGTCCGACAAAAACTTAGCAAAAATAGACCGTCGTGATATTACTGCTCTGTCCATAAGTGAGAGCCTATCGCTGACCTTTCGGTATGATGACAGGCTGGCGGCAGATACTATGACCAAAGAGAGGAGGAATCGCCGATTGAAGTCATTCAACAAAACGGATTTTGCCGTCATGGCCCTTGGCAATATTATTGGCTCCGGCATTTTTCTTGCCAGCGGTCTCGTAATTACCATCGCCGGCAGCTGGGCACCCCTCGCCTACTTGCTTGGTGGACTGGTTATGATGATGGAAGTCGCTTTTATCATCGAAATGACCATTGCTAACCCGGTGCCAGGCTCCTTCAAAGTGTATGCCCAGGAAGTTTTCGGTGACTGGTGGGGCTTCGTCGTCGGCTGGATGTTTTGGTCCAGCGGAGTTTTAGGGATGGCGAGCGAAGTCACTGCCTGCGCTATTTTCAGCCGCCTTTGGTTTCCCCACACACCCCTATGGGTTTTGAGTCTGGTCTTCTCATGCGGTATCACATTAGCAAATTTTAATGACCTGAAAGGGTTGAGCAAACTAGAACTGGGATTGTCCGTCACAAAAGTATTGACCTTAGTCCTATTTCTACTGCTTGGAATCTTGTTAGCCGCTGGCATTCCCATTGGCAACACGACCGAAAATCTGGCACCCTTTCGATCACTTACCGAAGCTCCTCTCCAAGGGTTTACCGGTGTTCTCGGATCCATGCTCCTCATCTTTTTCGCCTATACCGGTACGGGAATCATCGGGCTTGCCGCCGTAGAAACTGAAAATCCGGAAAAATCTGTTCCTCCCGCCGCACTGGCTGTAACCTCGTCGATCGTATTGCTATATACTCTTGCCACCTTCTTTATCATCACCTTATTGCCAGTCGCCCGCATTGATCCGGCAACAAGTCCATTCGTCCAGATATTCCACGCCATTCAGCTTCCTTATGCGGGAGATATCATCAATTTTATCCTTTTATCCGCTGCCTTATCGGCCCTCAATTCGCAAGTATATTCGTCCTCGCGCATGCTGTTTTCCCTTGCGCAAGACCGGCAGGCGCCCGAGCTCGTCGGCTACCGTAACAAGAAAGGAGTGCCGACAGTAGCTGTGGCCTTCAGCGGGACGGTGCTTCTTCTCATCGTCCTGCTGTCCTATCATTTGCCAGAAAAAATTTTCATATATACAGTTAGCGCCAGCGGGTTCCTCGCCTTGATAAACTGGCTGAGTATCTCAGCCACTCATTATTTCTACCACAAGAAACTATTGAAAACTGCACCAGAAAAATTGAAATACAAGGCACCTGGCTATCCCTATCTCTCCTGGATTTGCTTTGGGGCTATCATCCTCACAATATTGACCACTCCGTTGTATCCTGATCAGCTCCCAGGCCTTTACTCGGGGTCAATCCTGCTAGTAATTATCGGGGCTGCGTATTATGTACGTCAGAAAGTGTCGAACTAAGAACACGCTTGAAGCAATCGCTTTTAGCACTTGGATAATTACTAGACGCCCATGCAAAGACAGAGAAAAACACCCATCAAATGATGGGTGTTTTTCGAATCAGCGCCTACCTATCCTCCCAGGCCGTTTCCAACCAAGTACTTTCGGCGTATACGGGCTTAACTACTGTGTTCGGTATGGGAACAGGTGGAACCCCGTAGCTATCGACACTGAATTAAGCAGACACAGGACGCTTTAGCGTCGATGTGGTCGCTTAGCTCGAAGCCTCAGCTTCGAACCATTAAGGTGAATATCCTTACGGTATACTCCCTCAAAACTGCACAGGGGATAAAGTGAAGTGAATGGTGAGCACTAGGATTTGGCTGGTTGTGCTATGGTATCGTCAGTTAATTTTTTTCCTCTGTTGCGCTCGTAAATAACCTAATCAAAATATTCTAATTCTTTTCTGGTTATAGTTTGTTCCTAACACACGTTCGGAACTAAGCGACCAAATCGACGCTGAAGCGT
>JARLHX010000312.1 GCA_031292035.1 Negativicutes bacterium | reverse complement strand
TTTTCAATAGACCAAACTAACTCACAAATATGAAAAACAGGGTTATTGGAAGTCCCCTATATTTTTATGGCGACTTGATTCCAAAAGAAACTTCTTTTCGCCAACTGTTGTAAATAAGAAAAAATCCTCGCACTGAGCATAACAACTGCCAATTACAAATAACAGCATTGCGTAGGTTTTCATAAAATCAGCAATTAAAATGCACTTATAAGTGGATGGTTATACCTGTAAAGACCGGTGTTAAAAATTTGGTGATACTGTTGATATCATATAGCGTAACCTTCGCTTTACAGGTTTTATTGGAAATTTTGACAGATTCGCCATTTTTATAATAGTTTGCGCTTTTATTCCAAGTAATGGTTGGAGCGGTCCAGAAATCAGTGGTGGTTGTAACCGTCCAAGTTTCAGTGGAGTCACCAGCCTCAATTTGAGCTTCGATTAACGCTATCAGCTGAGCCGCTAAGACGATAAGTGCCATCTCCCCGGCTCCAGCGTCTTCTTCTTCAGCAAGTTCAAGACCATCATGAGTCGATGTTATAAGTTCATTATAGTCAGTGAATTTATCACTATATTCAACCCACGCTTCATAGCGATAATCCTGTTGAGTAAGTATTGGCGTAAAATCAGCATAAATATTCCGGCGCCAACAACCACACTCACCCTTTCGAGGATATTGCTTTTGGCCCACAACTACGCCTTTAATTACATTCCCTTTTGCTGTATTTGTTTTTAATGGTGGTCCAACTATTTGACCGCCAGAAGCCACAACAGTCGGAGGAGTTAGATCATAAGGGAAAAAACCCATTACATCAACCATCCCAACTGGGTTATTAAAAATAAAACTATAAATATTCAGCTGACCACTTTCACCTATTGGATCGCGGTTCCCCCACGTTCCCGTTGATACCTTATAGTACCGATATCCGTAGTATAGCAGGTCCGATTCATCATCCTGGTACTTGGTTGAGAACCGGAAGGGATTGGCCTTAGCCATCGGCCCAGTGGCACGGATGACTTCTCCGAAGGGGCCATATTCGTAACTGGCCACCAACGCACCATTCGCCGCGTTGATCAGGCTGGCCACGTTACCGTTGCCATCATACGCCACAAAACAATTCGTCGTGGCTGTCCCCCGGTAGCTCACCGTGAGCAACCCTCCCACGCCGCCCGCCCCTTGCTGCGAGCCGGACAAATCACTCCCCCACGTGAAGGCCTCGAGGATGGAGGATTGCGGATTGAGGATGGCGATGGGATTCCAACCGTCGTTTACCCCGTAAGATAATACTTGGTCATCCTCACAGTCCAAATTGGAAGACAAATCTCCTCTGCCGGCCCCGGTCCACCTTGAGCCCGCTCGCGCCGTACCATCGTCATTGATCCATCGCGTTGACATCGCCGCAAACCACATCGGTTGCCAAGCCAGTTCATTCCGCCCGGCGGCACTCAATGCTTAAAGACTTTTCTACACCCAACCTCGCCGCGTGCAAGCCAAAAATGGCATTAATTCCGGCGCGTCCGCCGCCACACCAGCGCAAATCAACAGTTGGGGCCAAGAGACCGCAGGTGGAGCTCAACCGTTTTTCTTCGTTACCTTCGTTTCCTTCTGTTTAAATTTCGGATTTCGGCCTTCTTTCGGATTTCGGATTTCGGCCTTCGGATTTGCTCGGTGCCTCCGTGTCTCCGTGGTTAAACCGCCTAAATAGGGGTCAACCAATAGAAATGTTCTTTCATAATTGGGCACGGGGATGCTCCCGGCTTGCGGGGGGTCTGGCTCGCATCCATTTGTGCGGATTGGTATTGGCTCCCTTCGAGGTGCCCAGTTGAACCCGCGCCGCAATGGCCTTGAGCGTAAGCGTGGTCTCTCTCCGCAAGCGAAACTCTTCGCCCCCAAGGCACCACTCTCGGCGCAGGGCGGTCATGGTTTCAGGCTCGGCTTCCTCCCAGCGGCGCGCCTCCATACGACGCTCAAACTCCTGCCGCCCCTCGGCCGTGTCCCGCCGAATACCGTGTTCGGCTAGCAGACGGTCCACCCGAATCCAGGCCGGACGATGTCGGCCAGCGGCCAGGTAGGCGCCAAAGCTGCTCCACGGATACGCCAACAGCCGCTCCCCTCTCGCCAGCAGCCCGGCGCGCACCGGATTGAGATGCACATGGTCGCAGGCCGTGCGCAGGTAGCTCTTGCCGCTGCCCGCCACCAACTGCGCTCGGTACCGCCCGCTGAACCCATGACCGAAGAGTTTGTGCCGGTGATTGAGCCGAATGGTGTACGTGCTCTGCAACCAGGCCATGCCGGCGACCAGATTGGCGTCCGGCGTTTCCAGCACCAGATGATAATGGTTGCGCATCAGACAATACGCGTGAATCTGCCAGTCCGTTTTTTGGCAGGCTTCCGCCAGCGTCTTGAGGAAATCCTGCCGATCCACATCATCCAGAAAAATATCCTCCCGCCGGTCCCCCCGGCACATCACACTTGTCCCGCCGTAGCCTTGGCGAAGGCGGATGATACATCGCCCCGGGATATTGGACACGTAGCTTGCGCGGCATGACTACCTAAACTACGGAAAGCCCAACATCAGACCAAGCCAATAATGAACCTTTCTATGGGTTGACACCGCTTTCGCACCGGATTGCGGTGGACGTAGTCGCACACCGTCTTGAGATAGCCGTGGCCGCTCCCCTCCACCACCAACGCCTTATAACGGCCGCTGAACAAATGTCCGAACTCCTTGTGCCGCCGGTTGTACCGTCCCGTATAGGTCCCCAGCAGCCCTTTCATTCCCACCACCAGATTGGCCGGCGGCGTCTCGATCACCAGATGAAAGTGGTTGTCCATCAGGCAATAGGCATGAATTTGCCAACTGGTTTTCTGGCAAGCCTCCCCCAAGGTTTCCAGAAACCGCTGGCGATCTTGGTGGTCTTGGAAAACAGCTTCCCTGCGATCACCGCGATTCATCACCTGATAGATCGCGCCGGGATACTCAAGGCGCAGCTTTCGTGCCCTGACCGAACCGTAAGGGTCTTCAACCGGCGCGTCAAGCAAAGTTGACGTTATTATTAACTGACCCGTTTA
>JARLHX010000311.1 GCA_031292035.1 Negativicutes bacterium | reverse complement strand
TTTTTCGCTTGTAGCCATAGCTTTGTTGAGCGCCTGCGGCGGCAGTAAAGCAACCGATACCGCTACACCGCCGCTTTCGGCGGCGGATATTTACACCGCCGTGGCAGCCACCCTGACGGCGCAGCCGGGCCCTGCTACGGATGTGCCAACGATGATGCCAACCGATGTCCCGACACTTCAGACTACAGATACGCCAGCCGTAGCGCCGACCGATTATCCACCTTATTCCTATCAAACCGTGACACCTGCAAGTGTCAGCGCCTGTGATAACTCGATCTACGTCAGCGATGTAACCATCCCGGATGGCACCGTGCTGGCCCCAGGCCAGAGCTTTACCAAGACCTGGATGCTGCAAAACAGCGGCACCTGCACCTGGAGCACAAGTTATTCGATGACCTTTGCTAGCGGCAGCCAGATGAGCGGCGTTTCGGCCAGCCTGACCAACAGTGTGGCGCCCTCGCAGGAGATTCAGATCTCAGTGCCGATGGTTGCGCCCAGCTCAGAAGGAACTTATACCGGCTTTTGGAGATTGTACAACGCCTCGGGCAGCGGATTTGGCTCGACGGTGTGGGTGAAGATTGTTGTTTCGAACAGCGCTGCCACCAACACCCCAACGATAACGCCGACCGGGGACACCGATACACTAACGGTGACCAATACGCCAGGCCCAACTAAAACACCTACCCCAACCAAAACACCCAAAACGCCGACTCCAACCAAAACGCCCAAAACTCCTACGTCAACCGATACGAATACGCCGGAACCGACGGAAGTACCGACCAGCGGATAAATAGCAAGTGCAAGAAGCAGGCGTAAGTAAGGCAGGTACAAAGTCCTGCCTTACTGGTTGGGTGATACTATTTGTGGATCTGCGCTTCCGGATAGTCGGGGGATGGGCCCTGTAAGAGCGGCGAGGCTATGCCTCTTAAGGATTGGTCAAAGAAAGCCAGCAGGTAAGCGTTGGCAATTTCTTCGCCTCGCGCGGGGTCGATCGTGCCGATATATCCGGCTGCCATGAACAAAGGGCGAACGGCCGGAACCTGGCGCATGGCCAGGTCGGTAAAATTGAAATGCTTTGTGCCGTTTACAGAAAGATTGTAAACGCGGCCGGAAGGTTCAAGGCTGGCCATTTGTTTTATCGCCAGGCAGTTCTGGTCACAGCCGGCCGAGTAATCTTCGGTCATGAATAAAAATGGCACCGGGATGGCAGTCTGGGCCTCGTTACTGAACGGTGTGCCGTCCAGGTCAGCCCCGGCTTTACAGCGCGGGTCCTGCTGGCAGACGGCGATGGCAGTGGCCCCCCCAAACGAATGCCCGAATACAGCGATATGCTCAAGATCCAGGCGCCGGTAGAATGGGCCGGTCGGATCGGCGTTCAAGCTTTGCAGCCGGTCCATCGCAAAAATCACATCCTGGCTCCAGACCGCCATAATACTGTTCCCGATATGTTGGACGTCTGCTGGACTGGCGCTGTCTGGAATGGTGCCTTTTTGCGAACGAAGCAGCACGCGCCCATCGGGAAATGTCACTACGTTGGAGGTGTAAGTGGTATTGAGGCCGACCACGATGTATCCGTGGCTGGCCAGGTTTTCGGCCAGCACCGTGTAATTCGGGATAGAGGGGCCCATGCCGGGCTGCATCATCAGAATTGGGTAGCTGGAGGATTGGCTGGCAAGCGGGGCATCGGCGAACGAGTTGGTTACGATCCTGTTCAAGCCGCTCTCGATCAATATACCAATGCCTTGATCCTTGTTCCTGGCCTGGGCCCAGGCAGCCGGTAGATAGGGAGCCGGTTTGCTGGAGGAGTCCGGCTGGGCAGGATACCAGACCCATACTGCCAGTTCGCGCTTGAGGTTAGGCTGATCGGCCAGAGGGTCAGTGCGATTTTGATCGACCCAATCAAAAATGCTTCTTCCGACGCGGTATGGACCGGAGGGGGCCGGCAGCTGCAAGGTCTGGTTGCGGGAAATATCCAAAACCGCGATGAACGCGCCAATAACGAGCACGAGCACCAGGATGCCAAAAATGGCGATCCTGACCGCAATTTTAAGCAGTTTGCTGAATAAAGCCATTATTTATTTCCTTGAGGCAGGAATAGTGAAGGGGGTCAAGCTGCCCGGCTAAATTTCCTGCGGGCGAAGGAACCGACCAGCCCTAATGCGGCGCCACAGACCGCTCCTACGATACCCAGTATAGCAAAAAATGGCAGCCGGCTGAGGATAGGAGCGGAGCCCTGGTAGCCTGCCAGCATAAAGGTGAAAGCCAACAGGAATCCGTATAACGCACCGGTTGAGGCGGCGGTTCGATAGGTTGGGCACCAAAGGCCGAGCAGCAGACCGGCAACCCCCCAGGGTATCAGGCTCAAAGCGGAGCCGACCAACAGGTAGCGGGAGGCAATGATCCCAAGAGCAATTCCGAGCAGGGAAGCAGCAAGCAGTTTTTTTAGCATCAATAGCAGTTTAATCAAGAAGGGCCGGCGCATCAAGCACTCAAGTGCCCGGGACAACCGATTATGTAACTGCATTATCTTTCTGAATAACAACAAAAAGGGTTGGGCCTTACCTCTGTTGGCCCAACCCTTTTCCTACCTGCCTGATTTTATACGTAGAAGGCGTGCTACCTTACTCGTATATCAACTGATTTGTTTTTGTAATAACGTGATCACCGAGTTCGCAAATACCACATTGAGCTGACTTACACTTCTTGTTGAGCTTTTGACCGTGCTGGTTTTTTGGACTGTAGTGCTGCTGGTGGTGGTTTGCCCGATAATTGCGCTGATATCACTGCTGTCGCCCGGCGCCCCACCGCCGATACCAGGATCACCGGTCTGAGATTGGGCGCTGCCGGAGGCGCTGGAAGACGAACTGCTCGAACTCGAACTGGTCACGGTGCTTTGCTGCTGGATCATGTAGGTTAATTGTGCCTGTGTCAGGCTCAATTTCTTGATGGCCTGCACCTGATCTGCGGTCAGGCTGTCCTCAATTTGCTGGTAAAGCGCCG
>JARLHX010000310.1 GCA_031292035.1 Negativicutes bacterium | reverse complement strand
GCAAACACGAACGAAGACGCATTTGTTCCGGTCAAAGCGATGCTGCTGATGGTCAATGCCGCGGTCCCGGTATTGGTCATCGTCACCGACTTCGACGCGCTTGACGCGCCTACGGTAATCGAGCCGTAAGAAAGACTGGTAGCTGAGAGAGTCACTGGCACCACGCCGGTCCCGCTCAGTGCGATCGATTGCGGTGAACCGCTGGCGTTGTCGGTGATGGTGATCGCCGCTGTCATTGTACCCGAAACCGTGGGTGCGAAGGTTCCACTAATGGTGCAGCTAGCCCCGGCAGCCAGACTCGTCCCGCAGGTGTTGGCAAACACGAATGAGGAAGCGTTTGTTCCCGTCACCGCAATGCTGCTGAACGTTACCGCTACGCTGCTGGTGTTGGTCATCGTCACTGACTGCGAATTGCTCGACGTGCCCGCAGCAATCGTGCCGTAAGAAAGGCTGGTAGCCGACAGCGTCACAGTGGGCACTGCGCCGGTCCCGCTCAACGTGATCGTTTGCGGTGAGTGCTTGTTGCTATCTGTGATGGTAACTGCTGCCGTCATTGTGCCCGCCACCGTGGGTGCGAAGTATCCGCTGATGGTGCAGCTGGCTCCGGAAGCCAGGCTCGTCCCACAGCTGTTCGCAAACACAAAAGAGGAAGCATTTGTCCCGGTCACTGCAATGCTGGTGATGGTCAATGCCGCGGTCCCGGTGTTGCTCATCGTCACCGACTGCGAGGTGCTTGCCGTACCGACGGCGACCGTGCCATACGAGAGGGAAGTGGCTGAAAGGGACACCGCCGCCCGGCCGGACTGGCAGAACAACAAAAAAGGCGTAAAGCCGATGAGGATCGCCCACACCCATTCGCGCCGAAAAATAGGTGCTCTCCCGTCAGTGGATGGACGATTGGCCCGGGAATTCCGGTTGTATCTGGATACGATGTGTGCAGCAAATCCGAGCAATCGCGAAAAGACGCCCCAGTATCCACGGTATTTAGCTCTCGACTGTGAACCGAGTTGAACCGGCTGAGATCCCCTGTCAATTAACGAATTATCGACAGACTCGAACTTGTAGAAAGAAGGAATAAAAAACAAAAAAACCGACATTACTTCACCTCTGCGACCACGCTCCTGGTTGAGCTGCCAAGGCCCCCTCGTTCAAATCAGAAGGAATTAAAGGCAGATTACCAACCGGAAATAGCGCTGCACATTCATCGTTAATGTTACCGTAGTGTAACTTTTGTGTTACCTGGTTGAAGTTTAACATAAACCAGAGTTTATCGGGTCATCGTGCCACCCTCTGAGCTCTGGAGTCTTCCTCGTTTTGGCCAAAATCTTCAATCTCAAGCAGTCACGTTTCACATAGGTAACCGCCACTCAGATTACCTTTCAGCAAAATCAAATGCGGTGATGAAGATCACCTCAAATGTCCATCTACCTGGATTTTCGAAGGCGAATTTGGGCCCCGAGCATGGGACTCGGTCACCAGAACAGTTCCTTCGGCCGAACCCTTGGTGAGCCAAAAGGGGTGGAGAATATCGTTCCCGAATCGAAAAGATATGGAACGGGTGCCTTGAAGGCGAGTTGCCGCCG
>JARLHX010000033.1 GCA_031292035.1 Negativicutes bacterium | reverse complement strand
CCGTTTTTACAATGAGGAAAGGCCTCAGCTTCGCCTTCAGGGGTTATCCCCGGTAGCGTTTAGACAGCAGGCGGCAACAATTTGACCGCTCCTATGGGTTGGGGACAGTGTACTCTTTTTTGAAGCAGTACAAACCGTCCCCGTGTCTTATGCAGTCATTCAGGATTTGGATGGTGAAGGCGATCCGTGACCCTGCAAATCCGCCCAATTTCGCTGTCGGTAAGATTAGTTGTGGGCGGGGTATAACAGCGAAATTAAATAAGTGTATTCAATTTGGTAGAGGCGGTCTCCGCAGCCTTATAAATCCAAATATTATGCAACTCTGCTTTTGCAATTACGGACGATATACCATCATTCTTTTGGTGGTCTATCTCCACCGTCTTCATTCTGGTCTGGAAGCGGTTTTGCTACAGGATTATAGATAGGTCTGAAATATTTGCGTTGCTCATGTTCCATTGGGTTTACACTCTCAAAGCTATCGTCAGTTTTTGTTAATTTTAGATAACCCCAGGTGGCTATGATATACCAGGGTATAAACGGAATAATCGAGTCATATATTCCATGCGCTAGAGATAATACACCCAGTTTCGTAATCATTTGGCAAAATAACATACTATAGAAAATCCCCATGGTCGTATATATATAAATATACACTTTTTTCGTAGGCAAGTGATAAAAATATATTATAAAAAACAATGTCCATGAGACAGGAGCCAAAAAATGTATTCCCATCAAGCCAAATGGCTCATAGTTTATATATCTGAATTCTCCAAATAAATTTGCTGCACCAACAATAATAGCATCAAAAGCCCCCCCGAAAATAATCCCGTAAATTGATAGCCGACGGATTTCCTGTCTGGGTACAAGCGTTACAACAATCCCGGCAAAGACGGCAGTGTAAATAAAAGGGATTAAATTAATTGCCACTATCATCCACCTGCTTGCCGAACGTATTGGATTTATTATCTCAGTAGTTGCTGCATATTATGTATTACATATGCGACCTGGACGCCGCCGAGGAAACGAATGACCTCGCCGTCTTACTTGGCTTGATGATTGTGCACTGGCCTGTTCTACGCGGGTTTTCGGCTTTTCCGGATTTACATGGTGGAGGCGAGGGGAGCCGAACCCCTGTCCACAAGAGTTGCGGAACCTCTTTGGGTCTTCCTGAGACCTGCCGCAAAGGTGTCCGGCGGCGTAGTGGAGGATGGTAGGCGCTGTTGGTTAAGATTGCCGGTAAGTGCGCAGTTCTTGCGCTTCAGCGCTTAGAAATGCGGCCTGCCCCTTGCGGGTGCGGCATCGTACGCGCGGTCAGGACGACCGTGCGAGGAGCCCCTGCGCATGGATGCGTCATGGGCGACGGTACGATAGCCGTCGGCCTTAGCCTTACAGCGCCTTCATCCGGAACTTCGTCCGTCCGGCACTTTTGCGGCGAAATGGAGGAAAGTATCTATCTTTACAATCAACTTCGTTGATTATGGCAGTGATAGAGACAAGAAGACCTTCACTTTAAAGTGAAGGTCTTCTTGCACAAAAAATCTATTATAGATTTAGCCTTTTCCCATAGTTTCCAGCAATTTCTGAACAAGCATCCGTTGTTCAGGACTTAATTTTTTGGCGGTCTCCAATAGCTGCTGGAGTTCAGGATCCAAGATCTGCCGATCTTCGACGAAGAACTCGCCGAGCGTGACACCCAAGGCTTTGCAGATAATCTCTATGGAAGCTATATCGGCGATCCTGCTATTGGTCTCAAGTCTGCTAATCACCGGCTGTGAGATATTCGTTACATTAGCTAATTGTCGGGTAGAAAGTCCTTTGGCTTTACGCAGCTCTCGTATACGCTCACCAACGTTCATGCAATCACCTATTCTAAAATAGAATACTTTCTGTTTCTATAGTACCGTGTAAGTTAGTGTAAACCAATGATTGATGCTTAATGTGAATCAATACGCCTTGAAATAATTAAATTATGATTCTATAATAGAATCATAATTTGCAAGCGGGCTTGTGGAGGCGACAATGTCCAAACAAACCTTATCCGATTTCGAGCGGGGTTACGAATATGCCTGCCGCCATTATCAAAGGCTGCTGGCGCTTACTAGCGCCAAGGAACTGCTGGAACTGGCAAGGGCGCTGGCGCAGAACACCGGCATGAACGCTGAACTCGCCAGGGGCATGGCGGCATATTGCCAGGAAATGGCCCGCAGAAAGAAAAGAGATGACGTCCGACCATAAGAAAAAGCCGCGAAGTTTCACGGCTTTTCTTCGTCAACACAACATGGTGGACCGTATCTTTCCGGATTATTCCGGCGCCCAATACAAAAACCCATCATTCAATTCGTATTTCGTGAAGAACTCTTGTCGCCGATTAGGGCCGGCCGGACAGGCTTGCCCGTCATAATAGGAAAACGCATTGCTGTTTACCGTGCGAACGACAGAACTGGGAATTCCCTCGCCGCCCCACGCGGCTTCCGATGTTTTCACAAAAAGATAGATATGGTTTTTGCTTGTGGACGAGGAGATATTAAGCCGTCTTGTGCTCAATGGCTGCACTTCGAACCAGCCATGGCAGCGCCACGTACCGGCTTGATCTTCGTAATCGATTACCGCCACAGCCATCTTATCGCTATAGGGATTCCGTATGTCCATCGTGTAGGCGAGGGCCTGGGAGGGAACAGCGCTCAGTACCACCATCGCCAATAGCAATCCACCGAGCAATTTCCCGAAAATACCTTTTCCGCTTTTCATTTTCTGCACCCCTCTGCTTCGTTTTTTAAAATCCATAGTCCGACAGTGGCGGTTTAAATCATAATGACCGTCTTGCGTATATAAAGTGCCTTTGCCTTGTAGCTGGGCACTGACACGCCGCCGGCCTGTCTGGCAGACACAAACAGCTTTGTTCTTCAATTTTCGCGGCGGCTTTATAACCTTGCAGCAATCGTCTTAGCAAGTCGCTCCAGCATTTCTACAGATACATAATACTGTCCGTCGTCAATATGTCTGAGGAGAACGATCATAGTATCGCCTTTGCGGAATCCCAGCATCCGGGGCGGATTCTCGTTCTTTGGCCCCCAAAAGGCATTTTCCATCGCTTTATAGTCTTGTGAGCGAAACTCATTGTAATATTTTTCGTAATAGCTGCCAGGCAAAATGGTTACTGTAAGGGCGATGTGACCTTCATCGGTGGTTGAAAACGTCATATCAGGCTTGCCGTTATATTTCATATCGACGTAAGTTAGTTTGAACTTGGTGCCGGTTATGTTTATGACGTCTTCTACCGTAAGGTATTTACGGGGATCTTTGACTGCTGCCTGGGGAGCGGGCGGTGCTGCCGGTGCCGCAGGCTTGTTGGCGGCTGTTGTTTGACTCGCGGGAGGCTTGGCGGCGGGTTTCTTGTCGGACTCATCATTCGCGCCAATAAAATAGAGAGCAATAAGAACAACGATAATTCCTGCAACAAATCCCCCGATTACTTTCCTGTTCATGATCGATTCTCCTCCGACCTATAAATTTTTAGAATCTGGGAAGTGAAGACACTTCTTTCGGAATAAGCCACCTAACAACAAATCCAATACGGCCAATAGTCCTTACTTGTGATTTGTCATGTTGCGGAGCATGTTCCTCTAATATTTTAAAACATTTAAGTGAAACCAAATACTATACTAAAGGATACTCTTGCATGGGATTACTTGTTGCCAGCTCGACATATGCGTTTTTATGACGAGGGAGGTTTTCGTAGTGATAGGAGGCGATAAAATGTAAAGCCGCGAGTTTAACATCGCGGCTTAGCATGAAGGCGGATTTCTTCTTCGCTGGTTTTGGTGGAGGCAACGACTGATTCGGAACGGTCAGCGAGAACGCGGACTCCGTTGGCCACAACCGCAAAGCCCTTGTCCTGGTTTAGTTTTCATACAAGTAAATAAATGGCCCGGAAAGCACAAAAAAACCGCGAAAGTCGCGGTTTTTGGCTGATTGGCCTATTTCTGGAGATACTTGAAGGTTAGCGTTTTCTTCAGTTCCGGGTGAAGGCTGTTGTAGACAGGGCATTCCCTGGCCGCCAGTTCGATGATCTTTTTTTCCTTGGCGCTGTAGTTGTTGGGCGGCAGGGTGAATTCGGTGATCAGTTCGACGATGCGGCGGGGATCGGTACCCATCACTTTGGCTGTCTCAAGCGTTGCGCCGTCGATATCAAAGCCGTGAGTTCTGGCGGCGATGCCCATAATGGTCAGCACGCACGCGCCGTAGGCTGTCGCTACAAGGTCGGTGGGCGAGAACGCTTCGCCCTTGCCCTGGTTGTCGGTGGGAGCGTCGGTGATCAGCTTGCTGCCGGACTGCAGATGCACCGATTCGGTGCGCAGTCCGCCGAGGTATTTGGTTTGAACGGTTGCCATTCTTCTTTACCCCTTTCGGTTGCTTCTGGAGTATAGTTCCACATTGAGCCGGTATTTCCTTCACCGGCAGCGGGAGTGAAGGCGGCGTCCGCTCGCGGTGGGGCAATCATCGCAACTCGTCTCCCGCAGCACCTGTTGCCATATTTTTCAATGTTTCCTATACCTTCCAATATGTTTATGTTATGCTTTAGAGGGAGTCTTAACAATGCAGGAGGTTGATGAGAATGGCGTGTACTCATTGGCGGATCAAGGGAATGCTTGCTGGCTGTCTTTTGGCGATTTTCTTGCTGGCGGCGAGTATTCCCGGCTATGCCCAGGTGGTCGAACCGAAAGATACCATGTTCCAGGTATCAACGCTGACCGGCCTTGAGCATGGAGTGTTTTTTCCTGTTACTACTGTCGGCGAACTGAAACAGCATGGCAACATCGGTGTTGGCGCCTTCGAAGCGATGGACGGCGAGTTGATTCTTATTGACGGCAAGGCTTACAACGCGATGTACAGCGGCAAAGTCGTGCCTGTGGATGACAAAACGCCGATCACCTACTCAGCGGTTGCGTTTATGAATACCGACCGTACAGCCTCGCTGCAAAGTGTCGCCAGCTACGCCGAACTTCAGCAGAGTCTGGACAGGCTGCTTCCCAACCTCGATCTTTTCTATGCCTTTAAGATTCATGGCACCTTCAATTATCTGAAAGTACGCAGCACCGCAAGACAAGCCCAGCCTTATCCCGGTTTGGCGGAAGTGGTAAAGAACCAGTCGGTTTTTGAATTTAGCAATATCACAGGAACTTTGGTGGGGGTCCGGTGCCCGTCTTACATCAAAGGCGTATACGCCCCGGGGTATCATCTGCACTTTATCAGCGACGACCTGCAAAAAGGCGGGCATTTGCTGGAAATCAACCTTGCCGAAGTCACTGCCCAGATCGTCTATCTGCAGCAGATGCATGTAATGCTGCCGGACAGCGACGGAGCCAGGGCTGTCGATCTGACCAAGTAAATCCAGACCGGATTAAAGGGAGATTCCCCAGAACTTGGGTGAAAATGTCGGCAGCCGGAGGCAGCCGACATTTTTTCGTGGTGCATCTGCGGTGTAACAGTCTTTGCAGGGGCGCCACATTTCTCGGCCTGCGAGTATGATCTGCAGGATTTTTCGGTTCTTTGTTAAATAATGAATGGTACGTTGTCCCAATTCTATTGATAAAGGTAAAAGATGAAACAGGAAAAGATCAACCAACTGATCGGCATCGTCTATGTAAACTTGGCAACCTTTTTTTGGGCAACCAATATGATGTTGGGCCGCCTGATCAAGGACTCTGTGGGGCCTATCACCATTTCGGCGACTCGGTTCTGCGTGGCTGCGCTGCTTTTTGCCGTCATCCTTCGCCAACTGCCTCCGCAGGAGCGGCGTTTGGGCGGCGACCGCCGCTGGCTGGCGGCGATGGCTCTGACCGGGGTGGTTTTGTTCTCGCCGCTTCTCTATTGGGGGCTTCACTACACCACCGTGGTCAACAGCACGATGATCAACGGCACAGGACCGTTGGTGACCGGCCTGTTTGCGGCCTGGTTTCTCAAAGAGCCGATGACCAGTCGGCAAACCGCCGGAGCCGTGGCTGCTTTGGCCGGCGTGCTTGTGCTGATTTCCGGCGGTTCCCTAGCCTTTTGGAGCTCGGCCCAGTTCAACGTCGGCGATCTTCTCATCTTGCTGGCGGTGGCGATATGGGGACTGTATTCGTTGGCCGGCGGCAGGGTTATGCGCCACCGGTCGTCGCTGTCGGCCACGGCTCTTTCCACCTTTATCGGCCTGCCGGTGCTGTGTCTGCTGGCTGTTTGGGAGGTCTACACGACGCCGGCCCATTTCGATGCCAGACTCGTTTCTATTATTGTCTATATGGGGGTTGTTCCCGCTGCCGGCGGATTTTACGCCTGGAACGCCGGCGTGGCCCGGCTCGGTCCCAGTGGGGCGATGGTTTTTTATAATACGATGCCTCTTTATGGGGCGTTGCTCGGCTATTTGTTCCTGGGGGAATCCATCGGGCTGCCCCATATTGTCGGCGGACTTCTTATCGTGAGCGGCGGCCTGTGGGCGGCCCGCAAATCTCCGGCCGTGCTGCCGGCGGCTGCCCGGCCCGCGCCTGTGGACAGCCCGGCGGCTCTCGACTCGAAGGAATAGGTCCATCAAGGGGTTATCGGCAATCCTTGGCCGCGCCGGCAGGCGCGGTTTTTTCATGCCTGGCGACAATTGTAAAATAGTTCAGAAAAGTCTTACTTCGCAGAAGGAATTTTCCAAGAAACAGAGTAATTAGTAGTAGGAATATTTACTTAATTAATCTAAAAAAGCTGTCGGACGGAATCAGGAACAGTCGGGGCGGAGGTAGAAGAGTGACGAAAGAACCCGGTAATATCAAGTATTTGAAGAAAAAAAACCGCCTCAATGTTCTCAATGCCATCAAGGACAACGAGCCGGTGGCGCGGCTGCAGCTGTCGCAGATGACAGGTCTTACGCCCCCTGCCATAACGATGATTACCCGGGAATTGCTGGATTCGGGACTGATCCGGGAAGTCGGGCTGGGAAAATCCCGGGGCGGGCGCAAGCCGGTCAAACTTATTATTGTTCCGGACGCCGCTTTTGTGATAGGAATCGAACTGACGCACTACGAAACAACCATTGGGATCGCCGATCTGAAAAATGATCCTACCGACATCTACACCGTCAGCCTGGATATGACCGATCCTGCGAGCGGACTAAATGGGCTGATGGGCGAACTTCGGCGAATCATCGAGCAGCGGTACGCCAGCAAACGGTTTTTGGGGGTGGGAATCGCCTTTCCCGGACTGCTGAACGCCAGAACCGGGATCATCCGCCAGTCGATCAATCTGGGACCGGGCTGGGACTGGTTCCCGCTGAAGGAAACGATGGAAGCCCAGCTGGGTCTGCCGGTGATCATCGAAAACAACTCAAAAGCCTCGGCCATGGCCGAGCACTGGTTCAGCGGCGGCATCGGCTGCACCAATATCACCTATATCAATCTAGGGGAAGGCATCAGCGCCGGGGTGATTCTGGGGGATCGTATCGTCCAGGGTTTCCAGGGCTACGGAGGTCAGCTGGGGCACATCGTCCTCAAGGAGGACGGAGCCCTCTGTAACTGCGGCAACCGGGGCTGCCTCGAAGCGCTGTGCAGCGTTCCGGCCTTGCTAAGAACGGCTGCTGCCGAACTTCCTGTACTGAAGAAGGATGATCCTCTGAAGATTGTCTATGAAACCAAAGGCAGTGTGTGCCTCGGCGATATCCTGGACTGTGCCGCCATAGAGCACTCCTACGCCTGGCAGCTGCTGCGCGAGGCCGGCAGGCTGGTCGGGCTGGCCACCGCTTCGATCATCAACCTTTTCAATCCCGAGAAAATATTCCTCGGCGGAAGAGTAGCCCGCAGTGCGCCGGTTTTCAGCGACGCGGTCAGGGATACGGTCCGCTCTCATTCTTTCCCCGCCATCGCTGAGGTCGCTGAGATTTTGGTTTCAAAGCTGGAGAAAAACGCCGCCGTCATCGGGGCCTGCGCCCTGGCGATCCGGGAACTGCTTCAGTCCTACGACTCGGAATTACTGGAAGAGATGCAGTCGCGCAAGGAACCGGAAGACCGTCCGGAACGGAAAAACGAAGGAGTCTGGTAAACCTCTTGTAGTAAGACTGAAGCCAAAGAAGGAAAATGGCGACCCCGATCCGTGAATGCCCCGGTACTTCAAAAACCTGGAGAAAGGATGGTATTTATGCACATCGAGGCCAATGGACAAGGAGGAAAGCCCCGAACATTGCTGGACTATCTGGCCTGGCTCGCCGAGTTTATCATGGTGGCGCTGACCACTTTGATGGTCGCCCTGGTGAGTTATCAGGTTTTTCAACGCTATGTCCTGCACTACACGCCGCCCTGGTCCGAGGAGTTGTCCGTTTATCTGATGATCTGGTTCGGTATTATCGGCATCGCGGTGGGGGTCCGCCGAAACGCTCATATGTCCCTGCACTTTTTCGCTGATCTTATGCCGCTGAAAGTTCAAAATGTGCTGACCTACGTCCGCTATTGTCTGATTCTGATTTACTGTTCATTTTTGACTGTCGAGGGCTTGAAGATGGTGGAATTGACCATGAGTCAGCGGTCGCCGGCGATGGGAATGCCTGTCGGTTTCGTTTATCTGGCCCTCCCGGTCAGTACTGTGCTGATCATCCTTTTCACGCTGGAAGCGCTGGGCAAATCGATTCGGAAAAAAGGGGGGCAGTGATATGGATATTGGCGCATGGCTGCTGTTAGGCACTTTTATTGTGATGATGATTATCCGCGTGCCGATCGCCTTCAGCCTGGGGCTTTCATCCCTGGTCACCTGCCTGTACGTGGGTATTCCCCTTACGCCGCTGGCCCAGCGGATGGTGGCGTCGCTGGACTCGTTCCCGCTGATGACGATTCCTTTCTTCGTGCTGGCCGGTCATATCATGGCCGAGGGCGGGATCGCCAGGCGGATTGTCGACTTTGCCAGCATCCTGGTCGGCAGGATGCGCGGCGGACTGGCGATGATCAATATTGTCGCAAGCATGTTCTTCGGTGGCACCACCGGATCGTCGGTGGCTGACGTAGCCTCGGTCGGCCCGGTGCTGATCCCGATGATGGAACGCAAGGGCTATGGCAAGGACTTCGCCGTATCGGTGACGGTTTGCGCCTCGACCACCGGGATCATCCTGCCGCCCAGCCACAACGCAATCATTTACGCCGTAGCCGCCGGCGGCACAGTATCCATTGGAGCGATGTTCCTGGCCGGATATCTGCCTGGGCTGATGATCGGACTGGGTCTCATGACGGTAAGCTATTTCCTGGCCTTAAAGCGCGGCTACGCCAAGGAGCCCAAGCGGTCCTTCAAGGAAAGCTGGGGGGCGCTGAAGGACGGCTTCCTCAGCCTGATGGCTGCGGTCATCATTGTCGGCGGTATCGTCTCCGGTATCTTCACCGCCACCGAGTCCGGGGCCATCGCCTGTGTTTATGCCCTGATTCTGACCGGTTTTTACTACAAAGAACTGACCTTGAAGCAGATGCCGCAAATTCTGGAACGGACGGCCATCACTTGCGCCATGGTGTTTTTCCTTGTGGCTACGTCTTCGGCCTTCGGCTGGATCATGGCCTACGAGCATATTCCCCAAACCGTTGCCACCGGTTTGGCGGCAATGACAAAAGACCCGGTGTATGTGCTGATTCTGATCAACCTCTTTATTCTGATCATCGGCTTCTTTATGGATATGGCGGCATCGATCCTGATCCTTACACCGATTTTTCTGCCGATCGCCATGGGTATTGGCATGCATCCGGTCCACTTCGGGATTATGCTGCTGCTGAACCTGTCCATCGGCTTGGTTCATCCGCCGGTGGGAACCGCGCTTTTCGTCGGCTGCGCCATTGCCAAGTGTACGCTGGAGAGCACGGTCAAGGCGGTCCTGCTGTTTATTCCGATACTGATTGTCGTACTGCTGCTCGTTACTTATATTCCGGCTGTTACCATGACCCTGCCGAAAATGTTTATGCCATAGTGATGAACAAAACCGGCCGAAGGAGGGTAGGAGCGCAACATTGATCAGGTGCGGATTCTATTTTGTGAGGAGGATTATGATGAAAAACTGGAAATGGTGTACTCTGGCAATTGTTCTGATTTTTGCTTTCTCGGCGGTACTGGCTGGGTGTGGATCTTCGACGCCAGCTCCGGCCCCGGCCAAGAAAGAGGTGCTGCTCAAGGCGGCCGACAATCAGCCGGAGGATTATCCGACAGTCATGGGACTCAAGTACATGGCCAAATTGCTTGAAGACAGGTCTCAGGGCCGGGTCAAAATGCAGGTTTACGCCAATGCTCAACTTGGCGGTGAGAAAGAGACCATCGAAATGACCCAGATGGGGACCATCGCCATCAATCGGGTCAATACCGCGCCGTTGGTGGGCTTTGTCCCGAAAATCGGCGTCTTCTCAATGCCGTTCCTGTTCAACGACGGGGCCCACCTGTGGAAGGTGCTGGACGGCCCGATCGGCCAAGGCATGATGACGGAACTGGAAAAGAGCAATCTGGTGGGCCTGGCTTTCTACGATTCCGGTGCCCGCAGCTTCTATACCAAGAATAAGGCGATCAACAGCCCTGACGACGCCAAGGGACAAAAAATCAGAGTCCAGCAGAGCAAGATCTTCGTCGATACCGTCAACAGCCTGGGCGCTTCGGCCACTCCGATGGGCTACGGCGAAGTCTACAGCAGCCTGCAGTCAGGCATCATCGACGGCGCGGAGAACAACCCGCCCAGCCTGTGGGCCATGAAACACTACGAAGTCTGCAAGTACTATGCCCTTGATGAGCATTCCATGGTGCCGGAAATCGTCATCATGAGCAAAAAAGTCTTCGACTCCCTGAGCCCCGAAGACCAGAAGCTCGTGCGGGACGCCGCCGCGGAAGCCGCAGTATATCAGAAGAAACTGTGGGCCGAGTACACCGACAAGTCGCTGAAGGAACTAAAAGACAAAGGGGTCGTCATCTCTACGGTGGACAAAGCGCCGTTCCGCAAAGCGGTGGAACCGATGTACGCCAGCTACCCCGAATACAAGGAAATCATCGACCAGATCCGGGCAGTAAAATAATTCAGTGCGAAAACAAAGCACCTGCCATCATGGCAGGTGCTTTGCTGTTGCTGCTATTATTTCTTGTTGAAAGCCAGGAGGATGACGTTGTTGCCGTATTTCTGCGTCAACTGCTGTTCGTAAGCTTTGACTTCGGCGATCTGATCGGCCGACAAATCGGCCAGCGCTGCTTTCAGGTCCATGAATCTACCCCTTTCCTGACGATGGTTTATCTTTAACATTTCCCGCTCGGCCAATTCTATTCGGAGAGCGGGGGAAAGAAGAGGCTCGAGACGGAGACTTCAGTTGAGGCAGTTAGACCATTTCCAGTTGTCTGACAGGCAGAGAAACATGGTAATCCTTCAGCCAGGCGTTTACCTGAATGAAGCGTTCCAGTGGATTGACGTCGAAAGCATGCTCTTGTGCTGCGTTGTTGTTAAAGGTTGCTTCAATCATCGGGATATTGAGAAAGGGGCGAATCGGGGCGCTACGATCACTCAGCAGATCCTGGAATATTGCGCGGACTCCTTGCACATAAACAGGATGGTGGGAGGCTGGATAGCCGCTTTTACGACGGTTCACCACCTCGGTTGGCAAAATATCGGCGAGCGCCTGTCGCAATATTCCTTTCTCGATACTGCCGACTGCTTTCATTTCCCAGGGTATATTCCAGACATACTCTACCAGTCTGTGGTCGCAGAACGGCACACGAACCTCGAAGCCAACAGCCATGCTCGTGCGGTCTTTCCGGTCGAGCATGATCGGCAGAAAACGCGTGAGATTAAAATAAAAAGCTTCCCGCCGTTTGGCATCCAGACTGCTTTCGCCTTCCAGCCTGGGCACTTCGGCAACCGCTTCCCGGTATCTGGCGGCAAGATATTCGCTGGGGCGGACTATTTCGATTATCTCCGGCGAAAACCACGATAAAATCTGCTCGGCCGCGAAAGTACCCCGCGCGAGCAACGCAATCCAGGGAAAAGTCGTAAGATGCATAAGATCTTCACTGAAGAACCATTGATAACCGCCGAATACTTCGTCGGCCGACTCTCCCGAGAGGGCGACGGTCGCATCGTTTTTGATCGCTTTAAACAGCAGATACATTGAGGTTTCCAATTGGCCATAGGCCGGATGGTCGTGAGCGTACATCGGCACAAGCAGGTTGTCGAGAAGTTTGGCCGAGTCAACCAGGATATCATGATGCGCGGTACCGACATAGTCAGCGACAAGCTTAACATAGGGCGTGTCGAGGCTTTCATGGACCGCGCTCTTTAAGAAATAGCGACTGCTTTCCTCGAATTCGACCGAATAGGTATTGAGTTTTTTGCCTTCCCGGGCGAATTCATTGGCCGCCAGGGCGGTCAGTCCGCTGGAGTCGAGGCCGCCTGACAGCAGGGTGACAACCGGAACGTCGGCAATAAGTTGGCGACCGACGGTATCTTCAAGCAAAGCACGGATACGCTCGGTGGTTGTCTTCAGATTGTCGGTGTGGGGTGCGCTCTTAAGAGACCAGTACTGCGTGTCGCGACGGCCGTTATGGTCGAATACCAGCCGGTGTCCGGGACGAACTTCGGACACGTTTCGGAAAAGACCGCTGCCGGGTATATGCAGGGGAAAGAAGTTGAAAGCTTCTAACAAGCCGTTGGTTTCCACCTCCGCCTTGACAAGAGGATGGGCGAGCAGCGCCTTGAGTTCCGACCCGAAAATGACTCCATTGCCGCGCTCGGCGTAAAAAAGCGGCTTCACGCCCAGGTGATCGCGGGCCAGCAATAGTTGCTCCTTTTTGCCGTCCCACAGGCCGAAGGCGAATATGCCATTGAGATGAGTGACGCAGTTGTTGCCCCACTCCAGGTAGGACCGCAGCAAAACTTCGGTGTCGGAGTGAGACCGGAACTTGTGGCCGCGTGCTTCCAGTTCCGCGCGCAGTTCACGGAAATTGTAGATTTCACCGTTGTAGGTCAGAACATAGTCGTGGCCGCCTTCTTTCGCTATCATCGGTTGGGTGCCACCCTCCGGGTCAATGACGATAAGCCGGCGATGTCCCAGCGCAGCCCGCTGTGACAGCCATTTTCCTTCCGCATCCGGACCGCGGTGTCGTATGGTGCTGATCATTTTATCCAATATCGCGTCCTGCCGGCTCAAATCTTGTTTCCAATCAACCCAACCCGCAATACCGCACATAACAACCCCTCCTCTTGGGCAATCTTTTATCTTTTATTGTGCACTTCAGTCCGGGCAAGTACACAAGGAACAATATCCATTTACAAAAGCAGGCTTTAACATTTCCCCATAAACAACGAAAACCCGCTTATTAAGCGAGTTTTCGGCTGCTTCCGATTTGGATGGTAGGCGAGGGGGAAGCGAATCAGGGACCGCGAAAATGTCCGGCGGTGTTGTGGAGGATGGTTAGGCGGTGTTGGGGTTAGATTGAAGAAAAAGGCCGAAGCCGATTTATAGACCTGTTTTTTGTACAGTGGTATAATTAGTCTATTTAGATCAGCTAAAAATGCAGATTAATTATAAATGACAGAAGGAAAGAATATCATGGAAAAAGCAAAGCTCATTGAAATGATAAAGAATAATCCTAATGCTATAGCATATATAAACAATCCTACCGATGAGATGAAGTTATTGGCTGTTAAAAAAAATGGGCTTGCGTTAAAATATATAGATAATCCAACGCAAGAGATGCAAGAAGCAGCTATAGACAATAATGCCCGGGCGATTGAATTTATAAATAATCCTACCGAAGCTATGATGATAAAGGCTATAAATGATGGATGGATTAACTTGGAGTATATTAAAAATCCAACCGATGATTTGATTAAATTAGCTATAAATCAGGCTGGATGGGCTATTAAATATATTAATAATCCAAGTGAGGAATTGCAATTACTGGCTGTGAGAAAAAATTATGATTCAATAAAGTTTATAAAAGAACCTTATGAAAGTGTGCAAGAAGAGGCTGTAAGAATAAGTTATGACGCATTGCGCTATATAAATTCACCTGCACATAATGCAGAGCTTATCGCTATCAAGAATAATGAGAGGGCTATCAGGCTTATAAATAATTTAGATAAAAATAGAATACTGGAATTTTTGAAAGTAAATTTTTTAGTGATTAAATATGTTATGAAAGAAATAACCAGAGCTGATTTGGAACAAGTGTTAAAGGAAGCATTAGCAGATGAAGAGGTTGAAGAAAAGTATGTCAGAGATTATTTGAATTATAGTACTGTAGATAAGAATAGTGACATTATGCCAATGGACAAGCTAATGTTTATCTATAAGTATGGAAGTAAAAAGGCGAAAAAAATAGCGGTAGATGAAAAGCTGAAGCTGATATAGGAGTGGAGATATCATGAATTATACAGATACTTTAAAAGGTGTTGACTTGGTACTATCTACTGGAGAAGTACCTTTGATAGTTGGGGAAAGCGGAATAGGAAAAACGGCTTTAGCCAAGGAACTTGCCAAAGAAAACAATTGGAGTTTAATTATTATTAACGGGAATCTGCTTAAAGAAGGTGAAATAGGTGGTCTTCCAACTGTAGAATCTTATGCAGGCGTTAATGATCAGGGAGATAAGGTTGAAAAGAAAACTACAGTATATGCCGTTCACAATAAGCTGAGAGAAATTGATGAGGAAATAGCTAAAGGAAAAACAGTTCTTTTATTTATCGACGAGATGAATCGCTGTGAGCATACAGTACAACAGGAACTGATGAATTTAATATTAAATAGAGAGATTAATGGATATAGGTTGCCTGAAGATGTAAAAATATTGGCAGCTATGAATCCTTCCAGTAAATATGGTTCGGATTTTGATTACCAGGTTGTAGATATGGATGCAGCGCAAGAAAATAGATTTGTATGGTTATATATGGACCCTGATTATATTCAGTGGTTGGATTGGGCAATGGACTCCGGAATTGAGCAGAAGGTTATCGAGTTTATTTCAACCTTCCCGGAATATTTACATAAAATAAACGAAGATGATATAAGGGCAACGCCAAGAAGTTATGAAAGAATTTCTGGCATTTATAAAATGTATAAGGCGGAAAAGAATGTAATACCCAGATCCGTGTTTTTAAATGTTGTAAGAGGAAATGTAGGCAAATTCATTGCCGAAGAGTTTGTCAGCTTTGTTGAATCAGATTACAAGTCGTTAATATCTTTTGAAGATGTTTTTTCGGGGGATTCTCTTCAGGAAGCTGTTAGAGAAAAAGTAAAAAGCGAAAGCCATACAAGGCTTTATCTGTCCGCAAAGAATATCCTGAAAAATCTGGAGGCAAACACAAAAAACGATCATTATGACTCGAGTTATTTTACTGACAGACTTATGGAGTTTTTAAAACTATATCCTGTAGATTTAATGATCGGAATCATGAAAGATATTAAAAATAATTATCCTGGAGTATACAAATATGCCATCGAAAATGAAGCCTTTGTCGAAGCATATTTCGAATCTTATCGTTTAATAAGGGAATAATATATGGAAACTTATTTTGATATCCAAGCACAAGGGCTTTATGAAAAAGCAAAGAAAATTATTACTGCATTTTTAACAGCAAATCATAAAGATGACAAGTCGATTAATATACCAAAAGATTTTAAAGAAGAGTTTTTTAGCCTTGTAGATAAAGTGAATTTAAGTCTGATGGCAGACAAAGATAATTTCTATGGCTATTTTTTGTTGCAGATGGCAAGAGAAATAAGATTCGATATAAGCAGTCCCACTGCTGTGAATTTTAAAGGAGCTAACTATGTTATATATTTTAATCCCATAATTTTTCTGACGCTTACGATAAAACAAATGGAAAGTACAATTAAGCACGAGATACTCCACGTATTATCTATGCATTTAATAAGAGCAAAAGAAGGTAAGGCCGGCTATGGAATATTAGCTATTAATATGGCAATGGATATAGTGGTAAATACATATTTGGATTATCTGCCGCCATATGCTACCACGTTGGGATGGGTAAATTTAAACTATTCTTTAAAACTCTTGCCGTTTGAACCCTTTGAATATTATGTAGAGAAGATTCAAACCGCCATAGACTTACTTGAGGCAGATAATGATGGAGCAGAGGATGACAGTAATAAAGATGAAACAATAGAAACTGATTATAATCCTGAAAAAACCCATGACATTTGGGAAGATTCCAGTGATATAGATGAAAAAACACTTAACGAATTCACTGAGAAATTCGTTAATAATTCTCAAAAAGGCAGTATTCCCAATTATTTAGAAAGTATGATAGCATCACTGAAAAATAGCAAGGGTGAATTGCCCTGGAATATATATCTTAAGAGGTTAATGGGAACTGTTGAAAGTAATAAAAAGAAGACGGTAACAAGAAGAAACAGAAGACAGCCCGACAGATTGGATTTAAGAGGTCAACTTAGGAGTCATAAGGCAAAAATTGTTGTTGCCCTTGACATCAGTGGAAGCATTAGTGATGAAGAATTTAATCAAGCTATGAAAGAAGTATTCAATATAGTAAAAAATTATAATCATGAAATTACGATTATAGAATGTGACAGTGAAATCAGGCGTATGTATAAAGTCAAATCGATAAAGGATATCAAAGAAAGAATGAATATAAGAGGAGGCACTAAATTTACCCCGGTTTTTGAATATGCTAATAACAATAAAGTTAATTTGTTAGTGTATTTTACTGATGGCAAAGGTGAAGATAAGCTTCTATCAATACCCAGGGGGTATAAAACCTTATGGGTTATTTCCGGGAGAGGAGATAAGCTCTCCTTAAAAGAAGCTTATGGAGCAGTTAAGAAACTTAATAATATTGAAATAAAAGATAATACATTAGATATAAGTGATGTTATCAGAGATGGATATTCTATGAATAACCAGGAAAGAATGCATGGTTTAACGCAGCCTGCCCAGATTTAATTTTCAACCGGGTCAACTCCGTTTCCATAGAAGAAGGCTGATAGCAATTTTCAAGAAGCAAAGCCCCAGCTGCTATAAGTAAAGCCTTGTTAGAACTTCTGCATGTATCTGATGGCATGTGGAGTGTGATAATATAATGATTAAATACGCAGTTTGCAAGCGGAATAAAAAATGCGCGAAAGTTTGTCAAAGAGAAAGATAACAAAAGGCAGGATTTTTAGTATGGAAGTTCTGATTAAACACGGTGATTGTGGTTGAAACGGACGATCGCAAAAGGATCATCCAGACTTATATCGCGCGGGGGGAAATTCACGAGGAACACGTCGAAGTGTTCCTCGTTCTTATCAATATTCACTTATTGGTATTTCCGGACAATCAATATCTCAACTCTCCTGTTTTGTGTCCGCCCTGATTCGGCCTGGTTTGAGGCCAGCGGACGAAACTCGCCGAACCCCAAAGAGCTAAACCGCTCTGGCCGTACCTTGCTGTCCTGCGCTAAAATAAACAGCATAAAATTTAGCGCTCTTGCCGAGCTTAGATGCCAGTTGGTTGGAAACTGGGCTGTATTTATCGGAACATTGTCTGTATGCCCGGATATTACTACGTTTTGGGGCAGGACGGCTATCAATTTTGCGATCTCGCTTGCAAAAGAGCGGGACTGGGGAAGCAGTTCCGCGCTTCCTGACCCAAAAAGAGCGGTATCTTTAATCCGTATCAGTAATCCCTCGTTGACAAGAGCGGTTTCCAGCCCGCCGGTCAAGTTGTTCTCCTGGATGTAACGATCCAACATCCGTTTTACCTCAACAAGTTGAGCCGTTTCTTTCTGGAGAAGTTGCTTTTCATCCAGTGTAATGGAAGGTGGGAACTGCGCCTGATTTTGAGTAGGCGGGCCTTCCTTTACATTGGGTGGCGTCCTCGTACTATCAAAAATCGAGACGCTACCACTGCCGAAAGCATTGCTAAAAGACTCTCTAAGCTGGTCAAACTTTTTCTGATCAACTTGGGCGGAAGCAAAAAGGACAATAAACAAAGCAAGCAGGAGGGTTAAAATATCGGCATAGGGGATTAGCCACGTTTCATCGGAATGATCTTCATGATGTTCCGGAAATGATTTTCTTCTGGACACTTTTGATACCTCTTTACAGATAAGATTGTACTACTTCTACTTGAAATATAGTGATTTATTGATTTTATTCCATAAGTACCGTAAAAGTTTTTTGGGTACTGGAAAAATAGAGCCGTTCCTACTCGCTTGGCACCATTATCCCGAACATCAATACCTCAGCCATCGCTGTCAACGCGTCATTTAAGATGATACCGTTTTGAATCAGGAACTGATAGTCGAATAATTCATTGTTTGCTCCGATAAAGAGTTTCCTCAACACGGCCATATTGATTGGACGCACAAGTCCGTTATCAATCCCTTGGCCAATAAGCTGTTCGATGTTCTGCCATCTTTCATCAAGAAACTGTTTGATCCTCGCCCATTCTTGCGGCATGTAGCGTTGAATATCGTCAATGACACGATCATCAATCGGTCCCAAGATTTTCGGATAGGAAACCAGCAGAAACTGGAGTTTTTCATTAAAACTCAGGTTGTTATTTTGCCTGATAGCGAAATCCTGTTGCCGGAGGTCGCTCATAATTGTGTCGGTAATGGCCCCGATCAATTCTTCTTTGGACCGGAAATTTTCGTATAAGGTACTTTTACTGACACCCATTTCTCGCGCCAAATCAGCCATGGTAAATTTGAGTCCACTCATATTCATTGCTTCCATGGTTTTTATCATGATTCTGTTGCGCATAAGTATCCCCTTTGGCATATCGTCTCGGTACCCGGATGGTACAATTGGTACCGAGAATAGAATACCTTCTTATTCCTGTTAATGTCAATTGTTTTTTCTGCGGTTTTTGAAAACCTCTGTCCACTCGTGTCGCATTCCCCTGATTTCAGCAGTTGTGAGGAGCAGACCACTCCCCCAGGGCTAATGCGACATATGAAATAAAACAAAAGACCGAAGCCTATTGGCTTCGGTCTTGTTCGCTACAGGCTGAATGCAGTCTAATCACTTGAAAAGGCGGCTGAACGGCCCCAATGATTTTCCTTCTTGGCTATAGCGGTTTACAATACCTCCCTTAGATTCGATAAGCTTTTCTATGACAGTTTCAAACATCTCATCCTCCATCGGGCCGCGGAAGGATGAACACAGATTGGCGGCGGCAACCGGATAGCCGAATCCCCGGGCATATTCACGCAGACCTCTTGCCGAGTCGGTTAATATGGCTTGCATAATAGCAGGGCTGAATAATCCCACGTTGTTTAATAAAGGAAACTTTATCTGCGAATGCAAATTCGTCAGGAAAATAGTCCCGACGGCAATTTTTTGCGGCATGCCTTGAGATTCACGGACGATGGTAATGCAGGCACTAATATAAAATTCTAAAAAATCTTCACTGCCGGCGGTAAAAACGGACACGGCATTGTTGACTCTTTCCGACATGGAGTACCTGCCCCATTCCTTTTCCACCCAAGCCTCCCGGCAAAAAGCAAAGCCGGATTGGACTGGGATGACGAAATTGGCGGAATCAAAAACAATCATATCAGCATCCACCCAGATTGCCCGCTCATAGCCCTGAGCAAGCAAGCGTTTGGCGGTATATAATCTGGCCAAATCAGACATTAAACACATATTGCCTTCGGTTTTGTCTTTATACCACTGAGGAAGGCAATCAAAAAAGCTGTCATCATAAAATTCATAGTCATATTGACTCTCTTTAGCCCAGGCTCTGACTGTGTCGAGACAGCGGCTTATCCATCCAGGAACGTTTTCTGTTCTATAAGACTGATAAACTACTGTTTTCATTGGTGCGTGGCTGCTAGAACTCCCGATTTCCATTTTTCCACTCCTTCAGCGTATCATCCAGTTGCTGCAGTTTTGTCAATGGCCGATATCTTTTGACAGATTTCTACAATTTCCTCGTATATCCTTTATTTTATAGAAAATAATGTAATTTTTCCGGCGGAAACGAATCAAGATGTTTCGGCTGGCATTTTGCAGGTTGCTCGAGCCGCAAGATCCTTTGTTATAACAGATAGAGGTTTTGCGGCTTGCGTTTAAGATTTCAGGATGTGGCTGGTGTAGGCGAGTTTGCTTTGAATAAAAGGAAAGGCCGAAGCCTATCGGCCTCAGCCCAGCTGATCTTGGAATCTTGCAAATCACACGGCGTTTGCAGCTATAGCTGGAATTTGGCCACCGCCGTCTGCAGGGATTGGGCCAGTTTGGCCAATGCTTCGCTGGCGCTGGCGATTTCCTCCATGGAGGCCAACTGCTGCTCGGTGGCCGCCGAGATGCTCTGGGACTCATTCATGATATTCCTGCTCATCTGGTCCACCTCGTGGACCCGGGAATCGATTTCCTTATTGCCTTCGGCCATTTCTTTGCGGGCGGCGATGGACTGACGGTTTAAATCCACCGCATGGTCGATCAGGCGGCTTATCTTGTCGAAAGCCTCACTGGCCTGGTTGACAATCTGGGTTCCCTGTTTGGCTTCCTGGCTGCCGGTATTCATTGACGCCACAGCTTGATTGGTGTCTTCCTGGATATTCGCGATCAGGGTGGATATCTGCTTCGCCGCTTCCTGGGATTGTTCGGCGAGTTTGCGGACCTCTTCGGCGACTACCGCGAAGCCCCGGCCCTGTGCCCCGGCCCTGGCGGCTTCGATAGCGGCGTTGAGGGCCAAAAGATTGGTCTGGCCGGCGATGCCGGCGATGGTATCGACAATCTGGCCGATTTCTTTTGACCGGTCGCCCAGCTTTGATACGACCTGGACGGAGTTGTTGACCGCGGTGACGAGATTCTTCATCTGATCCATGGCTGAGCCTACCGAGATTTTTCCCTCGCGGGAAGCCTCCGCCGCTTTCTCCGATCCATCGGTGACCTCACCCGCGTTTTTGGCAACTTTCTGCCGCAGATGATTGACCTGTTCAATGAGTTGAATCGTCTTTTCCACTTCGACAGATTGTTTTTGTGCGTCATCGGCCGTTTGGGTCACCGAACCGGCTACCTGGTGGGAGGCTTGAGCCGACTGCTCGGCGCTCGCGGAAAGCTCCTCGCTGGAGGCTGCTACCTGTTCGGACGATTCGTGGATTCCTTTCAGCAGGGCCCGCATGTTCCCCCTCAGTTGGGCCAGCGCATCCGCCAGTTGACCGATTTCATCTTGTCTGAGAACTTGGCGCGTCTTTTCCCGGAAGTCTCCGGCGGCAAGCTCCCCGCAGACGGTCACCATCAGTCCCAGCGGTTTGGTGATTGTCCTGGAAATCAGCCAGCCGCTCACCACCAGCAGGATGAGGGCGACCAGGATGATTCCGGTCGAAATTTGCGCTGCCTGGACGAATTCGGCGTCATTGTCGCGGTTAGCCTGCTCCGCCGCCTTGCCCAAATAATCGGCCAGTTCCCGCAGGGCGTCAGTGTAATCTCTGGCCAGCGGAGCCGCCTGGGCCGCATAGAGGGCGTAGGCTTCGGTTCTGTTGTTCTGCTTCACAAGTTCGCTGACTTTTACCCTGACGTCGCGATAGCTCTGGCGATAAGTGTTGGCTTTTTCCAGCAGATCCTTTGCCTTCGGGTCCAGCTGAGCTTTGCCGACCTCGGTCAGAAAATCCCCCACCTGTTTGGAGCGCTGGTCGATAAAGGCATTGAGCTCGGCAAGTACCTTTTCGTCTGACGTCAGCATGGATTCCAATACCGCGCCGTTCATCGCTCTGACGTTGGATCTGACTTCGTTGGTCAGCTTGACAGGAACCAGTCGGTTGGCGTACATGGAATTCATCGCCTGATTCGCCGACTTGAGATAATAATATCCGGTAAACCCTATGAATCCCAAGGCCAAGAGCGCGATTACCATCAGGATCCCCAATTTATAGGCTGTTTTCAGGTTGGCAAGCGATGGCATGCAGTAACTCCTCCAATGCTGTATAAATTCATCTTGAATTTACAAAATTCGATAATATATGACAAAAACCCTCTCTGCTTTTTGCAGAAGACACTTGATTATTTGAGAGAAAGATATGCAATCCGTGGGGCCGCTCTTTTGCGGACAAAATAAAAAACCCGGCTGTCGCGGGTTCGGGGAGAATTCCGGATTATTTTGGCGAGGCGATACGGTTCATTTTACCATGGTGGAAGCAGAAGAGACGTCGTCAGGCAGGTTGTTTCCATGGCAACCATAGATGACGCCCCTGTTCTTCTTCGCTTTATACATGGCTTGGTCGGCTTATTCAATAGCGCCTTCGCATTGTAGGTATCTTTGGGATAAGTTTTCGCCCAGCGAATGGTCGACAGCGTCAGCAAACAAGTAAGGGCTGAAGCCGGTCGGCTTCAGCCCTGGTTCTTACAGGCGGTTGCTGCAGTTGAGAACGTCGTGGATCTTGTGCTTGACCATGGCCTTGATGGCGTCGCGGGCCGGCCGCAGGTAGTCGCGGGGGTCGAATTTATCCGGGTTGGTGGCCAGGTATTCGCGGATGGAGGAAGTCATGGCCAGGCGAAGGTCGGTGTCGATGTTGATCTTGCAGACGCCCATGGTACCGGCTTTGCGGAGCATGGGTTCAGGCACGCCTTGGGCATCCTGGATCTTGCCGCCGTACTTGTTGCATTTGGCGACGAATTCCGGCAGGACGGTGGAAGCTCCGTGCAGCACGATGGGGAACCCGGGCACCAGGCTGGCGATCTTGGCCAGGCGGTCGAAATCCAGCTGGGGGTCGCCTTTGAATTTGTAGGCGCCGTGACTTGTCCCGATGGCGATCGCCAGGGAGTCGACACCGGTGCGTTTGACGAACTCGGCGGCCTGTTCGGGATCGGTGTAGGTGGCGTCCTTGGCGCTGACCTTGACGGCGTCTTCCACACCGGCCAGACGTCCCAGTTCGCCTTCCACGGTTACGCCGCGGGCGTGGGCGTATTCCACCACTTTTTTGGTTATGGCGATGTTTTCCTCAAAGGGGTGTTTGGAGCCGTCGATCATGACCGAGGTGAAGCCTCCGTCAACGCAAGACTTGCATATTTCAAAATCTTCGCCATGATCGAGGTGCAGGCAGATGGGAAGCCCGGTATCTTCGACGGCGGCTTCAATCAGCTTGATCAGATAGGTATGCTTGGCGTATTTGCGGGCCCCGGCCGACACCTGGAGGATCAGGGGGGCTTGTTCTTCCTTGGCGGCGTCGACTATTCCCTGGATGATTTCCATGTTATTGACGTTGAAAGCGCCAACTGCGTATTGACCGTACGCCTTTTTGAACATTTCCTTCGACGAAACTAATGGCATCTGAATCCCTCCTAGATATTTGCAATCACTCCATTATATCATAGATGGCACGTAAGGAATATTATGGTATGACAAATGTACGGAATATTATGGTATAACGAATTGGGGGAAATCCTGGCTTTTTCCCGACCGCAGCCTTGCCAGCAGGCCGCTCATATCTGGAGGAAGGCAGCTGGTCAGGTCCAGGGCCTCTCCGCTGAGGGGATGGAGGAAAGTCAGCCTGGCGGCGTGGAGGGCTTGGCGGCTGATGCAGGCGGTGGAGCCGCCGTACAGGTCGTCCCCGAAAATAGGATGCCCGATATGGGCAAGATGTACTCTTATTTGATGGGTGCGGCCGGTCTGCAGCCGCAGTCTGACCAGGCTGCCGGAGCCGAGGCGCTCGACTGTTTCATAGCAGGTAACCGCTTCCTGGCCGTCGGCGCGGACCATTCTTTGAATGATGCTGTCGGGATAGCGTCCGATCGGGGCCCGGATCGTTCCTGCGGGGGGCGCAGGAATACCGTCGACAATCGCCAGGTAGGTCCGCTCGATGTTGATGCCGCCGGGGCGGGAGAACAGGTGATGGATGTGAGGATTCTTCGCAATAAGGATCAGGCCGGAGGTGTTGCGGTCCAGCCGGTGCACAGGATGAAACCCGCAGGAGAGACCCCGGGCCCGCAGATAGCCGATGACGGCGTTGGCCAGACTCGGCCGGGCGGGGTCGGTGGTGGGATGGGCCAGTAGCCCGGCCGGTTTGTCGGCAACCAGGAGGGATTCGTCTTCAAATACGACGTCAAGCGGCATCGCCAGCGGGATTATCCGGCATTCTTCCGGCCAGACGATAGAGACGGTATCGCCCGGACGGACCACGGTCTGCCAGGCCGCCGCCTGCCCATTGACCTGGATCGCTCCAGCGGTCCGCTTCAGTTTGCGGCGCAGGGTCAGGGAAATGTTCAGCCGGCGCAGCAAGTCCTTGAGCGGTAAAGGTTCGGCGGTGGGGGGGGCGGTATAATTGTACATGGTTGTTTTTCCTTTTCTTGATTAGATAGTATTTCGCGGCAGGGAGGAAATAATCCTGGCAAAAAAAAACCGCCTGTGACAGGCAGTCTGTATTAAAGGGTATCCTGAATCATTTCCATTAACTCAGCCATATGTTCTCTTTCTACGGTCATGGATTCTTTGAGATAATCACTCATCGGATTTCCACGCCCGCCGTATATGTCCCAAAAGCGGCGGTGGCGGCGGGTCAGGGCCCTCAGCAGCAGCAGTGTTAGCTGGTTGTTGCCGAACAGCTGTTTGTCGGTCTGTTCTTCGTTATCGTTGTCCCGGGTTTGCATGTCATGTTTCGTCATGACGTTGGCCATCGTTTCGTCATGCATAGCGATCATATGCATGACGTCCATGTAAGCATTCCAGTGGTCCAGCGCAATGTCGTTCAGGCCGTCGCGCATGGTTCCGCTTGCCTGTTCAGCTGATTCCAACGCCGTACGCAAAAGCTCGAGCTGCTCTATCGCTTCCTGATGCAGCCGCCGCATATGCTCGATATCTAGCGTAACATATCTGCGGTCACGTGTTTTCCTCACGGCAACCCCTCCTTACGGGACTTTTTATATCTTATGCCGCCTGGAAAACGGATGTGAAGCTGCCATTATTTAAAAGGGGCAATGAACCGGAGCATGCACAGAGGAACATGCATCGACAGACATCTGCGGCGAACGGTGACATTAACGATGATGAAATCGCAGCCCACATAGCACAGGGTGCCGCAAAAACTTTCCCGGCCGCATATTCTGGCATCAACTGAAAAAATAACCTCACAGCCGAGTAGACATAGGATGCGGTCTTTGAGACTCTCGCGGTGAAAATCAAACATTTTGTAAGGAACTTCTTCGCAGCACATGTCTTTTGCCATGTACTCTTCGGGGAAGGACTCGAAGGGGCCGTCTTGATACCAATGCGGATATTTCATATCCATAGGCCTAGTATCCTCCTTTGTTTTTTCTTGTGAGTGATGCCGACAGTATCGGTGTCTACCTGCTACATCATATGACGGTTTAAAACATAATGTTACTTTTGGTTAACCCCTGAAATGAAGCTGGCTGAGGCATTTTTCAACAGCACTGGATGACGCCGCTGGCGGGGGACATCCCTGAATCTTCGCCAGGTGAGGTGACAGATTGAGCCCGCAGGCAGGGAATTTTTTTTTTATCCCGAATCCAATACGAAGGTTCGTCTTAACGACCTTATCAACAGGCCGCGCAGGATCGTCGATTTTTCAAAATGGCGGCGCCCTGAGGCCTTTGGCAGGAGGATCTGTATGGAATTTGGGAAATACGCCAATATTGTTCTCATCGGTTTTCTCGTATGGCTGATTATCGCCCCCCGAACAAGCCGGCCGCAGTATCGCGAGCTGTTTTTGGCCTACATGGCGGCGCTTTTGCTCTGTCTGATCGCCAGTTCGGAAATCATGATGGTCAAACCGGTGGCTTTTTTCTTCACAGTAGGCGGAGTATTCGCTTTTTGTTATGTTGTCGCCCGGTCGATGGTTGTCATCCGGATCAAAAAATAGGCGCTAAACGGGTGCTGGGGTTGAAATACCCCGGTTATTGCTAAAAATTATTAAAAAGAAATAAATATTAAAAGGTTTTTTTCGGGAGATCGGCTAATATTAATAGTATATAAAATTTACATTTACAGGGAGGATTGGCCATGAAGTTCGCCGAGTTAGTGCAAAGTTCCGACTGGAAGACCGAGAAACACGTGCCGGTTATCGAGGCCCCCGAAACGGTTAAAGCCGGAGAATCGATCACGGTAAAGGTCGCTGTGGGCAAAGAGATTTCTCATCCCAATACTACCGAACATCACATCCGCTGGATCAAACTGTATTTTAAACCCGAGGGCGGAAAATTTGCCTACGAGGTGGCCGGGTTCGACTTTACGGCCCATGGTGAATCGGTGGATGGGGCGAACAAAGGCCCCGTGTACACCGAGCCCGCAGCCATCGCCGCCATAAAGCTCAGTGTGTCGGGAACACTGGTGGCGGCCGCCTATTGCAACATTCATGGCCTGTGGGAAAATTTCCAGGTCGTGAAAGTGTCCTAGTAACCGATTGACCCGGCTGAAAAGCCGGGTTTTTTACTGCCCAATTTCGCTAAAAGAAAATGTACATTACCAGGAGGAATATGTACGTATATGGAGAATATGTATTTTCATTGCAAAAATGAAGGCACCAAAGAGGAGGATAGGAATGGCGTTAGTTGTGAAAAAGTTTGGCGGCAGTTCGGTGGCTACACCGGAGAAAATGCTGGCGGTCGCCAGGCGGGTTTTAAATGATAAAAGCGACGAGGACAGGGTTGTGGTGGTTGTTTCGGCAATGGGAGATACTACCGACGAATTGATTTCCCTGGCCAAAGCGGTGGCCAGCAGCACGATAGGCCGGGAGATGGATATGCTTTTGTCCACCGGGGAGCAGGCTTCCATCGCTTTACTGGCTATGTCTTTCGAAAAATTGGGGCATCCCGCCGTGTCCCTGACCGGGTTTCAGGCCGGCATCGCCACAAGCGGCGCTTACGGCAAGGCAAAAATAACCGGGATTCGTCCCGACAGGGTATTCCGGGAGCTTGACCAGGGGAAAATTGTAGTGGTGGCCGGTTTCCAGGGGATGTCGGCTGAGGGCGATATCACGACTCTTGGCCGCGGCGGTTCGGATACAACGGCGGTAGCCCTAGCCGGCGCCTTGAAAGCCGATGTCTGCGAGATCTACACCGATGTCGACGGGATTTACTCCGCCGACCCCAGAGTTGAGGGGAAAGCCAGGCGGATGCAGGAAGTCACGTACAACGAAATGCTGGAGATGGCGAGGCTCGGAGCGGTGGTTATGCAGCCGCGGGCCGTGGAGATGGGAAAACATTACGCGGTGCCGATCCATGTTCGCTCTACTTTTAAAGACGAAACCGGGACAATGATCAGGGAGGTATATACGATGGAAGAACAGGAATTTATCATCCGGGGCGTGACTCATGACACTAATGTAGCCAAGGTGGCGATATTGGGAGTGCCGGATAAGCCGGGGATCGCCTACAAGATCTTTTCCATGCTGGCTAAAGCCAACATTGATGTGGATATGATCGTTCAGAGCATTCGCAACGCCGACCAGAATATCAACGATATCGTGTTTACCATCGCCAAACCGGATTTGCCGGAGGCCAGGGCCATCATTGAGCAGGTGTCCAAGGAACTGGGTTTTCTTGGCGTGGATATCGAAGAGAATGTGGCAAAAGTCTCGGTGGTGGGCGCCGGTATGTACGGCAGCCCGGGTATAGCTGCCAGCATGTTTGGGGCTTTGGCCGACGCCGGGATCAATATCGAGGTAATCAGCACTTCCGAGATCAGTATTTCGTGTCTGATCAGGGGTGACAGGGTGAAGGACGCCGTCAACGCGATTCATGCCCGCTTTTTCAAGGACGAGCCTGATAAGTAGCAGCCGGTTTTGGCAACCGGCGGTGTTGGGCGGACAGAGCAGAGCAGTACTGAATGGAGTGGCCCCTAGCGGGCCGCTTTTTTTTGCCCATTTTCTTCAATGTATGGCCTTATCTTTTTAAGCCATTCTATTAATGGGTACCCAAATATTTATCAACGGGAGGTTTTGCTTAAATGTCAAGAAGCAACAAGCCTGTGAACCCCGCTGCTCAAAAAGCGCTTGACCGGCTGAAAAACGAAACCGCAGCTGAAATCGGTTTGACCAACTATCAAAACACCTACAAAGGCGCTCTGACTTCAGCCGACAACGGCCGGGTGGGCGGCCAGATGGTGAAGAAAATGATTCAGGCCCAGGAGCAGCAGTTCGGCGGACAGCAACAGCAAGGTCAACAAAGCGGCCAGACGCTGACCCAGAAAAACAACCTCAACAAGTAGTCCCGCCAGCAGGCCAACCGGCCTGCTTTCCCTTTTGCCGATTGCGGACATCCCCGGCCTGAAAGGCGCGGATGTCCGCAATATTTTCGCGGCAGGTACCGTATTTTGAGGCGGCGACAGAGGAAAAACCACCCAGCTCCGAGAATGAAAAAGAGTAAAACGAAAACAATGGAGGATGTTATGCCGAAAAAGTGGTTGACTGACGCCGAGGCCAGGGAATATCTTGCGGCCAGGATCGAGGGGCGGCTGGCCACGGTCGATCCGGACGGCCAGCCTTATATCACGCCGCTGAATTACATAGTCCACCAGGACAAGATATATTTTCACTGTGCGGTGAAGGGCCACAAAATGGATAATATCGCCGCCGACAGCAGGGTGTGTTTCGAGGTCAGTCATACCGATAAAAGCGTATTTGCCGCCAAGACTTGCGAGTGCAGCACCCGCTATACCTCGGTGCTGGTTTTCGGCAGGGCCCGCCTGCTTGAGTCGGTCGAGGAAAAGGTTCGTATTCTAAGCGAGATTTCGGCCCGGTTCGCTGCCGGCCGGCCGTATGAGCCGGTGGAGGCCGCAGGGGCGGCTGGCTGCAGTGTGGTGGAGGTCAGTATTGAAAAGATCAGCGGCAAACGCAACATCGATCCGCCTGGGGCCGACTGAAAAGATGTTGGCATTCGATAGAAAAAAGCAACATGGTTAAACTAATGGATACTGAATTCGGGGAAAGAGGTGGCGGCAGTGACGACGGCTTTAATCAAGAATCTTTCCAGGCATGTTGAAACGCAGGTTACGGTACAGGGTTGGCTTTATAATTTGCGATCCTCGGGCAAGATTATGTTTTTGATTGTCCGGGACGGTACTGGTCTGATGCAGGGGGTGCTGGTCAAGAAAGAGGTAGGCGAAGAACTGTTTGAAGCCGCGAACAAGCTCACCCAGGAAAGTTCGCTGAAGCTAACCGGGACCGTGCGGCAGGAGCCGCGGTCGGTGGGCGGGTTCGAGATGACGGTGACTGGGCTTGAAATCGTGAGCATCGCCGAAGAATATCCCATTACCCACAAGGAACACGGTGTGGATTTCCTGGCCGAACGCCGCCATTTATGGATCCGGACTCCCAGACAAACGGCAATTCTTCGGATACGCTCGGAAATCGAACAGGCCTTCCGCGACTTTTTTTATCAGCAGGATTTTGTTTTGGCTGATGCGCCGGTAATTACGCCGGCGGCCTGTGAAGGAACCACCACTCTTTTTGAGCTTGACTATCATGGCGAAAAAGCCTTTTTGTCCCAGAGCGGCCAGCTTTACAACGAGGCGACAGCCATGGCCCTGGGGCGGATCTACTGCTTCGGGCCGACTTTCCGGGCTGAGAAGTCCAAGACCCGGCGCCATCTGATGGAGTTTTGGATGATTGAGGCCGAGATGGCTTATTTTGATATTGATGACAACATGAAGCTGCAGGAGGAAATGGTGTATTCCGTCATCCAAAGGGTGCTGACCCGCTGCGGCCAGGAACTGAAAACCCTGGAACGCGACGTGGCCCGCCTGCAGCGGATTACCCTGCCTTTCCCGCGCATAAGCTACACCGAGGCGGTGGAAATCCTGAAAGAGGCCGGGGAAGACTTTACCTGGGGCGGCGATTTCGGCGCCCCGCACGAAACCATCATTTCCAGCAAGTTTGACGCCCCGGTGTTTGTTCATCGCTATCCGACCGAAATCAAGGCTTTTTATATGAAACCCGATCCGAACGACCCGAAGGTGGTGCTGGGAGCGGACTTGTTGGCACCGGAAGGCTACGGCGAAATCATCGGCGGCGGTCAGCGGATGGACGATCTGACGCTGCTGGAGCAGCGCATCGCCGAACACAAGCTGCCGCAGGAAGCCTTTGAATGGTATCTTGATCTTCGCCGTTACGGCAGCGTGCCCCATTCCGGCTTTGGCCTGGGCATCGAGCGCACCGTCGCCTGGCTGTGCGGTCTGGAGCACATCCGCGAAACGATTCCTTTCCCGCGGATGCTGCATAAAATGTATCCGTAATCGCATAAACCGGACTGTTTTACCCCGGTGTCCAAGGGCTGGCCGGCATGAATTCCTGTATACAAGAAGCTCTTTGGCAGGAAATATGGCCAATTATGCCAAAATTATGGTAAGCTATCTTTATATTACCGGCATCAAGAATTAAGGAGGAACCAATATGTCCTACAGTATGGCAGCAACTCATTCCCGTGGCAAGTTCGCCACCGACAAGATCTTCGGCGCCGCTTCCGCCGCCAACGCGGCCAAAGCGAAGCTCGGCAAGGAAAATGTCGTCGACGCCACGATCGGTGTGTTATTGGATGAAAACGAAGCACTGGTGTGCCTTTCGACGGTGGAGAAAGCGTTTCGCGCTCTGCCGATGACCGAAGTCTGCGCCTATGCCCCTATCGAGGGACTGCCTGATTATCTGGAAGCGGTTGTCGAGGAAGCTTTCGCTGACAACAAACCCAATGCTTATATCAAGGCTGTCGCCACGTCCGGTGGCTCGGGAGCCATTCATCATACTATCTATAACTATTCCGAGTTCGGTGACACGGTGCTGACCTCCGACTGGTTCTGGGGTCCCTACCGGGTGCTTTCTGAAGCTTTGTTGCGCAAACTGGAGACCTATACCTATTTTGATGAAGCCAATAAATTCAACGTTAAATCCTTCGAAGCCAAGGTAAACGAACTGCTGGCCAAACAAAGCAGTCTGGTAATCCTGCTCAATACTCCGGCCCACAACCCCACAGGTTACAGTCTCTCCGGCGACGAATGGGACCAGGTGCTGACGGTGCTGAAGGCTAGTGCCAAGAATCCGGATAAGAAGATTACCCTTTTTGTCGATATCGCCTATATCGACTACGCCGGCGAGAAAAACGCCAGCCGGGCTTTCCTGGGTAAATTCGGCGGCCTGCCGGAGAATCTTCTTGTTGTTGTCGGCTATTCGATGTCCAAAGCCTATACCGTGTACGGCCAGCGCACAGGCGCGATGATCGGCGTGTCCTCCAACAAGGACGTAATCACCGAGTTCGTCGATATCAACCAGTATCTCAACCGGGCCACCTGGTCCAACATCAACCGCGGCGCCCAGCGGCTGCTGGCCAACATGGCCAAGGACAAGAATCTTTACGCCGAGCTGCTGCAGGAACGGGATAAGTACTACAAGCTGATCCAGCAGCGGGCCGCGGCCTTTACCGCCGAGGACCGGGCCGTAAACCTCAAGATGCTGCCCTTTATCGCCGGCTTCTTCCTGTCTGTACCGGCGAAGAATACTGACGCCGTTTGCGATTTGCTGCACAAGGACAACATCTTTGCCGTGCCGCTGGCCAAAGGGGTG
>JARLHX010000032.1 GCA_031292035.1 Negativicutes bacterium | reverse complement strand
TCAAGGTGGTTTTTTTATTTACAGGGGATTGCCAGGGGCTGGCGGCTAGGGTTGGCCGTGGTTGTGCCGCGAAACAGGCTGCCCGGGTTATACAAGATTCAAACTTTATCCTCCGATATATGTACGCATATTGAAAATGTGCAATAAATCAAGAAAAAGAAAGCTGGTATGCTCATGGCAAGTTCAACAGGAGTAGGTACCCTAAGCAGCGGACCGGACGAACTGTCACCCCTGACAACGCAAAACGCCGCAAAGCAATCAGGCAAGCGTGGCGTCGATATCTCAATTCCTGTTGACCAGAGCGCTTCATCAGGCCCTGCCAGGCGTAGTGTTGATATTTTAATTCCGGTTAATCAAGGCACTTCGTCACAACCTGTCAATAAAGGCCTTAATATTTTGATCTGATTTGCCACCGCCCTCGCCATAAGCATTTAATCTCGTTGTACCCAGCCTGCCGCACCTCATGGAGGGGCTGCGCAAAGCTGCCAAATTGACTTGGCGGCTTTGTTCAATTTCGCGCCTGTTGCTATGTCCGGAAACTGCGGAATGGCTGATGAATTCTGCCATAATTGTTATATGCTGTATTCTGGTTACCCGATTAGCAGGAATTTCAAGTCTTTTGTCTAATTCCACATATTGCCAGAATGATGATAGGGAGGGAAACCCATGTTTTCGCGTCCGAAATCAATCGCCATGCTGTGCGCTGTCGCGCTTCTGGTGGCGATTCTTATTCCTTTGGCCCATCATACCCAGGCCGCCTCGTTCCGACCGGAGAAGAGCACCGCCGGTATGGTGGTGAGTACCCAAAAAATCGCCAGCGATATTGGCCGGCAAGTCCTTAAAGACGGCGGTAACGCTGTCGACGCAGCAGTGGCTGTAGGCTACGCCCTGGCGGTAGTCCATCCCGTCGCCGGCAATCTGGGCGGCGGCGGTTTCGCCATTATCCACCTTGCGGGCGGCCAGACAGTGGCCCTCGATTTTCGGGAGACTGCCCCGGGCAAAGCCAGTCGCGACATGTACCTCGACGCTAAGGGCGAAGTCATCAAGGACGCCAGCGTTGAAGGGTATCTGGCGGCAGGCGTGCCGGGAACCGTGGCCGGCATGAGCGCCATGCTCCAGCGCTACGGGACCAAAAGCCTGGCCGAGCTCATCAAGCCCGCCGTCCAATACGCCGAGAACGGCTTTACCATCAGCGGCCGTCAGGCCGAGACCTTCAGGGAATATTCCGCCCGGCTTGGTAAATTCGCGTCCACCAGGAAATATTTTTTAAAGCCGGACGGCTCTACCTATAGTGAGGGAGAAATCCTCATCCAGAAAGATTTGGCCGCGACCTTGCGTCTGATCGCCAGCAAAGGGCCTGACTCCTTCTACAAAGGAGAGATCGCCGGTCTGATCGCCGGCGACATGGCTGCGAACGGCGGCATCATTACGAAGGACGACCTGGCTGGATACAGGCCGGTGTGGCGGGAGCCGGTAAAAGGCACCTATCGCGGCTGCGAAATTATCTCCATGGCGCCGCCAAGCTCAGGCGGAACCCATATTATCCAGATGCTCAACATTCTCGAAGGCTACGATCTGAAGGCTCTGGGCTTCAATTCGTCGGCCTCCGTCCACCTGATGGCCGAGGCTATGCGCCATGCCTACGCCGATCGCTCCGAATTCATGGGCGACCCCGATTTTGTCACAGTCCCGGTGAAGGGCTTGATATCCAAATCATACGCCGCCCAGATCAGAAGCCAGATCGACCCTGACCGGGCGACCCCCAGCAGCATGGTCAAGCCGGGTGATCCGGGGGTCCACGAAGGATCCAACACCACCCACTACTCTGTTGTCGACAAGTGGGGCAACGCCGTTGCCGTCACCTACACCGTCAACGACTACTACGGCTGCGGTGCGGCGGTCAACGGCGCCGGCTTCTTGCTGAACAACGAAATGGATGATTTCTCTATCAAACCGGGTGTCCCCAATCTTTATGGCCTCGTCGGCGGTGACGCGAACGCCGTCGAACCCTATAAGCGCCCCTTGAGCTCGATGTCGCCGTCCGTGGTGCTCAAAGACGGCAAACTATACATGGTGGTGGGCAGCCCGGGCGGCGCCCGGATCATCACCACCGTGCTGCAGGTCATTCTTAATGTCGTGGATCATGGCATGAACATCCGCGAAGCGGTGGACGCGCCGCGAGTCCATATGCAGTGGCTGCCGGATGAAATCCGCATTGAAAGGAACGGACTGTCCCAGGATGTCATCGACAAACTGACAGCCATGGGCTACACCGTGGTAGTCAAAGCGCCGATGGGCGACGTCAACGCCATTATCATCGATCCGGCCACCGGCGTCATGTACGGAGCCGGTGACCCCCGCAACGAATTTTAGAAAAATACTTCTCCTTATGGCGAGAGGATTAGCGGCGATGGCGGCGAATCTAATGCTAACATTTATTTTCTAGCTGCAAAGGAGAGAGGACAATGAACAGCGATATCGCGAAAAAAGGTTCAACCCGCGCCGCCCATCGGTCTTTGTTTTATGCCATGGGTTATACCCCCGAAGACTTGGCCAAGCCGCTGATCGGCGTGGTCAACTCTTTTAACGAAATCATTCCCGGCCATTTTCACCTGCGGGATATCGCTGAAGGCGCCAAGCTTGGCGTAACGGCCGCTGGCGGCACGCCGGTGGAATTTCCCGCCATCGGTATCTGCGACGGCATCGCCATGGGCCATGACGGCATGAAATATCCGTTGCCCAGCCGCGAACTCATCGCCGACTCCATCGAGGCGATGGCCCGGGGCCACGCTTTTGACGGCCTTGTCCTTATCCCCAACTGCGATAAAATCGTTCCCGGCATGCTGATGGCCGCAGCGCGGCTCAACATCCCGGCCGTGGTGGTCAGCGGCGGCCCGATGATGGCCGGCCGCTATCAGGGAAGGGACATCAGTGTCAGCACCATGTTCGAAGCCGCCGGGCTGTATGAAGCCGGCAAGATCAGCGCCGAGGAACTAGACACCATGGAAAAAGCGGCCTGTCCCGGCTGCGGCTCCTGTGCCGGGTTGTTCACCGCCAACACCATGAACTGTCTCACCGAAGCCCTGGGCATGGGACTGCCCGGTAACGGCACCATTCCCGCCGCCCACAGCGGGGCCCGCCGCGCTCTGGCCAAAAAGGCCGGACAGGTGGCTGTCGAACTTGTGAACAAGAACATCCGGCCGCGGGATATTATGACCCGCCAGGCTTTTGAGAACGCCATCGTCGTCGACATGGGCGTCGGCGGCTCCAGCAACACCGTGCTTCACCTGCCGGCCATCGCCTACGAAGCCGGCATCGAACTGCCCCTGGAACTCTTCGACGCCATCAGCGCCAAGACGCCCTACATCACCAAAATGAGTCCGGCTGGGAGCCACCACCTCCAGGACCTGAACGAAGCCGGCGGCATCAGCGCCGTCATGAAGGAACTGGCCAAAACCGGGCTTATCCATACCGACGCCGCCACCGTCGCCGGCTCGGTCGCCAGCCGCATCGAAAATGCTGGCATCCGGCGGCCGGAAGTCATCCGCACCATCGACAACCCCTACCGCAAGACCGGCGGCATCGCCATACTGAGAGGCAACCTGGCCCCCGATGGCGCCGTGGTCAAGGAAAGCGCCGTAGCCGAATCCATGCTGAAATTTGAAGGCCGGGCCCGGGTATACGACTCCGAGGACGACGCCATCGAAGCCATCCTGGCCAGGAAAGTGGTGGACGGCGACATCGTCGTCATCCGCTACGAGGGCCCGAAAGGCGGACCGGGCATGCGGGAAATGCTCAACCCCACCGCGGTAATCACCGGCATGGGTCTCAAGGTCGCCCTCCTGACCGACGGCCGTTTCAGCGGAGCCACCCAGGGGGCCTGTATCGGCCATATATCGCCTGAGGCAATGGACGGTGGACCGATCGGACTGCTGAAGGAAGGCGACACCATCAACCTTGACATCCCGGGCCGCAAACTCAGCGTCAACATCAGCGACGCCGAAATGGCCGAGCGCCGGGCGAACTGGGTCAAACCTGCTCCCAAGGTCACCGGCGGCTACCTTGCCCGTTACGCCAAACTTGTCACCTCCGCCAGCACCGGAGCTGTTCTGAAATAAGTCATGCTGAAAACAGGCGGGTCTCCCGCCTGTTTTTTTACCCGGTCATGGCCGATCCGGTCTGCATAAACCCAGGTGCACTGCAGACACTATACCCGCGGGACGTCACAACGTTTTGCCCCGCTGGGGGAGGCAGTATGTCTGTTGAAACCTGGGTCCAGATCGGCTTCAGCGTCATCGCCGTTATCGCATTTATCCTCTTGCGGCAGGGGATGAAACCCTTCATCCCTGTCGGGCTGTTTGCGAGCCTGTACGCCAACGTCTGGTGTTATCTGGCCATGCGCTTCGGCTGGTGGGACTTCCCGGCAAGACTCGTGCCCTTCGTCCGGGAAATCTCCGTACCCGCCAACATGCTCATCGTCCCGGTGATGGCGATGATCTGGGTAAGGTATTCCCCGATGAAAAGGCTGTACTGGGCGCTGCTCTGGACCTGCGGCCTCACTGGGGGAGAATTTCTGATTGAACGTTATACCGCTGTGCTAAAATACCATAGCGGTTATGACTGGTACTTTTCTTTTCTGCTCTGGTTCGCCAGCTGGTTCATCTGGTACTATTTTCACCGCTGGTTCTGGCGAAAAGACTGACGGCGGCCCGCTGCTGCGGTCCCCCAAGGGGGATCTTCCCATTGACAGAGCCGCCCCAATCCATTAATATATATTATGTCCCTTGTCACAGGAACATCTTGGCCTGACGGCCGGCTGTGCAGGGCATAATACGCGAGGGTGGCGGAACAGGCAGACGCAGCAGACTTAAAATCTGCCGACCGTAAGGTCGTACCGGTTCGATTCCGGTCCTTCGCACCACCAAAAACAAGGCCTAGACAGAATCCTGTCTAGGCCTTGTTTTTAAGTTCGGTGGGTTTTGACTACCAGGCGTTTAGGAAGTTATGAAAAGAGATTGGTATATTTTGGGGAGGCATAGCAATTCCTGCCGCCGTGACTGTCAGTTGTCCCATACGCATGACAGCCGCAAAATGATGACGAGCTATCACTATTTCCCCTGGGGAGAGAGGATTAATAATTTTTTAGTGCATTAACTGTTAAAGAGAGTGCAAATGCAGGAAACATCAATCGTTGTCGAGAATATACTTGAAAATTACTGAAGGTATTTGTCAAATTAAATCGAATAATGGGTGATTGGGGCGCGTTAGAATGCCTCCTGATTGTCCGAAAAAGCCGAAGCCGGTTGTAAATTTGGAGGAAATGTAGTGGGCGAAGCTGTTAGTAACGAATCAAATAAACCCTTGGAGCAAGTCGTGGCTGATATTCGTGTCCTGGTAAAACTCGACCGCATGGAAGCTACGATTGAGGTAACTATCCCTCCGGGTTCTCCTGGAGTTACGATGACCCAGCTTGAGGACAAGCTAAAAGATGGCGGTATCATTTATGGCATTGATGATCAAGCCCTTGACAGGCTATCGAAGGCACGGTCTTCGTTATATACCTGTTGTGCTCGCGGTCTGCCGCCTTGCAATGGCGAGGATGCTTATCTGAAATATCACGTTGATCTTGAGAGTCAGGGTCGACCGGTGGAAATGGAAGATGGCCGGGTTGACTTTAAAAATATTAATAACTTTATCTGTGTCGAGGAAGGACAGCTCTTGGTAGAGAAAATTCCTCGTACCCTTGGTGTCGAGGGAGTTGATGTCCTGGGGTTGCCTGTCCCGGCGAAACCTGGCAAAGACATACCCTGGCCTATTGGCAAGAATGTCATTGTTGCTGACAATCGTCTTGTATCCAGAATCGCGGGCCAATTACATATAGCCCACAACCGTGTCAACGTTTTGCCAGTCCTTGAAATTGACGGAGACGTTGATTATTCCACAGGTAACATTGATTTTGTGGGCAGTGTGATCGTGCGGGGGTCAATACTCTCCGGCTTCACTGTGAAGGCGGCAGGAAACGTTGAAATCCGCGGTAGCGTCGATGGGGGTACGGTAGAAGGTCATAACATCACAGTTAGTCTGGGTATTAAAGGGATGAACCGAAGTGTCATCAGAGCCAGGGAACGGCTGGTAGCCAGGTTTATCGAAAACGCTACAGTATACGCCGACAAGGAAGTCGGTATCAGCGATGTCGTTATGCATAGCAAGGTGTACGCCGGTCTCAAAATCATTGTGCATGGACGACTCGGACTCGTACTCGGCGGCCGATTGTCTGCAGGTGAGGAAATCCGTGTCCATACGGTGGGTAGTCTCGCTCAAGCGGCCACAGACCTTGAGGTTTCGATTAACCCATTTCTTAAAGATGAGTTGATCAAGCTGCGGGGGGAAATCAAAGAGAAGGTGGCTTTGCGAGAAGAATTGGAACGATCGTTGACATATATTCGCAGCAGCGGTGTGGAAAATCTCCCAGCATCGAAGCGAGAGCGCTACGATAAAATGGAGGTTGAATATAATGCCTTGCCTGAGTACCTGGAAGATATGCGACTGCGTCTGGCAGATATTGAGAGCTTGATCTACTCGCTTAAACCAGGAAAAATCTTAGTGTCAAATATTGTTTACCCTGGCGTTAAAGTACACATTGGCTCACTCTCAAGGACTATCAGTGACCCTCTGAAATACCTGACGCTCTATGCGCATGACCAAGAGATTAAATTTACATCTTTCCGATAAAGAGTGAAATATGTGGTTTGTAAGCGATAAATATTCAAGGATTTTGAAGGACAAAGACGAATAAGATGACGTCCTGCCTGATCGACCTACATGGGGCGGGCGCACAGAAAGAGTCGGAGAATGATCCCGGCTTTTTTGATTCTTAGAGTGCAAGGCTATTAATATGTATTGGCTATCATTTGTCGGAAAGATAGCTGCGTATCAAACTATTTTCGTGATATAATAAACAAATCAGTATGGATTCGCTAGGTTCCTATAGACAATTGCTGAGTGACATAAATATCTTTGAATGAAAAATCACTATCCTGGCAAATTGCCTTAACTGTTCCTTTCATCAGGATGACCCGGATAAGATTCTGTTTTCGTGGCTTGGAATTCTTAATGATGACAATTCTTGATAAATAAAATTGCTTATAGCGTTTCAACGGGGGCGGCTTACGATGACTGTTGAAAAATTCACAGCCAAAATTGGACTCAATGTGGCACCAGGACAACCTTCAGATCTTGCAATGTCAATACTTAGAGATCGACTTGAACTTGAGTTTGACGGAAAAGTGGAATTGCAGATTTTTCCTTCTTCGCAATGTGGAAATGAATTAACAATGATAGAGTCAGTGCGGGATGGAACTTTGGAAATGATTGTGACCAGTACGTCTCCACTAGGAGTGCTGTGTCCGGAATTTATGGTGTTTGATTTGCCATTTCTTTTCCCAAGTTCAGAAATAGTAGATAATTTGTTGGACGGATCGATTGGGGAAGAGATGGCGGCAAATTTAACAAAATTGAACGTTGTCCCCCTAGCTTGGTGGAAGCACGGAATTCGCCGGATTTCAAATAGGTTCAGACCAATAACAGATATTGAAGATGTGAAGAATTTAAAAATTCGTACTATGCATAATACAATTCATGAAACCTACTTTTCATATCTGGGCGCCATTCCTGTGCCAACTGCTCTTTCAGATTTATATTTAGCTTTAAAAAATCAAGAAGTTGATGCCCAGGAAACACCATTATCAATATATATGAATAATAAATATTATTCATTGCAAAAATATTTAATGATTAATGAGTATGTGCATACGCCAGCCCTTGTTTTAGCTAACAGAGATTGGTTTAAGTCTCTTCCTTTAACTCTGCAAAAATTTATATCAGAGCATGTTTTTGATCTTCGTATTTTTCAACGGGAAGTTGGCAGAGAGCAAACAAAAGCATATTTGGAGAAACTTCGGCTTGTTGGAGTAGAACTGACCTTATTGAATGAAATTCAACAAGAAGCATTTGTAGAAACGGCAAATCAAATTTATCCTTTATTCGAAAATCAGATTGGATCCATATTATTAGAAAAAATCCGTATGAATGCTGTATGATGAAATGTTACATTTTTGAATTAATATTTGCATTTCCGACAAATAGCATTTTACAAATGAACGCATGATCAAAAGAATGGTATGGGTCGAGATTAGTTACTTCTTTTAACTTGTCGAGTCGCGAGATTAATGTATTCCGATGAATAAAAAGTGCTTTCGACGCTGAAACAAGATTGAGATTATTGGCAAGTAAAGTTAATACAGTATTAGCAATATCATATTTCTCGATAAGACGATAGGATGATACTTTGTCAGATAAAGAATCAAGAAGAATAAAATCATCTTGATTCTTTATGTTTTCGCAGAAATAGTCCGCCATAGTTTTTACGTCATATATTGAAGTAAAATTATTTTGTCCGCATTTTTTTAAGCAATAACATGCCTGTCGATATGATACAGGGAAGATGGTATAATCTTCAACAAAGCTTCCGAGGCTGAGTTGAATAACTGCGTCTTTTATGTTGTCTGTTAGCAAGGCAATAAGATGTGAACACCATTCATCCGGTTGTTTTGTTTTTCCGGGAATATATTTTAGTATCACTAAACGGCGATTCCAAAGACCAATTAAATCGGTAGTTGCTAAAAATGTGGAGTTTTGAATTAAATTCCGTGCCGCTTCACAAACTCTATCGGTATGGTCTTTAATGTTTCCCTCTAAGCGACTAGTATGAGCAGTTGAAGTGATGTTAATTATCGCAAGCATACGGGGTAGAGATAAATCACATTGTAATAAATCTGCTAGATGAATAATATCTGGTTGATTGGCAGAACCGGAAATGATCAGACTGATAAATTGATCTTTTAATTTGTATTTTGAACTTGCTTCTTGTTTTAGAATCTCTTTTTCTAATAACAGATTAACTAGTTTGTCTATTTTTAAAATAATTGCTGTTTCCTTTTCCGTATCACCTATAATTCCTAAAGCACCAATTACGTCTCCATTAGTCAAAAGAGGTAGAATAATACAAGGAAACTTAAGATCGTAAAATGATTGCTCATTCATTGAAACCGTATGAACTTTGTTTTGCTCCATCGAATGAAGCGCAGGAAGAATAAAGGTGCCAGTTTTTACGTAATCATTGGAGGCAAGCACCAATCCATCCTTATCTGTGATGAAGAGATGACATTCTAAAATTTCAACGACACTGAAAATAATTTGTTTTGCTAGCTTATCTGAAAGAAACATGAACACGCTCCCAAAAGATCTTTCTACAATTATAACATGATTTCATAATGAATTTGCGCATATCCCTTCCACCGGTATTTGAGAGTTTGGGAACGATTTTTTGATTACTCCCTAGGAAGTAATGACGAGTTGAAAAAGTTCTTTTATTTAGAGTCAACCCACCCGTGAGGGTGGGTTTTTTTGTTTCTAACACCAGCGGAAGAAACGCCTATGTAGTTGGATGCTTCTGGATAATTATGGAAAAATGTACAAAGTAACCATTATATATTTTTTTTGGAGGGAAATGATCGTATTTTCTGTCAATAGTGTATTGTAAACCCGTGTTATAAAATGAAGTTGGAAATATCATGGGTAACCAAGACAAATATTTGCCGTATGGGAGTTCATACCGTGGTGCTCCGTATGTGGAAGTAAATTAGAAAAAGTGTTATAAAGTGTAGCGCAAAGATCCATGTCTTTGTCGCGGTAACATCAAAAAATAAAAAACGGTAAGGAAAAAGTGGAGTAACTTTTGTCAATATGCTACTTAGTGACGGAAGGATGAGAAAGAATGCTTGACATCAGACACCCGGCAAACCCTGAAGACGCAAAGCATTATACTACTGAACGGCTGCGCAAGGATTTCTTAATTCAGGAGCTGTTTACCCCCGGACAGATCAAACTGGTGTACAGTCATGTTGATCGCGTCGTGACTGGCGGCGTATGTCCGCTTAAGCCGCTGGCACTGGAAGCCAGCAAGGATTTCGGGGTGGATTATTTTCTGGAAAGACGGGAAATGGGTGTGATCAACGTCGGCCCTGACGGTAAAGTCCTGGTGGACGGCGCCCAATACGAGCTAGCCAAGTCGGACGGGCTGTATATCGGCATGGGGGCCAGGAATGTAAGCTTCCAGAGCGCCGATCCCGGCAAGCCGGCCAAGTTCTATTTCGTCAGCGCTCCGGCTCACAAGACTTACCCGACAACCAAGATCCTGCAAAAGGATATTACCCCAAGGAACCTTGGCTCCATCGATCAGTCCAACGATCGAAGCATCTACCAGTACATCATCCCCGGGCGGGTGGCGAGCTGCCAACTGGTGATGGGGATGACTGTCCTGAAGGCGGGCAACATGTGGAACTCTATGCCTTGCCACACCCACGAGCGCAGAATGGAAGTCTATTTTTACTTCGATTTGCCTGAGGATGGGGTGGTTTTCCATATGATGGGTGAGCCTGATGAAACCAGGCATATCATGATGCGCAACGAAGAGGCGGTGATTTCGCCCAGCTGGTCCATCCATTCCGGTGTCGGCACCAGGAGCTACACCTTCATCTGGGGTATGGCCGGCGAAAATCAGAACTTCGATGACATGGACCATGTGGCTATGAGCCGGATCAAGTAGTAGCTGCGATTTAGCAAAAACTATCCGAATAATGCACAAATAGCAACCAGGAAATAGGCCTGAAAGGGTTTATTAATAAAGTAATTTGGAGGACGAAAAAATGGCAAAAGAACAGAAATATGTTTATTCCCTCAAGGACATCCCCTATATTCAGCTCGCCGACAAAGCAAAAACCAGATTCGTTTTAGGAGAGGATATTTTGGTAAGCTTCATCGAGCAGGAGCCGGGAGCCCAGTTCCCGATTCACTCGCATGATTGCGAGCAAATCTTGTATATTATCGAAGGCACTGAAGACCATATCATTGGCGATCAGACCATCCTGATGAAAGCGGGCGACGTCTGTGTCCATCCTGCCAATGTTCCTCACGGCGGCCGCACCACCACCGGATTTAAAGGCGTAGATATTTTCAGCCCGCCGCGGAAAGAACACGTAGACCTCATGAAGAAACACGGCCAAGCCTAAACACAGATTTAGGGAGCGCATCGAAATAAACCGTTGCGCTCCCTAAATTCCTCGCAATCAAAGCAGTAAAAGATGAAATATATACGAAGTAATACTAGTAGAAGTATATTCGCTAGGATCAATCCTTTTACGCAATCAATAAAGGCGAGGTGTTTTCCATGACTTGGGTTCAAGTATACAATCCTTTTGGCAACATCGGGCTTTCAGCACTTGTGGCTGCTCTTCCTCTTTTTATATTGTTCTATATGCTGGCAATCAGGCGAACTCCCGGTCATATCGCCGCGTTGGTATCGACCATAGCGGCAATACTTGTGGCGATAGTTGCCTGGAGCATGCCTGCCAACCTGGCCATTCACTCCTTACTTGTCGGAGTAATATTCAGTTTCTTCCCAATTATCTGGATTATAATCGCCGCTATGTGGGTCTACAATATGACAGTAGAAGCAGGCGAATTCGAAATTATTAAATCCTCCTTGGCTGCAATTACGCCCGATCGCCGCCTTCAGGCCATCTTGATCGCTTTTGCTTTTGGTGCTTTCATGGAAGGCACGGCGGGGGCGGGAACATCGGTGGCGATCGCGGCCGCGATGCTAGTGGGACTGGGATTTCAGCCGATGTATGCTATCGGAGTCTGCATGATTGCAAATACCGTCCCGGTTGCCTTTGGCGCTATCGGGACGCCGATCATCGTCGCCGGTCAGGTTACAGGAATCGACCTCATGAGCATAAGCAAGATTGTCGGCCGCCAGCTTCCGATGCTGTCTGTCTTCGTACCGTTATGGATGTGTATCATGATGGTCGGTTGGAAAAAGGCCATCGATATTTTACCGCTGATCATGTTTTCCGGGGTTGTTTTTGCAGCTACCCAGTTTCTTCTTTCGAACTTTCACGGACCGTATTTACCTGACATCTTATCGGCCATGCTGACGATTGTCGCCTTAGTTGTGGTGCTGCGGCATTGGAAGCCGGCAAACATTTACCGCTTTCCAGGCGAACCCAACGACGACTATTGCCAGGTAACAGGTTGCACATCAGCGGAAATAGTAAGAGCGTGGGGTCCGTACGCTGTGTTGGCTGTAATGGTATTTTTGTGGGGGTTGGGGTCGGTTAAAGCTGTTATAGGCAATTACGATTATGTTATCAACTGGCCTTGGCTCCATAACCTAGTGGTCAGGACAGCGCCTATTGTTGCCAAAGATGCTCCCTACGGAGCGGCAATCCGGTTCAGCTGGGTCACTTCGCCCGGCACAGCGATCTTCATTGCCGGTCTAATATCGCTGCTCTTTCTGCCAAATTACGGCTTTTCAAAAGGAGTCCAATGCTTTGGGCGTACATTTAAACAAATGATGAAACCCTTAGCTCAAATCGCCATGATCCTCGGACTGGCTTTTGTAATGAATTATTCTGGAATGAGTAATACGCTTGGACTGGCTTTTGCTGCAAGCGGCTCCCTGTTTCCGTTTTTCTCGCCGATCTTGGGCTGGGTGGGAGTATTCCTGACAGGCGGCGATTCCGGTTCGAACGCACTGTTTGGCTCTTTGCAGCAAACAACCGCGCAACAGATTGGAGTAAACCCGGCCTTGACGGTCGCCGCTAACTCCAGCGGTGGGGTTGCAGCCAAAATGATTTCGCCCCAAAGCCTGGCTGTCGCCTGTGCGGCAACAGGAACCATCGGTGAGGAGGGGGCGGTCCTCAGAATGACGCTGCCGCATAGTGTGGCCATGTGCCTTATTCTGGCGGTAATAACCTATCTTCAGGCGTATGCCCTAAGTTGGATGTTGCCTTAAAAGAAGAATGGGCGAAGAGATCGGAATTATCACCTCCGTCTCTTTGCCTGCCTTCCGATATATTCCAGTGGTCGAAAACGATACTTTGTAATAATTACTGAGGTGAGATAAGTTCTATGAAAGAACTGAGATTTCATGGCCAGGCCATCGTTACCGGCCGGGGCTCCATTGCTTTTCTGAAAAACATTGACATGAAACGAGTTTTCCTCGTATGTGGCGGCAGTTCAGTGTTTAAAAACGGAATCCTCGACAAGGTGAAAGCGCTTCTGAGTGAAAACAAATGTGAAATTCGCGTCTTTTCCGGGGTGCCCCAAAATCCGTCTACAACCGTTGTTGCTGAAGGCATTGCCGCGATGAGGCAGTTCAGGGCCGACGCGGTTATAGGCCTTGGCGGCGGCTCGGCCATTGACGCCGCCAAGGCGATGAGCCTATTTTACGATTATCCCGAACTGGACCTGGAAACGGCATTCCGTCAGGGAATACCTCAGGAAAGAAAAACCGTCAAGCTAATCGCTATCCCCAGTACCTCAGGTACGGCAGCGGAAGTTACTCCTTTCGCAGTGCTCACTTTCAAACAGGAAAATCTCAAAGTCGGGGCGAAGAGCTCTGCCTTTGTGCCCGATTATTCCATTCTTGACGCCGCCATTACCCTATCAATGCCAGCCAATGTCGCTGCCGAAACAGGTATGGACGCCATGGCCCACGCCGTAGAATGCTATACCAACAATAATCTCGATGATTTCAGCGAATGTTTAGCAGCTGGAGCTATCGAAGGACTGTTTAAATATCTTCCTGTTTCGTGTAAGACCGCTGACCCTGTAGCCCGGGAGAAGGTCCACAACTATCAGAGCATGGCTGGGTGCGCCTTTGCCAATGTCGGTACAGGCATGGACCACGGCATCGCCCATGCTATGGGCGGTAAATATGATTTGGGCCACGGGCTGTTGATCGCCGTTGCTCTGCCTTATGTGCTGGAATTCAATTCCCGGGACGCAGAGGTAAAAGCAAAGCTCGACTATCTGGCCAGGCGAATTGGTCAGTCGGACTTCGTCAAAGCTGTAAGGAAACTGAACTTGCAGGTCGGCATTCCTGTCTCGTTTAAGGCATTGGGAATAGCCGAGGCCGACTTTAACCGCGATTTGGACGGGTTAGTGGAAAATTCTTTAAAAGGCTCGACCAAGGCCAATCCGGTTCCGGTTACTGAAGATGCTATGAAGAGTATTCTCAGTCGGATTTACGAAGGTGAGTAGATTTCTGGGGAACATCACGCTATGGAGGTACAGGAAATGATTTTAGATAAGTTTTCTCTGGCGGGAAAAGTTGCGATTGTCACCGGCGGCAGCCGGGGGCTGGGGGAAGGCATGGCGCTGGGGCTGGCTGAGGCCGGGGCCGATGTCGTGGTCGTCGCCGCCAGCAACAAGGTAAACGAAGCCGCCGACAAGATCCGGGCCCTGGGAAAGAGGAGCATCGCCATTCGGGCCGACCTGACCAGTATCAAGCCGATTCCCGAAATTATCAGCGAGACCTTGGCTGAATTCGGCAAAATTGACATTTTGGTGAATTGCGCCGGGATTATCCGGCGGGCGCCGGCTCTTGAGTTTTCTGAAAAGGACTGGGATGAAGTTATCAACATCAACCAAAAGACGCTGTTTTTTCTCTGCCAGGCGGTAGCCAAGGAAATGGCCAAACAAGGCAAGGGCAAAATCATCAATATCGCCTCGCTGCTTTCTTTCCAGGGCGGCATCATCGTACCTTCCTACACTTCCAGCAAGTCGGCGGTGTTGGGCCTCACCAAAGCGCTGGCCAACGAATGGGCCCCGTTGAACATCAACGTCAACGCCATCGCCCCAGGCTACATGGCCACCGAACTGACCGAAGCCCTGCAAAAGAGCGCCGAGCGGGCCCCGGCGATACTGGCCCGTATTCCGTCAGGACGTTGGGGAACGCCGGAGGACATGAAAGGCGCCGCGGTTTACCTGGCGTCAGAGGCCTCCGACTATCTGCAGGGCCATACCATTGTCGTCGACGGAGGCTGGATGGGCCGATAGTAGATATGGGGATAGTTTTCTTGTTTCCCTGTGTTCAAGGTGTTTGCGAGGGGATTGCCCAAACGTAATGGGTACCGTCCTTGTTTCAAGGGTATAAATAAAAATAGCAAAGTCAGGAATCCTGACTTTGCTATTTTGACATTACACTTACTTGACCGATTTCAAAATTTTATCCGGAGTAACCGGGAGGACATAAAAACGTTTGCCTATAGCGTCATAAATCGCGTTTAGGATCGCCGGGGTGATGGGAACCGTGGCGACCTCGGACACGCCTTTTGCCCCGAAAGGCCCACTTGGCTCGGGGTCTTCGATGATGATCGACTCGACTGGCGGGGCGTCGAGAATAGTGGGGACCCCGAGTGACTGGAACGTCCGGGTCTGGGGAATGCCGTCCTTGAGGTAATAACCCTCAGTGAGAGCGTAGCCCTGGCCCTGCAGGCAGCTGCCCTCGATCTGGCCTTCGATCTTTTGCGGGTTGATCGCCTTGCCGCAGTCATGGGCGGCGATGACTTTCAGCACTTTGACCCGGCCGCTGCTTTCATCGACTTCGACGACGGCAACCTGGGTGGTGTAGGCATAGGCCGGGTAATTGCGGTATTCCTCCACCGGGACGGTGCGCCTCGCTTCCTTGTCGGCAAAGGCATAGGTCTTGGGGGCGACGTAATAATGACTTACTTCCAGGCTGCCGGCGGCGGCCTCAAGTTCGGCGAAGGTCATTACAGGTTTGTTGCCGGCCAATATGTTATCATGTTCCAGCCGAAGATCCTGCGGCGACAGCCCGGTCAGTTCGGCGGTTTTCTCGAGGATAGCGGTTTTGAACTCCCGGGCCGCGATTTCCACAGCTTTGCCGTTGATGAGGACCTGGCGTTCGCCGACAACTCCGCCGTGACGGATAGTGAGAGCTGTGTCGCCGGTAATGATCTCGATCTGGCCAGGTCGGCTGCCGAGTATTTCTGCGGCGATTTGCACAAGGGCGATCCGGATTCCCTGACCGAGATCAACTGCCGAGGCTCTCAGCTCGATGGTTCCTCCTTTTTTCAGGCGGAAGATAGCCCCGGCGTCGTCGACTTTGCCCTTGCCGGCGCCGACGTTCTTGAAGCCGCTGGCTACCCCCACGCCGACCTTTCGGCCGGCTGCCCGCAGCGAGGCTATCCACGGCAGGTCCTTTTGCAGAGCCTCTTTGGCTGCGGCTATCGTCTCCCTGATCGCAACACTGGTTCGCAGCACCTCGCCGGAGATAGTTGGATCACCCACCGTCAGGGCGTTTTTCAGCCGAAGATCGAAGGGATCAACGCCTAGTTTCATCGCGCATTCGTCCAGAAGCGACTCGATGGCGACCGCCGCCTGGTTGATGCCGAAGCCCCGGAACGCGCTGCCGTTGGCGTTGTTGGTGTGTACCGCCCAGCCCTCGACCCTGAAATTGGACACAAAATAGGGGCCGCAGGAAAACAGGCCGGCCTGATCGATCACCCGGGGACTGAGGGCCGTGTAAGGTCCGGCGTCAGACAGCAGCTTGGCGTCAATTGCCGTGATTTTGCCGTTGGCGGCGACTCCCACTCGGTAATCCAGCCAGTAGGGATGGCGTTTCGTACTCAGTTTGAGCGATTCCTCCCGGGTCAGCGTAAGCTTTACCGGGCGGCGCAAATGGTAGGCGCCCAGCGCCAGCAGCGCTTCCACCGTATTGTCAAGTTTGCTGCCGAACGCACCCCCCACCGGCGCGACGATGACCCGGAGCGCCTCTTCCGGCAAGCCGAGAACGGTGCTGAGCTGGCGTCGCATTTCGAAAGGGAACTGGGTTGGCGATTTGATCGTGATCCTTCCTTCTTCGTCAATGAAGCCCACTCCCGCTTCAGGTTCGAGGTAGGCGTGCTCGACGAACGGGGTCTCGAAGTGGCCCTCAGCCACGACAGCAGCTTCGCGGAAGCCGGCCTCGATGTCGCCGACCTGATGCTCCACATATTTGGAAATGTTGCCTTTCAGATGCAACTGAGGCGCGTCAGACTTCAGTCCGTCCTGGGGCGAGAAAACCCCCGGCAGTTGACGATATTCCACCTGTACCACCTGAGCGGCCGCGGCGGCGGTGGCCTGTGATTCAGCAAACACCACCGCCACCATATCCCCGGTAAAACGCACCCGGTCCTTGCACAGAACAGGCTGGTCCGCAACCAGCGAGCCCATACCGTTGTGGCCGGGCACATCCTTGGCTGTAAGCACAGCCTTTACGCCAGGCATGGCGACAGCGGCCGCAGTATCGACCGCGGTGATCTCGGCGTGGGCGTAGCGGCTCCAGACAATCTTTCCGTACAGCGTATTTTCCATGACGATGTCGTCGGCGAAAGCGAGCGTTCCGGTGACCTTGTCGACTCCGTCGTAGTCAGGCGCCGAAACCCCAAGGCCGAGACCTTCGGGCAGCTTTATCTCCTCGGGATGCTGTTGCCAGCGGGCAGCCAGCCTGACCGCTTCAATGATTTTCACATAGCCGGTGCAGCGGCAGATATTGTGCCGCAGGCCTTCGCGGATCTGTTCCTCGGTCGGATCCGGGTGGCGGAGCAACAGGCCGTGGGTTGAAACTACCAGTCCCGGGGTACAAAAGCCGCATTGCACTGCGCCGGCCGCCAGAAAGGCCGCCTGAATGGGGCTGAGTTTTCCCGGGCTTGTCAGTCCCTCAATGGTTACCACTCGTTTCCCGTTGAGCTTTGAAAGCGGGAGGGCGCAGGACTTTACCGGTTGATTATCGACAAGCACCATGCAAGCGCCGCAGTGATTCGTGCTGCAGCCGTTTTTAGTTCCCATGAGCTTCAGTTCGTCCCTGAGGAAACGCAAGAGAGTAATTTTTTCGGAGCTGGCTGTTAAGAGAGATTCGTTTACCCAAAAACGGATCTGTGCCTTTTCTGCCATATTTGGTCTCCTCCCCAGAATAGTCTAAAATTAACATAGAGAAATAGTTTATAAATGCATTATACTGAAAATGTGGCTGCATTTCCTGGGTTGTATTGATGAATAGTAGCACAAATTTAACCTGGGGGTAGATCCGTGAAAGAAAAATATTTAGCGACCTGTCACAATGAAAGACCTATTGAGGGGTTTCCGGTTCATATCAGTAAAAGTGAGAAAAAGGAGCCTGGTCCTATTTTTGACGACCATTGGCATGAACAGATTCAATTGTTGTATTTTACCCAAGGAAAGGCATTGATTTGCTGCAATGCGAAGCCAATCCAGGTTGAGCCAGGCGATATTGTCGTGATTAATGCCAATGAACTGCATTATGGAGAAGGACTGACAAATGATTTGGTCTATTACGTAGTTAGAACCGACTTCTCTTTTCTTTTCAGTAATCAGATGGACTTATGTCAAACGAAGTATTTTACACCGTTGGTTCAAAATCTCATTGTATTTAAAAATAAAATCAGCGGCGATAAAGATTTGATACGCTGCATGGAGAAGATTATCAATGAATTTCTTTATAAAGATATGGGGTTTGAACTTGCGATTAAAGCCGCCATGTATGATTTGATAGTGATTTTGTTGCGGGGCTGTGTCGAAAAGAATCTGAGTGCGGATGAATATCACACTCAGACTCTCAATTTGAAACGGGTTCAGGTGGCGTTAGACTATATTGAAACCCATTATACTGAAAGTATCGGTTTAACGGATCTTGCAGCAATGGTAAATACAAGCATACCTCACTTCTGCCGGATATTTAAGAATATTACCGGCAAGTCCTCCCGCGAGTACATAAACCAGCTTAGGGTCAATAAAGCGGTTGGACTTTTGATGAAAACGGATCTTAATGTTACTGAGATTGCCCTTGAGGCCGGGTTTAATGATATCAATTATTTTAGCAGATTATTTAAGAAGTATAAAAAAATAGCACCTTCCCAAGTCCGAACCAAATGCAGGCCCGATCCTCTCGCGATTGGTATCTCTGATAGTAAGATATGACCGGGTTTATAGAAGGTGAGTCCAAAAGTGCCAGACTTAAGGACATGTTCTGGCCAATCGGGAGCCAAGGGGCGTGCAGGTGGCCGCTATGTCCAGAACCGGAACCTCTGCTTGCGTATTCTATTTAGCTTGAGATTTGGCAGCGATACCTTTTTTTAACAAATAATCCATAACAACAACCGGAATATAGCTTCCGAATATATTTAACAACGTTACGATCAGAAACCACCCGCTTATTACAGTTATTATACCTGTGATATCAATCAAGACATATTGAATAATAAGTAAGAAAGCAAAAAAGGCGCTTTTCCACAGCCACCTGATATTCAGGCCATGAATAATCATCATGATAATAACCCAAATTGAATCATAGAGAATGATAAGAAAGGCTTGACTTCTAGGAAATTCGTCAAAAACAAATATATTGATAACTTCTATCGAAAAAAAATATTTAAAAACAATTACAAATGAAAATAGCGCCCTTGCCGCCATGTGCAGTGTTAAATAGTATATAAAAGGGGTAGGGTGATAAAGTAAGCGGCGATACCATTTATTGGCGACCAACAATGATAGAAAAACCAGGATGAATGTGTACATGGATTTATACCAGAGATGTCGGTAGATTTCTAACTTTACAAATGAGAAGTCTATTATAAAATATATCCCGGCGATAATAAGATTCGATATTGGCGGTATTCTGCAGATAATAGCCAACATAACAGTGGATGCAACCGAAACTTGCGAAACATAGTTGCCGAGAACAGAATCAAAGAATGGGTCATTAAATATTTTGGGAAAGTATCTATAGGCATCAAATGCGACTAAAAGGGAGAATTCCGCGTGAAATGTTGCGCCTAACACTGCGAGGCCAAATCCAATGTCAAACTTGCGATTGTTGGATTTCAATAGTATCAACACTATTGAAACAGCACTCATTATGCTCAATAATATATACCAAACTGTATTACTCCAAAATGCAGTAGGCAAGCGTATACCTCCGGCGCTGAACTCTTCCCATGAACAAATTTCATGGGTCTGCAGTGATTTTTGTGTAAGTTGAAACTATCAGGCGCCAAATATATAACATAAAGCATCATCATTGGAGAACGCGGCCTTTGTCTTTGTACTTTCTGGAATTGCCTGTGCAAGCCCTCAATAATAGTAGTGGTGTAGTGTATATTATCTTCCTGATGGCCTGCGGATATGTGAAAAAGGAGATTCCGGTCTTTCGCACCAGTAGAATCTAGGGCTCCGAGACTTAGTTCCCAGAGCCCTTTTTGCGTTGCCTGACATTTGCCTAACGGACTTTTTGACGCTTCTTTATAACGGTAGTATTGCTTGGCCTGCTTGGAATTGAACAGCATAGAGGTAAATAATGTAATAATGGTTATAGTTTGGTAAAAAACAAATGGTATAACCGAGTTCAAGGTGCCTGTAGAAATTTGGCGGTAATCTGTTGCTTCAACGAATGCTCCTGCCTGGCGCGGAAGAAGTATTAAACATAAGGTGGAACACATCCGCGGCCGGCAGCGTACTATATCGTAGTTGATGATTTCATAAAGGGAGGTATCTTGATGGGCTTTGGTGGATGTGGCGGCGGTAGAGGAGGATTCTTCGTTGTTTTTATTATCATCATAATCCTCCTGTTGTTTATCCCGTTCTGGGGAGACGAGGAAACTGTCATCTAAGGAAATATCCCGCCCTTCGATTGTGACCGATATCGCCAAAAGAAACCAGGAAATATTTCCTGGTTTCTTTTTGTTCGCCGTGGCCTGTTGGATCCATTTCTGAGTACTTCGCT
>JARLHX010000309.1 GCA_031292035.1 Negativicutes bacterium | reverse complement strand
GTCCATGGACAGCGAGCTGAAGGCGCTGGCGGTCAGCCCGGCGATCTGGCCGTCATCATCCAGGGTGGTGATCACGGTCACACCGGAGGGGAAGGAGCCCATCACATTTTTGTAGGTGTTGGCGTCGATCATTGCAGGATTCCTCTCGGTATGACGGCGGCTCAGAGCACGCTTCGTAGGGTTGTTGTGTCTGATGGTATACCGTAATACTCAATTGGCAAGCGGTTTCATGTGCAGTCCGATAAACGTTCATGTAGGGCTGCAGCCCTTGATAACCGGGGCATAGCGGCCGGCCGGAAGCGTCATGCCCAGCAAAATCAAGGCTCAGAAGGCTTGTGAATGGCCGAATCAGCCTTGTGAAAAGTTTGGAATACCATAATATGGTCTTCAGCAGTCGCCGGCGCCTTAGAAACATTGGCGTTGATGTCATACAAAGATAAAAATTGAGTAGCCCATGTCCCAGTCGTCCAGTCAGCAGCAACTGATCGAAAACCATACGGTCGATTATGTACCGTTAGCAGAGCGCCACGGGAAGGCGCGCGATCTCTTCACCTTGTGGTTCAGCACCAACATTGCACCGTTGCCGATTGTCACCGGCGCGATGGTGGTCCAGGTGTTTCACCTCAACCTGCTCTGGGGGCTGATCGCGATCGCCCTGGGGCACATGATCGGCGGGTTGGTGATTGCCCTGGCTTCGTCCCAGGGGCCGAAAATGGGCATCCCGCAGATGGTCCAGAGCCGCGGGCAGTTCGGCCGCTATGGCGCGCTGTTGATCGTGTTCTTTGCGGCGATCATTTACGTTGGCTTCTTCATCTCCAACATCGTATTGGCCGGGAAATCGATCAGTGGAATCGTTCCAGCCGTGCCGTTGCCGGCCGGGATCATCATCGGTGCCTTGAGCGCCACGGCCATCGGTGTGGTCGGCTATCGCTTTATCCACAGCCTGAACCGTATCGGTACCTGGGTGATGGGCAGTGCGTTGCTGGCGGGTTTCATCTTTATCTTCAGCCACCCGCTGCCGATGGATTTCTTCACCCGCGGCGCCTTCAACCTGTCCGGTTTCCTCGCCACCGTTTCCCTGGGGATTATCTGGCAGATCAGCTTTTCACCGTTCGTATCGGACTATTCACGCTACCTGCCAAACGATATCGGCATCGCCAAGCCATTTATCGCGACCTACCTGGGTGCCTGCATGGGCACGATCCTGTCGTTCAGCTTTGGCGCAGTAGCAGTACTG
>JARLHX010000308.1 GCA_031292035.1 Negativicutes bacterium | reverse complement strand
GGCATTAAAGTCTAAATCTTTCGGGAAACCAATTCCATCGTCACGCACGATCAGATTATAAATATTAGATACTCCCGTTTCACCCGCTAGGTGCCCTTGGCCCGACAGGTGCCCTTGGCCCGTCAGGTGTCCTTGAGCATCTGCACCGGCCGAAGAACCTCTTGCGGCGACTTCGGCCGCAGAGCTGACCTGTGTTTGGCTGTCTGCCACCAGTTTTATCAAAACCACACCCTGCCTGCCGGCCGGAAAAGCATATTTCAAAGCATTTGAGACCAGTTCGTTGATGATTAAGCCGCAGGGGATGGCCGTATCTACCCCTAAATATATATCCTCGATCTCGATATGCAAATCGACGTTTGGGTTAATCCCAAATGCATGAAACAGACTGGCGGTCAGTTTTTGGATATATTCGGCAAAATTAATGCGCGCCAGGTCTTTCGATTGGTATAAGCCTTCGTGAACCAGCGCCATCGAACGGACTCTCGATTGAGTTTCATTAAACATCTGGTGAGTGTGCAAGTCCTGGATGCTATCCGCCTGCAAGCTGAGCAGGCTGGAAATGACCTGTAGGTTGTTCTTAACCCGGTGATGAACCTCTCGTAACAAGACTTCCTTTTCACGTAGAGCGGTTTTAATCTGCTCATTCGCTTCTTTACGATCGGTAATATCGTGGATAACCCCGATCACGCCAATTATTTCGCCGGATGCGCTGAAGTGTGGGCCATAAAATCCGCTGGCCCAATTGATCCGTTCCGCTGTAATGTACTGGATGTCCGGTATGGATACCGTTTCACCGGCCATGGCGCGCTCGAACAATCGGTCTACCCCCATCGGCAGGTAAACATCTTGAGCATTTTTACCCAAAACGCTGCCGGCAGGGATGCCGGTCAGCCTTTCCATGAAGGGGTTCCAAATCATATAGTTGAGCTGGCTGTCGCACACAATGATACCGGCATTAGCGCCTGAGATTACCTCACTGTTCAATTGGTTCGATTCACGCAGCTCGCCCTCAACTTGCTGGCGTACTTCCAACTCGCGTTGGGCAGCCATGTACAGGCGCGCATTATCCAACGCAATCGAGGCGAGCTGGGCCAGTCGATTGATCCATTCAACTTGTTCCGTATCGAACGAATGGCCGGCCTCGGTGCGCACCAGCCCCAGCACACCGGTTACCTCCGGGCCCGATTTGAGCGGGACAGCCACCACGGTATGGAAACCAGGCTCGATTTTCGCCGAGCGGCCGTCCCAACCAAAGTAATCCTCTACCATTAACGGTTCTCCACTTTTCAAAACCTTGCCGCTCACCCCCTCACCTGCATCCAGATGCAAGCCGATATATTTACTAAAGATGCCGACCCCTACTTTTAAGTCCAGGCCGGGACTTTGCGGATCCTGGCTGGCCTGGTATAAAAACCCGTCCGGAAGATTAAACAATTGGGTTGCCCGCTGTACGATGCTTTGCAACACGTCACTGGCATCCAGACGGTTGAGCAAAGCCAGAGCAGTTTCATTCAAAGCTTCCAGATAGGCGTTCTGACGCGTCAGGAATTGTTCCGCCTCCCACAGCGTATCTTCGGTCCTCTTCCGATCGATCGCCATGGCAACCTGGGTAGAAACAAAAGTCAGGATCTCCAGCTCCTGTTTGCCAAAACGGATGCCCTCTTTATAAGTCTGTACGGCCATTACGCCAATGCTGCGGTCTTTGACCTTGAGCGGTACACCCAGCCAGTCCAGTGAAGGCGCACCAACCGTTATTACTTCCCCGTCTTTTTCCATTTCAAGGAAGCGCTCGGGCGGAATAAACTGGGGGCTTCCGCTGCGCAGCACGTACTCCGTTAATCCCCGGCCGGGCTTGCGAGGCGGCGGCTTCTCGTCATATTCATCTACGAAGTAAGCAAAGCTGATTAAATCGGTCTCGGGATCGTAAAGGGCAATGAAAAAGTTATCTACCGGCATCAGCCCGGCCAGGATTTCATGGATTGAATCATACAGGTGATCCAAATTACTGGCCGCGTAGACTGTCTGCGAGATGCTGTAAATAGCGCCCTGGATTTTCTCGGCCCGTTTACGCTCAGAAATATCCAGCATCAATCCGAGCATACGCCGAGGCTGACCTGGGGACTGCATCATCACAGCATCATCGCTGACCCACATCTGTCGCCCGTCCCTGGCACAAATGCGGTATTCAGCATGCAAAGGCGATCCGTCCTCTTTGCATCTGTTTTCCATCAGCAGCAAGGCTTCCCGGTCTTCCGGGTGAACCTGCCTCATAAACAGGTCAATATGATCCAACCACTCTTTTACCGAAAAGCCCAGCAAACGCTCGATTTGCGGGCTGACGTAATTCCATTTACCTCCAGGTCCCGGCTCGGCAATGTAGACTACCGCCGGGTTTTGCTCGATCATGGCCAACAGTTCTATCTCGGATTCCTGAGCGCTTGCCAATGCTTTTTCCAGGCGGCTGGAAATCATCCAGGAGGCAAAAGCCATCAGGAAAAGCGTCGGTATAGAGATGTAATTATAAGTCGTGTTCGCGCCGCTCATAAAGTAAGCTGCCGAATAACTGGCAATCGAGAACAGTGCAAAGTAGATCGAGCTGTAGGGAGCCAGAATAAAACTGGCCGCCACGGTTGGCAGCGCATACAGTACAAACACCTTGTCCAATTCTGAAATCGGGAAGGCAAAAGATATGGTAAAGATCAGGATGATGAGAAAAAGCAAGGCCGTCCAAGACCGGTACCTTGAACGATTCAAAAACCATATCCACACAAAGGCCGCCGCACCGGCCAGGTCCCCGAAAACAAAATAAAGCAGCTCACGGCTGGGGCTGATTATCCACTGCACCAGGTTTAGCAATGTCAGGAAAACGGTTAAAGAAAGCACTGCCAGGGCAAATATGCCAAGAAACTGAGCCCTCCGTTTTACCTGCGGGCTTGCCATCCGGTTATCCAGAAATTTTGAGAAAAGGCTCTTCTTTAATTCATCCATAGCCGCTTCGTTCGCCTATTTCGCCACAACACAGTTCCGCCCGGTTGATTTGGCCATATACATGGCCTGGTCAGCACGGTTCAAGAGCGCCGCCCAATCCTGGGTGCTTTCATCCCGCAAGATGTCTTTGTCCCGTACAATGCCCTCTGCTCTGTACTCTCGCGAATTACTTTCAGAGGCCATACTGGTAACCCCCAGGCTGACTGTGACAGCAATATCGCCCTTTTCCGTCTTTATGAGGCTTTCCGAGATCACCTGGCGCAGGCGTTCGGCTACCTGGCTGGCGGCTGCCAGGTCTGTAGCCGGCAGCAAAATAACGAACTCATCGCCGCCTTCACCACCGTAACGACCGACCAGGTCAATATCCCGCAGGTTCCTCCGGCTGATATGGGCAATCGTCCGGATCACCTCGTCGCCGGTATCATGTCCATAAGTATCATTGACTTTTTTAAAGAAATCCACATCCATCAGGATCAGAGACGGCAGGTGAGTGGAATTAAGGGCACGCCTGACCTCCTCCTGGCCCAGCTCGAAAATACCACGGCGGTTGTAAAGCCCGGTCAGGTCATCGGTGATCGCAAGCTGCTGGACTTTATTTAATAACCGGGCATTCTCCAATGTAATGGCCACCTGGCTGGCAAAGACTGATAGGGTTACCATATCGTTCTCTTTGAGATGGTCGCCCCAGATTGCTAACAGGCCCACTTCCAGGAAGCTGTCGTCGGCTATCTTTTCGCCAATACTCAATGGCAAGGTGATGGCTTGTGTTTTTGCAGTAATCCCCACCAATTCAAGCAGGCCTTCAATCGAACCAGAGGCCTGGCCATTGGCTAGCTTGTATATATTGTCCAGTAAGTTTGAATAAAATTTTGCCTGGCGAGATTTAACCTGCTCGTCAAATATTTTTGACTGGTATAAAATTTCTTGAAAATCTTGCAACCTGCCCTGGGGCTTCTCACCGATCAAGGCGGTTTCATCCAGTTTGTGAAGCGCCGTCTGCTCCATCAGGTTACCAGCAACTGGCTTAATAGAGCTGTAGCGAACTTCCGGCATTCGTGAAACAGGATCAGCCCGAACTAAGGCACAATTCAACCCAATGCGCTGCAATTCTTTCCCGAGAGTTTCCATGATTTTGTCCGGGTCCGGCACGATTTCGATGCGGTTTGCCACGTGACCCAGGGCTGTAATGAGGTTATTGGTATAAGTCAGTTCAGCAGTCTTCTGGCGTTCGGTTTCAAGCAGGCGCGCCTTAGCAAACGCCAGAGCGATTTGCCCGGCGGCCTGCTCCCCCCAGGTAATTTCCTCTGGTAGAAAAATATGAGGCAGATCGTAACCAATGATGACAGCGCCTAATTTTTGGCCGCCGGCAATCAAAGGCAGACCCAACATAGCAGCATGTGTATAAATAGAAGAGAGTGCTGGGTCATTATAAGGCGTCTGAGACCCGTCCGCCACCTGCAGAGCTGAACCGGCTTCCAGGATGGAATAAGTAAATGTGCGTTCTCCTGGTTTAAAAGGCTGCTTGTGATGCGCATTTGACAGGAAAGTTTCCTCGCCCCCATAGCTGGCCATCCTCTTCGTTAATTGCTCTGCTTCGTCCCAGGTATCGATATAAACCTGGTCGGCCTCAAAATGCCTGGCCATATAGGCTGCCATAGTCTTCAGCATATCGATGAGATCCGTCGCGCTGAGCGCCAATTGAGTAATTTCATTCAGTAGGGCCAGGAAACGAGCACGCTTCTGCGACTCCTCATAAAGCCTGGCATTTTCAATTGCAATAGCGGCCTGGTCCGCAAATGCTTTTAATCGGTCGGCATGCGTCAGGTTGAAAAAACCTTCCACTGAGCTGTCCAGTGTCAAGAAACCCACCAACTTACCCTTGACCTGGATTGGAGCACTGGCGCCCGAACGCACCCAATTGGAGTGCAGCATTGAAATCCAGCCATCATATAGCGCCAGAGCTGGAATAGCGAGGGGATTACTGGTCTCAGCCATCCAGCGCAAATTGGGTGTAGTTGAAATATTAAAATAGATCTGCTCGATAGCGTCTTGCAGACCGCGCTCGGCATAACCCTGGCTGCGCACAACCCGCGCTTCATCTCCTTCAACCAGCATAATGGTGGTACCTTCGTGAGGCACCACCCGTCCGATGTCTGTCATAATCCGGTCAAAGACCTCATTAAGATCGAGTGTGCTGTTGAGAACGGCTGCAGTATCCCGCAGAGCTTCGGCCAAAGCGCGTTGTTCAGCTTCGGTCTGTTCGATCTTTTTTTGTTCGGTTACGTCGCGAAAGATACCAAAAGTGCATTCGTATTGACCGTTCGCCCCAAACTGTGGGGTGGCTGTTAAACTGATGCAGCGTTTTTCGCCGTCCGGACGCAGGATCTCAACCTCATAGCGACCTTTTTCCCCAAGCTTACGCTGGCCCGTCTGGCTTGTGATCAACCGAAAGTCTTCCAACCCTGTAAATTCACCCAAATTACGGCCGGCCAACCCACCGGGCGCAGTTCCAAAGATGGCCTCAGCAGCCGGATTTGCAAAGATGAAGTTTTCCTGAGCATCGACCATTCCAATCCCCTCACCCTGATTTTCCACCAGGGTGCGGAATAGCTGCTCGCTGGCTCTGAGCGCCTTCTCGAGCCGATCTTTTCTTAGGGCCATCTCAATAGTTGAAAACAGGCTGCGTTCTTCAAACGGCTTTAAGATATAGCCAAACGGGTCTGTGATTTTGGCGCGCTGCAGGGTATCGTTATCCGCCAGGGCTGTCAGATAAACCACCGGTATTTCAAAGCGCCCGTAGATCTGGCCGGCTGCATCGACTCCATCTAATTCCCCTTCCAAATTGATATCCATTAATACCAGGTCAGGATGTTCTTCAGCGGATATTTCGACTGCCTTCTCTCCGGTAGAAACAACATCCAGCACCTGGTAACCTAATTTTCGCAGAGTATTCTGAATATGCCGCCCGATGATCCCATCATCCTCGACAATCAGAATTGTTGACCCTCCCATTCCGGTTCTCCTCCAACAACCGACAAAAAAAATAGCCCTGAAGCAATATTTATCCGGTAAGATGAGGAAGCAGCAATTTTCGTACCAGTTCGGCTGTTATTGTATAGCTAAGTGACTGTATACAAAGTATACAGTGAAGCCTTGAGAACTTCCAGAGAAAAAGCATGCAAGCTACTCCCTTGCGAGGCGCTTTTGAATGAGTTATCAATTCTGTTAAGTGGGCTCATTCCACAGGATTAAAATAAACTAAGTTCTATTAGTTGACAATCCGTTCTGGGCGTGCAATAATAAACACAATGAAATGTACGTACATTTGCTTATTAAGACCGTACATTTATGTGGGTTATAAGGAAAATTTTGTGATTGGTACCCTCGACCACCACTCTCCGGTTCCCCTCCATCTTCAGTTCAAACAAACTCTCCTTGAGCGATTCGAGAATAATGAATTCCCCCTGGGCTGTCCCATCCCGGCAGAAATAGATCTCGCCCGGGATTACCAGATTAGCCGCGCCACAGTGCGCCGGGCCATGCAGGAGATGGAGCACGACGGTTACATCCACCGCATCCCCGGCAAAGGCACCTTTGTCCTGCGCACTCGTATCAAGCGCGGCCTTACGCGCATGTCCAGCTTCACCGAAGATATGCGTGAACGCGGCCAGACAGTGACTTCCCGGCTGTTGGATAGCGGTGTTAAAGTGCCCCCCGCCTATATCTCCGAGCAGTTCCATGCCTCACCGGATCAGCCGCTTCTGTATCTCTACCGCCTGCGCCTGGCGGACGATTTACCCATTGTTCTCAGTATCTCCTATATCAATTTGCCGGCCGGCTCTTCGATTTCCGAAGAAGAACTGTACGCTTGCATTTCCTTGTGGTCGCTGCTGGAACGCAAAGGCCTGCGCCCGATCGAATCAGATAAGATCATCGAAGCCGTTTTGGCAAGCGAAGAACGCGCCGTCTTGCTGGACGTGCCGGTCGGCTCTGCCTTGCTGCAGGTAGAAGGTATGGCCTATACCATCAACCATATTCCAGTGGAATATTCTCAGATCGTCAGCTCCGGAGAAAGGTACAAGTACTCAGTTCATCTGGAACGCTAAACCGAAAAATCACATAGTGAAACGCCAGAACTTGCGTCAATAATCTCTTAGCTGGTCAGCATCAATTTTCCACCAGTCTGTATAAAGTTTTAATAAATCAAATAGACTTACCCGAAAGGAGGTGTTTTCCAGAGTTTAACTATTGTCTCTTGAGTTTCACAAACAAATCCGAACCATATTTTCTTGGAGGGAAGGAGTTCAGCAATGAATAATAAGTTCGTGAAAGTTGCGTTCATGGTGATCGTGCTGGCATCCATGCTGATGTCAACCGTACAATGCACCCCCGCCCCCGCCGCTACCCAGGCGCCGGCGCCCACCCAGGCAGCTCCGGCCGCGCCTCAGCCCACCCAGGCTCCAGCGGCGCCCCAGCCTACCCAGGCCCCTGTGCCTACATCAGTTCCCCAGCCCACTCAGGTGGTCAAGCCGTACGACGGTGTTGAGCTGACCCTGGCATCTATGACTGACCAGTACGTCGTGGCCTGGCACTATCTGCTGCCCAAATTTGCTGCTCAAACCGGCATCATCATCACCGTCGATGAGTTGGGCTATGATGATCTTTATCAAAAGCTGACCGCCGATTTCGTGGGCCATACCGCTCAATATGACCTGATGACCACCGATATCGTTTGGTCCGGCCAATTCGCCGCCAACAAAAACACCCTGGATCTGACCGATCTAATCGCTCAGGACAAGGCCAACCTCAATTTGGATGATATTCCCCCGGTCATGTGGACGGAAGGTGAGTATCTGGGACACCAAAATTCATTCCCGATTGGCGGCTACGCCAATGTGTTGAACTATCGCAAGGATCTTTTCGCTGCTAAAGGCCTTACACCCCCAACCACCCAGGAAGAACTCCTGGCGGATGCTCAGAAACTGAATGATCCAGCCCATGGCGTTTACGGTATCGCTTTGCTGGGCGCTGGCTCGGCCGGAGCGCAGGATTACATGGCATTCGTGCAGCAGCACGGCGGCAGTGTTCTGGATGCAAACGGCAAACCCCTGGTCAATACACCCGATAACGTCAAGACACTCCAATTCTTCGGGTCCCTGTTCAAATATGCTCCTCCGGGCAACGCCAACTTCTGGTGGGATGACCGTGAGACCGCTTTCCGCGAAGGCAAAGTTGCCATGATGGAAGGCTGGAGCATCTCCCGCAACGACTACGAAGATCCTACTATGTCACAGATCGTTGGCAAAGTGGATATTGTTAAGGCGCCTACTGCAGCCGGCATGGCGCCGGTCTATGGTTTTGGCGGTTGGGGTCTGGCCATCAACGCCGACTCCGACAAGAAGAAGCAGGAAGCTGCCTGGGAGTTCATCAAGTGGTTCGCCTCACCGGAAGTCCAGAAGGACTGGGTGCTGCACCGCGGCCCGCCGCTGCGCATCAGCACTATGCAGGACCCCGCCATCGTCAAGGCTCTGCCCTGGATGCCAATTTTGCTCGACTCCTTTATGAAGGGCGACGGCAATTACCGCCCACGCATCCCACAATACAGTATCATCGAAGATGCCCTGGGTACCTATGTCAACTCATTCCTGGTCGGCAAGGATACCGCCCAAAGCGCGCTGGATAAAGCTCAGGCTCAAATTTTGAAGAACTGGCAGTAGCTCTGTAGCCTGAATAAAATGAGTGGAGGATGGGATGCCTGTTATGGGCATTCCATCCTCTCTCGTGGAGGATGCGATTGACGAACTCGTTTGCTCTTAAGTACCGCCGCTTTATGATGGGAGATGGCGCTTATTTCTGGCTGTTGCTGCCGCTTTTGGTCTTCGTGGCTGTCATCGCCATTTACCCACTGCTTTTCTCGTTTGGGATCAGCTTCTTTAAATACCGCCTGACCGACCCCAACCAGATCAAGACTTTCATCGGTCTGGATAATTACATTAAGGCCTTCAGCGACCCGGTGGTCTTAGGCTCCTTTCAGACCACCTTCCTGTTTGTAATCGGAACCGTGCTGTTGGAAATAACCTTTGGTCTGGCGCTGGCCTTGCTGCTGGCTGCGGAAAACGCCTTCTCCAAATTCGTACGTTCTTTTTTACTGCTGCCCATGGCCCTACCCCCGCTTGTAATTGGTTTGACGTGGAAAGCTATGTACAATGTGAGCTGGGGCATTATCCCCTACTACGCCAGGTTGGTGGGCTGGGATATGGGCAACGGCGCGCTGGCCACACCTGGCTGGGGCCTGCCGGCCGTCATCCTGGTGGATGTGTGGGAATGGACGCCCTTGATTATGTTTATCTTCCTGGCCGGTTTGAAATGCCTGCCCACCGAGCCTTATGAAGCCGCCGTGGTGGATGGAGCTTCCCGCTGGCAAAGTTTTATTTATTTGACCCTGCCTCTGCTCAAACCGACCTTTTTGGTAGCGCTGCTGCTGCGCACCATGCAATCATTCAAGGTTTTTGATATCATCTATGCCACCACGGCGGGAGGCCCGGGTCTCGAGACCACCGTCCTGAACTACCAGATTTATAAGACCGGCATGGTTTTCTTCGATATGGGCTATGCTTCGGCGCTGGCCAATATCCTGCTGGTCATCGTCGCTGTCATTGCGGTCATTTATATCATGGTGCTCGAGCGCCAGCAGCTCTAAACCCCAGGCGGTAAAATGATAAGAAAAAGCCCCTTTGAAAAAGTTGTGATCGTGGTTCTGACTGTCCTGGTCTTTGCTTTCTTCATGATCCCATTGTATTGGCTTCTGACCACTTCCTTAAAATATGGCCGGGATGCCTTTACCTTACCCCCGCAGTGGCTCTTTTTTATACCTACACTGCATAATTATGTAGATGCGCTGACCAATGCCAAGAACCTGATGTTTATCAAGAATAGCCTGATTATCACCACCGGCACCACGCTGTTATCGCTGGGCCTAGGTGTGCCGGCCGGCTACGCTATTGCGCGCACGCGCTGGAAATTACTAAACTCATCTTCTTTTTTCTTCCTGATATTGCTGATGGCCCCGCCTGTCGCCACACTGATCCCCTTTTACCTGATCATGCGTGACGTCCATCTGCTGGGTACCTATTGGGCCTTGATTCTGCTGGATACAGCTTTTGATGCTTCCTTCGTAGTCTGGATGATGCGCAGCTACTTCAAAGACGTGCCCCAGGAAATGGAAGAGGCGGCCCTGGTAGATGGCGCCTCACACTTCACCGCCTTTTTACAGGTGGCGCTGCCTTTATCCATACCGGGCATCATCTCTTCGGCCCTTTACTGTATTATCTACAGCTGGAACGACTTCTTGTTTGCCTTAATGCTGACCTCACCGGCAACCAAGACCATTCCGTTGGGTATCATGGCTTCCTTCAGCGCCATCGACGTCAGCTGGGGCCAGATGACCACGCTTTCTGTATTTGCCATCATTCCCGCAGTGATCATCTCGATTTTCCTGAACCGATACTTCGTCCAGGGTTTGACCATGGGAGCTTCAAAAGGCTAGTCCGCATCCAATGAGCGATTTGACCTGCTATAACAATGCCGTTATCCTGGCAGGAGACGATCTCCAGCCGGTAATAGGCCACTCGCTGTTGGTCGAGAACGGTTGCATCCTGGCTTTAGGCGAAGAAATCCCGGGCGCTCGATCAGTGGACTTGAGTGGAAAGCTGCTTTGCCCAATGTTCATCGATGCTCACACCCACGTCAGTGATACCGGCGCCAAAGAACTGGGCGCCGGCCTGCCTTTGGAAAAGGTGGTTAACCCACCGGACGGCCTAAAACATCGCTATTTGCGCACTGTACAGGGCACTGAAGCCCACCTCGCCAGCATGCGGCACGGCTTGCTCGAGATGCTCCATAACGGTACCATCGCCCTGGCCGACTTCTGCGAACAGGGCTTGCCAGGTGTGCGCGCCCTGCGCCAGGCCGCCGCCGGCTTGCCTGTAGAGCTGATTGTGCTGGGGCGCATGTCTGAAACAAACAGCCCGCAGGAAATTGAAGCTGAGGCGCATGCCGTCCTGCAAGAAGCCGACGGCCTGGGAGTACGAGACGTAGGATCCTACCCGCCAGAACTGCTTAAGCGTCTGCGCTCGGCTTATCCGCACAAAATATTTGCAGCCCATGCCGCCGAGGACTATTCCACTGAGATGCGCTCTCGCAGCCAGACTGGCCTGGGACAGCCCGCCCGTCTGCTGGACTGGCAGCCGGATTTCCTGGTGCATCTTACCCACGCCGCGCCGGAAGAGCTGCAGCGCCTGGTCGCAGCAGGTACCCGGGCCGTGGCCTGCCCGCGTTCTAACGGCATCCTGGGAGATGGCCAACCGCGCCTGGCTGATTGGATTCGCTGCGGGTTAAAATTTGCTCTGGGCACAGACAATGTCATGTTTACCTCGCCGGATATGCTGCGCGAGCTGGATTTCGCCTCGCGCCTGCTGCGCGGCCAGGAGCGGGACGCGGCTGCCCTGGAACCCCGCCTGCTGCTAAAGGCAGCTACGCTGGAGGGAGCACGCACCCTGCACTTAGATCATAAGCTGGGCAGCCTCATACCCGGCAAACATGCCAGCTTTATCGCTTTTGATCTGCACAGCCAGAATCTAGAGTACCAACAGGATGTAGTCAGCGCGGTCGTCCACCGCGCCGGCCCGCAAGATATCGCCGAAATTTATATAAGAGGAGATCGATTTTATGCCCGATAATGAAATGAGAGTTATGTGGTGCGAAAAACCAAACCAGGTCGAAGTCCGCCGGGTGCCCATCTATGAGCCCGCCGAGAACGAAGTCCTGATCAAGGTGGCTTATGCTGCCATTTGCCCCTGGGATGTACGAGCTTATTCCGGCCTTTCCTCCTCGGTAGCTTTTCCGCGTGTGCTCGGGCACGAAGTCTCGGGCACGGTTGCAGCGATTGGCAAAAGGGTCAAGAATATACAGGTCGGGCAGCGCGTTTGCCCGGATATGATCGTTAAGTGCGGGGTCTGCAAGGCCTGCCGCACTGGGCGCTCCAACCGCTGCAGCCACCCCACCTTTCAGCAGTTCCGCGGCGGTTACGGCGAATATGTCTGCGTGCCAGAGCAAAATGTCTTTCCACTCAAGCCGGGCACCAGTTTGAAAGCGGCCGCTTTTATGGAGCCCCTGGCCTGTGTTACTCGTGGCCAGACCTTGTTCGATCTTTACCCGGGCCAATTCCAGCTGGTAGCGGGCGCCGGGCCGATTGGCCTGATGCACATGCAGGTGGCGCGCACCTTTGGCGCTCAGGTGATCGTTTCGGATCCGCTCAACGAGCGGCTGGTCAAGGCCCAAGAGCTCGGCGCCAACTGGGTCATCAACCCCACTGAGGCGGACCTGCCCGGACTGGTCAAAAAAGTTACCGATGGCTGGGGCGCCGATAGCATTGTAGTAACGGTTGGCTCGGCCCGCCTGGTCGAACAGATGATCCCTCTGCTGGCCCCCGGCGGCAAGCTCAATATTTTTGCCGGCATCTACCCCAAAGATGAACTCCACATCGACCCCAACCTGATCCATTATGGCGAGTTCTCCCTGACTGGTTCAGCTGACAGCACCCAGCAGGATATGG
>JARLHX010000307.1 GCA_031292035.1 Negativicutes bacterium | reverse complement strand
GTCACCAACGCCAGCGCCGATGGCGTGGGGCCTGGCGCCTTGAATACCCAGCGCATGCTGGAAAGCCTAGGCCGCGCGGAAACCATCCCCAACGTGACCAAGCTGCGGCGCATCAAGGCGGTGAAAGACAACGCGCCCCCTAAACCAAGGCCCGACCCACGTGACCACGTCGGCCAGCGGGAACTGAGCCAGTGGCAAGACTCGCTGGATGAGCAAATTCAGGAAATCGAGGACAGTACGCTGATTCTGCAGGAAATCCCGAACCTGAAAGTACACGTGTGCTCACTGGTCGCGCCCGACTCGCCAGCGGGCACGAAGTGGATGCCGGTGTATATCCATTCCAAATTGATGATCGTCGACGACGTGTTTACCACCCATGGCTCGGCGAACATCAACACCCGCAGTATGCAGGTGGACAGCGAGCTGAACATTGCCCATGAGTGGGCGAGCGTGACGCAGGCGCTGAGGCGGCGGTTGTGGGGGCTGCATACGGGGTGGATGGGGGCGCAGGATGATGTGGGGGAGGCGTTTAAGATTTGGCAAGAGATTATAAGCAAAAATAAAAAACTTCAGAAAGCCAAGAAGAAGCCCTATGCCCCACTCACCGAGTTTTATTACGACGAAGCGACCCTCAGGGATCTTGATTGATGCGTTCGATACTGCTGCTTTCAAGTGTTTTTTTGGTTGCCTGCAATACCGGCGGCCTTGCCCACACCACCAAGGATGCTTTTGTGAACCCGCTCACCGAAATCAAAGCCAAGCTGGCCTTTACTTGTGTACACGAAAAGATTCCGGCGCCCGCTGCCGAGACTGATGTGCTTTTTCAATACGCGCGCTGGCTGCAAAAAAACAACCAACTAAAACAAGATAAAAGCGTTTATTCCGAGATCGAACGACTATATCGTATTGCCGCCGAGAATGGGCATGTCAAGGCCAATATAAACTTACAAAATGGCTCAATGCGCAGCCAATTCAACGTGAGAGGCAAGGAGCACCTACGTTT
>JARLHX010000031.1 GCA_031292035.1 Negativicutes bacterium | reverse complement strand
TATGGAGAGAGTCTGACATGCAGCCGCTCTTTTGACTAATTGTCGAAAACCTCGAGGGAATCCTTAGAGCGGGAGCCTGGCAAGAAGCGCACAAATTCAGAAAGTTCCGAATGATTTGGATATGAGAGTAGGAACCAAACAGACATCAGTATTAGAAGGGTATTGTCCTCAAACTCTTCTGGATGTTGTCAGAATGTGTATAAAATAAATTTTGAATAAGCAGGACTCGATTGGAACAAAAGTCGTTGCAGCTACTTCTGGCTAGTAGCTGGATTGTGATGCCCATCATGGGCATGAGGCGACATTGACACCACCGGGTCTAGACGTCGAAAATGTGAGTGGTGCGTCTGATTCCTCATGCTAGATAAGGTGGGATTTGCTTTCAGCTCGAAGTGTTGAATTCAACTCTCAGTGATGAAAAATTACTTTCTGAAAAGTTAAGCTGGAGTCCGAAAACCAGCTGCTTTTGAAGAGCGGCTACTAGCAGCTACTAGCAGCTGGTAGCTGCTTTTGGATGCGAGAATCCACGCAAGCCGCACTGCAGCAGCATACACTGAAACAGCTGTATAAATCACCACTCGTATGTGTTTCGTATGCTGACTGCCTCCATCCTGCCTTCCGTGCTCGTCAACGTAAAGACGCTTTTATTTCCGCTGCTCTGTTCTGCAGCCAAGAGCAGCTACCACCAGCGACCGCCGTTTGCGTGGCCACACTCAGCATGCACAGGCGGCGCGAACTTACCTCGCGTTGGGGGCTGAGAGGCTGGCTGAGAGCGCGAAGACCAAAGGGCGAGGAGGGCGGCGAGCCGATCTGGGACATGCGCAGCTGAGCTCTGCTCAGCCTGCAGCTGTGGTGGGTGCTGCTGCCGCTGCTGGTGGTGGGTGGTGGTGGGCGGGTGCCACTGGGAGAGGAGCGAGGTGTGGAGGGTGTGCTGCCGTCGACGACGACTCGAGAAGTGAAGGGCAGCCGAGCGCTCGGCTGTTGGCGATCGCGCCATCTCGGCGAGCTCAGCTCGAGCAGCGGGAAATTCGATCCTGACTGGCTCGTGGCCTGCAGGAACAGAGCAGCGGAAATAAAAGCGTCTTTACGTTGACGAGCACGGAAAGCAGGATGGAGGCATTCAGCATACGAAATACATACGAGTGGTCATTTATACAGTTGTTTCAGTTTATGCTGCTGCGGTGCGGTGAGCGTGCAATTCTCAGCATCGAAAACAGCTAGTAGCTGCTACTAGCCGCTACTATCGGCTACTAGCTGCCACCAAAACCAGCTACTTTTCGGACTCTCGATCTTAACTTTTCAGAAAGTAATTTTTCATCACTGAGAGTTGAATTCAACACTTCGAACTTAAAGCACATCCCACCTTATCTAGCATGGGGAATCAGACGCACCACTCACATTTTTGATATCTAGACCCGGTGGTGTCAATGTCGCCTCATGCCCATGATGGGCATCAAAATCCAGCTACTAGCCAGAAGTAGCTGCAACGACTTTTGTTCCAATCGAGTCCTG
>JARLHX010000030.1 GCA_031292035.1 Negativicutes bacterium | reverse complement strand
GGATGTGTCGTCACCATTAAGCTTCGGAACAAAAGCCTGTGGGGCGGCATGGAGGCCCCGGTATTTGTTTACGATCCATCTGATTCTGTTGAGCCTGTCGTAAAGTGGCTGAATCAAAATGAACTTGAGATATCTTTAGACCAGACCCCCCATATTGTCAGCCAAGTGAGGAGAATGTGGGGCATCAGGATAATTTACCGGGTCGGCAAGGATTATCCATAGGCGCTCACGGGACTGCCGGTAAATAGCGTCCCAAACAGGCTCGCAGTCCGAGGTCGAGCGATAGCAGACAAAAGCAAACCTTCCCTGTCGCACATTTGGGGACCGACATGAAGATTTGGCGCTATTACTTACTCCGCGTTTGGCGCTGTGTCCGCATACCGTTAATTATATTCGCGTTGCTCTATTTGGGTCTTCTCTATATGCAAGCGCGAAATGACAGCGCTTGTATCCACGAATACCACACGATGAGTTCAAGCGGGGGGAATTTTGACGCCGTGGTGGATGACATGTCCTGTGACGGCTTTGGCGGTTTTGAAGTCATCATTGTCAGGCTGGTCAGCAGAGGTATGTGGCCCATCCCGGACGCCACCATCTTCGTTTACAATCCAACCGACGCCTATCGGCCGCGAGGCGTCCCCTGGACACATGATCCCGTGGTGACATGGTTGAGCCCGAATGAGTTGCAGATAGCCGTGGATCGGGTCGGCCAGATTCGCAGGCAGGTGAGCGAAGCGCGAGGGATTAAGATCATATATCGAATCGGGAGCGTGGACTCCCCTTAAATGACATGGGCGGGTGCAACACAAGACCATCCATCGCCTCGATCCGGCTTCGGCAAATTACACATTGCCGTCGGCAGGCTCGACCAGGCCAGCCCTCACTGCGATCCCCTACGCTTTTTTCAGGCCCGGCCTTGTCCTGGCCCCCCAGAAACATTCGCTGCCTTATCTGCAAAACTTCGGCATCATCCGGCTGCCTGTTATTGTTGTTTGCGCTCCACAGCATTACCTGGTGGTGCCGGGCGAAGTTTCGGCGGAAAGTGGGGCTCGCGAGCACGCAAATACCGAAACAAACAGGTAGGCGGTTATGGCCGTGGTAGAGTCCGGAGGCGAGCTGAGCCGGAACGGCAGGACTACGGATCCCGGCAGGGCGGAGACGGAGAAAAACCAGGCAAGCTGGAAGCAAGCACCGCTGATGAACGTAGATGAACGCAGATTGCATACTGGCAGGTAATTTTTCAATATCCGCGTCTATCCGCGTCCATCAGCGGTGAGATCTTGGTAGTTCATGCCAGGTTGGGTTCAAGATTTGCCTGATGGGTTGCTCTACGAAACTGTGTCGTAAGCGTCGGCTCAAAGCAAGGCAAAGGACAAAAGTGCGGGGAGCCGTCCCCATAAGAGCTAACTTATTGGGGTCCCATTAAGGTGGCCACCGGTTTGTAGCCTAATCTCAGCCCAAGGCATACCCCAAGGGAAATGGAAACCGTGGATGGGCCGGGCAAATCTTTTCATGCCCGGGTCCAAAGGACAAGAGGGGGGC
>JARLHX010000306.1 GCA_031292035.1 Negativicutes bacterium | reverse complement strand
GCGGGCAACACCGTAATTTACGAAGACGGCTACGGCGGAGGCCAGGGCCGGGACACAGTCGAGTTCGGGGACGGGGTGACGGAAGGCGCGCTGCAGTATCAGATCAGCGGCAACGACATGGTCATCACCAACCAGACGACAAGCAAGACACTGGACATCTCGGGCTGGTTTGACAGTTTGACGCCGACGTACCAGGTGGGTAGCTTCCAGTTCGCGGATGGGACGACGCTGAGTGGCCAGCAGATGGATGACTTAGTCCAAAATCCTATTATTGCGGACTATTCCTCCATCGCGGGGAGTGGGAATACGGTGCACGGCATCAACGGCAGCGACTATACGATGAGGATCGCTGGCGGTGACTCGAACACGATCTACGCTGGCGATGGCAACGACACGCTGTACGCCGGTAGCGGGAGCAATAACACCCTCTACGGGGGCAGCGGCAGCGACATCTTTTATACTGGGACTGGGACCGCATCCCTGTACTCTGGCGGTGGCAATAACACCTACGTTTGGGGAAGCAATTCGGGCAGTGATACCATCAACGAAAGAGGGTACGGCGGCCAGGGGCGTGATACACTGCAGTTCCAGAACCTTGTGATGGCCAGTATAGAGTTTTCACAGAATGGCAATGACTTGGTTTGCACTTCAACCCAATCAGGACAAAACATAACGATTTCCAATTGGGTCTTGGGAACGAGCAACCAAGTGGACATGTTCAAGTTTTCCGACGGAATGTTAACGGCGTCGGATATTAACAACAAAATAGTTTAGCAGCCACTTGGAAATATAGTAGTCAGCACATAGATACCGGTAGAAATTGCCGGTATCTATGTAATTCTGCAAAACATTCTGGAGGCTGAATATGGACCATAACCAGGATCGTAGTTCCCCAACCTTTAGCAATATCCCTAGCGCAAATATTGATGGCGGTCTCATGTGTCTCGTCACTGCCGCAAAGTTTCTCGGGATACCCGCCGACTACCAACAACTCAAAAGGGCATTTGTTATATCTGACATCGCTGCGGATACTGTTACTCTTCTCCGGGCAGCCAAAGAACTGGGCCTCAAAGCGAAACAAGTAAACACAGCAGTAACAAAACTGCCGAGATTGTCGCTGCCAGCTATCGCTTTATTGGGTAATGGTCAGTATGTAGCAATTGTTAAGGCCGACGAACAACGGGTACTTGTTTTTGACCCTTATAAAGAACGGCCGCTCACTCTCACGCACGAGGTCTTCGGTGCTGCCTGGACAGGAACCTTGATCTTGCTGGCCCGCCGATTTAGTCTTGCCAGTCTTGAGAAAGAATTTAACTTTAGCTGGTTTATACCAGTTATGATACGATTTAAGCGATTTTTCGGTGAAGTATTAATCGCTTCTTTCTTTTTGCAAAGTGTTGGACTCGTTACACCCCTATTTACCCAGGTCATCATCGATAAAGTCTTAGTACATAAAGGCGTTTCTACTCTGGACATTTTAGCGGTCGGCCTTTTCTTTATCAATGCCTTCGAAGGTATCCTGGGAGTGCTCCGGTCGTATCTTTTTTCCCATACAACCAACCGGGTGGACGTTCTTCTTTCGGCCAAGCTATTCAATCACTTGTTGGCGCTGCCGCTCAAATACTTTGAAATCAGACGGGTCGGCGATACCGTGGCCCGGGTAAGAGAGCTTGAAAACATTCGTCAATTTTTAACTGGGTCAACTCTCACCGTAGTATTGGATTTGTTTTTTGCTATCGTATTTATTATTGCTATGTTCTTTTACAGCGTCACTTTAAGCCTGATTACTTTGGCGGCTTTACCGCTATTTGTCGGCGTATCGCTATTCGTTACTCCCATCTTCAAGCAACGGTTGAATCATCGCTTCGCCTGCGGGGCCGAAGTTCAGTCTTACCTGGTCGAATCGATTACCGGTATTCATACCGTAAAGAGTCTGGCGATTGAACCACAGCTCAACCATAAGTGGGAAGGACTCCAGGCGAATTATGTCAAAGCCTCTTTCAAAACCACGATGCTCGGCAATATGGCCAGTAATACTGCTCAGTTCATCCAAAAGATTGCTACTTTGGCGATCCTTTGGTTTGGTGCCCATCTGGTAATGGACGGACAACTTACCGTCGGCCAGCTGATCGCCTTTCAAATGTTATCCGGCCGGGTGACCGAACCGGTATTACGGCTGGCTAACCTTTGGCAGGATTTCCAGCAGGTCCGGCTTTCCATTGAAAGGCTGGGCGATATACTTAACTGTCCTAGGGAGCCGGCCTTTAATCCGAATCGTACTCTGTTGCCGCCAATCAAAGGCATTGTTTCTATTGAAGACCTATCTTTTCGCTACCGTAACGACGGACCGCTGGTACTGGAGAATCTCAACTTGACCGTCCAACCAGGCACCACGGTCGGTATCGTCGGGCGCTCCGGCTCTGGTAAAAGTACCCTGACAAAGCTCATTCAAAGACTCTATCTCCCGGAACGTGGCCGAGTTCTTGTCGATGGCATCGATCTGGCTCAGGTCGAGCCAGCCTGGCTACGTCGCCAGATCGGAGTGGTGTTACAGGAAAACTTCCTCTTCAACGGCAGCGTTCGTGATAACATCGCCGTCGTGGACCCGGCCGCTTCTATGGAACGTGTGGTCCAGGCCGCCAAACTGGCAGGAGCGCATGATTTTATTCTGGAACTGCCAGAAGGCTATGACACCGGCGTTGGTGAGCGAGGCTCTTCGTTATCGGGTGGGCAGCGCCAACGCATCGCTATCGCCCGGACGCTACTCTTGAATCCACGGATCTTAATATTTGATGAAGCCACCAGTGCGCTCGACTATCAGTCGGAAAGAATCATCCAGGATAATCTGGAGCAGATATGTAAAGGGCGGACCGTGTTTATCATTGCCCATCGGCTTTCTACTGTTCGTAGCGCCGATACCATCATTGTCGTCGAAAAAGGCCGCATCATCGAACAAGGCAGCCACGAACAGCTGATAGAGCAAAAAGGCGCTTACCATAGCCTTTACAACCAACAGGAGGGCAAAATTGTATGCGCCTGACGCTACCAAAATGGATGAAAGAGCCGATAAAAACCATTCGTTCGTTCAACAAAGACGCTACGGATTCGAATCAGCTTACAAGAAGTGAAATGGAATTCTTGCCGGCTGCACTGGAGATTGTGGAGACGCCGCCTTCGCCTATCGGGCGAGCCCTCGTCTGGGTAGTTATCTCGATACTTGTCATTGCTCTAATTTGGGCTTGTGTGGGTCAACTTGACGAAGTCGCCGTCGCACCGGGAAAAGTTATTCCTTCCGGCTATACAAAGACGATTCAGGCTTTCGATACCGGAGTGGTGAAAGCCATTCACGTCAAGGATGGCAGCAAGGTTCAACTAGGCGACGTACTCATTGAGCTTGACACGACCCTTACGGCTGCCGACCTTGCCCGCCAGGTCAAAGAACAGGCCTATTATCAGCTGGAAATCAAACGCCTTGTAGCGGAGCAACAGGGAATTCCCTTCGATCCTGGTCAAAATACAACAGCGAACTCCCAGGATGTACAATATCAGATGCAACTCTATCGCAGTCGGATGGTCGAATATCAGGCCAAGGTTGCGGCAGCCCAGCAGGGAGTGAGCCAAGCCCAAGCGGCGATTGACACAGGAAATGCCACGAAGGAAAAACTTGCTCAACAACTGGAAATAGCGACAGAGCAGGAAACTAAGATGAAGGAATTAATGGACTTGGGAGGAATCGGAAAATTCCAATATCTCGACTATCGCAAGACTCGAATTGGTCTTCAACAAGACTTGGCTGCTCAAATGAGCGACTTGGTCAAGGCTAGCCATGCACTGCTTCAAAGCATGGAAACGTTGAACAACGTTATTGGTGAGTGGAACCGGGATATAATGCAAAAATTGGTCGATGACCGGCATCAACTGCAGGCTATCGAAGAAGACCTGAGCAAAGCCAAAGAAAAAAATCGCCTCAGTACAATTACCGCACCAATGGCAGGAACGGTACATCAATTGGCAATTCATACAGTCGGAGGGGTGGTCACCCCGGCTCAGACGTTGATGCTCATTGTACCCGATGGAGCGCAAATGGAGATCGAAGCTTGGGTCGCAAATAAGGACATTGGCTTTTTGTATGAGGGCCAGAATGCTGAAATTAAAGTAGAAACGTTCAACTTCCAAAAATACGGCACTCTGGACGCAAAACTGGTGGAAATTAGCTCGGATGCGGTGGATGACAAGGATAAAGGCTTGGTTTATCGGGCGCTTCTTCGGACGGAGGTTAGTCGGTTTGACCTAGCTAATAACCGGACGGTCTATTTGAGTCCTGGTATGGCCGTAACCGCGGAGATTAAAACACGGCAGAAAAGAATTATAGAGTATTTTATAGATCCTTTTATAAAGTACAGAAGTGAAGGCTTGAGAGAAAGGTAGTTATATGCAGCATTTTTATAGTTATACATATCATACAAGCAGAATCTCTAAGGGCACCAGTCCCTTAGAGAAGGACTTTTGAAAGAATTTGTGAAACATTCTGGAGTAAAGGATTTTTTGGGTATGGACTAAAGAATGATCAGTTTATATAACGATATAGGATACTAATTTTAGCTTTAAGGGGCAATAATATGCTTTTCAATTCGGATATATTCGTTTTCTTATTTCTTCCGGTTAGTTTGATTATTTATTATCTATTAGGACGTTCAAATAGCTTGAATGGCGCTATTACTTGGCTAGGTTGTGTGTCCTTGTTTTTTTATGCCTGGTGGAGTCTGAGGTTCTTGGCTCTTTTACTTGCGTCCATAATAATAAACTATTTTTTGGGGATGTTTTTAGCCAAGCAGGTTAGTTCTCTTGATCGAAGAAGGTCTCGGCTAGTCTTGGTGATTGGTATATCGCTCAATCTGGCAGTTTTGGTTCATTATAAATACCTTGACTTTATCTTCAATAGTTTATTTTCTCTAATGAATGTGCCTCTTGCACTGCCCAGTGCATTTCTACCACTGGGGATTTCTTTTTTCACCTTTACACAACTTGCCTATCTAGTGGATGTCTACCAAGGGAAAGCAAAGGAATACAATTTTTTATCTTATATTGTGTTTGTTACCTTTTTTCCTCATTTAATAGCGGGACCGATTTTGCATCACAAAGAAATGATGCCGCAGTTCGAGAGTCGGAACACGTTTATTCTGAACTGGCAAAATATTTGTGTCGGTTTGGTGATCTTTATTCTCGGATTAACAAAAAAGGTTATGATTGCAGATAGTCTCTCGAATATTGCAAAGCCTGTCTTTATTTGGGCTTCATTAGGGAAGCCGCTCTCGTTTCTAGAGGCATGGACGGGAGCCTTAGCATACAGTTTTCAAATATATTTTGATTTCTCGGGTTATTCAGAAATGGCTATCGGTTTGGCATTAATGTTTAATATAAGGCTCCCGATAAACTTCTTTTCACCCTATAAAGCCAAAAGTATCATCGAGTTCTGGCGCAGATGGCATATGACGTTATCTAGATTTTTAAAGGATTATTTATATATTCCTTTGGGCGGTAATAGAAGAGGAAAGCTTCGACGATATGCTAATTTGATGCTGACGATGTTTCTCGGGGGATTATGGCACGGTGCAGGATGGACTTTTGTCATTTGGGGATGTTTGCATGGCTCTTATTTAGTGATTAATAACCTCTGGCGCGATCTAGCAATAAAATTTGGGTTGAGTCTAAACAAGATAATATCACGGAGCATCACGTTTTTAGCGGTGGTAATTGCCTGGGTATTCTTTAGAGCTAAAGATGTTGAATCTGCTACAGAGATTATAAAAACAATGTTCGGCTTTCACGGCATCGCGCTACACGAATCTTGGTTCAATATGCTGCCTGCGGCGATTCAACCGACCTTTCACTTGGGACTGTCTTCAAGCGCCAAAACGGTATCAATTGATAGTGCTCTGTGGATCATTGGTTCCATGATAATAGTCTTTTTTCTGCCCAACGTAATAGAACTCACTGCAAAGTATAATCCGGCGTTAGATGTAGATACAGCTATAATTGAATCTCGTTGGGCAAGATATCTTGAATGGAATCCTACGCCTTTATGGGTATGTGTATTGGGATTAAGCTTATTGCTTTGTATCTTAGGGTTTAGCGAAACATCCGAATTTCTATATTTCCAATTTTAGTTCGAAAGGGTAAAAGATGAGTTATAAGAAATTTTTCTGGATAGTCTTAAGTATATGTGCCGTGTGCCTGGCAATAGTAGGATTTATGAGTGTTGCTTTGGACCCTGCACATGTATTTGACGCAAAATACGCCAAAGACATCGCAGACATCTTACTACGAGAGAAGAATGCTGCCAATGTTGCAAATTATGATGATAGACGCTTTCAAAGGTACTTTATTCAAAACAATAAGGCAGGTAAAGATATTATAGTATTTGGTTCAAGCAGAAGTTTGCAAATTGACAACTCAATATTTCCTGGTCATAGTTTTTTCAATCATAGCGTTTTTGGAGCTTCTTTAGAAGATCATATTGCTATTTATCAATTATATCGTGAACAAAACCGACTCCCGAGAACCATAATAATCGGGGTTGATCCCTGGATATTAAATCGTACTAACAACCAAACTAGGTGGCTTCCCTTAAAAAATGAATATCAAGATGGTATAAGAGCATTGGGCCTTTCGAATTATAATTTAATTGAAGATTTGAAGAGACAATATATGTCAACGCCAACATGATTTTGCATGAAAGTGGCATTAAGAATTTGCATGTTTGTGGCGGCGGGTCACTGTTGCTTTTGCTCGAACAGCGTGTTGATGACATGCTGTTTTTGCTTCATGTACTCCTTGCGCTCTTTAAGCCTGTAGCTGTCGCCTTTGATGTTGATGACGGTGCAGTGGTGCAGCACCCGGTCTAAGATGGCGGAGGCTATCGTAACCTCCGCGAAGATCTCATTCCACTGGGAAAAAGTCTTGTTTGAAGTAAAGACGGTGGAAACCTTCTCGTAGCGCCTGGCGATAAGCTGGAAGAAGAGGTTAGCCCCTTGAATATCCATTGGCAGATAACCGATCTCGTCGATGATGAGCAGTCGGTATCGACTAAAAATCTTCAGCCTGTCCTGCAGCCTGTTTTCTAAGTGCGCTTTTTTGAGCTGCTCGATGAGGGTGTGGCAGTTGATGTAGTAGGTGGAAAAGCGGCACCTGGCGGCTTCCAGTCCTAGTGCGGTAGCCAAGTGAGTCTTGCCGACACCGGGAGGGCCGAGAAACACGATATTTTCCGCATTCTCCACGAAGCGCATGGTAGCCAGTTCCTCGATTTGGCTTTTGTCTATAGAGGGCTGGAAGCTGAAGTCGAAGTCAGCCAGCGTCTTTTTTATGGGGAAGCCCGATAGCTGAACCTGCTGCTCATAGGCGCGCCGGCGCTTGCTTTTGGCTTCCTCTCCAAAGATATGATCCAGCACGGTGACGATGTTCAACTCATCCTTGATGGCCCGCTCCAGATAGTTGTCCAGAATCTCCAGCGTGTTGCGCATCTTAAGGCTTCCCAGGTTCTCCTTGATGCGCTCGTAGACGAATTCGCTCATTCCCCGATTACCTCGTCGTAGGTGTTGAGGTCAGGCGATTTGATCGGGAAATCGATGATCTTGCCGCCATCGAGCAAGGTGTTTTCGATGTCGAAGGTCTGCCGGACGGTCAGCCGGCGATAGTGGGTCGGGTTGACCACCATGTCCTTCTTCTGGTAGGATATCTTATGCAGAGCAATCTGTTTGCCCTCGTAATATGCAGCCAGCATGTTGTCGAGGCCCACGACTGCCACATCCTTGCCGACGTATTCTGCTGGTACAGAATACTTAATGCCGGCGTAGCTGATGAGGCAGTCTTTTTCTACCCTCCTGAGATTGATTTTTTCGATCAGATACTGACGAGACAGCGGGCTAAGGTTTTCTTTCCCCAGCCTCTCAAACGGTATCTCCCCGGTAGTGCTATGCACTTTGCCGTTTACTTTGCTGCACCAGGCAACTGCCTGCCCGTTGAGATCATCCAGTGAGCTGTATCGGATACCGGTCATGAAATTATCCCGAACGAAGGCCACCGTCCGTTCGACCTTGCCTTTTGTCTGGCCCCGGTACGGTCGGCAGAGAACGGGCTTGAAGCCGTAGAAGCCCGCGAAGTCCTCGAATTGGCGGTTGAGGGTGCTGTCTTCTTGCCTCAGTAGCCTTTTGATGACCACCTGCTTCATATTGTCGTAGAGGATTTCTTCCGGGTAGCCGTTAAAGTACCGGAAAGCGTTCTGGTGGCAGCGGATTAGGGTGTTGGTGCTCATATCCGTGACGAACTCGATGTAGCGCATCCGGGAATATCCCAGCACCATCAAAAAGCAGTACAGCTTTTTCGGCTTGCCGGACTCCAGAACGATATGGTCTTCGAAAAAAGCCCAGTCCACTTGGCCCTGCAGTCCCGGCATCGTTTCAAATCGGACTGTTGCCTTTTCCTCCAGGTCGGTCTTGTGGCCGCGCACATACTCTTTGACGATACTGTATTTTCCTTCAAAGCCCTGTTCCTGGAGCTTCTCCAGTATTCGCGCCGCGCTGTATGGCGCTTCTTCCAGCCACACACTGATCTGCTGCTTGTACGGATCGAGTTTCGAGGACTTGGGCTGTGACAGCTTGTACACCGGTCGTGTTTCCGACAGAGCATACTTTTTCGCGGTCCTCGGGTCAAGATGGTACTTGCGGGCGATTTCTGCAAAGCTCATTCCTTTTTGGCGGTCAGTCCGAATTTCCATCCATTTGGCTCCTTCCATTTTTCCACCCTTCCTGCCTCCTGAACAAAGACAGGAAAAAGTGTACCATAGATCATTCGCAACTGCCGCAAATATGCAATTTTATACCGCCGCTTTCCTACATTTTATCGCTGGCGCTGACAGAAACTTCTGGATCCGATGATGGACGAAGCAACCGTGAAAATGATGACTGAGGATTATCCCGACAATCCTGTCCTTTTAGTCACTGTCGCCGAGAAATTGACGCCGGTGGCGATAATGGAAGCCGCTATCAGGGCCGAACTCGGCAAGGAATTGACCCGTCCGCTGGGCAGCCCAACTGTCCTGTCGCCATGGAACCACATCCTGTTAAACCCGCGTCAATTGTTTCAGATGCCAGTTCCGGATTACGCCGCAGTGGACATGGGTACCGTGATTGGCCCTAAGGCAAAAAAACCACTCCAGCTGGATATTCCGATTATGATTACAGGAATGTCGTACGGTGGCTCGCTGAGCCTTCCAATGAAAATCGCCTTGGCAAAAGGCGCGTCGATGGCTGGAACTTCGACCAATACCGGTGAATCCGCCGTGACGAATGAAGAGCGCGACGCTGCCAAACTACTGATTGGGCAGTACAATCGGGGTGGCTGGCTCAATACCCCGGACCAGTTGCGCCGGCTTGACGCCATTGAAGTGCAACTCGGCCAAGGGGCATGGGGAGGCGCTGTCGATGAGCCGATGTCGACCGATAAAATCGGTGATCACTTGCGGGCCGCCTGGCATCTGGAAAAAGGACAATACACAGGCATTAACGCTAACATGCCGGGAGTAAATACACCGCAAGATGTCACCAAATTGATTAACCAACTAAAATCCCAGTATGACATTCCGGTTGGCATTAAGATAGCAGGGACGGATTTTATCGAATACGAACTCGCCGTAATTGCGCAAACAAAGGCCGATTTCATCGTTGTCGATGGTTCCGAAGGCGGAACATCTCACGCCAACCCCACCCTTCAGGACCATGTGGGGTTGCCAACGCTGCACTCTTTAGTAAGAACGGTAGATTGGCTGACAGTAAAAGGTCTGCGTGAAGATTTCAGCGTCATTTGCGCAGGCGGAATGACGACTCCTGGTCATTTCCTCAAAGCATTGGCTATCGGCGCCGATGCGGTATATATCGGTTCTATCGCCCTGATGGCGGCGCTGCAAAGCCAGGCAGTCAAAGCCTTGCCCCAGGCACTGCCAGTCCAGATGGCTCTATACGACGGCAAACTGACCGACAAGCTGGATGTGGAAAAGGCTGCGCAGCACCTGTCTAATTTTTTAAAGTCCTGTACGGTGGAAATGCAGCTGGCGGCGCAGGCAGTCGGCAGGAATGCCATTAAGGACTTGTCCAGGGAAGACCTGGTATCTGTTGAAGAAGGCTTGGCCAATTTTATCGGCATAAGGTATGCTGCCAGCCACAGGAGCGATGAACAGTTGTTCCTGCAACAGCATCCACGGCAGTATGCAGTGGCCGAAGCAAAGCCGATGATGCAGTAGTCGATCGTCGTAAAGTTTTATAAGCTGGCAAACGTTAAAGCCTCTGCGGAAGCAATTCCGTCAGGGGCTTTATTCTTAGACTTGATGATACCTCCCTTTTAAGCAGTTAGCAAGAAAGTAGATCGCCGTTGTACGTTCACGGGATTAAGCTACTTGATGATATGGACAGCATTTTTCACCAGCGCTGTACATAGGTTATAGTACAAGCGAGGGGCTTTAATGAGAGGATGGTGCTGATATGAAGGGACCGGTAATCAGATCGGTAGGACTTGCCGTTCCACCTTATGCGGTGAGGCAAGACGACTTAAAAAAGTTCGCAGCGATCTTGTTTGAGAAGAAAATTGACAACTTGGAGCGCTTGCTGCCGATTTTTGATAACGCCTGTATTACGGTTCGGCATATCGCTCAACCGTTGGAATGGTATGCTGTGCCGCATACCTTCGCTGAGGCCAACCTACTGTACGAGCAAATTGGTTTTGAACTGGCTGAGGCGGCCAGCATACAGGCGCTGGAACGGGCGGGAGTCGATCCCCAGGATATTGGGGCAGTGATCTTAGTATCTTCTACCGGTATTTCCACCCCTACCTTGGACGCAAAGCTCATTCAGCGACTGGGTTTGTCGGCGCATGCCGCCCGGATTCCCTTGTGGGGACTTGGCTGCGGCGGCGGAGCGGCAGGCTTGGCCCGGGCTGCCGAACTGGTAACCGCTGTCCCAGGACGGGCCGTTCTCTTGGTGGCGGTTGAGCTTTGCAGCCTTACCTTCCAGCGCAACGACTTTTCCAAGTCCAATCTTGTCGGCGCCGGCATTTTTGCTGATGGAGCGGCAGCGGTTGTATTAACGGCAGAGGGCGACGGACCGGAGGTGCTCGGCAGCCACAGTACCCTGTTTGAGGACACCGAAGACATTATGGGCTGGGATGTAGTGGAGTCTGGGCTAAAGGTGCGATTCTCCCGCGACATTCCCACCATCGTAAGGCGCTATTTGCCCAATTTATTGACTCAGGCATGTGAACGCTGGGGAGTGGTGCAGGAGGACCTGCGGCATTATGTGGCCCACCCCGGCGGGGCAAAGGTGATTGAAGCTTATGCCGAAAGTCTCGGTTTGCCGACTGAGAAGTTTGCCACGGCTTATGATGTCTTGAATAATTACGGCAATATGTCCAGCGCATCGGTACTATTTGTTCTCGACCGCTTCTTGCGTTCAGAACCGCCTAACGGCCATTACGGCGTCATGCTGGCATTGGGGCCGGGCTTTAGTTCTGACCAGGTACTGTTTCGATGGTAATTGGGATTACCGCTTTGGCTGCCCTAATAGCCTTACAACGATTGCTGGAGTTAGCACTAGCAAGCCGTAACCGCCAGTGGATGCTTGCCCGGGGTGCGCAGGAATCCGGAGGCGAGCACTATCCCTTGTTTTTCATTTTACAATCCGGCTGGCTAGTCGGCTGGGTCGCCGAGGTGGTCTGGCGCGGATCAAGCCTGAGCACATTTTGGTACTTCTGGTTCACGGTTTTTATCGCCGCTCAGGGACTGCGTTATTGGTGTATTATCAGTCTTGGCCGATACTGGAATACGCGTATCTTAGTCATTCCTGGTGAAAAGAAGGTTTGCCGGGGGCCCTATCGGTTTTTGCGACACCCCAACTATTTGGCTGTTGCCATGGAACTGGTCTGTGTACCACTAATTTATAGTGCCTGGCTGACTGCGATTGCGGCCACCCTGCTCAATACCTGGCTGCTTCTCAGAGTAAGAATCCCAACGGAGGAAGAAGCTCTCAGGCAGTTGGCAAAACTACCTGAAAGAACTTCTCGGCTATATTCAGGACGGGCGCCTGAGAGCTGATGACATCATTACCCGAACTATTGACCAGAAATTCAGCGCGTAAGGGCTATATGAGGTGGATCGCTAATGAAAGAAAAAAGTTTGGGGGTAATGAAAACCAGTAGTCGGGCCGAAGCGGCAACAATGGGGGCGCTAGGCCACTCTTAAGATAGCACATCAATAGATTAATGGCACAGAAAGTAGTTAATGATACCCTTTACAATACCATCAGCTATTTGACTTTGATAAGCGTTATCCATAAGACATAATGCTTCCGCAGGATTGGATAGGTATCCCATTTCAATTAATGCTGCGGGCATGTCATTATGAACGAGTACATAAATATCGGCTGGACTGACGCCATTATCAACTGTGCAGATTTCATTTACTAAAGAAGTTTGGATAGCACAGGCAAGGCCAGAAGAACGTCCTTTCGCGAAGTAACTGGCAGGACCTACAAGATTGATATTTGGAACATCGTCAACATGCAGGCTTACGAAGATATCAGCACAAGAGGTTTTAGCAATATCCACTCTGGCTTGGAGATCGGCGTCAAGAGTCGAGCCTGCGGGTGCTAGGTTAACATCACGTGTTCGCGTCATAATAACTGTAGCGCCTAACCTGGCTAGTTTTTTGCGTAGTTTAAGAGCGATCGACAGATTAATATCAGCTTCCCGAATCCCATAGTTTATGGCTCCCGAATAAATACCTCCATGACCAGGGTCGAGGACAACGATTTTATTAAATAATGGCTTTGACACCCAGCCATACTGGCATCCGCTGACGTCTTTTTGATGACCAGCATCACAGTGTAACATTTTTATTCCTCCAATATGCGTGTTTCTATATATTATGTTAAGTGGCGCAAAGGAGTGCCGGCAGCCGACCGCGCCCAGTAAGGCCCCTAAAGATACAGAGTAGCCTCCCGCGGTTAATGTGGATTCTTGATCTAGCAAACAGGGCAAGAGTATATAGGTAAATGCCCATTTATCCTTAATTTGAGCGAGGGCGGGAAGGAAATAGCGCGAATGAAGCCTTGCATTGCAAGGCTTCATTCGTTGTTTATCAGAGACAAGTCATTTCGATGATAGTAAAGAAAAACAGGACCTTTGATGGATAACATACAATAAGTTTCGCACAAATGAAAAGAGCTATCTCTGGGTGTACAAGGATAGGAATTGCGACAAACCAATCCGGAAAAACACCAGGAGGAGCCCTTATGAGCAACATTATACACTTGAATGAATCCGGCTTGAAGAATCAATTAGGAGGCTGGTCCGAAGAACGGTGGAAGAAACCCTGCACAAGCTGCTGGATGTCGAGGCGTCCCTATGGGAACCATAAAACTGCTCAAATTAATTTTAAAATATTGGAGCAATTTCCGGGGGCAGACCCAAAATGCGCAGTGGTTTTTGAAAACAGGTATTATAATATTGATGGCGAAGACAGCTTTTGTCGAATCGGTTGCGTTTTTTAATTTTTGCCCAGACGTACTAGGGGAGGGAGCTACATGGGGAAAATCATTTGTGTCATTCCATATGAGGAAATTGCGCAAATTGCAGAAAGTACCTTTCACGAGATGAATAGCGGCGACTGGCAAATCGAGACCATATTGGCGACCGGCGTGCAGTCAATCACGCAACAAGGCTTTGTGGCTGATGCCATCATTGCCAGGGGAGTGACGGCCGCCGCGTTGAAGCGAATGCCGATCAGTGCGCCAGTGATTGACCTGCCTGTGAGCGGCTACGATATCATGCGTTCCATCAAGGTGTGCCGGGAGCAGTTTGGCGCCCGGAAAATCGGAGTGGTAGGCTCCCATGATATGGTATATGGCGCCAAGAGTATAGAAGAGATCATGGATGTCCAGTTGGAAGTAGTTGAAGTCAATGATGAGATGGACGCCGAGCCGAGCATCGAGAAGCTAATCCAAAAGGACATTGATGCGCTTATCGGGGGGGTCATGTCGACGATTATTGCCCGGCGGCTGGGTCTGAATGCCGTGTATATCCAAACTGGTAGGGAAGCGATCTATCAGGCTCTGCTAGAGGCGAAAAGGGCGGCCCGGATACGAAAGAAAGAGCAGGAGCGCAGTGAGCAGTTTAGGGCCGTTTTGAACTATTCGAGCGTGGGAATTATCGCGGTGGATGCCTTTGGAGTGATCAATCTTGTCAATACCGACGCTAGTAAGTTGTTGGACATCCGCGATGAAGCCATCGGAGGCGATGTCGACCGGGTGTTGCCGGAACTGGGCTTAAAGAGCGTTTTGGCTTCTGGCGAACGGGAATTGGAGGAGGTAAAAACGGTCAACGGTCTGCAACTGGCGATCAATAAAGTTCCGTTTGTTGTCGATGATCACACGATTGGGGCAGTAGCCACCTTTCAACCGGCGAGCACCATTCAGGAGCTGGAGAGGAAAATCCGGAAGAAAACGCATTACCGCGGCCATGTTGCGCGCTTTAACTTCGGCGATATTATAGGGGACAGTGCGGCAATCAAACATGTTGTCGCGACGGCCCGCGAGTTTAGCAATGTCCTGTCTAATGTGCTGATTATCGGGGAAACCGGGACAGGCAAGGAAATCTTCGCGCAAAGCATACACAACGCCAGCTCTCGGGTCGGCGGACCGTTTGTGCCGATCAATTGCGCCGCGCTGCCTGAGAATCTTTTGGAAAGCGAGTTGTTCGGATACGCCGACGGAGCATTTACCGGTGCGGCGCGGGGCGGAAAAATAGGGCTATTTGAATTGGCGCATCATGGGACCATTTTTCTTGATGAAATATCGGAGATGTCGGCGACGCTGCAGGGGCGGCTGCTGCGGGTGCTGCAGGAACGGGAGATTATGCGTCTTGGCGACGAACGGGTTATTCCTGTGGATGTCAGGATCATCGCTGCCACCAACCGCGATTTGGGCAGGATGATGCAAAAGGGGACTTTTCGCGATGATTTGTACTATCGTCTGGATACTTTGCGCCTGTCCTTGCCGCCGTTGCGCGAGCGCGAAAAAGACATTATGGCGCTTGTGACCCATTTTTTGGAGGTATATTGTCTGCGCTCCAATAAAGTTTTAAAGGATATCAGCCCGGAGGCTCAGACGCGTCTTTCCGGCTATTCGTGGCCGGGAAATGTGCGGGAGCTGCGTAATATTGTCGAACGGCTGGTCGTTTTGGGAAAGGGAACGGTAATTTCCGAATATGATGTCATTGCTGTATTGCCGAAAATGCACGAGGCCCGGAAAAACGCGGTGGAGCGCGCTAACGTCAATCAAGAAGTGCTGCTCAATGTGCTGGAGCAGACTAATTTTCACTATGGCAGGGCGGCGGCGATACTGGGGATGAGCCGGACGACACTTTGGCGCAGGTTGAAACAATGCGAACTACCCGATACCAGATGAAACCGGTGAAATAAGTGAAACAATGAAACAATTTTAAGTGAAGCGCAAACCACGATTTATAAGTGAATTAGAATTGCGAATTGTCGAACATTGAGGAAATTGGCGGGTGCTTTACCCGCCGATTTCCCTTTTTGCATTTGTGCTTTAAGTGGCATGAAACTTGCGATTAGTATGAGCTGACCCAAAATATAGAGGAGTGATTGCATGAGTATCAGGACAAAAGCTGCACTACTAAAGGGGCCGTATGACATTGAACTCGTTGAGCGGGAACTGGTTGCTGGTGATGATGAAGTCATCGTTCGCAACCACCTTATTGGCATTTGCGGTTCGGACAAGAATTTCTACAAGGGCCAGCTTCCCCCGAAGACGGCTGAATTCCGTCAGGATCCTAAGTTTCCCTTCTATCTCGGGCATGAGAGCGGCGGCACAGTCGTCGAGGTAGGAGCAAAGGTCCGCGAATTCAAGCCAGGCGACAAAGTGATGTGTTTCGGCTGGAACAACAACTTCGCCGAGTATTTTACAGCCAAAGTGTGGGAACTGCAGGCCGCCCCGGCAGGCCTTGACATGGATCTTGTCAGCCTGGGTGAGCCGATCGCCTGTGCGATGTATTCCGGTCTCACAACCGGAACGAATATTGGTGACACCGTGGTGGTAATGGGTGGTGGTTTTGCCGGTCAGGTGATCGCCCAATGCGCGAAGAAACAGGGTGCGTCACAGGTGGTTGTTGTTGACGTAGAAGAAGGAAAACTCGCAATTGCCAAGAGATTGGGCGCCGATTTGACGATCAACATCGCCAAAGAAGATGTTATTGCCCGGGTAAAGGATTTGACCGACGGGGTCGGTGCCGACGTCGTAGTGGAAGCGGCCGGCTCGGAGTCTTCCTTCAATGCGGCATCTGAAATCGTCAAACATAACGGCATCTTTGTTTTCTACAGTTGGGTGACCACGCCGATCAGCCTCAATATCAGCCGTTGGCATGACGACGGACTGGAATTCCGCAATACCTGCCTTGTTCATCATACCCGCCAGCAACGCGAAGTTTGGACCCCGTGGGCGCTACGGCCTGTTATCAAGGGCCTTATTGACACCAAATCCTTGATAACCCATGAATTTAAACTTGAGCAAATCAAAGACGCCTTTGAACTAGCTGTTAACGACGAAAGCGCGATTAAAGTAGTTTTGAGACCGTAACAAGTTTTCAGGGGAGGAATAGTTTTGAAAGTCGATGATACGAAGTGCGTTGGCTGTGGACGATGTCGGTCCTATTGCACCATGAATGCAATCGCCTTTTTTCGTAATAAGGCTGGGAGGGTATGCGCCCAAGTCGATCAGGAAGAGTGTGTCGACTGTGGTGTTTGCTACCGCGCCCAGATCTGTCCTGTCGAGGCTCTCTATGAGCCGGCGCCCGAGTGGCCCCGTTCGATTCGCGGGACCTTCAGCAACCCGTTGGTGGAACACAAGGAAACGCGGGTACCTGGACGCGGCACTGAGGAAATGAAGACTACCGACGTGACCGGACGCTATAAATATGGCGAGGCGGGGATGGCGGTCGAGATGGGCCGACCGGGAACCGGCGCCCGCTTCTATGATATTGAGAAGGTCGCTATGGCCTTGGCGAAGCTGGGCTTTGAGTTCGAGGAAAAAAATCCGGTAACCGGCCTTATGGCGGATAAAACCACTGGCAAGATGAAGGAAGATGTCCTCAACGAGAAGGTGCTTTCGGCCATTATTGAAATGACGGTGCCGCTCGAACAGGTGGCGAAAGTCATTGCCGCAGTGAAAGAAGTAACTGCGCAAATATCTACCGTATGCAGTTTTGACTTGACCTGCAAAGTCAATCCCGACGGCTCCATTCCGGCTTTCGATATAGCCAGAAAAGCAGGGGTCAAGCTCACTGTCAACGGCAAGACCAACCTGGGACTGGGCAGGCCGTTGTATGTGGAGGAGGTAGTTTCATGAGTCACACGCTACATCGCCGGGGAACGCCGGAAAGTTTTAAAAATGACTTTGTCTTGTTCGCGATGTCGGCCAAAGGAGTCAACGAAGTTGACTCCCGCGCGAAATTGAAGCGGTTCCTAGAGATTGTCAGGGAGTTTTCTCCGGTTAACCTTGGCGATATGAAGACAGGCAACAGTTTTATTACCACCAAGGAAATCATCGTGAACAACGCTCAGGATACTTCGATCGTTCATGGCGTTTTCGACAGCCGGGAAAACCTGATCAGGGCACTAAAGGCTGTAAAAGAGGCTGACCTTGGAGTATCGGTCATTATTTCGGGGCTGTTTCACGATGTTGCCGAATGCTGCAGCGCCACAGGCATCCAGCCTCATACCTGCGAATCTTCGCTGGGCATTTGGGGGAAAACCGAGCGGCTTCCAGACGAAGATGTTTTGCGGTTTACCACCATGTGCGGCCACGGTCAGGTCCCCTTTAACCTTGTCAAAAAGATTATCGAAGATGTAAAAACCGGCAAACGAACCCTCCAAGACGGCGCCGAAGAACTCGCCAAGCCCTGTCAGTGCGGTGTCTTTAATCCCGGCCGGGCAGCGGCGCTGCTGGAAGAGATCATGTGCTTGTGGGGGATACGCACCGCCTGAATTTAGACTACTAGGAGGAAGGCTATGAAACGGATTTGGGTAGATAAGGATAAATGCTTGGGCTGTAAGTCGTGCGAACTTGGCTGCGCCGTGGAGCGGGATTCTGTTGCCAAGACCCTGTTCGGCGCAGCTGGGGAAACACCGAAACCTATCGCCCGGGTAGGCGTCTTCGGCCCTTCAGGCAGCAACTTTCCGCTGCAGTGCCGTCACTGCCAGGACGCTTCCTGCCTGAAGGCCTGTCCTGCGGGAGCGATGCAGCGGGATATGGAAAAAGGCATTGTGTTTGTTGATCAAAATAAATGCCGCGGCTGCTGGATGTGTGTGATGTCCTGCCCCTTTGGCGCTGTTGCTCCTTCACCAGTTTCGAAGGTCGCGGTAAAGTGTGACGCCTGTATCCACCGGGAGGAGCCGGCCTGTGTGGCGTCTTGTCCCACCGGTGCGCTGATATATGGCGACGAGGGCGACTATAACAAAGTTCTTGCCACTAAACGCAGTAACATTGCCGCCTATGTTCGCAGTCTGGACAACGGGGAAGCGTCAAGCTTGATATGCCTAGATTTTGTTCGGGGGGATGAAAAATAATGAGAGAAGTGCGAAAAAAGTCCGCCGATTCGGCGGTAAATCAGTTGTTGGTCAAAGCATATAAGGAAAAGATTGACCTGGCCTGGGACAGGGCTGACGCGATGCAGCCCCAGTGCGGCTTCGCCCGCTTGGCGCTCTGCTGTACCGACTGTCAGGAAGGCCCCTGCAGAGTAAATCCTTTTGGGGCGGAAGAACAAGCTGCCATATGCGGTCGTGACCGGCATGACCTGGTTGCCGCTACCTTTCTGAAAAAGGTCGCGGGCGGAACGGCCGCTTTGGTACGATTGGCCGGCGATTTTGGCGGCGAAATGGATATAAAGGACATTTTGGCGGTGATGCAAGGCGACGCCATGTCCGGTTGCGCCGAGCTTGGCGCTCTTCTGGCGGTGTATGGCAAGACCTCGGCTGTCGCCCTCCAGGCGATTGACACCGTAAAAGCCGGGTTAAGAGCCGCCGGACCTCAGGCGGCGGAGGTCAATCTTGGCGTATTGAAGGCAGGAGCAGTCAATGTGGTCGTATATGGCCATGTGGCGCCGGATGCCCTTTTGGCGCTGGCAAAGGCAGCCAATGCCGCCAGGTTGAATCTTGTCACTATGTGCGGCAATGAAGGAAGCGGCAGTCTCAATCTGCCGGTGTTGACAAACTATGATTCACAGGAGGCGCCGCTGCTATCCGGGGCGGTCGATCTGCTTGTTATCGGGGAGCAGTGTGTCATGCCGGCTGCACCTATACTGGCTGGCAGGCTTGGTATACCTGTTGTTGTTGCCGGCGGCCTGAAGAAGGCGGAGCAGGTGAAACAAGGCGTAGATGCAGCGCAGGAACATTTCGCGCAACGTGCCGGTAAAAATGTGGATATCCCTGAAACCAAGGCGGCATTTCAGACCAATTACACCGCTGCCAATAGCGCGGAGCTTATTAAGACAATAAGTAACGGGTATACGCAAGGCAAGGTCCGGGGACTGGTATATCTCGGCGGCTGCGGCAACATCAGCGTCACCCAGGATGCTCACCTTGTGAAACTTGCCGGTGAGTTGATCAGTCAGGGCTATGTCGTGGTAACCGCCGGTTGCGCCGGCACAGCGTTGGCCAAAGCTGGCCTGTGCAGTCCGGCCATGGTTCCGGCCGGTTTGAAAGCCATTCTGCCTGCCAACACGCCAGCGGTGCTTCACATCGGTTCCTGCCACGACGCGGCTACCTTTTTGGCCATGGCGCAAAGTGCCTCAGAAAGCGGTACTCCTGTTTGTGCTGTATTGCCGGAACTGGTTCATGACAAGACTCTGGCTACGGCTGTAGCCTTCGCCACAAAAGGTTTGACGGTGTTCGCCGAGGCGGAGTGGCTTTATTGCGACGCGAAAGTTGCCCGGATTTTGGGTGAGGACTTAAAAGCTGCGACCGGTGGTGCGATTCTTCCTCTGGGTGATTTTGCGACCTTGCAATTACAGGCCGAAGTTGCCGCTGCAAAGTAACTGACGGGGGCGATCATATGTATATAATCATCGGCCAGGGAGCGGCGGGTACGTCTGCCGCCAACAGGCTGCGCGAATTAGATCCGGCGACGCCGGTAACGGTCATTACCAGCGAAACCGATTATTTTTACAGCCGAATCGATCTCCCGGATATTATCGGCGGCAAGTATGGTGAAGAAAGATCTGTCCTCCAGCCGGCTGCCACGTTTGCCGAGCGCGGAATTGCCTGCCGGATGGGTGAAACGGTTACCGGTATTATCCCTGCAGAGAAGGCCGTGGAGCTGGCTTCCGGCGAGCGGCTCACTTATAAGAAACTGCTTTTGGCCACAGGGTCCCTGCCGGTCATTCCGCCGTTGGCAGGCACCGACTGTCAGGGGGTGCACAGTGTGTGGACACTTGAACAGGCCCGTACCATGATTCAACAGTTTTCTGACACCCGCCGCGCTGTTGTTGTGGGGGCAGGCCTGATCGGTCTGAAGACGGCTTTGGCCATTGCCGCCCGCGGGGTGGAAGTAACGGTTGTGGAGTACCTGCCCCGCGTATTGCCCAGACAGCTGGACGAAGTCGGCTCGGAAATGGTGGCTGCGAAAGTACGGGACAAGGGTGTTGAACTTCTGCTGGGCACCAAGGTGGAGGGATTTGTGACCGAACAGGGGCGGATAAGCGGCGTCAGATTGGCCGAGCGGGTGATTGGCTGTGATATGGTCGTCATGGCGGTTGGCGTGAAGCCGAACAGTCACCTCGCCGTTCTGGCCGGGCTAAAGACGAACCGGGGCGTCATTGTTGACGAGCATCTGCAGACCTCGGATCCAGATATCTACACCGCCGGTGATGCGGCCGAGGTTATTGACGCACTCACAGGGAAGCCTACCGTACCTGCGATATGGCCGGTGGCTGTGGAACAAGGGGCTGTTGCGGCGATCAATATGAGCGGCGGGAAGGCTGCCTGCGCAGGAACTATTGCCATGAATTCGGTGGAAATAGCCGGAGTGCCGATTGTTTCGGTCGGGGACATTGAAGAAGGGCCCGGCGACGTCAGGCTATCCCTAAGCGGTTACGGCCACAAAAAAATTGTGGTGCGAAACGATGTCGTGCGGGGCGTCCTATTTGTGGGAGATATCAGCCAGGCCGGAGTCGCAGCCCATCTTGTCGAACGCCGGACGCAACTTCCTGTGGATAAATTGCCGACCAGGTCATTGAGCTTTGCGGAGCTTTTGGCAATATAGCCAAAAGCTTTGTTCCAACGCGTTTTATCAGTTCAATTTGCCACGATCCTTAGAAATTATAATTATTCTAGGAGGTACTTAAGTGGAAAAACCGACGCGTACTCGGCATTGGGTGTTATTTGTTATCTGTCTGATTTATTTCATTACATATGTGGATAGGGTTAACATCTCCGCGGCAGCGCCGCTTATCTCGAAAGACTTCAATATCAGCAAGGTTGAACTTGGGGCAATCTTTGCGGCATTTTCCTGGTCCTATTTCATGTTTACAATGCCTGCCGGTATGTTGGGAGATAAATTTGGTCCCAGAAAGGTATTAGCCGGCATTGTCGTGTTCTGGGGCATCGTAGATGCCATTACGGGTTTTGCCTGGAGCTTCACCTCATTGCTCGTCCTGCGCTTTGTATTTGGAATGGCAGAGGCAGGAGCCTTCCCCAATGCAACTCGGGCTTTTTCTTACTGGTTGCCGTCCACAGAACGCGGCTTTGCTCAAGGGCTGACCCACGGCTTTTCCCGGCTTGGCGGTGCGGTTACCCCTTTGTTCGTAGTAGCGGTCATGTCTTATTTCCATGACTGGCGCCCGGTGTTCTTTATATCGGCCGGTGTCGCGGCGGTATGGGCTTCCTTCTGGTTTTTCTGGTATAGGGATAAGCCAAGTGAATATAAAGAAAAGTGGGGAGGCATCAACCAAGCAGAGATTGACCTTATTAACCATGGGAAATCACAGAACAAGGCCCCTAAACTTGCGATGAGCCAACTGCTAAAGAGTAAAAATATGTGGGCACTTTGCCTGGGATACTTTTGCTATAATTACTCGCTATGGATTTTCCTGACATGGTTGCCGACTTATCTCGTAACCGCCCGCGGCTTTACCATCATGAGCATGGGCCTGGTCGCAAGCTTGCCTCTGTTTGCCGGCACCATTGGCGATACCCTTGGCGGCTGGCTGTCTGATAAGATTTGGAAGCGTACTAAAAATGGCAAGTTAGCCCGCCGGTCGGTAGCAATGTCCGGTTTCCTCATCGCCGCGGTCTGTATGATTCCTGGCGCCATGACTGATTCCCCATATATGTCTGTATTCTTCCTGGCGTGTGCTCTCTTTGGCCTGGAAATGGCTGTTGGTGTATTCTGGGCAACAGCCCTGGATGTTGGACATGAGTATGCGGGAACCGTTTCCGGGACAATGAACTGTATTGGCAACAGCGGATCAGCCATAACACCGCTCATGTTTGGGTTTATTGTGCAAACCACCGGATCTTGGATGTACCCATTTATTGTGGCAAGTTGTGTGCTGCTTGTGGGGGTTTTTCTCTGGACGCGTGTCAACCCTGAATTGACAATAGCCGAAGAATTGGGTCTGGGTAACGACGACTGAGGAAGATAACAGACCAAAGAATCCAATAAAGAAAGCCGAAACGCAATCGAAATGCCTCTTATCTTGGGATAAGAGGCATTTCTACGAACCAGGCGCAGTAAGGAATCCGGCTGGTCAAATGCAATTATTAGGGAAGCATACTGCCCATTGGCGTATAAACAGCGCCGCGTCCTCGGTGAGCGGCTATTAAAGCCATGGAGACGCACGGCAGAACACCTATTGGTATTGGTCGTTTCTTGCTTGTTGGAGCGTAGCTTGTGGATGCAAAGAGGTTTGATCAAGTGGACCGTTCCCCTAATTGTTAACATATAATGTAACAAAAAAAGGAGTGCCCAATTATGGATACCCATCTTTGCGCGCATTGCTATTCGCCAATACATGAAAGTTATTGTTATCGCCAATATTGTGTTTGTTTATGGTGCAGTCGCACATACGAGTATTTATATTATGAATGCCCGTGGTGTGGCTATAGGCATGACGATCCACCTCATGGTGGAATAGTCCTTTTCCCGGAACTTCATGGGATATCTTCGCAGTCTGGCCTTTTCCCGGAACTCTGGTTTGCCGCTACAAAAACCCCAACCATAAACACGTAGGACCGGACCATGACCCTGTTAACCAACTCCCACTCAGCATGATCGGCCCACAAATTTGGTGTGTCAAAGCGGTACTTTTAGATATGACGAAGCCCCTGCCTTTAGGCAGGGGCTTCGTCATATCTAAAAGAGTCGGCTGATAGGGAGTTATCAGTTGTTAGCCGCCAATTTCAAGATCGAATCCGTCTTCTGAAATGTGAAGATGAAATTCTTTTTCATTGTCTTGATGCCACTGGTACCAATCGTGCCACTCTTTTGCGTGTTCTTCTCTCCAGTGTCTGTTATGACTGTGTTCGCGCCATTCGCGATCATGTTCCTTCCATTCCTGCTCATGGTCTTTCCACATGTGCTCGTGGTGTTCTTGCCGGCCCTGATCATGGTCGCTGGCATACGCGGCTAAAGGGAAAATGGTAGCTGCAACAAGAACTGCCAATAAAACGAATAGCTTTTTCATCTTCATAACACCATCCCTTATGTATTTGTTCTTATCATATTACACAATTATGACAAAGCTAAGACAAAAGAGGATGGAGCATTATAATCGACTGCGACTTAATAAAGGGAATTATTGGTGACAGGCCGAAGCTAAAAGAAAATTTCAGAGTCATAAAAGGCAGTCTCCATCAGTGCAGAAGCTTGTATATTGAAAAGAAGGAAGGTTGATTATGAATATTGCGGATGCAAGACGATCACTCGGTGGCCCCCTGCTGCTGGCTGACGAGGGCGTTCTTTTCGTCAACGGGAAGATGATTGCGTCCAATTACCCAACGGCACCTGATAAAGGTGAACCGCCCTCCGGCGAGTACGCAGTCAATCAAATGTATGTTCATTATCGAATTCCGGTCAAAATGGAACATAAGTATCCGATAGTGATGGTTCACGGCAGTGGACTAACTGGGGTAACATATGAAACAACGCCTGATGGAAGGGAAGGTTGGGCCACGTATTTTACGCGTATGGGTTTTGCCGTATATGTGGTTGATCATCCGGGGAGAGGCCGCTCCGGATTTGATCCGGCAGCCATAAACCAGGCGAAGATGGGAAAATTCGATCTGGCGAAAATCTCAGGAGGAATTCCCCGCTGGACGATAGAAATGATGTGGCCGGTGTTTCGCTTTGGCCCTAAGTACCCGGAGGCCTATCCAGACTCTCAATATCCGCTTGAAGCGCTTGCTGCCCTAAGTGCTCAAGGGGTCCCGCAAACGGAGCTGCTTTTGGACGGTGGTGCGATTGGTACCACTCCGCCGGCGTTAGCGGCGTTGCTTGATGAAATTGGTCCGGCTATTTTATTGGTTCATTCCCAGTCAGGTCCGTTTGCCGATAGAGTGGTAGGAATGCACCCCAATCTGGTGAAAGGCGTAATCAATATCGAAGGAAATCAATTAACCATTCCGACAGATGCTGAGATTGCCGCATACCAAACCGTTCCAGAGATTGAGGTGTTTGGCGACCACGTGATTGGCAGTCCCGTGAGTACAGGGCAGAATCGCTATGATGTCCGCAGCGCTGTTGTCGCCCGGATTAACGCGGCAGGAGGAGAAGCCCAGATTTTGCAGTTGCCGGAAATAGGACTGCATGGTAACTCACATATGATGATGCAGGAGAAGAATAATCTGCAGATCGCGGATTACCTGATCAAGTGGATCAAGGAGAAAGTGGAATAGGCGACTGTGGGAATAGAAGCATGCAATGAGTCCTGATAAGCCGACAGTAAAATAATTAGAACCGTCTTTGGGATAAATCGATGGTTAGACATATAATTGCTGCCCTTGGGGCATACACTATAATGACGTGGCGTATTAGCCTACCCATGGCTGCACGGGATCGCGCCACATATGAAAAGCCGAAAGTCTGTTATGACTTCCGGCTTTTTGTTTATACATGTTGACTAAAACAGAGTGTCTCCAGAGACGCGCCGAGGTTTTGGGAACCTAGTGAATAGGAGTGTCTTTGTAGTGCAGCGCTTTTGTGCGTACTTCCTTGGAGGAAAGTTGCTCTTTCTCCTTGTCGGTTTTTATTTCATGTTCCAATCCAAACTTGTCGGCACCGCTTTTTTGCTCTGGCATTATCGCCACCTCCGCCAATAGTTTTTCCATATACTCGGATTCTAAGCCGGAGCCTCGAACTTTTTCTGTAGCAGAAGGATCATAATTTAATATCCACCAGGTAGAACGCTAAAAACCGCATGAATGGAATAAAAAGGTATCGCTAAAAAATCAAAGAAGTATATATTTATCAATCAGATTTTACAATGCTTAGTTGTGAAAAAAGAAGGGGGCTGCAAATGAACCTGCACATAATGAAACTGTTGCCCAGAACGCGACAAATGACCAGACAATCAATAGATCAAGTTTGGAGGAAGTTAAGATGCGTATCTTCAAAATAAGCTTCAGACGGATTTTTTTATGGATTGCCACCGCGGCCTGCATCTCGTTCTTGTCTGCTGGAACTGTTTTGGCAGCAGATCTTACAGTGTTCAGCGCAGGGGCCGTGTCGGCTGTCATGTCACAGCTTGCCGATGACTTTCGTACCAAAACTGGCCATACGATCAGCTTTACAGTTGGGACGGTTGGACAACTTAAGGAAAAGATCGAGGGCGGCGCAACGGCAGATATCGTATTTGTCACTCCCGACACGATGGAGGCTCTGGTAAAGCAGGGCAAAGTCATTTCCGATACTGTTGTTGAAGTGGGGAAGGTTGGCGTTGGTGTAGCGGTCAGGGAAGGAACACCTTTGCCGGATATTTCAAACGAAGACGCCTTCAGACAAGTGCTGCTTAATGCGAAATCTCTGGTTTATGCAGATCCGGCCAAGGGTGCATCCAGCGGTATTTATTTCGCTACTGTGTTGCAACGTCTCGGCATCGCCGACGAAATCAAGGACAAGACCACTCTTTTGCCAGGCGGCTTTGTGCTCAACCTCGTGGCTGAAGGCAAGGCCGAGATCGGTGTCCAACAAATCACTGAAATTATTCCGGTGAAAGGAGTAGCTCTTGTGGGGCCGTTGCCACCTGGACTGCAGAAGATCACTACCTATTCAGGAGCTATTATGACTGCGAACGTCAATGCCGGTGTTGCCGCTGAGTTCCTCCGTTTTGTGACAAGCAAGGAGGCTGCCCCGCGTTTCAAAGCCGCAGGCTTTGGTATATTCTAGAAGCGCAAATTTAACGCCGGAATATTTCCTCTCTCGGCAGTGCAAGATATTGGTGGATTATCTCGCGATAGCAGAGGGAGGAACCATCTTTGAAACAACCGGAAAATCTTCAACTCACCTCGACAGAAGTTGCCGCTCTTTGGACCCAGTATATGAATGACAGTTTGGCGATCTGCACCTTGCAATATTTTTTGAGTCAGGTTAAAGATGGAGAGATTCGGCCGGTTGTTGCCTTTGGACTGGAATTATCACAAAAGCATATTGCAAGCATTACGCAAATTTTTAATGCCGAGGGCATCCCCATCCCGATCGGCTTAACAGATCATGATGTCAAACGAAATGCGCCGCCGCTGTATGCAGACAGCTTTGCATTGCGTTATATGCGGCATATTGCCAAGATTACCATGGCGATTTATGGAACGGCAACAGCCGAGGCTGTACGCCAGGATATCCGCAACTTTTACTATTCGTGCGGCAAGTCGGCGATGGAATTGTACGAACAAGTGATGCAGGTCTTGTTATCCAAGGGTCTCTATATTAGAGCGCCGTATATTCCGAAGCAAAAGCAAGTTTCATTCGTGGAGTCGCCGAGTTTTCTGGGCGGAATACTGGGCAATAATCGTCCGCTTAATGCCGTGGAACTGGCCCATATTTTTGGCAACATTCAGGCGAATGGCGTGGGCCGGGCGCTGCTGATCGGCTTTGGCCAGGTGGCTGCATCCCAAGAGGTACGCCAGTACATGGTGCGGGGGCAGGATATAGCAAAGAAGCATAGCGAAGTGTTGAGTAATTTGATAAAAGATGACGATCTCTCCCTCCCCAAATCATGGGATTCGGAGGTGACGGATTCCACTGTCGCTCCATTTTCGGATAAGCTCATGATGCAACATACGACCACCTTGACTGCGGTATCGATGGGAAACTATGGTTTGGCACTTGGATCGAGCACAAGGGTGGATATCGCCGCCGATTATATGCGGCTCATGGCTGAAGTCGGCCAGTTTGGCGAAGACGGCGTGCAACTGATGATCAAAAACCGCTGGCTGGAGCAGCCGCCGCAAGCAGCCGACCGCAAAGAGCTGGCGCTCAGCAGATAGCAAAAGAAAAGCCCTTCAAGGGCTTTTTTGATGTGCGATTATTTTTTAGATAGCCGGCTAAATTGAAATGTTTTATGGAACTTATAAAACAGCCAAAACAGGAACCAATCGGCTAAATAAGAATACCAGGGGTTCCACCACTGCCGGTAATACATATGCCCTGTAACAAGGTAGAAGTGTTCGATGAGGATGGCAAAGACCGTCCAGATCAACCAATAGGCAAGCATGTTTCGGGGTGTTCTTTGCTGTGGCAGCCATTGGATGAAGAGATAGGTAACCACAATGTAAATTCCGAGGTCGTCGGCAAAGGTTCCGAGCAACGGATGTTCACTCCCGGAATAACCCCATAACTGGTAATAATTCATGAGGGTGTCGGTGGTGAGTCCTAAGAAGGAGGCGAGCAGACATACCGGAAACAATTCCCGCCAACGGCTTTTATCAGCCAGGAAGATCCAGGCGATCCATGAGAGGATAAAGCTTATCATAAAGAACATGGTGATTTTCCTTTTGCAGTTAGGTTAGCCAGCAATTTATTTTGCCGCCAGTGGGCTTGGATTATGTAAAGAGATGTTGCGGGGTAAGCCTTTTTCGGCCTGCTGGGCGGTGAGGTACCGGGCTGACTAGCAAGCCATCTGTGAGATGGCGATTGGAATAAGCCGATATCGGCAATACTAGCGGAGTGCAAGCGATACTAGCAAGGCGAATTGCTGATGCAGGAGGTGCCATGGACACGCCTGGTATGATACATCAACTTAGACTTCAGTTATGGGGTGTAGTGTATGCCCAATGGCAAGAGCATCTTTTTACGGCGCAATGGTGGTTTATCGTAGCGGTAATGGCCGTCTCGTACTTCCTTTGGTGGAAATACGTTGAGAAGCGCCGCTTGCTCGAAATACTCTTGTTTGGCTGTTTTATCGCAGTTACCCGGACGGTTATGGAGGATGTCGGAGTTTCCGCCGGCCTCTGGTCTTTTGACGTGAGATTAGTGCCTCTGGGCATTAGTCTGTTTCTCAATGATTTGACGGTTGTGCCTTTAACCTTCATGTTGGTCTACCAGTACACAGTGTCGTGGAAACAGTTTCTCGTCTGGAGCGTCATAGCGGAGGGGTTAATCGCCTTTGCCTTCCATCCGTTGCTGTCTGCCATTGGTATTTACCGGGAATGGAACTGGCATAACTATTACAGCTTTATGATCATGATGGGTATTGTTTTCCTATCAAGGGCTGTACTGCTTGGAGTATTACATACGGTTCGTAAATACCAGACAGAAGATAGCGGCGCCCACCACAAAGGCTTTATTCCCCAGCCAGCCATGAAGCCGCTAGAGCAAGACAACGATGAAGAAAAATAGGGTGGAAAATATTGCGATGACAGCTTTCAAACAGCGCCAACCACCGGATTAGTCGGCGGTTGGCGCTGTTCATGACTAAATAGAGGGATTGCGGGAACTACCAGGTGCGGAAGAACCCCATGTACATCGGAATGGTGGTCATGGCAAAGATAGTGGTGATCGCCGTCATCACGGCGGCATACCTGTAGTCGGCATTATACGACTTCGAGATGATTGACACTTGAGTCACCACTGGCATGGCTGACTGGATGATAAAGACTTCTTTCATCAGCACCGGTATGGGCAGCAAAATAGCGAGCAGGAATACTACAAGCGGCGAGATGACGAAGCGCCCCAAGACGAGCGCGAGCATATCCTTGCCTAGCTTGATTTCATTTAATTTTACTCCGCTTATCGATATTCCGATGAACAGCATTGACAACGGTGTTGTGAGATTGCCAAGGTATTTGCAGGTGTCGCTAATATAGGCAGGGACTTTGATATTTAAAACAACAAGCAGAACGCCGACAAGGAACCCGATAAGGGGGGGCGAGAAGGTTTTACGCATGGTTTGAAAGCTCAAGAAGTTAGGCTGGGGATTGTCGCCGTCACGACTGATGGCGTATACCCCCACAGTCCAGAACAGGAAAGCATTGGCCATGTAATACAGCAGTACATAGGGCACGCTTTGATCTCCGAACAGGGCGATGTTGACAGGCAGGCCGATAAAAATGGTGTTCGAGAGAAAAAACATGCAGGTAAACGTTCCCTGGCGGTAGGGGGCAATTTTGATAACCTTGGAAACGATGTAGCCGATGGCAAAGCAGGCCAGCATTGATACAAAGGGAATGATCAGTCCGTCTTCCAGACTGAGAAGTTTTGCCTTGTCAAAGGTGCTTGTCAGGTTCCAGACCATATAGGCCGGGAGGGCAATGTTAGTGACGAGGGTGGCGAAGGTTTTAGCGGTATGTTCGTCAAAAATACCTTTGCGGGTCAGGACATACCCCAATGTGATCATGATAATAATACTGAGAATGCTCTCTAACGAACTGAAAAAGCTCATGGTTTATTCCTCCTTGCGCAATATAAGACTAACCCGGATAGCCTGTTGGAGACCCGGTTTTGTTGTCGAAGTAATAGTAGCGTCTTTTGCGGCTATTCGATTGTGACTTCATTGTAAGTCTTAAATAATAATAAGTAAAAGGAATATATAAGATATTAAGTATTACTAAAACAGATAGTAGATAGAGCTATGAGCCATCAAGGAAAAGTCGCGATGATGGTGGATGGACGCGGGGAATAGGGCAAAAAAAAAGACGCATCAGCGTCTTAATTTCTTCTATTCGTTTCTTCACGGCTTTTTTTAAACTTGTTCCAGGCGTAGCGCCCTGCCAGGAAGATACCGACCAACAGGATGATGTTGAATAGGAGTCCCACCAGTGAGGCAAGCATCCCGGAGCTTTCGTTGCCGAACATGTTGCCGAGCAGCCCTCCGAGCAGCATCCCGCCGCCGATCATGCCCAGATTGCGCATGAATCCGCCGCTGGCTGGCTGCTGAGTGGCCTGAGGCAGGGTCGATTTTGGCGCCGTATCACTGTAGCTGCTGGCTGGGGCCGAAGGCTTATAGCCTGTTGCCGGAGCCGTGCTCGGGGCCGCTGACGGGGCCATCTGGGTGACAGGTGCTTTGGGAGCAGGCATCGGTGCCGACTTGGAGCCGCTTATCGCGGCAAAAGATACTGCCTGGAAGGCAAATAGTAAAAGAAAAGTCAGCAGTAATAGTTTCTTCACTTTATTCCTCCTTAAAGGTTTTCACATCATCAGGAAAGGTATATATTTCTGCCAGATTAGGCAGTTCTCCCGCCAGATAGCGGTCAATGTCGTGGACATCGACATAGAAAGTACAAGCTACTTCCAGATAGCCTTGTTCTTTGCCCTGACTCAAATTTCTGATGGCGATGAGCCGCTCGCGCAGGCGAAGGCAATCGTCCTGGGATGCCGTAACAGTGAGAGTGGCCAGGGGAATGCCGTGCTCCCGGAGCACATCCTGCAAATTCATACGCTCTGACATCGGATTCCTCCACTTATTCAATATAGTTTGTGACTGTTAAAGATGCTACCTATACTAGTTAACTACAAGCATCCAATAAAGTCAAATTGCACAGCTGTTGATAAACTCCCGCTGCGTTGCTGCTGCGCTCAGGGACGTCCTTTTCGCGGAATAAGAAAAAGATTTTGCAATTGTGTAAAGTGCCGCCAATCGAGGGCGGTGATCGCTGCGGGAATGCGTCGGATGTTGGTTTGTCTTGCAAATAACTATTAAACGACAAAAAACGACTTAAGTCTGGAGCGGATTCTTCCGATAAATGTAGTAGAGGACTTATAAGGAGCGATAGTATGCAGCAGATATTTTATCAGAACGCGCTTTCAATTTCTGTCGGAGTGGGAACAGTCTATGGACTGACGTTATATATGACCATCCCCAGAGGCGGCAGCGGGGCCGTCTTGATTGGAATCGCTGTAATGCTCTGTCTGTTTTTTTTCGCCGGACGACTGATTCAACGACTATACAAAAAGGCGAATACCGACTGTTTGACTGGACTCAGGAGCAGGACCGAATTTGGCCGTATTGTTGAGAAGCGCACAACGTGTTCTAGAGGGTCATCCTCGCTGCTTATGATCGATGTGGATAATTTCAAAGCGATAAATGACCGGCATGGGCATCCTGCCGGAGACGACGTGCTTAAGGCGCTTGCGGCGATTTTTCATCAGGCTGTAAGAGGCAATGACAGCGTATTCCGTTGGGGCGGGGATGAATTTGTCGTTATTCTCTCAGAGGCATCGGTCGATGACGCAACAGTAATCGCTGAACGAATTAGAATTGCTGTCGAAAAAAGTGGCTTGTATTTTGTGACTGTGAGCATCGGCGTAGCCGCAATCGAAAAGGGCGGTGTCGGTGAGGCGGTTGCGCTGGCAGACAAAGCGATGTACCAGGCGAAAGCCTTAAAAAACGCAATTGCCATAATTTGTAATGGTCAAGAAGGTATCACATTGAAAACAGCATAAGATGCGGTCTATGACAGAAAAGCGCCGAATTTCGGCGCCTTTCTGTCATTTCATTATCTTGTCGACAGACAGGTGCATAGTAGCACATAAATCCTAATCTACATAAAATATAGTGGGGTTAGCACCTACCCGTTAGGCGTATATTTTCCTCCTTCTGTGGGAGCCCTGCGAAATGCAGGGCTTTTCACATTATGGTTAGTGTATTGGCAGTGAAATCTTCCGTAACGAATTGATGCTGTTGTCATATTATATAGTAAGTCTATCTGACCAATACTTACTGCAAGGAGGTAAACATATGCCTAAGGATAAACAGCGGAATTGGGAAACCCCTGAATTCACAGAATGGGATGAAGACGAGAGGCAGAGCACGGCGGACTGCAATCCGAACTGCGTGCCTTACTGCGTCCCGTCCTGTACGCCATCCTGTCTGCCGTCCTGCGCTCCCTCACTGGCGGTTTGCTACCCGTCGCAAGGCGGTTGCCGCCCATATTATGGTGGTGGATATGGCGGATATGGTGGATATGGGCACGGGGGTTACGGTGGACACGGTGGGCACCGCCAGATAGTCTGCAATCCGAATTGCACCCCGAGCTGCGCCCCTTACTGCATCCCGTCCTGTCCGCCCTCTTGTCTGCCGTCCTGTGTCCCTTCACAGTCGGTTTGCTACCCGTATCAAGGTGGCGGTGGTGGATGCCGCCCGCGCTATGGCTACGGTCACGGCGGTCATCGTCCGCCTAAATAAAAAAGTATTGTTGTAATGAAAGAATCGACACATATTATCGGTCTTGTTGTCAACTGAATGATTCCCACGAGTTATGAACGTGTGAGATCGTACGACGAGCATAGGCGGCGTTCTGCCGTCTATTTTTTCTTGGGCAGAATCCCTTTAGCAAGAATGGCCGGAACCCATGAGACGTCGCACGATGCTGGGTATTATGTTAAAGCTGGAATGTTTTGAGAGCTGTCCTCCGGTTTAGGTTCCCGCCTTTTCAGGAGAAGCTGCTGGCGGGTGTGGTTTGGCGATCTGATCCCAGGAATCCCATATAAAATAAAACTCTATCCAGGTGTGCAAGGCTGCCCGCTTATCTTTTTCAACACCGATCTTTTGCGTGACAAATGCTGTGATTCGATCAAGTAATGGGAAAAGCAGGGTACTGGCTATTGCGCTCAGCTCGCTGGCTGAGGATTTGTCTTGTGATGCAGACTGCTGGTCCGGATGCTTGGTAGCAGCGGCGATGTAAGCATCGGCGGCCTTTTGAAAATCATCGGCGGCAGATAATGCGTCATTGCCGAGTTGATCGTAGTAATATTTGTCATCCGGTACCTTGGCGTCGTTGATGACGGCCAATTGGACAACGGCAGCCCAGCCGTTAAAGTGCGCGGCGGCTTTGGCATATTTTGACCTGACCTCCAGGTAGGCGTTGGTCTGAGATTGGTACTTGTCAATTCTGGCTTGACCGCTCAAGCTTGGCGTTTGAAACTCTTTAGTCTGACTGGCATAGATATTTTGGACAATGAAGGCCTTGTCAGCTGCGGCAAATTTTGCCTGTGTGTAAGAACTCAGCTGGGGGACAAGTTCACTACAGGCCAAATGTTCACCAGCTGAGCAAGTGGAGAAAAGAATAAGCAATACCATAAAAGGAAATAGGAAATACTTTACTTGGAACATCATATCACCCGCTTCTTTCTTTTTTACCGATTCATCCTGAAATCAAGGGAAGAAGATCTTTTTCATTTTCCTATTTGCTGTTCGGAGGATGGTTCGCTAAACCATATGATTTTCAAAGGGAAAATATAAGAAGAAATAGTTTATGGTTATCAGGCGGGGGGGGTATTACCTACCGGCAGCCCATAATGACAAATAGGAACAGCTCTTGTTTACCGCAATTTACCAGTCAAATGATCGGCGTTTCAACATTTCCTGTCAATAATTGTTTCGGTATTCCAAGATTAACAGGAATTTTCCGCGTTTTATGGAATTATTAATAGATGGAAAGTCGATTCCGATTGAGGAGTGGCATGATGAAAAGAATGCTTGGGATGGTTTTATTGACAGGTTTTTTTGTAGCCTGTATGATCGGCCATAGTCTGGCCTATGAGGTGACGGTGTCGAACGCGGTGCCGGGCAACGCGTATATTCCGAAAGGGACACTGATCAATGCCGAACTGATAAGCGGTGTCAACTCGGTGGATAATGATGTCAGTGATGTTGCCTATTTTAGAGTGCTGCAGAATGTCGTCGTGAATGGCGTTGTCGTGTTGCCGAGCGGTACGGTGGGCAATGCGGTGGTGACAGCAGTCAAACGGTCGGGTTATCTCGGCCGGGAGGGCGGAATCGAGATGCGGGCCAGATATGTGCAGGCCCTTAATGGGGCCGTTATCCCCCTGACGCTGGATATCAAAAAATATGGTGGCAAAGATGACAAATATCTGCCATATTTATGGGCAAGCTTGTATGAACTCGGCTACACGAAATTTGCTGTTTTTTCCGGGGCACTCAGGGGGGCGGACCAGGAAATTGCCAGCGGAACCAAGTTTCAGGTGGCTGTGGATTACGACACAGATTTGGGGTGTACGCCCGATCGGCTTCCCTTTGTCATGGTAAAACTGCACTAGAACTAAAAGGCAGAAGAGAATGAGAGATAGGGCTTTAGAGCCTTGTCTCTTTTTTATTCTTATCACAGACCCAGTCAGGCTTTTGCGAGGGCGGCAGGAATTGCCAGCAAGAACACGAAAACAAAGAGGGTAATTGCAGATGGCTTTTTTGATCGCCCCGACAGCTTGCTTTTCCCTGCTTAGCGAACAAATGAAACAATTTGTTGCAGCAAATTGCGTCTAGTGATGCGGATTTGCCCAGGGATTAGGGAAAATAAAGGGCGCTCTAAATGGCATGGATCTTGCAATTAATTCCCTTGATTGGTATATAGACTAGATAGTAAAGGTGGATCAGAATATGGGAATTATCACCGATTTACTTGCCGACATCCCGATCCCGAAGATGGTGAGGATCAAACAGAAATTTGCCGCTACCGAGATCACCGACATTGTTGGCGCAGTACAGGCCCAGCTTCGCCGGCCGGAAATTGCCGGACGAGTCAAACCCGGGGCGCGGATCGCCGTGGGTGTTGGCAGCCGCGGCATGGCCGAAATCCCGACAATTGTCAGAGTCACCATTGACGAACTCAAAAAATGCGGCGCCCAGCCCTTTATCGTGCCAGCCATGGGGAGCCACGGTGGTGCGACTGCCGCCGGACAGATCGAAGTACTGGCTAACCTGGGAGTCACCGAAGCCAGCGCCGGTTGCCCCATCCTCTCCTCAATGGAGGTCGTCGAACTCGGCGTCCTGGACAATGGACTGCCGGTTCTTGTCGACAAAAACGCCTATGAGGCTGACGGTATTGTTCTTATCAACCGGATCAAGGCCCACAACGCTTTCAGCGGCCCCAACGAAAGCGGTCTGGTCAAAATGATCACAATCGGCTTCGGGAAACAAAGGGGGGCTGACTCCGCCCATGTCCTCGGTTTCAAATACATGGCCGACTTCGTTGTTGAAATGGCCAAAATTAAACTGGAACAATTGCCCTTCCTCTTTGGTATCGGTACAGTGGAAAATGCCTACGATCATGTGGCGAAAATCGTGGCCATTCCGGTGGAGGAAATTATTGAAGCCGAGCGCAAGCTGCTGATTGAAGCCAAAGCCAGCATGCCCCGTCTATTGCTACAGCCGATGGATATCCTGATTGTCGATCAACTGGGCAAAGAATTCTCCGGGGGCGGAATGGATCCTTACACCACCGGACGGGCTCCTACCCCTTATCTCGACCCCGGTCCCGGACCGACCCGGCTGGCGGTGCTGGATGTCACCGAACGCAGCCACGGCAATACCTGCGGTATGGGGATGGCGGATATCACTACCCGCAGGCTGTTTAATAAAATCGACTTTGAATTTACCTATGCCAATATTTTGACTTCGACTGTCACGCCGTCGGCGCGGATTCCGCTGCTCATGGACAACGACAAGCTGGTAATCCAGGCGGCGATCAAGACCTGTAACGCCGCTGATGCCGGAAAAATCCGGATGGTGCGTATTGCTAATACCTTGCACGTCGGGGAACTCTACATAACGGAGAGCATGCTGGCTGACGCAGAAAAACATCCTGATGTCACGGTTGTCGGTGCTCCGGCGGAGCTGGTCTTTGACGCGGCAGGCAATCTGACAGATATCGGGACCTGGCTGTAGGAAGCCGAAGGGTTTAGATGCGGTAGCTTATTGGAGCAAAATTGCAGTACCGAATAATTGCTGACGGAGGGAATCCAAATGACCAAAGCCAATGTTTATGTTACTAAGCCTTTGCCGCCTGAAGCCCTTGCTCTTCTCAGGGAACACTGTGAAGTTGAGGTGAATTTCTCCGGCGTTTTGCCCAAAGACGAACTGTTGGAAAAATTGAAGGGGCGGGACGCTGTGGTCGTGGTCGGCGGCACACCGATTGATGATGAGGTGTGCCAGGCGGTCAAGGCCCATTGTAAAATATTTTCCGTCCATGGCGTGGGCTACAACAATGTTGACATCGCAGCCGCGACCAAGGCCGGCATTCTGGTCAGCTACACGCCGGAGGTTGTCACCGATGCCACCGCCGACCTGGCCTGGACCTTGATGATGTCCGCCGCCAGACGGGTAGTGGAATGCGACAAGTTTGTCCGTTCAGGCCAAAAAGGCTGGGGCCCGACTAATATGATCGGGACGCAGATTAGCGGCAAAACCCTTGGCATTATGGGAGGCGGCCGGATCGGCACGGCGGTCGGTGAACGCGGCATCGGTTTCAAGATGAGGATTATCTATACTGATGTGCAGCCAAACCCGGTTTTCGAAGCGGCTACCGGCGGCAAATTTGTCGATAAGGAGACCCTCCTGAAGGAGGCGGACTTTATTTCCATCCATACGCCGCTGCTGCCTTCCACCCGCCACTTTATGAGTACCAACGAATTCAAGATGATGAAACCGACCGCTATATTTGTCAATGCTGCCCGCGGTCCGGTGGTAGACGAAAAGGCCTTGGTGGCGGCGCTGAAGAGCGGCGAAATTGCCGGCGCCGGTCTAGATGTGTTTGAATTTGAACCCAATCTGGAGCCTGGTCTGGCCGAATTGGACAATGTGGTGTTGACGCCGCATATCGGCACATCTACTATGGATACCAGAATTCAGATGGGAGAACTGTGCGCGCGGAATGTTTTTGCCGCCCTCGAGGGCCAAGTGCCGCCCACCTGCCTGAACCCCGAAGTCTTAAAGGGTCGCTGATTCTATTTGAGGCTGAAAGAGAAGGAAAGGGGAATAGTATGGACGCTACCAAAAAAAACTATCGATGGTGGGTTATCTTACTGCTTTTCACCGGGACTTTTGTCAATGCTGTCGACCGCGGCAGCCTGGGCGTCGCGACTCCTTCGATCATGAAAGATTTGAATCTTGATCCGGCGATGATGGGGGTTGTCCTGTCGGCCTTCTTTTGGTCTTATTTCTTAGGCAATATTCCCTCAGGAGCGCTGGCCGATAAATTTGGGGCCAAAGCAACCCTTGGCTGGGCGGCTTTCATCTGGTCCTTCTTATCGGCGCTGACCGGCGCCGCCGCGAATTTCACGCAAATGGTTTGTTTCCGGTTTGGTGTAGGCGCCGGCGAGTCGGCCCTTCAGCCGTGTAATGTCAAGGTGGTCAAAAGTGTATTCCCCACCGAAGAAAGGGCCACCGCCATTGGGATCTTCAATGCAGGCATACGTCTCGGACTTGCCGTTGTGCCCATTCTGATGGCCTTCCTGATCACCACCTGGAGCTGGCGGATCGCCTTCTATGTTACTGGTATCGGCAGCTTAGTGTGGGTTGCTTTGTGGTATTATTTATACAAGGAAGCAAAACCGGATGCCAGCATCGAAAGTGCTTCCAAGGAAAAGGTGCCCTGGCTGAAATTGCTCAAACACCGTTCGATCATCGGCATCATGCTCTGTAAATTTTTCCAGGAATATCTTTACAATATGTTTCTTACCTGGTTGCCGGCCTACCTGGTCATGGAGCGCGGCTTTACCGTCCTCAAAATGGGTTGGTACGCTTCGCTGCCGTGGATCGTCACCTTCTTGGCCCTGCCGTTGATCGGCCTCTTGTCCGATACCTTGATCAAGCGCGGCATGAGTGTCACCGCATCCCGTAAAGGCATGATCGTCATCGGCCAGCTTATCGCGTCTTCGATTGTATTTGCCGTTTATGCCGACAGCCCAACGGTGGCCATGGCTTTCCTGGTGGTGGCGCTGGTTTGCGAATCAGGCGCCAGCACCGTGCTCTGGTCGGTGTGCGCTGAAATCGCTCCCCGCAACACCTCGGCCTCGGTGGCCGGGATCATGAATACCGCCGGAGCGGTGGCAGGCATTGTATCGCCGATTGTTACCGGCGTGCTGCTGAAACTGACCGGCAATTTCCAGCAGGCTTTTCTGGTCGCCAGTCTGATGATCGTCTTTGCGGCACTGTCCATGTGGTTTATTGTCGGCAAAGTGGAACAGATTGAGCTGGACTAAAACCAGTCTGTGGGATACAGTCTGATGGAATCGGCTCGCAAAAAAAATATTAGCGGAGGGATCAATATGGACAACAATTTAAAAGTAAGACTGAAGAACGGCGAAAAGGTCCTTGGAATGATGATCGCCCTTTTCGACCACCCGGAAATCGCGAAGATCGTCAAACTCTGTGGTTTTGATTATTTTATCGTTGACTGCGAGCACGGCAATTTTGACTACACCACCGTGGCCAGGATCATGACTGTGGCCCGGGAGATCGGCATCTGCGGACTGGTGCGCATTCCGGAACCCAGACGCGAAGTGATCCTGAAATATATGGATATGGGAGCCTGCGGTCTGCTTTTGCCGAATGCTGAAACAGTGGAGCAGGCGAAAGCACTGGTAGAGCACTCCAAATATTCACCGCTGGGTAACCGGGGCGTCCAGATGTTCCGCGGCCATACCGGCTTTGAAAAGATTAATCCGCTTGAATATATGCAAAAACGCAATGATGATACCTTGCTGCTGCTGCAGATCGAGTCGCCGATTGGCCTGGCGAATATCGACGCTTTGATGGCGGTGGAGGGGATCGATGCCGCCTTCATCGGACCAAACGACCTGAGCCACAGCCTGGGGCTCATGGGTCAGTTTGAGCACCCCGATTTTGTCGCCGCACTGGACAAGGTGATTGCCGCCGCCAAGAAGCACAACAAGTTCTCCGGTGCTCATTTCCAGGTCGCCAGTGCTCTGACGCCGTGGATCGCCAAAGGAATGACGCTGAATCTGTGGGCTAATGAAACAGTCATGATGATGAACGCGGCTCGCGACGGGATTGCTTTACTTAAAAAATAAGGCCGGACGTATTTTTGCGCGAAGCAAGGGTTACTGCCGAATACGAAAAAGCCGCCGGACTTCCGTCCGGTGGCTTTTTCGTGGCCAGAAACAGGGGATTAACAGCCGGTCGCCGATTTTACTTGACCTATTCGCCATTCGTTGTACAATTTAGATAAGCAGTTTAGTAATGGAAGGGAGAGGACGCTGTCTGGGCGAGAAAAATTTTTACCAAAGCGCGCCTTATTTCTTTTCTATTGCTGGCATTATTTTTGGGAGCATAGGGTTTACGATCGACCACTATCTGCGCAGCTTGAATATTGAACCAGGCTGGTTTGTCTGGTCGGCAGTCGCTGTTATCATGTCAGGCATCGGTTTTTTTATCGGTGGACTGATGAAGCAACTGGGCGAATTGGCGGCCATCGATCCGTTGACCAATCTATATAACCGCCGGCATTTTTATACTGTGGTGGAATATGAGCTGATGCGCAGGCAACGCACTCTTTCGTCCCTTTGTCTGGCGATGATCGATATTGACGACTTTAAAGCGGTAAACGACCAGTTCGGCCATCAGACAGGCGACAATTGTTTGCGTGAACTGGGGCGGATTTGCATTGAAAATGTTCGGACGGTAGATACGGTGAGCCGCTGGGGCGGCGACGAATTTGCGATATTATTTCCCGAGACAGACAGAGAGGCTGCCATTCAGGCTGCCGAGCGGGTCAGGAGTGCGGTGGAGGCAGCCGGTGACCACCTTTGTTTTTCCACAATCAGTATCGGGGTGGTTTGCGCCGAGGAGGAAACATCGTTGGAAGGGATGCTGGCGCTGGCCGACACTGCGATGTACGAGGCGAAAAAGGTCAAGAATACTACGTTTGTCTTGCGGGGATCACCTGTCCCACTGCCTGAGACAAGATAAATTTAATATCGGGGGGATGCGAGGATGAAGATTGCGTTTGTCCTGTATGACGGCATGACAGCTCTCGACTTCGTGGGTGCCTACGACCCCATTTCCCGGTTAAAGACCCTCAAGCTCCTGGACGATATTGAGATCGATGTTTGCGCTATGACCGAATTCATCACCGACTCCACCGGGTTGGTCCTCAAGGCTGGCAAGCTGGCCCCGTCGTTGGCAGCGTACGACATGATCGTCGTGGCCGGAGGACCTGGTTCGCGCAAGATGATGCAAGACGAAGCCTTTTTGAACTGGGTGCGCACTGCCGCCCCCTGCAAGGTTAAGGCTGCGTCCTGTACTGGTTCTTTGATTTTAGGGGCGGCTGGATTCCTTAAGGGACATATTGCCGGAACCCGGCGCGATGCCCAGGATTTGCTTGCGCAGTATTGCCCTGTTGCCGATGACCGGGTAGTCGTATCCGGCGATGTGATCACATCCCGCGGCTGTGCCACTGCTCTCGAACTCGGCCTGCACCTTTGCGAAATGCTGGTAGGCAGCAAGGCCAAAGGGCTAATCTGTGAAAAGATGGACTTTCAACTGGACTGAAACTTAAAACACCAAAAGAGCCTATAGACTCTTTTGGTGTTATTACGTGTTGACTGATTTTAAGGACTAAAGGCATAGCCCAATGTCTGCGACGGGGGCGGGATGTTGTGATTTGGCAGTCGCGAAATCAATGAAGGCCAGAGCGGCTTTGGACGTATAGCGGCCCTTTTTCCAGGCCAGTCCAATGGTGACCGAAAGGGGATCCTGCAAGGGAATGGCGACGATATTACGGTCCTCTTTCACCACCATCTCCATAAAAAAGGCGATGCCGACGTTTTTAGCTACCATCGATTTGATGGTTTGGACCTGATTAGAGGAGAAAACAATATTGGGCGTAAATCCATGGATATGGCACTGATGGATGACGATATCCCGGTGGAAAGAGTCGGTTTGGCGCAGGATAAACTTTTCGTCTTTTAACTCAGCAAAATCAACCATGGCTTGCCCGCTCAAAGGATGCTGAGGCGATACGCAAAGGACGATCGGTTCCTGGCGGATGGGGCGAGTATTGAGTTCCGGGGTGGCGTCAGGCAGGATGACAATGCCGACGTCAAGTTCACCTTTTTCCAACAGGCTGATGGTTGCAACCGAGCCTTCTTCAAAAACGCTCAGATTGAGATTGGGATAGATGGCGCCGAATTCCATAAACAGGCTGGGAAAAAGATTGGCGCAAATTTGCGGCGGGACGCCAAGTTTCAGGGAACCACGACTGAGGGTATTCAAATCCCGCATTTCCTGGGTGATTTCGCCGGCCATGCTGAGTAAGGCGGTGATCCGTTCCAAGAACAGCTGCCCTTCAGGGGTGATACTTACCGTTTTATTGGTCCGGTTGAGGAGCTGCACGCTGAGCTCGGCTTCCAGTTTGCGGATAGCGTTAGTAATGCATGGCTGGGCAACATAAAGATTGGCTGCCGCCCGGGTGAAACTGCCGGTCCGGCATACCTCCTGAAAATATTCCAGCTCTCTTAATTCCATAATTCTCACCTGTTTCAGCAATGATATGTATTTGTTATTATACCATATTTACAGAATATTTCAGATAATTTTCAGAAGATGATATAGTGTATAGAGGAAGAGACTTACTATTTGAGGAGGATTTACGATATGGAAAAATACCGGTTGGGAATATTGCCAGGCGATGATATCGGGCTGGAAATCGTGCCTGTGGCTGTAACAGTTATGCAAGAGGCTCTGAAAAAATATCCCGAAATCAACGTGGAATGGGTTCCGCTCCCGGTCGGCGCACCGGCCTATAAGACGTTGGGCGAAACACTGCCGGCCAAGACGCTGGAGACCCTGCTCGAATTGGATGGGTGGATACTGGGGCCAATCGGCCATATGGCTTACCCCAAGGACGACCCGAAAGCCATCAATCCGCATCCGATCATCCGTCGCACCTTTGATTTGGTGAGCAATATCCGTCCCGCCAAATCCCACCCGGGGCTGCCGTCCATTCACCAGAATGTCGACTTGGTGATTATCCGCGAAAATAATGAAGGCTTCCAGCCAGACCGCAATATGTATAAAGGCACAGGCGAGTTTATGCCTACTCCTGATATCGCTATGTCGATGCGGGTCATCACTCGCCGCAACTCCGAGCTGGTAGCCCGGTCAGCCTTTGATCTGGCCCGGCAGCGGGGCGGTAAGAAGCGGGTGACAGCCATCCATAAGAATACGGTGTTTAAGCTGGGCTGCGGCTTGTTTATCGATTCCTGCCGCGATGTCAGCAAGGATTATCCTGATATCACTTTTGATACGGCGGTGGTTGATACCTTTGCCATGCAGCTGGTGATGAAGCCGCAAAATTTCGATGTCATCGCTTCCACCAACATGTTCGGCGATATCCTGACTGATGAAGCTGCCGGTCTGGTGGGCGGCCTCGGCATGGCGCCGGGACTGTGTTTTGGTCCGCGGTATGTCATGGCTCAGGCGACGCACGGCTCGGCTCCGGATATCTCCGGCAAGCATATTGCCAACCCTTACGCCATGATTATGTCAGGCCAGATGATGCTCCAATGGCTGGGAATGCGCCGGGGCGACGCGGCGATGGTCGCTTGCGCCGCTGAAATCGAAGCAGCCGTGAGCAGCGTCCTCGAGGAACGGCAGTTTGTGACAGCCGATTTGGGCGGGTCATCATCGACCGAACAGATGGGCGAAGCTATCTGCCGTAAGTTGGCGGCCAAGTAGCAGGGAGGATATAACAACATGGGTTTAACGGTGGTACAGAAAATTTTGGGTGCTAAAGCCGGTCAGCCTGGCCCGGTGCCGGGGCAGATCCTGGACGTCCCGGTTGATTTGGCGGTAATACATGATAATAATGGACCGATTATGATTGAGGAATTCGCGAAACTTCCGGTGCAGTCGGTGTGGGATCCGAGCAAGGTCTGGTTCACCCTGGATCACCATTCACCAGCCACCACTTTTCGGGCGGCGGAACATCATCGGGCGCTGCGCCAGTTCGCAGCCAAGCACGGAGCCCGGGTTTTTCCCAACGGCCGCGGGGTGATGCACCCGGTGGTGGCGGAAGAAGGACTGGCCCGTCCTGGCAGTGTGGTGGTGGGCACTGATTCGCACACAGTGGGACAGGGCGCCTGTGGTTGTTTCGCTACCGGGATCGGCTCGACAGAGATGGCGGGCGTATTGGCTACAGGCAAGGTCTGGCTGATGGTCCCCGAGACGGTCAAAGTTACCCTCACCGGCCGGCTTGGCCCCGGTCTGGCTGCGAAGGATATCGCCTTATTCCTGCTGCACGAATTCGGTCCGCAGGGGCTCAATTATATGGCCCTGGAACTGGGGGGGCCGCTCATGGAGGAACTCAGTTTCGACGAACGGATGGCGGTAGCCATTATGGGGCTGGAGATGGGGGCTAAGAACGTTTTCGTAGCTGCTGATGAAAAAGCCCTGGTGAAAATGGGGGGACGCCGCGACGGCGATTGGTTTGTCACCCCTGATGCCGATGCAGTTTATAAAGAAGAAAGAACTTACGACTTGTCGGGTCTTGAGCCGATCGTGGCTCCTCCGAGCCTGCCGACCAACGGTGTCCCGGTGCAGGAAGTGGCTGGTACGCGGATTGACCAGGCGACCCTGGGGTCGTGTTCGGGAGCGTTTTATCACGATTTGGTACAGGCTGCCTGGGTTTTGGAGAATCGGCGAGTTCATCCTGATGTGCGGTTCGTCATTGTTCCGAACACATCGCAGGTGGTTGAGAAGGCGGCGCGCAGCGGCCTGATTGAAAAACTCGTCCAGGCAGGCGCGGTCATCAGTTCACCGGCCTGCGGCACTTGTGCCGGCTATGAGGTCGGCTGCCTGGCGCCGGACGAGGTATGCATCTCGACAACCACCCGGAATATGGTGGGCCGGATGGGGCAGGGCGGGCAGATTTACCTGGCCAGCACCCTGACGGTGACGGCATCGGCCGTGACCGGCGTGATCACCGACCCGCGCCAACTGATGGGAGGGAAAGACGCTTGAGCCTTAAAGTCATTATGATTAAAGGAATGGTCTGGAAGTTCGGCGACAATCTCAGCACCGATCAGATCATGCCTTCCCGGTTTATGACCATGACCAAGCCGGAGGAACTGGCTGCCAACTGCCTGGCGGGCGCCGATCCCGAGTTTGCCGGAAAGGTCCAGCCTGGCGATATCGTCGTCGCCGGCATCAATCTCGGCTACGGTTCCAGCCGGGAGCAGGCGCCCCAGGCTTTAAAACACGCCGGCGTGAGCGCGGTTGTGGCGGCGTCGTTTGCCCGGATATTCTATCGCAATTGTTACAATCTCGGCATCCCGGCCATTGTCTGTCCCGCTTTTGTGGCGGAAGTGAACGCTGGGGAGTCGGCAGCCATCAATCTGGAAGACGGGATCATCACCAATATGAAGACCGGCAAAGAGTACGGCTTCGTAAAGCCGCCGGCTTTTTTGCTGGAGTATATCCGCCTCGGCGGCCTGGTGCCCTATCTCAGCCATGTTACTGCCAACCAAGCGGCAGGCATAATAGATAAGGAGGAAAGCTAAATGGCCCAAGTGAATCAGGAAAAATGCATCGGCTGTAAGATCTGTATGACCTACTGCACGGTGGACGCTATCCATTATGGCGACAAAAAATGCCATATCGATCAGGATGAATGTGTGGAGTGCTATGTTTGTCTCAGGCAAAAGGTTTGTCCCAAGGACGCTATCGAACCTTCGCCATTGGACACCTTCTACAAAGAATTCAAACACATGATGAGCGACCCGGTGGAGAATCATCCGGTCACCGGCGTCACCGGCAGAGGTACCGAAGAGGTCAAGACCAACGACGTATCCGGACGAATAAAACGCGGCCAAGTCGGTGTATGCATTGACATGGGGCGCCCGGGTTTGGGAGTTCATCTCAGGGATGCCGGAAAGGTGGCCATGGCACTGTGTAGTGCCGGTGTTCAACTGGCTCCTCCCGACCAGACCCCATTGACTGCCCTGATGCCGGACATCAAGACAGGAAAACTACAGGATGACTGCCTCGATACCCGGATGCTTTCGGTTATTGTCGAAGGCCATTGCCGCGAAGACCAATTGCCGGACGCACTGGCTGCTCTGCAAAAGGTAGAGAAAGAGATCGACACTGTCTTTTCGTTAGGTCTTATCCTCCGGGTTGATGAAGAAGGCAAAAATGATACCTTGCAGTGCCTCGATAAACTGGGTATCCCGCAGCCATTCCGCGGAAAAGTCAATGTCGGCCTGGGGCGGCCGCTTATCACGGATTAGGAAGGAGAGACAACTATGACACATTCACTACATCGCTCAGGTAACATTGAGTCCCAAAAGAAAGACTTCAACTGGTTTATGTATCAGACCAAAGGCGTAAACGACGTAGGCATCACCCCCAAAGCTCTGGCCTATATCGAAGCTGCCGAGGCTGTGGGTTCGGAAAACTGGGGCGACGTCAAAACCGGCCCGGTGACCCGTTTCACCTCAGAAGAGATTAAAGCGAAACTTTCCGACAAGTCGCGGCTGCGTGGCGTATTTACTCGGAAGGATCAAATAGTCGGCTTTTTAAAGCGGATCAAGGAGCAGGATCTCGGGATGTCTGCCGTTATCACCGGGGTATTGACCGAAGTTCTTCCTGCCTGTAAAGAAGCCGGGGTAACACCGCATTCCATCAATTATTCCATGGGAGTATGGGGTCGCAAGGACAAGCTGCCTGATGAAGTCACCCTATCGGTGACGACCATGTGCGGCCATCATATGATCCCGCCGAAATTCGTCAGCCATATCATGAAACAGGTTGAATCAGGCAAGATGACCCCTGAACAGGGTGCCATCCGGCTCAGCGACTTTTGCTACTGCGGTATTTTCAACCAGATCCGCTGTGCCGAAATTATCCGTGAGAATATATAAAGACAACCATTATAATACCTCAGTATTGTAAAGCAATTTGTGACGATGGTCGCGTTAAGCGAGCTTGTCAAAACCTGCTTGCGCGATCATTTTCACAAGTTTTTTGGAGCCTATCCATACTATAGTGCAGAGGAGGGTGTCTAGTGAAACAAGATATGATCCGTGGTTTGGGTGTCGTTGTCTTAGGTGCTATTATTTGGTTCTTACCTGTCCCGTCAGGAGTTACTGTCCAGGCCTGGCACTTGTTTGCCGTCTTTGTGGCCACCATCGTCGGGTTTATCGTCAAGCCGCTGCCTATCGGCGCGGTGGCGCTGATCAGCATTACCTTTTGTGCCTTTGTCGGTGTCCTTAAGCCGGCGGAAGCTCTTTCCGGCTTCAGCAATACCGTTATCTGGCTCATCGTGGCCGCCTTCGTCTTTTCGGTGGCCTTCAAGAAAACCGGTCTTGGCCGCAGGGTCGCCTATACCGTTATGCGGGCCATCGGCGGCAGTGCTCTCAAACTAGGCTATGCCGTGGTGCTGGCCGACCTGATCATTGCGCCAGCGACCGCCTCCAACGCGGCGCGCGCCGGCGGCATCATGTTCCCGATCGTGCGCAGCCTGTGCTCGGCTTTTGGGTCCGAGCCGGGACCGACAGCACGGAAAATCGGCTCGTATCTCTTGATGGTGAGTTATCAGGGGGACGGCATCTGTTCGGCCAGTTTCATGACTGCGTCGGCTGCCAATACCTTGGTCGCCGTACTGGCATCGAAAGCTCTCGGTGCTGATATCAGCTGGGGCCTGTGGGCACTCGCGGCCGCGGTACCAGGCATTGTATCCATTCTAGTTGTTCCTTATTACATCTATAAGGCTTATCCGCCAGAGTTGAAAAACACACCGGAAGCCAAACAGATCGCCTCTGATGAACTGAAGAAAATGGGCCCCATGTCTTGGGGTGAAAAAGTTACTACCGCTGTATTCATCGGTATGCTTTGCCTGTGGGCTACCAGTCAATACAATCATATTGACGCAGCTATCGTTGCGCTGGCCGGCGTGGCAGTTACCCTAGTTACCAAAGTGGTGGACTGGGAAGACGTCATCGGCGAAAAGCACGCCTGGGATACACTCATCTGGATGGGCAGCCTCATCGGTCTGGCTGACTACCTTTCCAAGCTCGGTTTTATTCCCTGGTTCGCCAAGGCGGTCGGAGCATCCCTGGTGGGTGTTCCCTGGGAGTTGTCACTTGTGGTTCTCGTCCTGGTCTATATTTACGCCCACTACGGCTTTGCCAGCATCGCCGGACACGTGACAGCGATGTACGTCGCTTTTGCCTCGGTGGCTGTAGCCGCCGGTGCGCCGCTCATGCTGTCAGTATTGATTCTGGCTTATGCCTCCCATCTTTGCATGTCGCTGACCCACTACGCCGCCGGGCCTGCGCCCATCTATTTCGGCGCCGGCTATATTCCGCAAGGGACATGGTGGAAACACGGCTTCGTGATTTCGGTGATCAATGTCATCATCTGGCTGGGGATTGGCTCCATCTGGTGGAAAGTCCTGGGACTGTGGTAATCAATTAATTGAAAAATAAACCTCCGCTTATGCGGAGGTTTATTTTGTAGTCGGCGACAGGACTTTGCCTGGCAGCTGGCTAAATATTCTTATAGTTGGTGAAGCTCTGCCGTGGATAGACTAGAAGGCGAAAGAAGATTTAGCATGAGTGCGGGAGTGATGGGATTTGTCTGGAATAGCACAGGGAATTTCGGTCAGTGTATTTCGCTCCAGGGCCGGCGAGGAAGCAGCCGGTCATTTTCAAGAATTCTTTATCGACAGCGGCGAACCGCTGTCAGTCATGACCCTTTTAGCGAAGATTCATGATGCCGATCCCGGGTTCGCCTGTCGTACATCGACTTGTTTCAAGGGACAGTGCGGCTCCTGCCTGGTACGTGTCAACGGCAAGGATGTGCTTGGCTGCGTCACGTTGGTTAAGCCGGGTGAGTCGGTCCGGGTGGAGCCCCATTCCAGGTTCAAAATCATTCGGGATGTAGTGGTCGATTTTTCTCAGCCCCTTTCGGCCGAGCTGGAAGGAGAGAAAGCGTTATGAAGATTGCCAGAGAGCTGACAACCGAGGTGCTGATCATCGGCGGCGGCGGTGCAGGACTGAGGGCGGCGCTGGCTGCCGCCGAGGCCGGTTCGCAGGTACTGCTGACAAACAAGGGCCCTGTCGCCAAGTCGGGCATCACACTGACTGCGGCCGGTGGTTTGCAGGTGCCCTTTCATCCGGATGACAGTCCTGAGCAGTTTTTTCAGGATACGGTGGCTGCCGGTTATGACCTGGGGGATCAGAACCTGGTCAGGGTTCTGGCGGAGGAAGCCGTGAGCAGAGCTTTGGACATCGAAAGATATGGGGGAAAGATCCTCCGCCGTTCTGATGGCAATTATGCCATGAGACAGCTTCCTGGCCAGTCCCGGCCGCGCAATATTTTTCTCGCCGGCGGTGGGATCGGTTTGGCGACGGCACTGGACAAAGCTTGTCGTCAGCAGGGTAATATTTCGATGTTGGATGATTTTCTTGTGACAGGATTGCTGAAGGCTGCCGCGCCGGATGAAACTGCCGTAGCCGGCGCAATCGGCGTCAATCTCGGGGATGGAGAAATTTGGCAAATCAACGCCAGGGCGGTGGTGATGGCTACCGGTGGCTGCCAGTGGCTATGGGAAGTCAACGACTGTCCGTCCGACGCTACCGGCGACGGCATTCTCCACGCCTACCGCGCCGGAGCGCAGCTGGTGGATATGGAGATGGTGCTGTTTTATCCCTCGGTAATCGTTTGGCCGCCGTCGCTGGCCGGTGCTTTTGTCCATTACGAGTTTCTATCGCCGGCGATGCTGGACGGCAATGTCTACGACAAGGACGGAAAGCCAGTTTTAGCCAAGCCGATGCCGGTGCGCGATGAAGCCATGCGTCAAATGGCCAAGGCAATCGGCGGGGGGCGGGGCACAGACCGCGGAGGGCTGAAGTGGTATGTGGGAGATTCGCCGCAGCCACAGGAGGTCGTCCGTAAAATGCTGAATACCACCCAGTACAATTATATCCGGGCCCATGGCGTCGAACCGGCCACCGATCAAATCGAGGTCGCGCCAGGCGCCCATTATCTGATGGGGGGCATCTCGATCGACGAGCGCTGCCAGACCAGCCTACAAGGGCTTTTTGCCACCCCGGAATGCGCCGGTAACTTTGACGGGGCCAACCGTCTGGCTGGCAGCGGCCTCACCGCCACCCAGGTTTTCGGGGCCAAGGCCGGACTATCGGCTCATCAATGGGCCGGGGCCAATAGACAACAAAAGGTCGATCCGACGGGGCTGGATGGCGAAATAGGGCGTGTCGCCGGCAGGGTCGCCGCCGGCGGACAGGCAGGCGCCCCGTTGCGGGAGCTGAGGGATCAACTGCGGTCGGCGGTCCAGCGCTATGCGGGAGTGCACCGCGACGCAGTCGGGCTGACAAAGCTAAACGCAGTTGCCGGGGCGGTGCGGACGGAATTGGCCGGGGTCAGGGTTCCGAGCGTTCCAGCCTTCAATCAGCAGCTGGTTGATTTGCTCCAGCTTGAAGTCATGTGCGAGCTGGCTGGCCTGATCGCCGGCTCGGCCATGGCCCGGCAGGAATCCAGAGGGCATCATTTCCGTACCGATTTTCCCCACAGGGACGAGGCCAACTGGCTCAAGCATACCCTGGTCACTGCGGGGGAAACCGGACCGCATTTCTCCTCTAAAGCTGTGATCAGACTCTGAGGCAGGGATGAATTTTTGATGAGTCTGATTTGGATTGATAAGTATCTTCGGTGCGGTGTAAAAACAGGCAGAGAAAAAAATGGTAATTCACCGAACCCAGAATAGACTAGCCCAAGGAAGAGGTTGCCGTTTAGCAAGAAACGGCAACCTCTTCCTTGCGAAAAATCCAAGTTGTATGGTGCTTCGCGCCTTGGCGTCATAATCTTTGTCCGCCAGACAGGACCAACAGGCAAAAAAAATGCTCCGGGGCCTGTCGTTGGCGGCGTCCGTGGATCTCGGCCGTGTCGGAAGTTGATTGCGGTTCATCCCGCACATCTACAAACTTTTTATCGCCAACCTGCTATTATATGTACTACCACCTGCTGATAGTATAGATGAGTATGGGAGTCTGTAACATGGTTATCCAGACATTGTTTGTTCCAGCCCGCAGCGAAGATGCTATTACGGCCGAGGAAGTCGAACAGGCCATTCACGGCCACCTCAAGGTCATTCGGGTGGCAGGCGAGTACGGCTTTTCGCGGACCGAGCTTCTTCCCCTTCGCCTGAATCCCAAAGAGCAAAACGGCTTCCGGGAGGGCAAGGAGCGTGGTTATTTATTCCTCCGGGGCGGAGAGCGGCGCCTGTTCGATGTTTGGCGGCGCTATTGCCAGGCTGGCCGTCAGCCGATGATTTATGTGCTTATTGAGGAGGGAGGGCCGCTGGCGACAGTTGGCGTCGATATGACGACAACGCGGGGGAAAAGGCTGACTGATAAGGGTCTTCGGATTATCGGTTTATTGTTTCGCACCTGCCGCCACGCCAAGGAGCGCTATTCCCGCACGCTGCTCCCCGACATCGGACCGCTGGCCTGTGAGGACCGGTGTATATCCTGCGAACAGGCTGAGGAGCTGGCGCAAAGCCTTCGTGGCATTGCCGCCGCCGAAACAACGCGGTTTCGGTTGCTGGAGTGAAACGGTTTTCTGTGACTGCCCTTGGCAGAAAAAAACTCTCGCCCCTGTCGAGGTGAGAGTTTTTGTTTGCAGCTATCGATTTTTATCGTCCTTTTGCCTGCTGAAAGGCGGCGATAAACGCTTTGGCCTTTTGAGTGATCACGGCATAGTTGCCGTCAGTAATGGCTTTTTTGTCGATCAGTTCGCTACCGACTCCAAAGGCAAAGGCGCCGGCCTGGACGAATTCCGCCAGGTTATCGAGGTTGATTCCGCCAACCGGCATAATGGCCGCATTGTTGAGCGGCCCGCGCAAGTCTTTCAAATAACGCGGCCCCAGAGAACCGGCCGGAAACAGTTTGACGACATCGACCCCTAAACGGTAGGCTTCCATGATTTCACTCGGGGTGGTCACTCCCGGGATGGCCAGTTTGCAGTTCTGGTGAACCTGCTGGACCACCTCGCGGTTGAAATCAGGTGCCAGGACGAACTGGGCTCCGGCGTCTAGTACCAGTTGGGCGGTGACCGGACTGAGCACCGTGCCGGCGCCGATGATCATTTTGTCGCCCATTTTATCGGCCAGCGCCCCGATCATGGCTAAATAGCCCGGGGTGTTGCAGGTGACCTCGATGGCCTGAACACCGCCGTCATGTAAAGCAGCGGCGATTTTGAGCAGCTCTTCGGCCTTGGTGCCTCGCAGAATGGCGACAATGCCAGTTTCCTGAATGGATTTTACAATATCCCATTTATTCATTTTGCTTCCTCCTGTTATCTCGCTGTCGCTGACGTTCATAGAAAGTAAATTCTTTTCGGCGTTAGCCGACAGGATACTTCGGTGGCTGACCGGACAGTACCCGGACCACTTCCTCGGCTGCCATTATACCGGTGCGGATGACAGCTTCGTGGGTATTGGCGCCGGCGTGGGGGGTGAGGACGATGTTATTTAGGGCAAATAAGCGCGATTCCCTGAGCGGTTCCTGGAGAAAGGTGTCCAGAGCGGCGCCGGCGATGACTCCCTGGCTGAGGGCGTCATATAAATCTTCTTCCACGATCAGGTCGCCTCTGGCAGTATTGATCAAATAGGCGGTCTTCTTCATGTTGCGCAGGCTGTTGGTATTGATCATGCCCACCGTTTCCGGCAGGGCGGGGGCATGCAGGCTCAAAAAGTCGGCCTGGGCAAGTACCTCGGCCAGCGGCAGGTAGGTTACGCCGTAATTATCGATAAATTCTTGGCGGGGATAGACGTCAAAGGCGATAATCTTCATGTCAAAGCCGTAGGCCCGTTTGGCCACTTCGCCGCCGATGTTGCCCATGCCGACGATTCCCAGTACTTTTCCCCCCAGTTCGCTGCCGGTGATGCGGCCCCAGGAACCGTCCCGTACCGAGTGGTCCATCTGCGGGATGCGCCTGGCCACAGCCAGCATCAGTCCCAAGGCCAGGTCGGCCACCGACTTGCTGTTGGCGCCAGGGGTGATTGTGACTGGAATGTTATGCTGCTTGGCAGCGGCGACGGCAATATTATTAAAGCCGACACCATGTTTGGCGATGACCTTGAGGGTGGGAGCACCGGCCGCGATCACCGCTGCAGTAACAGCATCATTGCCAGCTACCAGGGCGTCGATGCCTGGAATGAGCTTCAGCAGCTCGGCCTCTTCCAGCGGACGGTCAAGGGTATTCAAAACTAATTCATAGCCTTGTGCTTCCAGCACCGCTTTGGCTTCCGGCGAACGGGCGAAAGACCGCGCCGCCACTAACACTTTTTTTTGCATCATATTTCCTCCGCAAGGGTTATTTCCAGGTGCGCTGTATTTCCGCGATGGCGGTGAATTCCTGCTGCAGATTCCAATAGATCCGCTCATAGATGGCATATAGCTGGCGATAGCGCTCATGATTGGCTTCGATGGGATAATAGCGTTTTTTGATATTGATGAAATTAGTCACTTCCTTGATATCGCCGATCATCCCCAAGGCAAACATCCCCAGCACTGCTGCCCCGAAGGCTGAGCCTTCCGGTTCGCCCGGCACCGAGATGATCCGGCCGAACACATCGGCCATGATCTGGACCCATAGCTCCGAGCGGGTAAAACTGCCGCCGACCCTGATTTCATTTACATCGCCCGACACTTCTTCCAGGGCGGTGAAAATACTGAACATGCGGTAGACGATCCCTTCCATGGTGGCCCGGACGAGATGGCGCTTGCCGTGATTCAGGTTGAGGCCGAAGAGGACTCCCCGGGCATCGGCGTTCCAATAGGGTGCCCGTTCGCCGGCGAAAAAGGGCAGCATGATCAGCCCGTCTGAGCCGGCTGGTTTCTGCTCGGCGTACTTGCTGAGGATTTCGTAGGTATCGAGGCCGAGCTTTTCAGCTACAGCCTGCTCGGGGGACGCAAATTTATCGCGGGCCCAGCGAAAGGCGATGCCGCCGTTATTGATGGCTCCGCCGAGAACCCAGTACTGGTCAGTGAGGTTGTAGCACCAGGTGCGGCCTTTGTCGTCGACCCGGGGCGCGTCGGTTACGACCCGGACGGCGCCGCTGGTGCCGATCATCGCCGTCAATTGGCCGGGATTGACCGCGCCGCAGCCGACGCTGGACATGACGCCGTCCCCTGCTCCCAGCACCACCGGCGTTGCTGGACTCAGTCCGAGGAGGGCGGCGACAGCAGGATTCATGCCTTGTTCGATATGGGTGGTGGATTTCACACTGGACAGCTGGTCAGGGCGGATACCCATGATGCCCAGCAGTTCGCTGTCCCACTCCAGCTTATGAATGTTGTAGATCCCACTGCCGGAGGCAATCGACCGGTCAACAATATATTTGCCGAACAGGCGATAGAGGATGTATTCTTTGATCGAAATAAATTTCGCTGTCTGGGCAAAGACCTGAGGCAGTTCATGCCGTAGCCACAAGATTTTCGACGGCAGGTACATGGGATGTACCGGGCAGCCAGTCCGGGAGTAGATGGCTTTGGCGTCCTGGCTGGACTTGATCTCTTCGCTGTATTTCTGGCTGCGGGTATCGGCCCAGATCATCAGTCGAGCTAAAGGATGTCCGTCCGCGTCCACCGGCACGACGCTATGGAAAACCGAGCTGAAGCACAGTCCGGCAAGATCGCTTGGCGGCAGTTTCGCTGCTTCGACAGCCTGGCGCACTACCCGGACAAAGGCTTGATAGATTTCTTCCGGGTCCTGCTCTGCCCAGCTGGGCTGAGGGGCATGCATCGGGTATTCGGTCGTGCAGTTGGCGAGCGCAGTCCCGTCGGCGCGGTATATGACGGCGCGGCAGCCGGTGGTGCCAATGTCGGCGCCGATGATCGCGGTGTTTTTCATTGTTAATCCTCCCTGTATGAGTTTGCGTTCCAGCGTTGTCCAGAATAGCCTGCGGCGGACATTTATTTTGCGGCAAGGGTTTCGCCGTTTTTAAAATTTGCGCCGCACCGCTCCGTTGGCGGTGGACAGCGAAGTGGCGCTGTACATGCGGAGGAAGTTGCTGGAGTGGGGCTGTTTGGCGGACGGGGGCGTATTTTGGCGGCGCAGGGCCCATTCAGCTTCACTGATCAGGCAATTTAGGATGCGCTCTGGGATGTTGATCTCGATGGTGTCGCCGTCTTGCACCAAGGCGATGGGCCCGCCTGCGGCGGCCTCAGGCGACAGATAGCCGACAGCCAGGCCGTATGACGCCCCGGAGAATCGCCCGTCGGTGATGATGGCGATATTGCCGATTTTATTCAGCACCTCGGTAGCTCGGTGCATCTCGCGCATCCCGGGACCGCCGATCGGGCCTTCGTTGCGGATGACGATTACCTGACCGGGCTGGACCAGTCCCTCGTACAGGGCGGCCATGCAGTCTTCCTCACATTCAAAAACTCTGGCCGGACCGGTGAAGTGCTGCATTGCAGCAGCCACTGCCGAGCTTTTGACTACCGCTCCCTCTGGCGCCAGATTTCCTTGCAGCACGGCGAGCCCGCTGGCAGCAGAGAAAGGCTGGTCGAGGGGACGGATGATCTTGCCGTCGGGAGGAGGGGCATCCTTGCAGTTTTCACCCAGGCTGCGACCGTTCACGGTGCCGGCGTCGACCACGAGCAGTGGCCGGAGTTGGTTGACAATGGTCGGGGTGCCGCCGGCCTTGTCCAGGTCCGCCACCGTATATTCGTCACTGTTGGGATAAACGCGGGCGACGAAGGGGGTGTGGCGGCTGATTCGGTCGAAGTCGTCCAAGGTGACTTCGAGGCCGCATTCATGGGCGATAGCCGGCAGATGAAGCACCGAGTTGAGCGAGCCGCCGGTGGCCAGCACAATTGTGATGGCGTTGTCGAAGGCCGGCTTGGTCATGATGTCGCGGGGCTTGACGCCGCGTTTTACCAGATCCATAATGGCAACGCCGCTGTCATAGCTGATTTTGCTTCGTTCCGGAGTCATCGCCGGAATGGTGCCTGAACCGGGCAGCCCCATGCCGAGAGCTTCGGCTACAATGCACATGGTATTCGCCGTCCCTAAAAAAGGGCAGATTCCCGGGCTGGGATAATACTCGAGGGTGACATCCACCAGTTGTTTTTCATCGAGTTCGCCGCGCAGGAATTGTTGGCGGGCCTTTTTGGACTGGTGTGGTGGAATACAGTTGACCATGGTTCCTCCGGTCACCATCACTGCCGGAATGTTGAGGCGGGCGGCGGCCATCAGCATGGCAGGCACGATCTTGTCACAAGAGCCCAGCAGCACCATACCGTCGAAGATACCATGGGCGGCAATCATAAGTTCGATCGAATCAGCGATCACCTCGCGGCTGGGCAGCACGTATTTCATGCCGTCATGGCTTTGGGTGATGCCATCGCAGATGGCGATGGTATTAAACTCCAGCGGATAACCACCGGCGGCGATAATGCCTTGTTTGGCCTCGGCCGCCAGCTCGCGCAGGTGGGCGTGGCCGGCTACAATTTCGTTCCAGGAGTTGACCACGGCGATGATCGGCCGGTCAAGTTTTTGGTAGTCAGCGCCGCAGGAACACAGATGACCTTTGGCGATGGCCCGCTGGTAATCGGAAAAGTGATCGAAAGCGTTTGGCATCGGATTTTCCCTCCATTGACCCTTCTCAGCGGCAATCAATTTTTGATAATTACTAAAAAATTTCGGTTAGCTCAAATGCTATTCCTGCTAATTTTTTGCATTTGTCTAGAAACCTGAAAATAATGCCCAAACAGTCGAGAAAAATATAAAAAAAATTCCAAGCTAGCAGGAAAGATAACGAGTTTTTCGAATATTTATTTTATAGTATCTTCTAACGATGCAGCATTTGCCGTCTACTAAATAGATTACGTTTCGGAATTCGGAAAATAATAGCACGGTTTTTCGCCAGCAGGCATCTGGAGAACGCAAAAACCACCGCCTGACGGCGGTGGTTTTTGTGTGCGAGAATTAAATCCGGCGGCTAGCGATGGCCTCGCGCAGTTTCTGCATATTGGCGGTGATCCGGGTTGGTTGTCTCAGCATGGCACCGACATATAGCACGTCGATGATCGCCAGGTGAACCAGGCGCGATGACATGGCCTCAGAGCGGTAGTTGACCTCTCTTGCCATGCCGTGCAGCAAAATATCCGATACCTGACCGAGCGGCGAACGCAGGTGGCTGGTAATGCCGATTACCGTTGCCTCATTGCTTTTGGCGATATGTGCGGCTTGTAGAATGTCTTGATTGGAACCGCTGTGCGATACGGCGATCACAACGTCGCCTCGGTGCAAAAGGGCAGCAGAGGATACCATCATATGCTGGTCGGAATAGGCTCGGACAGGGATGCCGAAGCGGGAGAAGCGGTGCTCGATATCCGTGGTGATGACTGCCGAGCCGCCGGAACCATAGGCCTCAATGCGCCGTGCCCCCATAATAGAGGTGATTGCCCGGTCAAGAGCCTCGACGTTGATGATTTTTAGCGTGTCTTGAAGACCTTCGTGGATATTTTGAAAAATCTTGCTGGCGACTGTGTCGATTTCATCATCTGGATTTACTTCATTATATACCGATTCAAACGGTTCATACAGGTCGCTGGCCAAGGCGATCTTGAGACTCTGAAAACCGGAGAAGCCGAGTTTTTTGCAAAGGCGGGAAATGGTGGCCTCAGCGCTGCCGGTCGTATCGGCCAGCTCGGTAATGGTCATGTGGATGACCTCAGACGGATTGGTTATGATGAATTCAGCCACTTTAAGCTCAGTTTTGGTCAACGACTGGAACATGTTATGAATCCGGGCTAAACAAGCATTTTGATTTTCGCGTGCTTTCATATAATCTCCCTGCAAAGCAAAGTAGTATTGTTATTGACAGTATAGCAAACAAGGAACGAAGACAACAAGATTTAACGAAAAAAATTGCGGCAATAGTCAAAAAATAGGCTTGTTGATTGCTAAAATAACAAGTATAATCAAAGTGGAAATTATTTTTATATTCATTTTTAAAGTGAAAATTATTTTCATTTATGAAAATCCGCGCCAGTGCGGGGGCGAATTTGGATGGCAGACCAAACCTAGTGGTATGGATATATTTTCAAACTATGAATCGAGGAGGATTTGGCATGAATGTGTTGCATGATCTTGTGAAAGACGCTCCCTTGCCCCGTTTAATCAAAATCCATCAAAAATTTGACGCTCCTGAGATCGCCGATGTTCCGCAAACTTTGCGGGTCGAGCTGGCCAAGACCGGAGTAGGTGACCGGATCAAACCTGGAATGAGTATCGCGATCGCCGTCGGCAGCCGCGGTGTGGCTGAGATCCCCACCCTGGCGCGGGTAGTGGTGGAAGAGGTCAAAAAACGCGGCGGCAAACCTTTCGTGGTTCCGGCCATGGGAAGCCACGGCGGAGCGACTGCCGAGGGCCAAAAGATGATGTTGGCCAGCCTCGGGGTGACCGAAGAAACTGTTGGCTGTCCGATTGTATCCTCGATGGAAGTGGTCGAGGTCGGTAAATTGGATAATGGCCTGGCGGTATTGATTGATAAGAATGCCTATGAGGCTGACGGTATTATTGTCATCAACCGCGTGAAGCCCCATACCTGTTACCGCGGCTTGTGCGAAAGCGGTATGGCCAAGATGATCACCATCGGTCTGGGTAAGCAAAAAGGGGCAGACTCTTGTCATGCCTACAGCTTTAAATATATGGCCGACTTCGTAGTTGAAATGGCGAAGATCAAGATCGCGCGCACTAAAATATTGTTTGGCGTGGGTACGGTGGAAAACGCCTATGACAAAATTACGAAAATCGTGGC
>JARLHX010000305.1 GCA_031292035.1 Negativicutes bacterium | reverse complement strand
CCGAAGTTGGCGATGCCGCCACCGCTTATGCCGCCGTTGATCAAAGTGCTGATGTTGCCGGAATTAGCTATACCGGCGTTGTTACCTTTCGCGGTTCCATTATTGATGAGTGTCCCGATAGTATTTACGTTCCAAATTCCGTAGAAGCGGCCGCTAACGGTACCGCTGTTGGTCAGGGTACCAATGTTTCCGCGGTTTTGAATGCCGGTTCCGGTGAGGGCGCCGACGATCCTACCGCTGCCGCTGACGGTTCCACTGTTGAGCAGGGTGTCAATATTAACACGGTTTAAAATTCCATAGGTGAAGCCAGTGACGGTACCGCTGTTTATGAGGGTCCCACTGTGGACAGAGGCGGATATTCCGATGTTGCCACCGCTGATCGCGCCATGACTGGAGACCGAGAGATTGCCTGTCGTCCAGTTATAGGGTCCGGTGACGGGAGTGGCGATCGTTGTCGTCTGGGCCATCGCTCGGTCCGGTGACACTACGCCCAAAGCCAAGGCCGCTGCCGAAGCGCTGGCCAGGAGGACACTTCGCGAAATCCCACCTTTGTCGTGAGCCATAGGAAAGCCCCTTTCTTGCCGTCTCGGCCTCGCACCTGTGGGGCCTGCCTCTCGCGAACAGACGGATTTCTTCCCGCGCCGATGTTTTGTGCGTCACATCACGAAGAGTGATGGGCGAGTAATATTTTCTAAAACTACCAAAAATTGCGCGCGTAAAAATCGCGCGTTCGAGGTATCTATCGCCGATTGCGAGAAATTAAATTTCAATCGTCTGACCGGGACAGAAGGTGCCCCTTCATTTCGCCGCCGGCAGATCTTGCGTGCATAAAAAATAATCAATAATAATTTTTGCCTAATGTGTACTCAGTTCTTGACAGGGGCTGGGCTGTCGCCGTTAAATTTGTATGTACACGAATAACATGGCGTCGTTCGAAAAGGCGGGGAGCAGGTCAAAGATGTCAACCCGTTGCAGTCATCCCACCAGCATGCCGGAGGCCTTGCGCCAGCTTGCCGCTGCCCCGAGCAGCGTCCTCCTGGCCGGATGTACCGATGTCTTTCCGGGCTTGAGCAAGAGTCCGATCACTGGG
>JARLHX010000304.1 GCA_031292035.1 Negativicutes bacterium | reverse complement strand
TTCAGTAACCGCAAGGGCTTACAGCTTTTGCGGTTTTTGTTTATGTAATGCCGTCCCTTACCGGCGAAAAGCGGGCAAATGATGTTTGATTAATACAAGGAAACAGGCTGTGACGCCTGTTATTATTTTGCCGTCGTGGCGGAAGGTTTCTTGCCTGTCACGTAGTTAAGCTTATTCTAAAATAATGACAGGGCGAATATAATCGTATAAAAAATTTATGATTTGAAGGTGAAGGAATATGACCAAAGGATTCCTGACCAGCAACCAGGGGGCGCCGGTTGTCGATGATCAGCTTTCCTTAACGGTGGGAGAGAGAGGGCCAATCCTCCTCACTGATACCGTTTATCTTGAAAAGATTTCGCAATTTGACCGGGAGAAAATTCCGGAAAGAGTTTTTCATGCGAAGGGTGCCGGTGCTTTCGGTTTTTTTGTACCGTATAAATCGTTCGCCCCTTTGATTAAGGCTGATTTCTTGCAAGAGCCCGACAAGGCAACTCCGGTTTTTGCCAGATTTTCGATAGCCGGTAGCTCGGCGGGAGGGGCCGACACCGTGCGGGATATTCGCGGGTTTGCCGTGAAATTTTATACAGAAGAAGGCAACTATGATCTTATCAGCAATAATGTTCCGGTGTTCCCGCTGAGAGATCCGCTGCAATTTCCGGATTTCGTTCATGCTGTTAAGCCGGACCCGGTCACCAATACCCGGGGCGGACCGATCGCGGCCAGCCGTTTCTGGGACTTCATGTCTTTGCGGCCCGAGTCCATGCATTTTCTTACCTATCTTTTTGCCGACATTTGTACTATAAAAAGCTACAGAAGGATTCAAGGCTTCGGAGTCAACACTTACAAATGGGTCAATCAACATGGGGAAGAAGTGTATGTCAGGTATTACTGGGAACCCTGTGCAGGCGTTGAATACTTAGACAGCAAGACAGCGGCCCATCTTGCGGCCACTGATCCTGACGTGGCGAGCCGGGATCTCTTCGACACCATTGCGGCCGGGCATCCTGTCGAATTTGAAATGCGGGTCCAAACGATAAAAGTTGAGTTTGAAAGCACTCAGCCCTTTGATATCCTGGACCCAACCCTGATATGGCCGGAGAATTTGTTTCCGTTGATTCCGGTGGGCAGGATGGTGCTCAATAAAAATCCTGAGAATTTTTTTGCCCAAGTCGAACAGTCGGCGTTTTCGCCGGCGGCTCTTGTGCCGGGAATCGATATTTCGAATGACCGGGTACTGCAGGGGCGCGTCTTTCCCTATGGAGATACCCAAAGATATCGTATCGGCACCAATTATTTAGAGCTGCCGGTAAATATGCCCAGAAACCCGGTGAACAACAAGATGCAGGATGGACCCATGCGCATCAGGTTCAGCGAAGATATCGCCAATTATCTGCCGAACACGTTAGACTGCGGGACGCCCGCTGGGGCGCCGGCACAAGGCAATCCCTCCTGCGAATATGTTTCAGGGAACGTGGGACGGCAGGTTATACCGGGAGACGATTATTATCAGCCAGGGTACAGATACCGAAATATGACGGGACTGGAAAAGAAACAGCTGATTTCTAATATCCTCGAAAGTCTGAGCCAGGCTTATGAGCCTATCCAAAGAAGGATGCTTGAACACTTTATGAGGACAGATACTGAGCTTGGCAGCAGAATCGCTCAGGGATTAAAGTTGACTCCGTAACTCCATTGCTTCAGGCGACAGGCAAGGTACGCTTGCTTCATGCTAAGCGAAAGGTATAGCTGCCGGGGTGCCCTTGAATACAGTTACCGCAAGAGTTTACAGCTTTTGCGGATTTTTGTTTTTTACCTCCTGGGTTAGCTTTGCTTCTGTAACAATGATCAGAAAAACAGTATTGCGGTACCTGTCAAAAAAGGGAAAAAATGCAGGAAATAAGTGGGGTAAGCTGGAATATTTAGTTAATGAAAAGGAATATATCGTTAATTCGATAAGAAAATGAGTTTAATCCTGATAAATAATGTATGTTAGGTAATGAGAGGAGAAAGTTGATGAAAAACATATTGGCGGTCATTCTGGTTATTTTATTGTCATTGCCGTTTGCGGTTTGGTGGTTTTTCGGAAAAGAAACCCCTATAAACGTAGTAATCCTGGATAAAACAGTGCCTGTTGATAATTATCGCGAACATAAGTCCTTCATGTGGTTGTTGAATAATCTCAAATATGTCAATAGTAAAACCGGAACGCCTTTTGTTTATCATGAGGATTATTATGGTTTTTTTCCTTTGCCTGATAAAAAATACGCGATAAAAGAGTTGCCTGATGTGGTGAAGGATGTCGACCTGATTTATATTGCCGATACCTACGGGGTGTATACTGAGGATTTTTACGGTGAAAATCTGAGAGGGGAACGTTCAAAACTGATCTATGGCGGACTTACGGCCAAAGAGATTACAAGTATAGAAAAAGGATTGAACAACAGCAACATTCTGGTTGCCGAATATAATGCGTTCGCCACACCGACAACGGCGGAGGCGCGTTATCTTATTGAAAATCTGCTTGGGGTTAAATGGACCGGCTGGATTGGCCGCTATTTTGATGATTTATCCTCAACAAACACGGAGGTGCCTTTATGGCTGGTACGAAACTACGAAAAACAATACGGGAAGAAATGGGAGTTCACGGGACCGGGGGTTGCTTACGACAATATTGATGATACTGTAGTAGTTTTGCAGGCCGGAACGGATTTTGGCTCGAAACATGTTCGGGTTGTTTTTTCTCCGGCAGCAGTGTCTGAGTATAATGTGAGGAATAATGTTGAATATGAATATTGGTTTGATATCATCGAACCCGCACAAGATTCCCAGGTGCTCGCAGAATATCATCTGGATGTGACGGAAGAGGGCGCGAAAAAACTCAACGAATATGGTTTGCCAAGTTCTTCGCCGGCTATTGTAAAAAGGTTTGCCAAGTACCGGACCTATTATTTTGCCGGTGATTACGCTGACAAAAGGAATATTCCCCAATTCTGGAATTACAAAGATTTCAGGCAGGTAGCAGGTATTGGTGATTTCTACTGGCAGGTTTATTATCCCCTGATGCAAAAAGTACTTACCGAAATTAAACATCAATAAAGAGTTATAAAAGACTGTTTTCTGGGACCGCAGATTCGAACTCTGCAGGGGTCGCCAATTGAGTTCGGTAACCGCAAAAGATTATAGCTTTTGTGGTTACCGTTTTATGTTGATCGGAGCTGGGTTTGGAGCCAGCTAAAAGAACCAATAAACAGGTGTGCTGCAGGGAACGGGCTTATCGAAAAGTGATGCAGGAATAATATAACTTCAGACTGATTGCGTGAATTTGCAGGATTTCTTTCTAACTGTGCGAAACTAATTATGTATACTTTGTTTAGCTGAAGGGGATAAATGTGAAGGGTAAAGTTGTATTACTTTTTATCGTGATGTTAACATGTTTGAGTTTTGCGGCTGCAGTGCAAGCTGCTCCGGTTATTAAATCCGACAGTTCCTCGTTTGATGTAACCCAGGGGATGTATATCCTAAAAGGCAATGTATCCGTCGAAGTAGGTAACAGGTTAATTACTGCAGGAGAAGCAAGAGTTAAAGTGCTTTCCCTCGAGGTTTGGGGTGAGGGCGGAATCACCCTGACCCAGGGAGATATCATCTTTACAGGCGACAGTGTATATGTCAATGGACTGAAGGATACGGCTCTAATCAAAAAAAATATCACCTTCAAACGGGGGGATACAAACATTACTGCCGATGAAGCAGAGTTCAACTGGCGGACAAAACAAGGAGTATTCCGCAACAACGTCATCATCGATGATGGCGGAAAACATATAGAAACCAATTCATTGGTGTATAACGTTGCAGAGAATACTTATCAGACAGAATAACTGAAATCATCACGAACCGCCAACGCAAAAAAGAGTAAAGCAGGCTTATGGGCCTGTTTTCTTTTTTGCCTGCACGTCGTTTGCGGCTCATGCAGGACCGGGTTGTCAGGTGAAATTCGCCAAGTCTCGAAATAAACTCTTCAAGTCGATGTTTAGTCAGCGGTCTTGGAGGATATTGTCGCACTTGGTCGAAATATGACATTAATTATAAATTCTGTGAGAGCGCGGGGTTTTTTCATGGAAAGTACAATGAATTATTGCGAAATACCAACGAAATACTGGAATGCCAGGAAAAAAATTCTGATTGTGGACGATATTTTGAGCAACGCGGTGCTGATGAAGCGGATGCTTGCCAAATACGATTGCGACATCGCCCTCAGCGGAATAGAAACGCTGCAAAAGCTCAACAAATCCGTGCCGGACGTGATTCTGCTTGATGTGGTGATGCCAGAGATGGATGGCTTCGAGCTGTGCGCTCTGATAAAAAACAATTCCAAATTACAGAATATCCCTATCATTATGGTTACCGCCTTGGAAGACAAGCAGTCCAAATTGCAGGGTCTTAAAGCCGGGGCCGATGAATTTCTCGCGAAGCCAATCGATGCGGCGGAACTGGCGATACGAATTGCCAACATAATCAAGGTTAAAGAATACGGCGATTTTTTGACCTTCCACAACGAGATTCTGTCCGAGAAGCTGACTGAGAAAACACGCAATCTTGAAGATTCTTTTCAGGAGACCATCTACCGCCTTACCCTGGCGGCTGAATTTAAAGACAGTGACACAGGAAGCCATATCAAAAGGATCAGTCATTATGTCAGGCTTCTGGCCTCGCAGCTGGGATACGCTGAAGTGAAGGTGCTGAGCCTTGCCAGCCAGATGCATGACATCGGAAAGATCGGCATCCCTGATCATGTGCTTTTAAAAAAAGGCGGGTTGACCGCAGATGAATATGAAATCATGAAAACCCATACGCTGATCGGCGGCAGAATACTCGACAGCTCCATCTCCCCGATTTTGCAGATAGGCAAAACCGTGGCGCTGAATCATCATGAGCGCTGGGATGGAAGCGGGTACCCCTTTGGCCTTGCCGGCGACAACATACCTATCGAAGGGCTTATCGTGGCTCTGGCTGATCAATACGACGCACTGCGCATGTCCAGGCCCTATAAACCTCCCTTTACTCATGATGTCGCTTCGCGGATTATCACCCAGGGCGACGGCCGAATCCAGCCAGAGCATTTTTCGCCAGCCGTGCTGGCGGCGTTCAAAGATTCGCAGCGGATCTTCTGTGATATTTACGAGTCCTACAAAGACGAGGAAGGTGTTGCCGTAACAGGCGGAGATGAGGGACAACCGCAGGCCAGGTAAGGCCGGTAAGCCTGCGACCCAAGGCCTTTTTATGAAGGAAGATCCGGGTGTTATCGGTTAGGTCGCGCTGTTAAGAGGGGATCGGACAATAAGGAGGATAACAAATGCGTATCATCAGTGTCGTCATGGCGGCGGTTTTGGCTTTGCTGCTTGTCGGTTGCGCTTCAACCAAGGGCAACGACCAGGTTATTATGGGAAACAAACAGCCTGGCTCGCAAACCCAGTCGGGACCTTCAGCCAAGAAAAATGTCGCGTTGGTGATGAAGACTCTGACCAACCCTTTTTTTGTTGAGATGGAGAAAGGGGCGCGAAAAGCGGAAAAGGAACTGGGGATTAATCTCATTGTCAAGACCGGGGCTCAGGAAACCTCTATCGATCAGCAAATTGCCATTATTGAAGATTTAATCCAGGCGAAAGCAGACGCGATTGTTATCGCTCCAGCCAGTTCCACAGAATTGATTCCGGTATTAAAAAGAGCCCAGGATGCAAAAATTCCGATCATCAATATCGATAACCAACTGGATAAGGACGTGTGCCGCAAAATGGGTCTGGCTGATGTTCCTTTCATCAGCGTAAACAATGAACAAGGCGCGTACTTATCAGCAAAATACATCAGCGACAAGATTGGCGAACCTACCGATGTTGTGGTACTGGAGGGCATCACCAGCGCAATCAATTCGACGGATCGCAAAAATGGGGCGCTGCGCGCCTTCAAAGAAAATCCGAACATTAACGTGGTGGCTGTGGAAACCGCCAACTGGAAAATTGACGAGGCTTATTCGCTGACCTCAAGCTTGTTTAAAAGCCATCCCAACATCGGTGCTATCTTCTGCGCCAATGACATGATGGGGCTGGGGGCGGTGAAATACCTGGGAGAAAGCGGCAGGACAGGCGTCCGGGTCGCAGCGTTCGATGCCCTGAATGAGGCGAAACAGGCCATCAGGGAAGGCAAGATGGCTGTTACGATCGATCAGCAGGCCGATGTTCAGGGGTACATGGGAATCAAATATGCGGTGCAGGCAATCAGCGGTGACAAGATACCGCTGGAAACCTTCGTTGAGGTTAAGGTTGTGGACCGGGGGAGCCTGCAGTGATGATATTCGGGTGTTGATATGAAAAACATAATGAGGTGGCACAGTCTCACCCAGAAATTCCTGCTGTTTCTTCTGGTGACAAGCGTCCTGCCGCTGATCGTGGTCGGATTCGCGTCGTTTGAGATGTCCAAAGCGATTATTCAGGCTGAGGTCAGCCAGTATACGGAAGAACTGATGGTTAAGCAAAAGGACTATCTGGAGCTGCTGCTGGAAGAAGTAGACAGTCTGATCGCCAACGTCTCCAGTCTCGAAGACATTAAAAATGTCGTTGTCGATAAAAACTCCCGGATTGATGACTACACCGATCTTGCGACCCAGGCCAAAATAGGCTATACCCTGAGCGGTTACAGCAATCTGAAGGGCCTTGTTTCCATCGATGTTTTTACTCTGAACGGCACGCATTACCATGTCGGGGATACCCTTAATGTCAAGCAGATCCGCCAGGAGGTGAAGGACCGGATCCTGGCCGAGGCGACGGCGCATCCCCATTCGGTGGTTTGGACAGGCATCGAAGACAATGTCAATGTCAACTCGGCCCATGATAAAGTCATCACGGCTGCCAAGGTTTTTACGAAATTCGATCTAGAGGAATTGACGGAAAAACCGGTTGGGTTGCTGCTGGTTAATTACAGCATTGACAATTTCTATGATCACTTTAATCAAAGCAGCTTAGACCCTGATACGGCGATGATGATCGTTGATCAGAAGAACCGGTTGGTTTTTTATCGCGATAAGGCCAAAATAGCTGATGAGGTGAACCCGAAATTTATGCAGCGGTTGACGGAAGAGCACGGCTCTTTTGTCGATACGGTGGATGGCCGGGACATGTTCGTAACTTATAGCAAGGCCGCCAAGACCGGCTGGACGATTATCAGCTTCATCCCTGTCCAGAAGCTGATTGCCAAGACGGTAGCCATCAGGAACACCACTTTCGTTGTGCTGAGTATCTGTCTTTTGGTTGTATTCGCCTTCGCCCTGGTGATGTCCCGGAAAGTCGTCACGCCTATTGACCGGATCACCGCTTTGTTCAAGGAGATCAAAGCCGGGACGATTGACGAAAACGTCCGGCTGCCGGATCCGTCTTCCCGTGATGAAATCGGCGAACTTGTCAGGTGGTTCAACACGTTTTTGGACAGTCTCGGCGAGAAGAAAAGGGCTGAGGAAGCCCTCAGCGAAAGCCGTGAACAATATCGGACCGTGATCAACAATATATCTGAGGTCATCTTCCAGACCGATGTTTCCGGACTGTGGACCTTTCTGAATCCTGCCTGGACCGAGATTACCGGTTATCCGGTCGAGGAAAGTATCGGTCAGCCGTTCACGAATTATGTCCACCCGGAAGACAGGGCACGTAATTGGGAGCTGTTTCAGCCGTTGATCGAGCGGAAAAAGGATTATTGCCGTCATACTATCCGTTACCTGACCAGCGATGGCGGTTTCCGCTGGGTCGAAGTGTACGCAAAGCTTACCTTCGACAAAGATGGCAAGGTATTCGGTACATCAGGGACGCTCAATGACGTTCATGAACGGCTGATTGCAGAGCAGGAGATCCAGCGTGCCAAGGAAGCGTCGGAGGCTGCCAATCAGGCTAAAAGTGAATTTTTGGCCAATATGAGTCATGAAATCCGTACGCCGATGAACCCTATCATCGGTATGACCGAACTGCTCTTGGATACACCGTTGACACCGCCGCAAAGAGAAATGCTGCTGACAGTAAGAAACGCCGGAAAATCCCTGCTGGACATTATCGACGATATCCTGGACTTTTCCAAAATTGAAGCCGGAAAACTAGGCTTGGAAAATATCGATTTTAACCTCAGAACGGTGACAGAGGATGTAGCCGATCTCATCGCCTGGAAGGCACGGGAAAAAGGGTTGGCACTGCTGACCTTCATTGATCCGGCAATACCGCAAACACTGTGCGGCGATCCGGGCCGACTGAGGCAGGTTTTGCTGAATCTGGCCGGCAACGCGGTGAAATTTACCGAGACCGGCGAGATTGTCATCCGGGCCTTGCGGCTTGACGGGAAGGAGTCGGAGCCAAACATCCGGTTTGAGATACAAGATACCGGAATCGGGCTGGCCGAGGAAGCAAAAAAACGGCTGTTTCAGCCCTTTACTCAGGCTGACGGCTCGACTACCCGCAAGTATGGCGGCACAGGCTTGGGGCTGTCCATTTCAAAACGCCTGGTGGAGCTTATGGGCGGGGATATCGGGGCGGAGAGCAGTGAGGGCAAGGGCTCGTTGTTTTATTTCACTGTCCGGCTCGGCTGTGCCCTGAATGCTCCGCGCACGCAGCGCCCTGACAGGCCCGACCTGCGGGGGCTCAGAGTGCTGGTAGTCGATCAGAGTGATGACAGCCGGGATATTGTCCATCGTTACATTATTGCCTGGGGCATGCGCAACGGCAGTGTTGCCGGACCGCAGGAGGCCATCGCAACGCTGCAGCGGGAGGCTGCCGCCGGCGATCCTTACGACCTTGCAATTGTCAATGCCGGAATGGCCGGCAGCGGCGGCCCGGATTTGGTCCGTGCCATTAAGAACGCTCTGTCGGCGGCGGGGACGAAAGTTATTCTGCTCACTCCCAATGACGTCGGCGGTCAAAAGCAGGAAGCCGCTGAAGCCGGCGCCGACGCACAGCTGCAGACACCGGTGAAACAGTCCCAGTTATTCGACTGTATTGCGGTTGTCATGAACCGGATGAGCCTGACGGAGGGATCTTCCGGCGCGGTGGAGAAGACTGCTGCAGCGGGTGGGCCGGCTGAAACTCAGCCTCAGGCGCCCCGGACCGTTCTGCTGGCGGAAGATAATCGCGCCAACCAAAAGCTGGCGGTGATGCTTCTTGAAAAACTGGGCTATCAGACCGCTGTGGTCAATAACGGGCAGGAAGCCGTGGCCGCCACGCGTATGGGGAAATACGACCTGATACTAATGGATTGCCAGATGCCGGAGATGGATGGCTTTGAGGCTACAGTTGCGATCCGGGAGGCGGAAAAACCTGCCGGCAAACGTATCCCGATTATTGCCATGACAGCCAACGCGATGCAGGGTGACCGCGAGAAATGTCTGGCCGCCGGTATGGATGATTACATCACAAAACCCATCAATCCCAAGCAGTTGAAACAGCTGCTTGAACGGTGGTCAGTAAAATGACTGGAGGTAGGCATGACAGAATATGATGTGGAGGCCGTGGCAGATGAGCTCGGACTGACGGCGGCCGACCTGCGGGAAGCATTTGAGCTTTATTTCGAGGATGCTTTCGAGATCATAAGGGCTTGCGGGGCTGCACTCGAGATACCGGATTACGACGCAGCGGCCAAAGCGATGCATGCCCTGAAAGGATTGTCCAATAATTATCGGATCCGGGATATAGGCGCGGCTGCTCTTGGCCTGGAGACGCTTGCCAAGACTGGAAGAGGGGCTGAGATGGCTCGCTATCTTCCCGGGATCCAGGGCGAACTGGCTACGATAAGGGAACAGATTCGGAGCTTTTACGCGAAGCCTTCGGAATCGAGCGGGAGTTAGGCGGCTGCTCTGCATTCTGCCGGGGTGGTTGTTTGAAATACGGTAACCGCAAGGAGCAATAGCCTTTGCGGTTTTTTCCTTTGCGTAAAAGATGTCTCCTGCTCGGAAATAATTGCGGCAATAGATGCAAATGCCTATTTTTAAAGCAGGAGTTTACTGCCAACCTTCGAAATCATGTACTTTACTGATGAAAATGAGCGACCGTTGACCAAGACTGTTTCCCCAGCGTGGCGGCGGGGTGTGTATCCGGGAACTACTGTTATAAAACGAGTCGCTGGTTTAGCGAGGGAGGTGTGTCAGGTTAATACTCAAGGTGACTTTGAATCCATCCGGTTTCTTAAAGAACTATTGGCGGTGCTGACGGAAGACAGTTCTTTTTCCAAAGACCGGGAAAAACTCGCAAATGGATTGCAAGCAGTACTGACAGAGCTCCAACAGGCCGAGAAACTGGATTATAAAGAGATTTTGGACGGTCTTTATGATGGCATTATCGTGACTGATGAAGTGGGCAAAGCCTTATATGTGAATAAAGCTTATACCAGGATAACCGGTATAAGTCCGGAAGAAGTGCTTGGTCAGTATATCAGCGACATCTCTAATCAGGGCTTGCTGAAGAACCCGGTGGCACCGGAGATATTGCGGGTCAAAAAACAGGTCAATTCCATGGGCGAAGCTTTGAAAACCGGCAAGAAGGTACTGATTACCGGCAACCCGATTTTTGATGAACAGGGAAACGTCAAAAAGATCGTGATCATCGACCGGGAAATTAGCGATCTGTTGTCGATTCGAGCCGATCTTGAAGCGTCCCTGGAAAAGATGAAAGCAGTAGAAAAGGATATCAGTAAGGAAAAACAAGAAATTCAGCATCTGAGAAAACTTCAACTGACGAAGCAGATGATTGGCTTCAGTTCGGAAATCCAGGAAGTTTCAAAAATGATCCAGCAGGTGGCTAACCTTGACACAACGGTTTTGATAGTCGGCGAGACCGGTTCCGGCAAAGAGGTCGTGGCCAATGCAATCTATTCTATCGGTAAACGAAACAACAATCCCTTCATCAAAGTGAATTGTGCTGCCATCCCTGCAGCCCTGCTGGAAAGTGAGCTGTTTGGCTACGACAGGGGGGCATTTACAGGAGCTTCCAGTTCGGGTAAACTGGGCCTGTTCGAGCTGGCCGACGGGGGGACCATCCTGCTTGATGAGATCGGTGAAATGCCGATCGATCTTCAATCCAAGTTCCTAAGGGTCATTCAGAACAAAGAGGTTACCAGAATCGGGGGCAGCAGACCAGTGTCCCTCGACGTGAGAATTCTGGCGGCAACCAACCGGGATCTGCGGGGGTTGGTGCGGGAGGGAAAGTTCAGAGAAGACTTATACTACAGGCTGAATGTGTTTCCGATCACGATTCCTCCGCTCAGATCAAGGGTCGACGATATAGAGGAGATTGCCAACCACTTTTTGGAGCTATATAACGCAAAATATGGGCGGTATGCCGTCATTGAGCATCAAAGTATGGAGGTGTTCAAACATTATTCCTGGCCCGGTAATGTCAGGGAGTTGCAAAATGTTATCGAACGGCTGGTCATCATCTCCGATCATGACGCCCTTATATCGGTGGAGCAGGTTGCCAACTTGTTAAATGTGGACCCATATTATACCGATCTTGTTAACAAGGAAACCGGCCTGAAAGAAATCATGGACAACTTGGAGAGAAGAACCATCCAGAAAGCGCTGGCGCTTAGCGGCAGCACGCGCAAGGCGGCGCAGATTCTGAAGATCGACCAGTCCAATGTTGTGCGAAAGGCGCAAAAACTTGGTATTGACCTGAAAGGAATGTGATGCGAAATCGCATCCGAAAAGATGTAATGTCGCATCGCCATAACCCTTATTAAATCGATAATTGCGAAAATTTTGATAAAAATAGCGATGTAAAAACGCATCGAGGGACAACGGAATTCTTTGCCGTTTTACTGCCTGGCTTGAAAGAAACTTGAAAAACCTGGCATGGTCAGTGACTGCAAAAAAAATATGCTATGACCGGGAGAAGGGCTTCCTACGGGTGGTTTGGCTCTTTGTCGTAGCCTAGAGAGTGCCGTCTTCATTCATTTTGCGATATGAAGACGGCACTTTTTCGTGTGGAGATTTTTCTTGGCATGGAATTTGCACCTAGATATATGTGAATAACTTCACAAATATTCTTGAACGCTAAATTTGCGTTTTCTGCCGGTCGGATTCAATCGGCAGCAGGGTGAGGTTGTAGGCAAGTACCGGCATGGTGAGTGCACGCGCTGTGCTGGCAGTAATAAAGGCATTTTTCGAATAGGAGATGTGATAACAAGGACGATTGCCTAAACGGCAGGATTACGCCCCAGGCTAGCTATAGACAAATATTTTATGAGGTGATTTTAAAATGACAAACGTAAATGAACCACGGAAATTTGAACCGGAAGCCACCATTGAGTTGTTTGGCAAAAAAATCCGTATTCTTGATATCAGCCGCGAAATCAGCAGCGAAATGCCCCACTACCCCGGCCATATGAAAACAAACTCCTGGTGGCATATGACTCACGAAGAATGCAAATTGCGCCTTGGCGATACTCCCTTCGAAGGCTATGGTGTCCGGGGTATCGTTACCTGCGATCATGTATCGACTCATGTCGATGCGGTTTATCATTTTAACAAGCATCGCCCCGATCTGACGGTGGAAAAAATCTCACTCCTTGATATGATCACACCGGCTGCGTGGATCGACGTTTCTCATGTGCCGCCCCTGACGCACATCACCCTGAAGGACGTGAAAGAAGCTTTAGCCAAGGCCAAGGTCACTCTTAAGCCGGGCATGACCCTGCTCTACTATACCGGCGTCGACAAGTACTGGGGCGACATTCCCACTTATGTGTCACAGTATCCGGGGCTTGATAAAGAAGCCAGCGAATGGATCCTCGATCAGGGCATAGTCAATGTTTGTACCGACGCTACAAGCCTCGACACCCCGAGTGACAAAAACTATCCGAATCACACCACCCACGGCCAGCGGCTGGTAGTCCACACTGAAAACATCGCAAATATGACGAAAATACCGCGGCATGACAATTTCTATTTTGCCATGTTCCCACTCCGGTTTGTCGGTCTGACAGGCAGTCCGATGCGGGCCATAGCTCTCTGGGAAGAGTAGTCCCGGGAGCGGCCGAGAGAAGACCGGGCCGGGCTGAGGGCCCCAGGGCCGCAGGCCTGGCCTGGCTTGTCGCATATTGAGCTGTGCAAGACTCGCACAGGCAAAGCGATGCAATTTAATTAAGGGAGGTGTTGGCTTGAGTAATGTCGAGTTGCTTTTCGACAAGCTGGAAAATTCCCGACTGACAATCAACCATTATAAAGTCATCGCGGCAGCCATTGTGGGCGATTTACTTGAGTTTTTCGACTTTTTTCTCATTGGTTACGTGCTGGCGTTTATCATCGTTCCCTGGAAGCTCAGTTACACCGAAACTTCGATCGTGCTTTTGTCGGCTGGACTGGGGGCAATGATCGGCGCCGCCTTCTTCGGCGTCGTCGCCGACCGTATCGGCCGGCGGCCGGTGTTTATGGTCACGGTACTCTTATTTTCTGTAGCCACAGGTTTCATGTATTTTACGCCGGAAGGAAACTGGATCTATCTCACCGTCTTTCGTTTCTTCGTCGGCTTCGGCCTGGGCGGGCTTTACACCGTCGACCTGCCGCTGGTCCAGGAATTCGTTCCTTCGCGCCATCGCGGCAGAATCAGCGGCATCATTACTTCGTGTGTGCCGATCGGGACGATGCTGGGCAGTGTGTTGGCAGCCTACGCCACTCCTTTTGTCGGTTGGCGGGGACTGTTCATTATCGGTCTTCTGCCGGCCTTCCTCACCCTGCTGATCCGGGCCTGGGTGCCTGAATCCCCCCGCTGGCTCTTGTCCAGGGGGCGTCTGCGCGAAGCAGAGAATGCCATCAACTGGGTTATCGGCGAGAAAACTCATTTTACTGATTCCGTCGGAACCGCAGGCACCGTTGCGGCCGAAGCGATCGTGATCAAGAGCGATCCCAGACCGAACTTTCTTGACCTGTTCAAGTATCCGCGCAGCCTGATCGTTTCCTGGATCACCAATCTCGGTCAGCAAATTTGCTACTACGGTTTTACCTTGTGGGGGCCCACCATCCTGGTGCTGGTCCTTGGTATCCCGGCGATAGAGGCAGCCAAGATGTTTATCTCAGTCACGATATGCGGATTTGTGGGCCGCTTGTGCTGGGCCTACCTATCCGACATTCTGGGACGGCGGGCCTGCGGATTTCTCATCGGACTCGGCGGCTGCGTACTGACCATTCTGGCTGGGGTGAATTACAACAGCTTTATCGGCAATACTTCGCTCATCTGGGCGTTTATGGTGGCGGCTTACTTCTTTGTGGACGGCGGTTTCGCCATCGTAGGTCCCTATGGTTCGGAAGTCTGGCCGCGTCATCTCCGGGCGACCGGAATGGGCTCCGCTTACGGTTTTGGCGGCCTCGGGAAAATTATCGGACCTATCGCGCTGGCCTTTTTTGCCGGGAGCAGCAATGTGGTTTCGCCAAAAGCCACGATTGACGCCATTATTCCTGCGTTCATCTTCATGGGCGCCTGGGAGATGATTACCGGCATCACCTTTTTGTTCGGCATGGAAACAAAGAAGAAGTCCATCGAAGAGATCGACGCCTACTTTCAGGCAGCCGATGAGGCTGCCGAAAAATCCAGGTTGGCCAGCGTCAGCGCCAAGAAATAAAAAGCTCGACCGGACGGAGGGGGTGGCTGTCGGCCCTTCCGCCCGGTCGAAAAATAGTAGGGGGTAATCGTCCGTGTTATTTGAGATGACCGAAGAACAGAAAATGATGCAGAAAATGGCGAAAGATTTCGCCGAGAAAAAGCTGGCGCCAGGGGCCGCCGAGCGGGACGAGAAAGAGGAATTCTCCCGGGAAATGTATGACGCCATGGTGGAAATGGG
>JARLHX010000029.1 GCA_031292035.1 Negativicutes bacterium | reverse complement strand
CATCACGGTCGCATGGTCCGCACGGCCGCGCGCCACGCCGACTGCATGATCTATACCACCGCCTATGCGCGCGACACCGTGAACGCCTCGCTGGCGCAGAACGGGCGACCGCACTTGCCCAGTCTGGTGCGGCCGCTGCCCTTGTCTTCCGCCTTTGTCGAAGCCGCAGACGGCTTGCCTGAACTGACGGGTGCGCGCTATTGCGTTGTTGTGTCGACGATCGAACCGCGCAAAAATCACGATTTGCTGTTGCGCGTATGGCGGCGGCTGATCGTGCGGTTGGGCAAAGATGCACCCCATCTGGTGATCGTGGGGTCACGCGGGTTTGATTCCGATCGGATACTCGCCCCGCTAGAACGCAACGCCACCCTGCGCGCGCACGTCCACGAAGTGTCCGGCCTGTCGAGCCACGCGCTGGCCCAACTGGTGCTGGGCGCAACCGGTCTGCTCAGCCCGACGTGGGTCGAAGGGTTCGGCCTGCCGGTTCTGGAAGCCAACATCATGGGCGTTCCAACCATCGCCTCAAACATCGCCGCCCACCGCGAAATCGCGCAAGGCACCACCACGCTGCTGGCTTGCGACGACGACGATGCCTGGGAACACGCGATCGCCGCGTTGCCTCCCACTGGCCCTTGCCGTCGCCCCGTCATTCCGGCGGATGTGACGGAAGAGGCCTATTGTACAGACTTGGTTGATTATCTCGGAAAATTAACGACTGGCGCCTCTAGCAAAAAGTCGTCATGATTTCGATGAACCATGCCAGGATATGGCGATAATAAATCCCGTTCTCATATGAAACAAATCTATTGTAGTTTTGGATAGCGCTGCAAAACACATACGCCATCGCCGCGATTATCATGCAGGCTAATATAGAATTCTTTATTGGTAAACAGCCAGTCGCATACCGCCTTCATTACGCCATCATGCGAAGCGCAATCATGCAGTACGATCCGCTGTCGTGTCAGGCCCCCAAATCTTTCCAGCTCTTTTAAAGTTTGATCATAAAAGTGAGTTGTATCGATCAAAAGTAGATCTTGTCCGCTCGATTCATAATCCAAATCATTCATTTCCAAAAAATGGAACTCGGTTCCCTGCTTTTCTGCCAGATATTCAATCTGATGCCGAATGCTGAAATTCGACGCAGTGTGGTCAATGGAAATAAGCTTTTTCGGATTCGCCAATAAAAATGCGGTGGTCGTAAGGCCAGTGTATACACCCAATTCCAAAATTGTTTCACAACCTTGTGCATATTTTGTGTAATCATCAAAACGTGAAGCGCTATCTCCAAGCCAGATGGTCGGCAATATCTTTTCTGCAAGAAATTGCTCACGGATATCTTCTAAATTTCTGCTATCTGTTAGGGATTTTGACATATTATGATGCCTTGTAAACCGGTTGATGTCGAATGATTTAAGGTTATGATCTTCAAAAAATACAGTGCGATCTAATTTGATCAATGTGCTGACGTAGCTAAAAGAGATCTGTAATGGCACATCGTTGAATGGTGTCTATGATGCTCGCGGGCTTCCACCGAGCAGGCGCTTCATTCCCCGCCACTTTTTTCCGAATGCGACTGTAGGGCTGGCGTCGGGATTCTCCTCTGCAATTGGGAAAAAGGTAACTGACACCAGCGTGCCTTTCGCTCTCCCATCACCAAAAAGCCTAACTTCAAACAGCCGTGAGGTGTAGGAATTATGAAATTCAAAGGTGAATTCACGCTCCGACACCCTCTGCGCATGTGATAAGTTCGTCTTGTGAAGAACGCCCAGACCTTGATCAAAAAGGTTGAGCTTCAAACCCTCGGTGACAGAGTTCTCGCCAAACAGAACGTTGACCTTATAACGACCTTCTCTCAAAAATTGATATGGCCCCCAGATGATACACCCCCGCCCCGCGTAAGGAATTCCGTAACGCGCCACGGTTTTTCCAGCTGGTTTGCCATCTGTGGCATTTGAATAAAAATTCTCAGCAGAAAAAACTGTGGGGACTACTCTATCATCAATTAAATCGAATGTGACTGAAATCAGCGCACCTTTAGCTTTACCTTCTGAATGAAACCTCGCTTCCAGCAGGCGTGAAGTGTGGGGATTTAGAAATTCAAATTTGAATTCATTGGCTGATACTCTATAGGAATCCGATAATTCCAATTCGCGAAGAACGCCGAGGCCTTTATCAAAAAGATCAATTTTTAATCCGTCGGTAATTGAATTTTCAGAAAATAAAACAGTTACGTTGTAGCGACCGGCAATCAAGAACCCATATGGTCCCCAAATAATGATCCCTTTGCTGGAAAAGGGCAGCCCAGCCTTTGCAATGGCTTTGCCTGCCTCCTTTTCCTTGCTCGATTTTGGGTGAAAATGTTCGGCCAAGAAAACCGTCGGTTCGCCATAAACAATGCCGGCATGCCAAAAATCATTGTAGTCGTTCGCGCCTTCAATCACGACGCTCAATCGTCCATTTTTTGTTCGTGTTGCAACAAATGTACCGTTCGGGAGAATGTAATTGAAAAAATGAACGGGCAAAGGGGTATTGGATACAGATGAAAATCCTATGGCATAATCTTTTTCTGCGCCGGCAATTGCAATTGCGCGCCCGATCACGCCCGGCCCCGTGGGTGCCAGAGTGTTAACCCCATAAAATCGCTTTTTAACATTGTCGCAAATAATATCGATTGCAATCTTGAATTCTTCCCGCTTCGGCGTTGAGTACATAATCGAATTTTCGACGTCCCAGGGATGATTTTCCTTATGCAACGGGCATCGAAATAGCAAAATATTTTTTTTATTATCAATTTGTAGCGGAAAAAACACCCTTACGCCCAAATCAACATAAAGTCCGCCATATATATACAGCAAACATAGCCGGCCGAGGTCGCATTTGTAAGCGTAAGGTTTTAGCGTATCGTATGCATGAAGCACTATTTCATCGAAATTTTCACTAATGAAATCCCTTATCTCATCCCCGGAATAAATTTTATATTTTGCCTTCGGATAAAGATTTCTAATAAAATTAGTATTTTCAATAATAGAATCTGGGAATGAGCGAGGCATCTTGCCATTTTCTTGAATGAAAATTTGATGTATGTGGCTTATTTTTTCCATTGGATTTATCCGTAAAAATGAGTGCTTATACTTACTCGCTGTGATGTGCGGTATGGTCGTCAGGCGTGATCTATTTCGATCCTAAACGGCTCGTTCCTGAAGATCAATACGCGATCAACGGCGCCTCAGCCTGCGATGGCATTTGACGATGGGATAACCTCAGGAAGGGCGATTTCGTCGCATTCCCCTATCGCCACGTCTGCTTCATCTTCAGCAAACGGCAGGCCGCAATCTTGACTATCGCTCTTCGCAAGTAGGCGCGTAACTCGTGAGCAATGCAGGTTGGCAATATTGGCGCCATACTCATGGAACATTCCGACGAATGGGCCGTCCAGCGTGGGCGCTGCACGTCTCTTGAAGCCATGGCGGTGAGTGACAATCCCATCGCCTTGCTCTCGGCTGTGCCGGGTAAATAACCTGCGTTGGCCAAAGCCGGAATATTCGGGGATTGCCCCCAGCTACACGATGCCGCGGGCACGATCGATCTGCCAACAGAAGGCGAGGCAAGATTATGAGAAAAAACCATGGTACATACGTATTCGGACAACGTCATCCGATTGTCCAAGATGTACGAGTTCTTGGGCGGCGTTGGAATTTCTTGGATCGTAAAATAGTGCTCGTCTATAATAAAACATCGCATCGGACACGTTGCCGCTAATTTTTTTGAGGTGGCCGATTTGCAATTGTAGATCCGAATTGTTAGGCAACAATTTCTCAGCGTGTCCATATGCTTGCCCAGCTTCGATCAACGCACCGGATTCTTTGAGTGCATGCCCCAATTGGACCCATATTAGGCCAAGATTTGGTCGGATTTCCAAGGCTTTGGTATAAATTGCACAGGCTTCGCTCCAGTTCTTGCGGTTTCTGGCCGCTTTGGCATGCGCGATCAGGCGAAAAAGCGTATAGGTTCGTTTGCCCAAGTAAGCGGCTAAATGCCGTGCCGAGCGCGTGCGGTTCAGGATGGATGGGCGTAGCCACTTTGGCCACTTCGCCAGTGCTTCAATGTGCAGATCCACACAAAGTGTATCGGCGATGTGGTTTGCATTGGCGCTCCGTCTGCCCTGCGAAACCGCCGGTTCGCCTTTGCGCGTTTTGGCCTCGGCATCGCCGATAGGGTTTGCAATCTGTCGATTTACTAGCGCTTCAAGCACTGCTCTGTCAAAGCGAGATGTCAGTGTGCTGCCCGGTTCAAACATGTCAGCGTCGGCCAGAGCGTGCCTCGCGCTTTCGTTCCAGCTTGGCGTTGGTTGCAACAGGGCGTCAAATTCGCCGATCATGCGTTCAATGTACTTGCCGCGCAAATATGTCTGCGCATGACCGGCCATCTGCTTGTGCCAATCCGCCGGTGGCAGCGGGCCGCGATCGCATAGTATCATTCCGGCGCTCTGGGCCGAGGCAAAGGCCTGCAATGCGCTGGCCAGCGCGGCAACATCGCCTGCCGGGAATGTCAGGCCATAGCCGCCGCTGACTTCGGGCAGGGCGCCCGCATCCGAGCAGATTACGGGCGTGTCCGCGATCAAGGCTTCGGCCACGGTCATGCCAAAGCCTTCGTGCAGCGAAGGCAGCACGAACGCATCGGCGTCGGCAAACAGCGGGCGGATGGCTTCGGGTGCCAGGTCAAAGGCAAACTTGACGGATATGTCCGGTTTCAGGCGCGCGGCCAGTTCGCCGAGCGATTTGATGTATCGGGCATCGGAAAACTGCGTTTGGCCGGCCAACGTCAATTCGATCGGCCGCGCCGGCGACGCGTCGATTTGATCCAGCGCGGCCAGCAATAACGCGGCGCCTTTGCTGCGTACGAACCGGCCGCACGTGAGCAGGCGCAAGGGCCGCGTGGTGTCGATTATCGGGGCGCGATCGGGCGGGCTTTCCGGCGCATTGGGTCCGAACAGGGGGACGACCTTGATGGCCTTGCCCAGGTCATACCCGGCAATTTGGCGGGCCGAAAATCCTGATGCAGCGACAATGAAATCGGCCGTGCGGAAATTTCTGATCTGTTGATAGGACGCGTGTATCAGGCTCTCTTCCTCAATCGGGCAATACTGAGGTTGAGTGACATTGTGGAAAAACACCACCAGTTTGGCATCGCGCCGCACGTGATGCATAAGGCGATGCATATCGCTGAATATACCATAGTGAAAATAATATAGATCTGACGTTCTGAAATGTTCGTCCGATAAAACATCGCGCCAATCACTGACTACATTTATTCTTGTGTCTTGATGTGATGATTCTCTACAATATACTTGTGCGTCAAGATTACGACGCTGGTTGAAGCTCAGCCGATCCAATGCCAAAATGTCGGCAATCAATGTTTCGCTGATCGCGTCGCCGGGGTTTACGATCCCGGTTACGAACGAAATTCTCGGGATATAATTATTTTGCAACATCGGAAAACTTAAGCGCTTCGAGGGTTGCATTAATCACCGTTTCATTTGCGAAGCGGCGTTCATATCGTTCGCGGCCTGCCACCCCCATCTGCGCACGCCGGGCCGGATTGGTGACAAGCTGGCCCAGAAAATCAGCCAGTTGCGCGGCATCGTCAGGCTTTGCGAGCAGTCCGGTCACGCCGTGGTCCACGATGTCGCGCGCGCCGCCAATATCGAGCGTCAGTACGGGCAAATAGCAGCGCATAGCCTCGACAAAAATGATCCCGAAGGATTCGTACCGTGACGGAACAAAAAAGATATCCGCTAGCGAATAGAGATCTTGAAGCTCTTCATCGGTCACTTCGCCATGCCGCCTGAATCTTTGGTTCAATTCCGGCGTCAGTTTGGCAAAGTATTGGTCATATCCGTGCTCGGGGTCACCCGGATAAGAATCGCGACCCGCCATATCGAAGATCACGTTGGGGTGGCTTTTCAACGTTTCAACCGCCGCGGTCAGGAACAGATCGGTTCCCTTGCGCTTTTCGAGGCGGCTTACGTAGAGCACCCTGACCGGATCTTCGGGCTTTGACTGTTTGCGCATGATGCGCTGTTTGACCTCAGGGTCGATATCGGCGACGCCATGCGGCGCTTGGGCGATAACTGCACCGCCGTCGATCTCAAAATCATGCCTCAGATGCGCAGTCGATGAAGATGAATTGGAAAGAAAATACCGCGACGATTGAATATAAGAACGCTCCAGCGCGGACAATTCCGCAAGAGTGTCTTTATCAATTCGGCTTTCTTCTATCCCAGCGTACCGGTGGAAGGTCGTGTTCATCGAGATCACGGTGTTCAGGCGGTGGTCCAGCGCGCAATAGAGCCCCTCTTGATCCCATACCGGGGCAATGACCTGGTCGATGTAGCGGTCCCGGCGCAGGCGCAGCACTTCGCCATGTGCCGCCCTTGCCCAAGCCGTGTTGATGCGTGCGGCGTCCGACCGCAGTGGTGTGAAGCCTTCGAGTATGGCTGATGGCATGAGTTCGCCGCGCGAAATGTGACGGATCCAAAGCCCCTCGGTAAATTCGACCATCGAGGGCCCGTCGGTCAGGGTGATGAGGTGCGTTTCGTGCCCGCTTTGCGCAAAACCCATCGCAAGATCCCATATGTAACGCGCAATGCCGTTGGGTGCATGGCGGGGGATCGTGCGCGAGATAAAGCAGAAGGTCTTGCGGCCACCTTCGGGCGATTTGGTTGCAAACAGCACCCGTCCGGCTGTCCGCGCAGGCGGGATT
>JARLHX010000303.1 GCA_031292035.1 Negativicutes bacterium | reverse complement strand
TACACATGACAACACCCAAACAAAAAGTGCTGTTTTTATGTACCCACAACTCTGCTGGGTCCCAGATGGCGGAAGGCTTGCTGCGGGGGCTGTACGGCGACCGCTACGAGGCCTTCAGCGCCGGAACGGCGGTGACCCGGGTCAACCCCTATGTGGCCAGAGCCATGGCCGAAATCGGCATCGACCTATCTTCCCACCGCTCAAAACACTTGAATGAATTTATCAACGACAGCTTTGACTTTGTCGTCACCGTCTGCGACAACGCCCAGGAAGCCTGTCCCTACTTTCCCGGCGGTAAGACCATGCTGCATCATAGCTTTCCCGACCCGTCCGGGTTCACAGGCTCTGACGACGAAATCATGGCTGGCGTCAGGCTGGTTCGCGGCGAGATCAGGCAGTGGATTGGTGAAACCTTTGGCAAGGCTGGTGATGGACGATGAGAGCCTTGGCTGACATTTTCAAGGCCCTCGGTGATCCGATCCGGCTGGAAATCGTCCAGCTCTTGCTGGGAAAGGAGCTTTGTGTCTGCGATATCCTGGACGCCTTCAAAGTCTCCCAGCCCACCATTTCCCATCATCTCAAAGTGCTGAAATACGCCGGACTGGTCAACGACAACCGCGAAGGCAAGTGGATTTACTACAGCTTACATCCCGAGGCGTTCTCCCTGATCAAAGCCTTCTCGGAAACGATGGCGGCAGGACTGGCCCAAAAAGAACGACAGAACATCTGCGAATAAAGGAGATAAATAATGACGAACGAAAAGCAGCTGGACTTTTTCGAGCGGTATCTCAGCCTGTGGGTGGCTGCCTGTATTGTAATCGGCGTGATCTTTGGCAAACTGTTTCCCGGCGTCGTCAGCGCGATGAGCAAACTGGAGATCAGTCATGTCAATCTGCCGATCGCTGTTTTGATCTGGCTGATGATCTATCCGATGATGCTGAAAATCGATTTCGGCTCCATCCTGAAGGTCGGCGACAAGCCGAAAGGGCTGTTTATCACCCTGTTTGTCAACTGGATCGTCAAGCCCTTCAGCATGGCCTTTCTCGGCTGGCTGTTCTTCAAGCATATCTTCATCGGTCTGATCGGCGACCAGCTTGCCAGTGAATACCTCGCCGGGACCATCATCCTGGCGGCGGCGCCCTGCACAGCCATGGTCTTTGTCTGGAGCTATCTGACCGATGGCGACCCGGCCTACACTTTGGTGCAGGTGGCGATCAACGACCTGCTCATGCTGGTCCTTTTTGCCCCCATCGTCATGTTCCTCCTGGGGGTCTCCAACATCATCGTGCCGACAGACGTCCTCTTCATGTCGGTCTTCCTCTATATCGTCATCCCCCTTGGAGCAGGCTATCTGACCCGGAAGATTGCCATCACCAGCCGCGGCGAAGAATGGTTCAACGATAAGTTCCTCAACCCCCTGAAGCCGGTCACCATCATCGCGCTACTCATTACCCTTGTCATCATCTTCGCCTTCCAGGGTGAAGTCATCCTCGGTAACTGGTTCAACATCATTCTGATCGCCGTGCCGATCACCATCCAGGTCTATTTCAACTCCTCGCTGGCCTACGGCCTGGCGAGGTGGCTCAAGGTACCCCATAATATCGCCGCCCCCGGCGCCCTGATCGGGGCCAGCAACTTCTTCGAGCTGGCGGTCGCGGTCACCATATCCCTGTTCGGACTGACCTCCGGCGCCACCCTGGCCACCGTCGTCGGCGTCCTGGTCGAGGTGCCTGTCATGCTTTCGGTGTGCAATTTCTGCAACCGGACCACCCACTGGTTTGCCCCTGAAGCCTGCCTGTTGGTGGCTGCCACCAAGACGATCGATCAAGAGTAACCCCCCAAAACTATAAAGGAGGCAAAATCATGAAAATCGAGATCTATGACCCTGCCATGTGTTGTTCTACCGGTGTATGCGGAGCAAGCGTTGACAAGGAACTGTTAAGGGTAGCTACTGTTATTGACAATCTTAAACAAAACGGAGCAGAGATAAGCCGATTTAATCTTTCCGGTCAGCCAAATGCCTTTGTGGAAAACCAACTGATCAATGACTATTTGAAACAAAACGGCCCCGAAATATTACCGATTACTTTGGTTGAGGGCCAAGTGGCCAAAACCCAAGAATATCCTACGAATGAAGAATTTGCAGAGTGGACTGGGCTAGCGATAGACAACAAGCCTAAAAAAAGTGGGTGCTGTTGTGAGGGTGGGTGCTGTTAGCATGCAAGAAGAAGGAAGGCCAATGCAATCCTATAAGCCTGCTAATATAGAGCTTACAAAGTATTTCTTTTTTACCGGAAAAGGAGGCGTTGGCAAAACATCTGTAGCGTGTGCAACAGCAGTTAACTTGGCCGATAGTGGCAAAACCGTAATGCTAATCAGTACGGACCCGGCTTCGAACTTACAGGATGTTTTCGGAGTTGAACTTGATAACAAAGGTAAACCTATCCCTGAAGTATCAAATCTTACTGTAGTCAACTTGGATCCGATAGAAGCAGCTCATGCCTATAAAGAGAAAGTAATCGGGCCGTATAAAGGGCTGTTGCCTGATGCGGCAATCGCAAGCATGGAAGAACAGTTGTCTGGCTCGTGTACAGTAGAAATTGCGGCTTTTAATGAATTTTCGCATTATCTAACAGATGAAAGCATTAAAGACAAGTACGACCATGTCATCTTTGACACGGCTCCCACCGGTCATACACTTAGAATGCTGCAGCTCCCATCGGCGTGGAGTAACTTTATCAGCGACAACACCCATGGGGCGTCATGCCTAGGCCAGCTATCCGGTTTAGAAAGCAACAAGCAGATGTACAAAAATGCGGTGGAGACTCTGGCGGATCAAACTATGACAACAGTTATCCTGGTAGCAAGGCCGGAAAAAACTCCGCTGCTGGAAGCCAAACGGGCGTCGGAAGAACTGAAAGAGCTTGGCGTCAATAACCAAACAATCATTATAAACGGAGTTCTTGAACTCGATACAACCGAGGATGAAACCGCGCTGAGTTTATACAAGAAACAGCAGCAGGCTCTTCAGGATATGCCGGGCTATTTGCTTAACTTTACAACCTACTACGTTCCACTTCGTGCTTACAATGTCTATGGTGTAAGGAATATACGCAGAATGCTAACCGATAATTCCGTGGATGAAGAAGACTATGCCGCTGAAATAAACAAGGTACAAACTTTAGGCGCGTTAATAGAAGATGTCTATTCAACCCATAAAAAAGTCATCTTTACCATGGGTAAAGGTGGTGTGGGCAAAAGCACCTTAGCAGCAGCAATTGCTGTAGGCTTAGTGGAAAAAGGTGTGAAAGTGCATCTGACTACGACCGATCCTGCTCACCACTTAAAATTTATGCTTAGTGACAGTCACAACTTAAAAATCAGTCATATTGATGAAACCTTGGAACTTGAAAAGTACAAGGAAGAAGTCCTTGCTAAGGCCAGAGAATCAATGGGAAATGCAGACTTGGCATATATCGAGGAAGACTTGAGGTCGCCCTGCACGCAGGAAATCGCCGTATTCCGGGCATTCGCCGAAATTGTTGAACAGGCGACAGATAATCAGGTTGTCGTCATTGATACAGCACCTACCGGACATACTTTGTTATTACTGGATGCTACCCAGAGCTATCACAAAGAGATCCAAAAAAGCCAGGGTGATATCCCGGAAAGTGTAATAAGGCTCTTGCCCAGGCTAAGAAATGCTGCTGAAACAGAAGTCGTCATTGTAACACTTCCTGAAGCTACGCCAGTCCATGAAGCGATGAGACTTGCCGATGACCTGGAACGGGCAGGCATCCATTCGAAATGGTGGGTCGTAAACTCAAGTCTCTATCTTACTCATACCCAAAGCCCCTTATTAAAAGCTAAGTCGCAGAGTGAAGTCGAATGGATCAATAAAGTAGTCAACACTTCACAGGGCAATACGGTGTTAATCAAATGGCATGGGAAGGAAATCCAAGGAAAAGAGTTGTTGGGTTTAGTCCATTAACCCTGGAATCCTGTTTCGTTGGCCCGGATTGGGGTGAGAAGCGTGAGTTAAAAAGCTAATTTCATTTCCAATGATATCCGAGCCACCTGAAAAGATATATTTTCAAGCAAGACGCTTTTCCCAGAGATGGGAATCTTTTTTAATAATAAAGTTGCATAGTGCAACCGTTGCATGATACAATTGCATTGAGAGGTGGTTTAAATGTCAAATTCCAATCAAGCTGAAATGATCAGAGAATCGCTCAGGCTTCTGGTTCGTAGGCTCGGGGTTCTGGAGCGAGGCGAAGCGTCCTGTTGCGATATCACGCTAAGCCAGTGTCATACCATCGTAGAAATCGGTCGGGCTGGAAGCATGTCCCTTAATGTGCTGGCGGATATTCTCGGCCTCGACAAAAGTACGGTCAGTCGATCGGTTGAAAAGCTGGTCAGCGATGGGATCATCGTCCGGGATACTGATCCGGAAGACCGGAGATATCTCACGCTGCACCTCAGTGAAAAAGGACAATCGCTTTTCCTGGAAGTGGAAAAGCGGATGGCGGTGTACTTTGAGGAAGTGATCGCCGCCATCCCAGGCGATAAGCGGGAACAGATTGTGGAAAGCCTGCAATATGTTGCTCAGGCCTTAAAAGGCCCCCGGTGTTGTTAACAAGATAACGCCCGCAGAGTCAGCGGGCATTAGGAGGAAATACTCATGTTCGATTTCGATGATTTTGGAAATCTTGTAGTTTATCAGTGGCTCGGTATGTCACCCCAAGACAAGTTTGGGTCAGCCCTGCAGTTCTTTGTCGCCGACACACCGAAAATTCTGCTGTTACTAGCGGTAGCGATATTTGTCATCACTATTATCCGTTCCTATTTCCCCCCGGAGAAAACCAAGAAGTTCCTGAGTCACCGTCACACTTTTATCGGAAACATTTTGGCCGCACTCATCGGGATTTTAACGCCATTCTGCTCGTGTTCCGCCGTACCCTTGTTCATTGGTTTCATCGAAGCCGGGGTTCCACTTGGGGTTACGTTCTCGTTTTTGATATCCTCGCCGATGGTGAACGAGATTGCACTGATTATGCTGCTCGGCATGTTTGGATGGAAAGTCGCCCTGCTCTACGCGTCTACCGGCGTTATCATAGCCGTTATTAGCGGCTATGTCATCGGCAAGCTGAATCTGGAGCATCTGCTTGAAGACTATGTACACGAATCGGGGAGTGGCGAAGCCGAACTGCGCGAGCTGACCTTCCGGGAGCGCTGCCAGTCAGCGCGTGATTTTACAGTTGAACTCTTGAAATACATTGCTCCTTATGTCATGGTGGCTCTAGCTATCGGCGGCTTTATCCATGGATTTGTTCCCGAGGATTTCGTGGTGACCTATGCCGGACGTGACAACCCTCTAGCTGTGCCGCTCGTTGTCCTTCTTGGCGTGCCGCTCTACAATAGCTCATCAGGAATGGTGCCGATCATCTATGCCTTAATGGAAAAGGGCCTGCCGTTGGGCACCTCACTGGCCTTCATGATGTCTGTGAGCGCAATCAGTTTTCCGGAGATGGTGATTCTGCGCAGAGTGCTTAAGGTAAAATTAATCGGCATATTTGCCGGCATTTTAACAGTAGCGATCATCATTACAGGATACTTGTTCAACATGTTAGTCTAATCATTAAGGAGGTATAGAAGATGAAAACCAATGTAGTGAATGAAGATATCCGTGAGCAGGTCCGCCTTAAGTATGCTAAGGCTATAACAGCAAGGACGGGATGCTGTGGTTCCGCAGGGTGCTGCGGGGGAAGTGAAAGCGCCACAAGTGTTATTGCCGGCAAGCTCTATCAATCGGACGAGATGGTCGGTTTGCCGGAAGACCTGATTGCTGCATCTTTCGGCTGCGGTAATCCAACAGCTCTTGGCAATCTTTATGCCGGTGAGACTGTTCTTGATCTTGGCAGCGGCGCGGGACTGGATGTATTGCTTTCAGCCAAGAGGGTTGGGCCGTCCGGAAAGGCGTACGGCCTAGATATGACCGACGAAATGCTGGCGGAGGCCAATGCCAACAAAGCCAAATCAGGGTTAGCCAACGCCGAGTTTCTGAAAGGTCATATCGAGGAAATTCCGCTACCGGAAGCCTCTGTTGATGTAGTTATCTCAAACTGCGTCATCAACCTGTCGGCAGATAAGGACCAGGTTTTCCGTGAAATCTACCGGGTGCTGAAACCGGGCGGACGGGTGGCGGTATCTGATATAGTAACAACCAGGCCGATGCCCGAAGGCGTAAGGCACAGTTTGCTGGCCTGGGCCGGTTGCGTGGCGGGAGCGCTGACTCAGGATGAATACGTCGCAAAACTGTCTAAAGCTGGCTTCGACAATGCTGAGGTCGTAATTACCAGGGTCTACGACTTAGACAGCGCCATTGGGCAAAGAATCGTACCCGAGGCAACAGCCGAAGAGCTTAAACAAATGAATGGTTCACTTGTCAGTGCCTTCATCCGGGCGAAAAAAACCGCCCGTCGCCTCGTTCCAGGCAAAGACTACGTCGTGCGCTCCGCTCGACCGGGAGATTTGACCTCCATCGAAAAGCTGCTGACTTCCTCCGGTTTGGTAGCGGTAGAAGTTGCCACGGGACTGGACCGTTTCCTGGTAGCCGACCAGGCCGGCATTGTCGGCGTCCTCGGCAGGGAGTCCACTTCTCAGGCCGTTCTTCTTCGGTCGCTGGCGGTTGCGTCTGAGGTACGCAAGGCTGGCGTGGCTGAGGCACTGATGAATGAAGCCCTTGCGCAGGCGAAAGCAGCTGAGAGCGCCGTCGCCTACCTGTTTACCAATACTGCGGCCGATTATTTCACCAAGCGTGGTTTCCAATCCATCGAGCGGATGGAAGTGCCAGCGGCTTTCCTGAATAGCCCGGCTGTAAGCACCTGCTGCTCTACTGCCACTGCAATGCAGATGGAACTAAAGTGAAATTCAGATGATGCCCTCGCTTCTGTAGTATTCAGGATTTGGCGGGAGGGGAAAAGATGCTGACAGAACTTATTCGCCAATACACACGAGTCTTGGGAGATTATATCAGACAGAATCGAGATGAGCGAAAATGAGTATCAAAGAAGTTAAGCATTACTCCTCTGATACGCTTACTCTCCAAGAGGATATTCCAGGGGTGGCTATGTGGGCGGTGTCTTTGGATAAAGTTATGTTGACCTATTTCGAGGTCCAACCGCACAAGTGCTTTGAAGCCCACAGCCACGCCAGCGAGCAGATTACCATGGTGCTGGAAGGTGAATTGTTTTTTGAAACAGACTGGAAAGTTTACACCGTGGGTAAGAATGAAGTCATCGCTATCTCGTCAAATGTAGTCCATTCTGTATTTACCCGGGAAGAACCAGTGAAGGCAGTCGACGCGTGGGCGCCGGTGATGAATAAGTATCGAGAGCAGAAGCTTGTGAGGGAGGCAAATTCCTCGTGAAACAGGAAGAATTGACTTTTGAACAAATTTATGAAGAATTTCGACCCAGAATTTATCGCTATTTAACAAGGTTGGTAGGAGTTAAAGATGCATAACCCAAGACGTGTTTGTAAAAGTGAATCAGGCCTTGCATTCGTTTAGAAATGAATCGCAGTTGTCTACCTGGATTTATCAAATTGCGACAAACACGGCTACCGATAAGGTGAGAAGTGCGTCTTTTAAACAGTCGTCGGCTAAAGTATGCATGGAATCGGACATCGATATGATTGCCGGGCGGGGGGGATCTGCTCAGCCAAGCAGTCGTTGTTGACCGAAGACCAGGTAGTTCGGCAAGAAATGAACGAGTGTATTCGCAAGTCTATTACATTCCTTCCCGACAACTACCGGACTATCGTTATACTCAGCGACCTGGAAGAG
>JARLHX010000028.1 GCA_031292035.1 Negativicutes bacterium | reverse complement strand
GGGCAAACAGTGCGTCCGTGCCCGTACAGAACTCCCACCAACCATCCACCTGCACCGCGAACAGTTGACCCTCTTGCGTCAGCCCGTCGTAAAACTCGGGCGAGAATAAGCGTGAAAGGCCCAAACGTGCGGCCCGATCCGGGGCCTCCGACTCCGTCGCGTTAAATCCAATAAAATACGTCCACTCATCAAACACCAGATTGCCATCCAACGCCGACAATGCTCCCGGCCGCCACAGCGACAAATCTGTATTCTTAAATGCCGGAAGGGGCATGCACCAACGTTCAAAAATCAGTTTCTCGGACGGGCTTCCAATCCAATCATGTCTCAACAATCGGCTTTGAGTCGCGGCAATCCAGTACAACGAATCCAGCCCAAACAACATCGGCCTGAGCAAATCGATGAAGGACTTCGCGGATGTGCAGTAAAGAGTGCGCATGGTATTCGACGCCTAACGATCATGAGCCGAGTTCCCGCCGATTTCCGGCGTGGACTCATATCAATCCCAACCAAACTTCAATAATGGTCTGCCACATTTTGGACAAGGTGTGTGCAACTTGGTGAGTTCAATGTTGGCGATATGACAAACCGGACAATAAACTCCATCATTCGGCACTGGAATAGACTCTCTTAATTTTGACAATTTCTCGCCGGCCTTGTAAACCTCGTCGTCGCTCGCGCCGACTGGCGGCAATCCCTTGCCGTTTGGCGCGGATTTATTCAAGGGAACAGTCGCAATCCAATCGGCGGGCTTGAGGTGGAGATCATCGGCGAATCTCTCGGTAATATCCAACTGACTGAAAGAAATCTCGCCCAGCGGCAAAGTCTGCGGCGGCGCTTTGCTTTGTGGTGCGGGCTGCTTGCTGCATCCGCCAAACAGAAATGAGAAAATGCTCATGGCGCAAAGGAAATATCGCAATCGCTTCATCGGTGTCGAGTGGCCCAACGCCCATGCAGTGAGCCGGCGCCGATTCGCGGCGTTGTCCGCCCGGCGGAATCGGAAGCGCCGCCGGCGGACGGTTCCAGAAAAATGTTAGGCTCCGTTGTCATACCAACTCCAACTCCTCCGGTAAGAAATCAACCAACCACTCGGTCCGGCCATCCGGCAAGACCGCCTCGACACAGTATGCCTCGTGTGGGTCTGAATAAACCTCAACCACCGCTCCAGTATCACCGACCTGCGGCAAACGACTCCCAATGCCTGACCATGACGCATCGGCCCGCGAAGGAACGCGAACAACTCGAACTGTCTGGTATGGCTGGAATTTACTCATGACGTGTGAAGCCGCCTACGCCCATGCAGTGAGCCGACGCCGATTCGCGGCGTTGACCACGTAGCGGAATCGGAAGGACCGTCGGCGGTTCCAGAAATGGGTGTTAGGCTGCCGGCTTTGATTTTTTGCGAACATATTCTCCATGCTCATCTATCTGCCGGGCATCGGGGGCATCATGTCGATGTCTGCGCCAAGTAATCTTCTCAGCAACGTATAACAAAATCCCCGCGACAACAACTTCTACGCCAATCATACAGCCGCCGAAAAGCAATGCTTCCGCATGATCCAAACGAACTGCTCTGTCTCCCATAAATACAAATGTGAGAATAATCGTGGCCGGAATCCCGCCTACAATCAACAGAATGCCAGTGGAGTACACCAAACTATGCCACAATGGAAGACCGGCTTTGTTTGCTTGGGGTTGCATAGTTGCCTAACGATCAAGCAGTGAGCCAACGCCGACTTGGAACGTTGGCCACGCAGCGGAACTCATCGCGTTAACGGCGGATGGCTCCAGAAAATTGCTTTCAGGCAGCATGGTCATCTACTAAAATATGTTTTCACGCCTTCTTTTTGCAAAACCAACTGACTCTGATCTACCTTAACAATCATGAACTGGTCAATGCTACCAACCGGCTCACTGTCAGTGGTGTTCCGAGTCACTGCGTTCGTGATAGTCAAGGTCAAGAACATATCCTTCACAGCCCAAGTGCCTTCGTATAACCACTGTTTAGCGTCGCTCGTAGCGACCGATCCCAATCTTTTTGTAAATCTCCCGCTTGAATGTAAAGTCAGCCCGCCCCAAGTCGAGCCTTGAGGCACCCAATCGCCGGTGAACACTTTGCGGACTTTTGCATCGCTCATCGCGCGAACATCAGCGGTGCTCGCCTTGTGAATGTCTGGGCCGCTCGAATGCTTGAAATGCGGCAATGTCAGCACAGCCACAAGAATAAGCATGACGAGGCTAACTGCGATGATGATTAGTGTTTTCATGGCGCGAATGCTGCCTGTTATTCAACGTTTACCGGATAGTATATTGAATCCACTTTAATCCCGCGGCCAAAATTGGCAAGCGCTTGGCAATCAACGCAACTGCCCGAATTGAGCGTTTGCCGGATACTATATCAAAATCGAGCCCTGGACTGCCTGTATCCAACCTGGCCAGCCGAAATCGGGCTAATGATGAATCTGCCCGACGTGATCGAACGCCTGCGGGACGTGCTGCGCCGTCAGCGCAAAGCCCTGTCCACCGAAGCCTCCTATGATGCAGAAAGCTTGAGCGTGCAGAGTCCGTTGGAATCGGTCTTGGGTGGAACGCGTCCCTCATTCCAAATTTTCCCCGTGATGACGCAAGCTGCCGCACCTGCACCCCGGTTCCCCAAAAGTGCATTTCCCCAACCGGCCTGAATTGTTCCGACACCTTCAACCACGAGTGAAGCACCCGGCCAGCATCCGTTCAAGCCATATTTTCGGCCTCGGGAATTGCCAATGGCCGATGGTCGAACGAGAACTCCGACGGCCAGCGCAGAGTATCAGGGCCGCCGGAATCTTTCGCATACCAGAGGACTCTTTTTTTTGTTTAATCGGCAATCGGCAATCGGCAATCGGCAATTCTTAATTCGTCCCATCGGCCCCATCGGTCCCATTCCCCTGACAATCATTCCTCTGACCCATCTGCGCTGGGATTATCCGTATGAATTACCCAAACGATGGCAACGTGCCTTCGGATTTCGGCCTTCGGATTTCATCCGTGTCCATCGATGGTTGTCTGCATGATTTACAAAATCGTGGTCCTTCGCTGTTGGGCGTTGAACGTCGAATGTTGAATGTTGGATGTTTCTGCGGTCAAGTCATTGGTCATTGGTCATTCGT
>JARLHX010000302.1 GCA_031292035.1 Negativicutes bacterium | reverse complement strand
TCCTCGATCACGATCGTTTCGTCGAGGATAGCGCCTGAATCGTGATGCGGCGCGGCATCGTGCGGTGCGATTCCCGGCGTTTCTCCGCCGCGTCCGGTCGCTTTCGTCCTGGTGCCCATGGAATCCCCTTTGCGTTGCCGCAGTCTTAGCTCGACTTTGTACGTTTAGAGCCCGACCTCAAAAGTAGTTGAGTGATATCAGTCGGTTGCGCTTGCCGCACTGGCACAAGGTTGATTCTGGGGTTTCGCCAAAAACATCCAGGATTCAATCACGTGGACCGATATCACTCGGCGCCAGCATAGCCGGGCAGGCCTTCGTTATCCAAGTGATTTGCGCGATGCGGAATGGGCTTTGATCGAGCCGCTGTTCCCGCCCGCGCGACAAGGAGGCCGCCCACGCGCGACAGACTTGCGCGAGGTTTTGAACGCGATCCTCGGGATCGCGCACCAATACCCAGCGGACCGGCAACACCGGGGTGCCTGGTCTGTACCACAATGCGGTGTTGGATGTGATCTCAAGGGTTTTGCCATCGACTTGGCCATACCAGGTGGAGGCAATGATTCTTGTCCAGATCGTCGCTGGGTTGGACAGCAGGGTCTTGAGTTTCGGCAGCGCGGGTCCTTTTTGCACGGGCCGCCCCATCGTGCGTGATGTTCGTTTCACAGGCGGTGCAAACAGGCTGGCATCCAACCGCAGTCGACTGATCAGCGTTGCCCGATGCGTGATGGCATGGGCCAGTTCGTGGACGGCAAAGCTGCTGTCGCCGACGAAGATGATCCGGCGTCCTGGCAGCCAGCGACACAATTGCAGCGCACCCTGCCACATAGCTGACAGTGTCTACACGAGCTGCCATTGGCTGGATGCTCTTGCGATCGCCAGGCCCAATCAGACCCGCGACGTAAGCGGGGCACATCCGCCGCCGTGTCTTGTTGCCAAGAGCATCAAGATACGGAGCAAGCCATTGCTCGAGATAGTTTTGCCAATCTGTATCCACAGCCAGCCTCCCACAAAGCTGGCTCCCCATGAATCACGCTTTTCGCGTCAAGGGAATCCTAAAAATCACATTTCTGCCAAAGTAGTGCTAGTGAAATTTGCAATTTTCCGCACCTTCTGGGGCTATTTATCCGTCGAAAACTTCGAAAAACTCAAAAACAACTAAAATATTTCACATCTTAAATATAATTTTAAATAAAAAAGCTTGTTGTTTCTAAGTAATTTCATTTAATATTACAAATTTAAATGGGGAAATAATTCCAGAATGTTCGAGAAAATATTTAGAATAATATTCATAACATTTTATAAATAGATATTCTATCGAGATAAATATCACCAAAATGGAAACAATTTTGGCAATTTTCTGACCGGAATAGGCTTTGACAAAAGTTATCACCAAGCTGTTAATCAGAGGAGTGAACCGAATCGGACAAATTTAACGGCAGCACAAACGATATCGGTCATGGCGAATGGGGGCGCACGGGGACACTATGAGATCAGATCGTACAAGCAAGGTTTTGGCCTTGGAGGCTCTCGTTCGGGAAATTGTCGCGGATAATGATACTACAGGCGAAAGCCGTAGCAATTCTGCGCATCATGAAACTTTTTTAACCGCTGTCCGGGCGGAAATTTCCCGCCGCCGCGGTCGCCGCGCACTGTTTTCGGAATACGACATTTTTGCAGACCCGGCTTGGGACATCATGCTCGAGATGTATGTAGCCAACGCTACCGACACCAAGTTATCAATCACCGCAGTCGGCCTAGAGGCAGGCGTCGCGCCAACCACCGTCTTGCGCTGGATTTCCGTCCTTGAAAACTATGGGTTTGTAAAGCGCACCGCAGATGTGTCAGACAAGCGCCGGCATTGGGTATACTTAACCAGGAAAGCAACAAATATACTTCAGGAACATTTTAAATTAACTTAAAATAGACCCGCAACGTCAAGTTATTTCTAGTAAATTCATAAATTAATTCTAATTTTTCTAAGCTCGACTTTGTACGTTTATGTGGCGAATGACGTGACCCCTAGCTTTCCGCCAGTTGGGATTAGAGGCCAGCAGCTTTATTGCGCATGAGCGCTGGTGGAGCAATGGCCTGTGTAGCGGAGCCCGTAGGGCGTAGCGGAGCAGGCCATTGCTTATGCAGTTCGGCAGCGAAGGCCGCCTGTGTCTCGTAGCCAAGAGCTGAATGTGGGCGTTCCTGGTTGTAATCCTCCACCCAGGCAGCGATCTGGACGCGGGCATGGTCCATGCTGAGGAACAGTCTCGTTGAGCAGTTCGTCACGCATACGGCCGTTGAAGCTCTCGACATAGCCGTTCTGCATCGGTTTGCCCGGCGGGATATAATGCCACTCCACGCCGACCTCGCCACAGCATGCAAGTACGGCATTAGTCTTACTGAGTCACAAAGGGGGCTTTTGGGGCAAGGCTCTATTGCAGCAGGGACATCGCGGAAGGGCGCGGCTGAGGGCGACTGTCAGGCGTCGTCGGACAGTTTTGATCGAGTTTGCCACGTGTCGCTCTGGTCTGGTCGGCGGATCCGCGGGGTCGATAACCTTCGGGAACGCGAGGTTTTTGGCGGCTTTGGGCTTTGGCCGCTGCTGAGGGGGGAATCGTCTCCCTTTGGGAGATGAGGAATCCGTAGGCCGCGATGCATAAGCTCGCATGGTGATGAAAGCCGCGCCATCCGCGCCCTTCATAATGGCCGAGCCCCAGTTCCTGTTTGAGTTCCCGATAGTCGCGCTCGATGCGCCAGCGCAGTTTTGCGGTGCTGACGAGATCCGCAAGCGAAGTGTCGGCTGCCAATGTAGAAAGCCAATATTTGAGCGGCTCGGTATCATCCGGTGGCCATTCGATCAGCAACCACTCCTCCACCCACGCCACTGGCCCAGGCATCCTGATGTCTACCGTCAGGCACGTGTTTACGCTCGATTATGTCGCTGGCATCCTGGGCGAACACCCTGATCTCATCGCTGCCATCGTCAGCAACGATGATAACCTCTCGTACGGTTCGATCATCACGATTTGTGCCGGACCAGACGACTATATGACGGCAATCACTGACGACGGCATCGACGAATTACGCGACTTTATCGCCGATTTTTGCCAACCTCCTGAAGAATGGGACGCCTTCCTGCGGTCCATCATCGATGACCCCGAAACCATCGAAAACGTCAAGGCATATAAGGCGCGGTGACAATCGGCCGGTTACGCTGAAATCAGCGTGATCGATCAAATCGTCGCGCGCGCTGGCCGCACCCCCACGCAAAACTCAAAGCTATCTGCGGGTTTCAGTAATTCCCGGACAGGGATTTCATTAAATCCCGGACAGGCGTTTCAGTAAAAACGGGACAGCGATTTCACTAAATCCCGGACAGTGATCCGGGCTGGATTGAGGTTGGGTTTTCGGGTGCGCCGATCTGGCATTGGTTCTCTTCATCGTTGGGATGGGAGGGGTGATGCCGAGACGGAAGCAAGCGAGACGAACCGACGTGAAGGATATGCGATCGATCCTCCGGCTGACCTACGAACAGGGTTTGTCGGTACGAGCTGTGTCGGAGCGACTGAAGCTCAGCAAGACGACAGTATCGACCTATGTGCTGCGCGCCCGGGAAGCTGGTCTGACAACCTGGCCGTTACCGCCGGGCTACGATGACGATGCTGCGATCGAACGGTTGGTGTTCCGGCGGGTTGGTCGACCGCCTCAGGATCTGGATGAGCCTGACTGGGCCGTTATGGCGCAAGAGATCAAGCGCAAGGGCGTGACGCTGTTGCTGCTATGGCAGGAATA
>JARLHX010000301.1 GCA_031292035.1 Negativicutes bacterium | reverse complement strand
AAGGCGCTTCCCTGAGGGATGGCAGGCCAAGAAACCCTACTTACGCTATGTCCATGAACCGTCAGCCCATACCCATTGACGGATAGGTGCGGCATGGGGACGACCTCGCTTGCCGTCTCCATGCCGTAACCGGTCGGACGACCGGACGACACTGGGGTGCACCGCCTGTCCTCAGGGCGTGCGCCTCGGCGAGAGGGCAGCAAGGACTACAGCGAATTCGGTCAGGGGAGCGACCTTGATCAGCGCCATCATGCCGACCTTGGCGCCATCCAGTATGAGGGGGCTCCGAGCGACCGCCGCGCTTAGCGCGCGCGTGGTTTGGCGATCTCCTGTCCCGAGGATAGCCCGCCTGTGATCGGTCTGCTGTCTGCTGTCCAAGCGATCGATAACGGCTGTGGCGCAGTTTGCCCATCGGGGTCTGGCTCTTCTTTCACCAGCTTAGGAGTGATGTGCCTTTCATGGCGGCCGGACACGGCGCTTTACCGCTTATCGTGATGACGCTATCCCGATAGACGTGTTACTTTTGTATCAATATGTGGTGCTTTATAAGATCAGATTCATTCTTATCTGACCATCTGTGCCTCATGGCGTTTTTGTGACGCGTATTTCGCTTGGATCCCTCGGACTTCTGGCGCCGGAGCACGTTAAGTGGCCCCGGAGGCGTTGCCGAGCCGGTTTATTTCTTTATTTATTTAAAATAGAATAAATGTAGTTCTGGGCTGGTAAATAGCTCGAGCGAACTGGCTTCCCCATTGCGGTGAATAAACAGTGGGAACGCATAATGTATAAGAAAATATGTTGATAATATTATCATTTTATTATTGATTTGAATACCAATAAGCGTTTTATCAAAAAATATGATGAGTTTATCACCATATTTTATATATGTGACGACACATATTGGTGTATAAAGTAGTGTTGCCGTATGTTTATGGCGGTATAGCCGCCTTTTGGGTGCGGTTATTCTTGGATTTCCGCCCCTACCAAGAGGATTTTCTGCGTTAAGGTCGAAGCATCGAGTGGCCGCCGATAGGCCGCTTCCCACGGAAGCGTCGCTGCCGAGGCTTGCTTCGTAACATCTAACCGCGCAAAAATCCCATTTAATGTTCATTTAGTAACTATTATAGGTGACGGAGCCATTGACTCTGTCGCAGATTATGATATCAATGTCACATTATCTCGGGCACCAAGCTCAGGTGTCCCAAGGAAAACAAAATCAAAAATTGGCTCAAAGAAGCCGATGGAGGAACGGACTGTGCAAGACACGGAAAAGCAGCCCATGGCGACGTCGTCGCCATCACCGGCGGGTGAATCGGAACAAGGCTATCTGCAGGCTTCCGATATCACCAAGCAATACGCCACGGTTCCTGTGCTGGCCGGTGTGGATATCACTCTGCGGCCAGGACGAATTCATACGATCATCGGGGAGAACGGCGCCGGGAAATCAACGCTTTTGAAAATTCTGTCGGGCTTGGTGCAACCGACCGTTGGTTCGCTCAGGCTGCATGGCCGACCGATCGTTCTGGCCTCGCCCCGTGCTGCCCATCAGCACGGCATCTATCTGGTCCCGCAAGAGCCCGCCCTGATGGCGGAGTT
>JARLHX010000300.1 GCA_031292035.1 Negativicutes bacterium | reverse complement strand
CCACTCTCTTCATATCAAATTTTTGGCTTTTTCACACAATTCGACAGGAGCTCGCTGACAGGCAACACAGCAGTCATGGCGTATCAAGCTCGTTCCGCGTGCAAATGAGCACGGAAGTTCAACTTACCCCGGAAAGAGACGCCATGGCTCGGCCCTACGCCTTTATCAACGAGCACATGCAAACCTACCCGATGTTGAAATCATCGTTATCACTGGGTAGAAACGCCATCACGAAATTCGACAGCCTGAACCCCCATATTCGCAATACGATGGTTCTGCCGGGTCAGATTGTTGTCGTGGGCAACGACTCAACACTGTCCTGTACTGCCGAAGAAGCCCACCTGATGGACGCCGGCTGGAAGATCAGGCACGTTCTGGCAAGCAGTTCGGCAAGCTCGGACGGCTTTATCCTGGAGAATTATGATCTCTTGCAGAGGCTACTGGGCAATGCCTAACTGGGCGTCGGTAGCGCAAGCAATGCCTGGAACAAACACTTGACGGGGGTGAGCAGAACACTGGAAGAAATCGAAGCGTTGCATAAACACTCACTCGGCAGAAACGGCAGTCGGGATGAGTTCCTCGCGAAGAGAAAGGTGCTGTTCGCCAAACTGGATGCCCAGCTGGAGGGATTCGCACGCTATGGCACGGGGTTGCGCAATAGAGGATCGATCAAGAAAATGCTCGGTATCTCCACCAGAAGTTACGTTCATAGTGGGGAGATCAAAGGCTATGCCTCGACATTGGATAAAATAGCCAATACCGCCAGACAGCTTAAAAAAGGTACACCTGTCGGGATTGCCCTGGACACCACGGCTACCGCGCTGGAAATTAGAGAAGCCTGCTCCAGTGGACGAGAAAATCAATGCCGTGAGGCAAAATTCGTCGAAGGCGGCAAGCTTGCCGGCAGCGTCGCGGGAAGCTGGGTGGCGGGCCCTGCCAGTATTTGGTTATGCGTTACAGTACTAGGCCTTACAACAGGACCAGGCGCCTTGAGCTGTCTCGTTGTCAGCGGAGTAGCCGGCGGAGCGATGCTGGGCAGCGTGGCTGGAGGAGTCGGCGAACATATTGGTGAACCATTATATCAATGGACAGCTCCATGACCCTCCCCGCCTCATTCTGGCTATCTGTCGGCGTCATGCTCTGGATTATCGTTAACATGCTGGTCGTGACGACTCTTGCCTACTGGAAGCTGGACCGCATGGAAAAGCTATTGGATAAGTGCTCCTTGGTCATGGACTCGAAAGCCGGCTGGGGAGAGGGGCTCATGGGTCGAACAAGAAGAGTCAGCATGGTAGCAGCCGCTCTCTCACGCCCTCTACTGCACCCTCGATGTAGTGTTATCGATTTAGAGCAAGTCCATCAATTCCCCAAAGGCCTGAAAAGAGTGGTGGTAGGTATCCATATTTCAATTCTGCTTTCCTGCCTGGCTATAGTGGTCGTTCACTTCAGCATTGGCTCAGAATAAGCCATCAACACTTTAGCCATCGCTACCCCGCAGACAATCCTCCTCGAAAAACGGCCCACCTCCAAAAGAAACGAGCCGTTTTTCAATCACTATGCGTTCAGGATCTCAATTCCACGCCATCAGTGTTCCTGACGGAACTGTTTCTCTGCCGCGTCAAAACGCTGCAGCATCAGCGCCGAAGGTTTACCCAACCGGCTGACGATATAGATCGCCAGGCTGGCGAAGATAAAGCCTGGAATGATTTCATACAGCCCCAGCAGGTTGAGGTGCTTCCAGACGATGACGGTAATCGCCCCCACCAGGATCCCGGCCAATGCGCCGGTGCGTGTCATGTAGAAGCAGACCACCGAGATCAGCACCACCGGACCGAACGCCGCGCCGAAACCGGCCCAGGCGTAGCTCACCAGTCCCAGCACGCGGTTTTCCGGATTGGCCGCCAGGGCGATGGCAACCAGCGCCACCAGCAACACCATGGCGCGACCGACCCAGACCAGCTCCAGCTGGGAGGCCGATTTACGCAGAAAGGTCTTGTAGAAGTCTTCGGTCAGGGCACTGGAGCACACCAGCAACTGACAGCTCAAGGTACTCATCACCGCCGCCAGGATCGCCGACAGCAAAATTCCGGCAACCCAAGGATTGAAGAGGATCTTCGCCAGCTCGATAAACACCCGCTCATGGTTCTCGCCCACGGGACCAGCCACCTCGGGATGCGCCGAGAAATAGGCAATACCGAAGAAGCCCACCGCCACGGTGCCACCCAGGCACAAAATCATCCAAGCCATGGAAATGCGCCGGGCCTTGGCAATCGACTTGACCGAGTCCGCCGCCATGAAACGCGCCAGGATATGCGGCTGGCCGAAGTAGCCCAGACCCCAGCCCATCAGCGAGAGGATACCGACGAAGGTGGTGCCCTTGAGCATGTCGAAGTTGGCCGGATCCTTGGCTTCGATGGCCAGGAAGGTGGTGTCAACGCCGCCAGTGGCCAGCAGCACGATGATCGGCGTGAGAATCAGCGCAAAAATCATCAAGGTGGCTTGTACGGTATCTGTCCAGCTTACCGCCAGGAAACCTCCGATAAAGGTATAGGCGATGGTCGCCGCCGCACCGGCCCACAGCGCCGTCTCATAAGACATGCCGAAGGTACTTTCGAACAACCGCGCCCCGGCAACGATACCCGACGCACAGTAGATGGTGAAGAACACCAGGATCACCAGCGCCGCAATGATCCGCAGCAGCCCGCTGTGATCCTCGAAGCGACTGGAAAAATAGTCCGGCAGGGTCAGCGCATCGCCATTGTGCTCGGTCTGTACCCGCAGGCGCCCGGCGACGAACAGCCAGTTCAGGTAGGCACCGACGATCAGGCCGATGGCAATCCAGCTCTCCGACAGACCGGACAGGTAGATCGCGCCGGGCAAGCCCATCAGCAACCAGCCGCTCATGTCGGAAGCCCCGGCCGACAGTGCGGTGACCACGCTGCCGAGACTGCGGCCGCCGAGAATATAATCGGAAAGATTGTTGGTCGAGCGATAAGCCATCAGGCCAATCAGTACCATGGCGGCGATATAGATCACGAACGTGATCAGGGTTGGGTTGCTTACACTCATTGAAAAATCCCTGGCATTGTTTTTATTGAGCGCCGGTCCGACCGACGCAAAGAACGATGTTTGTCAGACGATTAAACGCAATAGGCATATATGAGCGATATTTCCTCAGGAAAATCGCCAGTCCCGACCTACAGTACGTAGGAGGTTGCACTGCCGCTGAGAATGCTATTCAACAACCCGAATAAGGTGCAACCCATTTTGCCAAAATAAGTTGCACCTATTGAATTTTGCGTATTTTCCGACGCTTTACCGCCCCTTTTCAATGCGGGAAATACCTTTGACCTCCGAAAACCCGCGAGCTGAAGGCGCTGGAAGCCAACGGGAAAATAATTCCTGATCTGCCGCCGTTTTTTCCTGCAAAAAAAGGGTTGCACCCGGTTGCACCTCGACCCGGCCAGCGCTACTCTTTCCGCCAGCTGATGCCACGCCATCGTGGTAACCATGAGGATAAGAAAATGGCTACGACCACCCTTGGGGTCAAACTCGACGACCCGACCCGTGAGCGCCTGAAGGCCGCGGCCCACTCGATTG
>JARLHX010000299.1 GCA_031292035.1 Negativicutes bacterium | reverse complement strand
CACTGAGCTACCCCGATCAGTTACCTGACTTCTCGCTATCTGAAAGCAAGTGAATACCTTGAAATATGGCTGCTCGATCAAGCGACTCATGTCACCGCGCTATCGTCTCACTTTCCCATACGCAAGGCGAGGTCGAAGCTGAGCACACCCAATCGAGAATACCAAGCGCCGCGGGGGCAGCATTGGTGTTCACCACCTTATCGCCGACTTTGAATAGATATGTACCAGCGGTGGGATACCCGCTATCATGATAGGTGATAACTCCATCCGCCGATATTGTGTCAACCAACGGAGTACCTGGCAACGTTGTGAATGGGACATTAGTTGGCCCCGTGTTTCCTTGAGACAGGGTCAATAACTGGTACTGAACACTTGATCCGTGCCCGTTCTTGATTGCCGCGTCTCGAGCGCTTACAATTCGATTTCCTAACAGCCTGGTGTTGGTAGCATAATTGTCCAAGGAGATTCCCCAGTATTGATTATCTCCTGAGGAGACACCGATCGTGTTTCCCTCTATTAACCAAGTGTCGGATGCGACAAATATTCCGACTCCGTTCACTCGATCGTAGTAATTACCCCTATTGTTATTGAAGATGTAACTATTCGCTATTCTATTTCTATGCGCTCGCCCCTCACGGTATTCCCATACGCCGGATTCGCCATTCCCCGAAATAATGCAGTTCTCTATATTGTTGTCATCGGACCAATCGCCAAACCCGACTCCATTTTGGCTGAAGTTTGTGAACGACGAGTTTCGGACTGTAACGCCCGATCCTTGCAAATAGAGACCGGCAGAGTTGTCTGGTGTATTGGTTCCTATGGCTGTGATGTTGTTAAAGATCGCCGGCTCACGAATCTCGTCGCCGTATATTGTAACATTCTCCACACTCGCTACGGCGGGCTGGTTTAGTGTGATCTGATCGCCTTCGATGTTCTGAATCTGATACTGCTGATTTGACATGTCATTGAGTGCCCCGAGGGAGATAACCTGACCAGCGTGCAACATGGATGTGTCGTTGACAGTAGCTATGGACGACCCGAGCGTCGTTGTTATTCTTACGTTATTGAAGCGTAAGCCCCATACGGAATAATTATCAACATTAACTCCAATTACATTTACGCCATTGAAAACTGCGTCGCTGACAGATATGTTCTGACCCAGCTTCCCCTTTTGATCCGCGCGAGCGTATTCGTCGGCTGTATCTCCAGGCGAGACAACGACACCGCGTTGTACATTCGAGGCCTGAATGTTCCTGGCTGTCACGTTGTACGTCGATACCATATCCAGGACAGCGCCCCATGTATCTGTGAATCGCATACCGCCCACAGTGACACCGTCCACAGAAATGTCGTGAGGCAGCGTCAGCGGCATTACGGATGAAGATGGCTGCCCTCCCCAGTGGATTTCGATCGCTGAACTGATGAATGCGTTGTCTGGGATGGTAATGGCGTGGAGAAAGATATTATGGGAGTCGCCGGTGATCATCAGGGCGTTTCCCTGAGGCCGATTGGAAATGATTGTAACGCCATCGACCAGGACATTTGCGACACCCACTCCGTGCATAAAGTCCCCGATCAGAATGGGCGCCTGATAATTCCCGGAGCCTTGGGGATTGGTCCCATTGTTAATTACCGTTAGATTATGCAATATGTTGTTGTTTCCCGGCATCAGGTCCTGGGTAGCGCCGTCTACCTGAAAAGTCACAGTTGATCCGTTTCCCTCCACTGTCAGGTTGTTAGGCAGTTGCAACCCTTGGGTTATGAGGTAGTTCTTCGAACTCCCCAGTTTCAGGGTTGTTCCCGCAGCAAGTGCGACGGCAGATTGAATGCACGCGGAGTCATCGGTGAACCCATCGCCGGCGCAGCCAAGTGAATCCGCTGAAACCGAAGGTGCAAGAGTAAAGGAGGCGGAGGCGGACTGAGTGGGGTTCGCTTTGCTGGTCGCAGTTATTGTAACGCCGGCGGAAGTTGGTAGGACCGACGGGGCAGTATAAAGGCCAGTGGGTGAAATCGTTCCTGACGGTCCGTAGCCCCCAATGACACCGTTCACGGTCCATACGACTTCCGTATCGGTGGTTCCTGTCACGGATGACGTGAATTGCTGGGTAGTAAGGAGACCCACGTTTGCCCAGGTCGGAGTGATTGCGATCGAGATTGGCACAGAGGCGGGAATGAAGGTGGCAACCGCCGTTCCAGATTTGGTTGTGTCCGCCTCGCTGGTGGCAGTAATCATAACCGACGATGCAGTGGGCAGCGATGAGGGCGCTGTATAGAGGCCAGAGGTGGAGATCGTACCGACGGTGCTGTTCCCGCCGGCGATGCCTTCCACTGCCCACGAGACTACTGCATCGCTGGCTCCGCTTACCGATGCAGCGAATTGCTGTGTGCCAAATGCGTCCACGCTGGTAGTACTTGGCGTTATGGAGACCGATATGGGTGGGGGAGGGGGAGTGACTGTTACTACAGCAGAGGCGGTTTTTGTTGCATCAGCCTGACTGGTTGAGGTTACCGTCACGGTTGCGGGGCTTGGCACGGATGAGGGGCCCATATAAAGGCCGGTCGGTGAAATCAATCCGATTGTGCCGTTTCCGCCCGTAATGCCGTTCACTGCCCATGTGACTGCGGTATTGCTTGTTCCAGTTACAGATGCTGTGAATTGCTGAAATGCTAGTCCGGTCACAGTTGCGGTCGTCGGGCTGATGGCCACTAAAATTGGCACGGAGGTTACCGTGACGGCTGCGGCCGCGGATTTGCTGCCGTCAACCTGGCTGGTAGCGGTGACCGTTACAATTGCCGGGGTGGGCACCGAAGAAGGGGCCGTATAGACTCCGGAAGTTGAGATT
>JARLHX010000298.1 GCA_031292035.1 Negativicutes bacterium | reverse complement strand
GCCCTTTAGGGTCGGTTCGCTTTTAACAGCCTTAACGATGGCTTCGACTTCTGCCAGGTTAAAGGCCATCACGGCGGAAAGGCCCGCGACGCCGAGTTCATCCTGGACAGAAAGAAGAAAACCGTCACCTGCGAGGCTGACGGCATCACTGTACATGAAACCCGTACCGTCCAGTTGAAAGATGATGAACTGGATCTTTTCGACGAACTGCCTGCCGCAAAGACCGCAGAATATCTCAAGCGGCGCAAAGCCATCCTGCAGACACTTCCGATGGCAGGCGGCTTTGACCTGTGCGAATTGACCATTATGGCCAACGCCACCGGCCTCGCCCCCGATGTTCCTTCCACCCATGAGCCTATTGTGCGCATCAGCGAGCTTCCTCAGATTCTCTGCCCCGAAAGCGAGGGCGGCATACTGAAAAATGCGAAGGCCATCGATGTTGTTACCGTATTCAGAGATAAGTTCGAAGCCGGCCTGGGCGGCGGTGTCTTCATGGTGGTTTCCTCCCCCAACGCCTATTCCCAAATGATCCTGAACACCAAGGGCTGCATTCCCAATCCCAGCGGCAGCGCGGCTTTGATCTATAAGCCTTATCACCTCTGTGGAGTGGAAACCGCCACCTCTCTTCTTTGCGCCGGGATGCTCGGACTGACCACCGGAAGTGCCGATTACCTGCCGCGCTATGATCTGGTCCGGGTTGCCGCCGGTCCCCTCAAAGCGGGAGAAAAACTGGGCAATGACCACGATCTTCGCCACACTTCACTGATCGTCCCCGCCGGCGCCATGGGCAAGGGAGTCCCCGCCCCGGCCCACCTGATCAGCGGCCAGACCTTGCTCTGCGACGTGGCCGCCGGGACGACCATTACCTATGACATGGTCGCCAAGCCGAATGATTCGGCGCTGTGGCAGCTCCGCGAACAGCAGGACCAGCTATTTCTTTCCAAATAGATTCCTGTGTTTGCACTGCCGAGACATGAATGTTGGGAGAGATGATTATGGACGCAAAACCGACCCGGGTCCGCCACTTGGTACTTTTCGTGGTCTGTCTGGCCTATTTCATCACCTATCTTGACCGTATCAACATTGCAGCTGCCGCACCACTAATGATGAAAGAATTTAATTTTTCCCGGGCCGAACTGGGGGCTGTTTTCTCAGCCTTCACCTGGGCCTACGCCTTGTTCCAAATTCCCGCCGGCTGGTTGGGCGACAAGTACGGCGCCCGCAAAATATTAGCCCTGTCGGTAATCGCCTGGTCGGTCATGACCGGGGTAACGGCTTGCGCATGGAGCCTGGTCTCTTTGCTGGTCATCCGCTTTATTTTTGGCATCGGCGAAGCAGGAGCATTCCCCAGCGCAACCCGGGCTTTCTCCTTCTGGATGCCCTCGACCGAGCGCGGCTTTTCCCAGGGCATTACCCACGCCTTTGCCCGGATCGGGGCCGCAGCGACACCGGCTCTCGCCGTGGCGGTCATGGCCGTGTGGGGCTGGCGGTCGATGTTCATTCTCTTCGCCGGCGTCGGGGTGGTGTGGGCTACCTTTTGGTACTTCTGGTACCGAGACACCCCTACCGAGTTCCAGAGCCGGTGGGGCCGCATCAACCAGGCCGAAATCGACCTGATCAACGAAGGCAAGAATACCAGCAAGGATAAACCGAAATTGCCTTTTTCGAAACTATTCAAGAGCAAGAACATGTGGGCTCTCTGCTTTGCCTATTTTTGCTACTCCTATACCCTCTGGATCTACTACACCTGGCTGCCCACCTACCTGGTAGACGCCCGCGGTTTCACCATCGTGAAGATGGGCATCTTTGCCAGCATGCCCCTCCTGGCGGGAACGGTGGGCGATACCTTGGGCGGCTGGCTGTCTGATAAAATTTGGGCGGCGACCGGAAGAGGGAAGTTCTCCCGGCGGGTGGTCGCCATCAGCGGCTTGCTGGTAGGAGCGGCCTTCATGCTTCCCGGCGCGATGACCGACTCGGCTTATCTGGCCGTCTTTCTCCTGTCGTGTTCGGTTTTCTGTCTGGAAATGGCTGTCGGCGTCTATTGGGCGGTGTGTCTCGATGTCGGTCATGAATATGCCGGAACGGTTTCCGGTATGATGAACTCCATCGGCAACATCGGCTCAGCCATCTCCCCGCTTGCCTTTGGCTTCATCCTGCAGTACACCGGCTCCTGGGTCTATCCCTTCATCGTGGCCAGTGTCCTGTTGGTGATCGGCGCCTTCCTGTGGATGCATGTCAACCCCGAAATGTCGGTGGCTGATGAACTCGGCCTGAACGCGCCGCCTCAGACATAGTACGGCAGACCCTACTCGGCATTAGCCAAAAGAGAATAGCATTTAAAAAATACTAAAAGGCTCCGGATCATCCGGAGCCTTTTTCTGTCACGAAGACTACTTTGCGTAACATGGCGACAAGCCGCAGCTATACGTGAGACGTCAGTTTTCCAGCTCCATAGAACCCTTCCCAGTCCTTGACGAACTGGTCGACACTGCTGTCAGTCAGCGGATGAGACAGCAAAAGATCGAGGATGTCTGGGCTGACGGTTACAGCGTGAGCGCCGGCCAGGCTGGCCTGGTGGACCTGCTCGCTGTTTTTAAAACTGGCGGCCAGCACCCTGGCCGGAAGATTATAGGTCTTGAATAATTCGACGATGTCGCTGACGACTCGCGCGCCGTCGCCGCAAATATTATCCAGCCTGTTTACATACGGAGCCACAAAATCCGCCCCGGCGACCGCGGCCATCAGGGCTTGCTGCGGCGTGAACACCGCGGTGGCGGTGGTCTTGATGCCGCGTTCCTTCAACAGCTTTATGGCCTTGATCCCTTCGGCAATCACCGGTATCTTGATATACAGGTGACCCCCGATCTTTTCGGCAAGGTACGACGCCTCGCCGACAATGCCCTCCGCCGTCCGGCTGACAGCCTGGACATGCAGCATGGTTCCGGCGCCGATGATCCCCCTGATTGCAGTCAGCATTCCAAGGAAATCAGCCTTCTCGCGGGCAATCAGCGTCGGGTTGGTTGTCACCCCGGCCAGGGGATATAGATCATAGGCCCGCTTAATATGATTGACATCACCTGTATCCAATAAATAAAGCATGTTATCTCTCCTCGTGCCGTTTCGGCTGGCGTCCGGTCTTCCCCGCCCAGCCGCATGGGAGCCCTTATACCTGACTCCCATTTATCTTTTCCCGCACCAAGGATAAAATCCTGCTACACTGCCACAAATTTTCCAGCCTGCAAACGGCGGGCGGTCGGCGCTTTAGCCTCAACCTCATTATCAGTTTTTGAGGGCGGTCTCGATGGCGACATAGGGTAAATGCAATGATTCGGCAACCGCCTTGTAAGTGACCTTTCCCGCCAGGGTATTCACGCCCTTTGCCAGTCCGGGATTGTCGATAACCGCCTGCCGCCAGCCCTTGTTGGCGATTTGCACGGCATAACCGATGGTGGCATTGGTCAGGGCGAGAGTCGACGTGCGGGCCACCGCCCCCGGCATATTGGCCACCGAATAATGAACTACCCCGTGTTTAATATAGGTGGGATCGCTGTGGGTGGTGACTCGGTCAACCGTCTCGACCGATCCTCCCTGGTCGATGGCGACATCGACAATGACCGAGCCTGCTTCCATCGTTTTTACCATCGCTTCTGTCACCAGTTTAGGAGCCTTGGCCCCAGGCAGCAGCACAGCGCCGATCAGCAGGTCGGCCTGGCGGACCCATTGGGCGATATTGTAGCCATTGGACATGATGGTGGTGAGCCGGCCGCCAAAGACATCGTCAAGGTACTGGAGGCGTTCGATCGACCGGTCGAGGATGGTGACCCGGGCCCCCATGCCCACCGCGATTTTCGCGGCGTGTTGTTCCTACCGTTCCCCCGCCGACAATCACCACCCGGGCCGGTTCAACTCCCGGAACCCCGCCAAGCAATATCCCCTTGCCGCCATATGGCTTCTCCAGCAATTGAGCGCCGATTTGTACCGCCATCCGGCCGGCCACTTCACTCATCGGCGAAAGCAGGGGCAGGGTGTGGTTGGACCCTTCGATGGTCTCATAGGCAATTCCCACCACCTTTTTGGCCAACAGGGCTTTGGCCAATTCCGGCTCGGGGGCAAGATGCAGATAGGTATAGAGAATTTGTCCTTCATGAAACAGGTCATACTCAGACTCCAGCGGTTCCTTGACTTTGACAATCATCTCCGCCTTGTCAAAAAGTTCTTGTTTGTCAGCAAGAACCAGCCCCCCGACGTGACGATAGTTATCGTCGGTAAACCCGCTGCCTTCCCCGGCGCCTTTTTCCACCAGCACTGTGTGCCCTTCCCGGCATAGCGCTTCTGTACCAGCCGGCGTCAAGCCAACCCGATTCTCGTTGTTTTTAATCTCTTTTACCACACCAATGATCATAGTAAAACCCCCATTGTTATTGTCGTTCGTTTTGCCCTATAGTAATGCAAGCGGCATGCCAGCCAGGCCAACCCTGCAACAATAAGGATTAGCAGGATATTCGGAAACTTATCTTTCCAATTACCGGAACGAAAAAGTTCCAATCGGAAACTTTTCGTTCCAAATTAAGAGGATTTTGCTTCCTCTACGGTTAATTTGACAACCAGGAAAGGGAGTGGTTGTCATCCGCTTAAAACTTCCCAACATCGACCGGGTAGGCCTGGTCCTCGATATATCACACACCCTGGCCGAGCGCCAGATCAATATTCTCGCGATGGAGGTGGAATTGCAGACCATCTACCTCGAGATTGAAACCCTGCCTGACGAAGCCAACCGTGAAGTCATCGCCCATTTAGGCACCATCCCGGGCATCATCGCAGTCGAGGAAATCCCTTTACTGCCCTACCAGGAAAAGGCGGAGCAGCTAAAAGCCGTCCTGGCCTCGGCGAGCGACGGCATTATCGCCATCGACCATCAGGGGCGCATCACCCAGTGCAACCCTGCGGCGGCGCGCATCCTCCACCGGGCCGCCGATACCATCCTCGGCCGCCACGTGGCTGATGTCTTTCCTGCTAATATGGCCTTGCTGGATACCCTGAAACACGGCATTGTTTACGACAACAAAGAAATCATCCTTGAAAAAACCAACAGTCATTATCTGACCAGCGGCCGCCCGATCATTGACCCGTCCGGCCGGATCATCGGCGCCGTGGCTATATTGAAAGATATCAGCGACGTGCGGGAGCTGGTCCACACCGTCACCGGCCAGTTGCCCCTGACCTTCGAAGAAATCACCTATGCCAGCCAATCGATGCGCCAGGTTATCTCCCTTGCCAAGACCTATGCCCGCGGCGATTCCACCGTCCTTGTCCGCGGTGAGACTGGCACCGGCAAGGAATTGCTCGCCCGGGCCCTCCATGCCGCTTCAGCCCGCAGCCAAAAAATATTTGTCCCGATCAACTGCGCCGCCATCCCTGACACCTTGCTGGAAAGCGAGCTCTTCGGCTACGAGGAGGGGGCCTTTACCGGCGCTGCCCGCGGCGGCAAGCAGGGACTGTTTGAGCTTGCCGACAACGGCACCCTTTTTCTCGACGAGATCGGGGAGCTTTCAGCCCATCTCCAGGCTAAATTACTGCGGGTTCTCCAGGACAAAAAGGTGCGCCGGGTGGGCAGCACCCGCGAAAACACCGTCAATGTCCGGATTTTGGCTGCAACCAGCCGCAACCTGGAGGAAATGATCGCCAAAGAGCGTTTCCGGGAAGATTTATATTACCGGCTGAATGTCATCCCCCTCTTTCTCCCGCCGCTGCGCGAACGGCGCGAAGATATCCCCCTCCTGGCCGGAGTATTTTTGCAGCGGTTCACCGGCAAATTGCAAAAACCGGTGGAAGCCATCAGCGAATCAGCCCGCCGCAAACTGATCGATTATGAGTGGCCAGGCAACATCCGCGAACTGGAAAATGTGATTGAACGGGCTGTAAACATCGTCGACGGTTCGATGATTCTGGCAGAGCACATTGTCCTGAACCAGGAACGATTGCCCCAGCCCAAAAGCCTGCCGCTCGACAGCCGCACCTTTGACGCCGTGATGAACGACACCGAGCGCGAGATCCTCCAGACCGCGCTCACCAAATACCATTCCTCCCGCCAATTGGGAGCCGCCCTGGGGTTGTCCCACACCGCCGTCTTGAAAAAACTGCACAAGCACGGCCTTGGTCCTTCTAAAAAATAGCCCGCCGTATCCATGAAGAAGCCCCTGGACGCACTCGCTTCCAGGGGCTTCTTCATGTCGGCGCAACCGACTATATTATCAGCAGATTATAACTTAAACCGCCGAATGGATTGCTGCAGTTCTTCCGCCAGACGCGCCAGCGCCTGACTGGACGAAGCAATTTCTTCCATCGATGCGCTTTGCTCCTCGGTGGCAGCCGAAACAGTCTGCGCCTCCCCGGCAGTCTTTTTACTCATAGCGTCGATCCGCTGTACCGATCCGACGATTTGCTGGTTGCCGTTCGCCATTTGCTCGATGGCGCCCGACATATCCTTCACTTGGTCTGACATCTGGGTTACCAGAGTCGCGATCTCCCGAAAAGATTGTCCCGCCGTATTGACCACTTCGGTTCCGAGTTGAACTTCCCTGGCCCCGTCGGTCATCGCCTCCACGGCTTTATGGGTGTCTTCTTGAATCTGGCCGATCAAAGCCTCGATCTGCTTGGCGGCTTGCTGGGATTGCTCGGCCAGCTTGCGCACCTCTTCGGCTACCACGGCAAAGCCGCGCCCCTGTTCTCCCGCTCTGGCGGCTTCGATCGCTGCGTTCAAAGCCAAAAGATTGGTCTGTCCCGCAATGCCGGCTATGGTATCGACAATCTGCCCGATTTCCTTGGATTGATCGTTCAGTTTTGTGACCGTTGCGGCAGTCACTTGCGCTGTTTTTTCAATTGCCAACATCTGATCGACCGCTTTGTCGACAGCCTTTCCGCCATCTGTTGCCTTAACAGCCGCCTGGGCAGACTGGGCAGCCACTTCGTGCGCGCTTGCTGCGACCTGTTGGAAACTGACCGACATCTCCGCAACCACCATCGATGTGTCACTGGCTGCAGCCAGCTGCTCCTCCGCCCCTTGCGCCACCCCTACAATGGAGGCCGATACAAGATTCGCCGCCTGAGCCGACTGCTCGGCACTGGCTGTCATTTCCTCACTAGCGGCAGCCAGCTGGGTGGACTGGGAATTCACAGCACCGACCAATTGGCGCAGACTGGTCCGCATCTGCCGGAAGCCCTTGGCCAGCTGACCGATCTCGTCATCAGCCATAATTTCGGCTGCGTGTTCGCGCAGATCACCCTGAGCCAGCAGCAAACACTCGTCCCGAATTACAATAATCGGCTTAGCAAACCAGCGGGCCATGACCACGATAAACACCACTGCCAGAATCAGAAATACTCCGGAGACGATCAGCATCGTCCTGGCCAGTGTCGTCGTCTTGTGGTTGGCCTCAGACACCGGCGCAGTGACAATCATCACCCAGCGCTGGCCACCAGGCAGATCCACCGGCGTAACCACAGCCATCTGGGCCACGCCGCCAAAAGTATATTCTCCCTGCATCTGCTTTCCTGACTCGGCTCCGGCCTTGAACAGGGCAATCATCCGGTCGTCCAGTTCGGCTTCTGGAAGCTTGAGCTCAGGATCAATTTGTTTTTTGGTAAGATTCAGCTTCCCGGTCAGTTCAGGGTGCTTGGGATGGGCGATCACCAATCCGGAAGCATCAACGACAAAACCATAGCCTGTGTCGAGAAATTTTACATCCTTGATCAAGCCAGTCAGCCGATCCAGGTTCACAGATGCAGCCAACACCCCGGTCATCTTGCCGTCATTCGTGACCGGCACAGCCAGGGCGACAGCCGTTTTTCCGGTTCCCTTCGAAATCAGCGGATTAGAAAAAGCCGCCTTCCCTGTGGCGAGCGCCTTTTTAAAATATTCCCGGTCAGCCAGATTGGTATTGCTGGCGTCGGAACGGAATCCCGAGCCATCCGGCGCGAGAAAACTGATCGAATCCAAGGTGCCGAGCCGTTTCACCGTCTCTGTCATGGCCTCAATGATCAACGCCCTGTCGGAGCCGGTGCGGACGCGCTGAACACTCGCTAAGTCGGCCAACTGCGATACTGCGAGTTCCATATCGGATTTCAGGCGTTTGCTATAGTCGGTCCCGACAGCCATAGCCGTCTCACTGACACTTTGCGTCAAAGCCAGATTGGACAGATAATAGCTGATCCCAGACAATACACCCAGAACAACGAAAATCAGGGGCACAAGAATAATCAACAATCGCGTTTGAATGCTTTTTATGCTCATATTTCCCACTCCTCTACAGCTGATCACAGGCGATGTATTTCTCCGATACCACATAAACCACTATGGCGGTTGCATTGGTTCCATCTTTTCTGAAAAGATCCGAGCAATTGCAAATAAAAAAAGACCTTCGCAGGTCTATACTACTCGGCACTCCACCGAACAATGCAACCTGGCGATCATAGGCTCCCGCGCCCCTTAGACCCACGGCTTTGCGTCCTTGCCTTTCGACAAGTTTGCCAAATAACATATGCATTTTTCGTGAGATTTCTCAAAAACAATACAGCATCTGGATATATCGATAAAATCTACCATTCTTTAAATAATTTTACATCATTTTTGTACACATTGCCATACTTTTCTTCAGATTGTTTTCAGATTTCCACAGATTGATTGACAATCTTCTTCTGCAGCGCAATCAATTCGGTACGATTCCATTGCATGGCGTCGTAGAACGCCAGACCACCCTGGTTGTTGCGGTCGGCCAGCAAATCCAGGCGCTTTACTTCGTTGCATCGCGCCCATTCCTCCACTGCCCCCAGAAGCTTTCGACCAACCCCGCCGCCGCGGTGTCCGGCGTCGACCACCACATCCTCTACCAAGGCCTTTCGTCCGCCTTCCGCCGTGGATATCAATAGTTGGGCAGAACACATCCCGATAACCCTGCCTTGACATTCCGCCACAAAAAGACAGCCGCTGGCGCCGTCTTCCACCAGCAGCTTCAATCCGCGCCGCTGCCGGGTTGCGTCGGCTGCAAAATCAGCCTCCAGGGAAAACAATGTTGCCAGGAGAACAATCATTGCATCAATATCGGCAATGCGCGCCTGGCGCACCAGAACATTATTACTCATCCGCTTCCTCCGTCTGTCCTTGCTTTTGTGCTGCAGCAGCCTACGGATGGGCCGCAGGGCCGGCAAAGTGAAGATAAGCTGCCACTCCCGCCACAATAAAGACCAGCACCATTACCCCAATCAAATATCGCTTCTTTTTGCTCTTGCCCTTCGTCCGGAAGAACTCTTTCTTCACCCTTTTGCCACAGCGGTAGCAAAAGTTATCTTCGCCATAAACCGAGGCACCGCAATAATTACAAAAGAAAATAGCCATGGTTTTGGGTTGTGGCTCGGGCGTCTTCGGGCGTTCAGGGACCTTCTGCGACTCGAGTGGTTTCGGCTGTTCTTCGCCCTCCAAGCCCTCTTCTCCTATGGCTTGCTCACCGCTTTCGGGCGCATCATCCGCTTGTTCAAACTCGTCCACTTCCGGACTCACAGCAGCTAGCTCAGCAGCAACCTGCTCCCTCAGATATGTCACATTTTTGCCGCACTTTGCGCAGAAATTACCGATGTCACCTATCGCGATGCCGCACTTCGGACAATACATACTATCCCTCCCTGATGATTATTACCTTTAGCCGCTCAGTCGACTATTTGTGAAGCATCATAACCACAACAAACGTCAGGGCTCCGATAACCACAGGAAGAAGAATCGCCCCAAACAATACCAATTTCATCGGATTGGCCAGCAGCCTGGCCAGGAATGTTTCCTGCACCGGAGTCTCTTCCGGCGAACCAGTCTCCTCCCCGTCGACAACACTATCAGCGACATCGGCGGCAAGTTCCGGTTGCTCTTTCCCGCATATCTGGCAAAACTTCGCGTCCATAGGAATATCTACGCCGCAAAAAATACAATAGCGCATGTGGTACCGGTACCTCCTCATTCTCGCAGCAAATTACCATTTATTACATTTGATCTTTTTTTCGACAAATAATAACAAAACTCCTTTGCTGCCAACCCTTCATTTACAACCGGCAGTAAAAATCGGCAATTTTTGACCGCAAAAGAAAAAACGCCACTTGCCTATACTGGCAAATGGCGTTTCAACACCTTACAGGGGAAACTAAAACACGCCCATAGTCAAATAAGAACATCCTGTTCGGCAGCAGTATTTTTAGGCGACAGTTTCAGCCTTTGTTCTTTTTCGCGCCGTAATCGCCGGCAGGGTCATGGTGATGAACCCGCCGAAGGCCAATGCCGCAACCAGACTATAAACACCAAACTTCATATCTCCGGTTGTGGTTGTGATCCACCCGACAAAAAACGGTCCAATAAAGCCGCCAAGATTGCCGAGCGCGTTGATCACTCCACGGGAAGCGCCAGCCTTACCTGGAGGGAATACCACCGATGACATTGACCAGAATGGCCCAAGGAAGGCCTTCAAGAACATCCCGGTGATCACCAGAAAAGCAAATGAAATCCAAATCTGACTCGGAAATTGCATCGCAAGACAGAGGAAACCGGCAAAACACCATAAAGAAAGGGCGGTGAAGAACCGGCAATTGCCAAAGCGGTCGGATAAAGCGCCAAACACATATGTACCGCCGATCGAAACAATGAAGGGAATGGACGCCAGCAGGCCGACATTGGCCATACTGGTGTTGGTCAGATTCTTCAGCATTGTCGGCAGCCAGAGCGAATAGCCATACTGTCCGGTCGTAAAGCATACATACGCCAAAATCATGATCCACAGCGTCTTATCGGTAAGCATCTGCTTGTACGACCATTTTTCAGTGGTCATATTCGCGGCGTTTTCCGCTTTTTCGGCCTTCAAAGTATTAACCAGATATTCCTTTTCTTCCGGCGAGATCCATTTGGCCTCTTCCGGCCGGTCGCTAATCATGGGAAGCCAAATGAGAATAAGGAGCAGCGAAACCGCCCCCTCAATAAAAAACAGCGACCGCCAGCCATAAGCACCAACAAGCCAGCCAGAAATCGGATTGGTAATGACCGAGGAAATCGGCATACTTGCCACAAACAAGGCGTTGGCACGACCAATCTCATTCTTGGGAAACCAATTGCTGAGAATAACCAAAATCGCCGGAAATACGCCCCCCTCGGCAACGCCAAGTAAAAAGCGGGCAGTCAGAATCTGCCATTCATTTTGAGCCAGCCCGGTCAACATCGACGTGAAGCCCCAGCCAATAATCGAGAACAAGATGAAGCGCTTTGCGCTGCCGTGTTCTGCCAAATGGCCCCCCGGAACCTGTAATACCAGATAACCGAAAAAGAATATCCCCGCCGCCACTCCAGAAAGGGTCATTGACAGCCCCAGGTCTTTACTCATTCCGCCGGCCATGGCAAAGCTGACATTCATCCGATCCATATAGGCAATGATATAGATAATAATCGTCGGTGGGATAATGCGGATCCAGCGCGCGTTTGGTATTGTTTGCAAAATTTCCGTATTCACTGCTGAGTTCCTCCCGTCATCATAGAATATAAAATAATTCACCCTCATCATGGTCAGCATCGGTACACAGGCCCTTTATCAAGCAAAGGGCCTGCGTCGATTGTCTTATCTAATAGCCTAAGATGGCCCCTTTATTGGCCTGAGACACATAACGGCAGTAGAGGCCGAGGAAGCCGCCGTCCACCGGTGGTTTGCGCTTCTCAAGCTTCGCATACCGCTTGGCCCATTCTTCTTCGCTGATCAATAGGTTGAGCTCTTTGCCGGCGATGTTGATTTCGATGTCGTCG
>JARLHX010000297.1 GCA_031292035.1 Negativicutes bacterium | reverse complement strand
TCGACAGCTGAAAATGTCAGCACCGGCAGATTTTCCAGCAGGCAACCCAGCAGCACCATATTGGTCATACGCTTATCGCCGATGGTTTCAGCAATTTCGTTGGCTGGAATATGCACAACCTTCAGATCGCTGCGCAGCGACCGGCGGTTGATTATGGAACTGTTGATGATCAATACCCCACCCGCTTTGACCAGCGGCTCATATTTATCCAACGAGGGCAGGTTTAATACGATGGCGGCCTGAGGATTCCGCACCATAGGCGAGCCAATCTCTTCATCGGCGATAGTAACGGTGCAGTTTGCCGTGCCGCCGCGCATCTCCGGGCCATAAGATGGGATCCAGGTGACCTCTTTGCCGGCGCCCAGGGCGGCGTAAGCCAGAAGCTGGCCTGCAAACAAAACCCCTTGCCCACCAAATCCTGCAATGATAATTTCAGTTTGCATGTCGGTGCTCTCCTTAGATGCGAACCTGGGCCAGACCCGGGTGTACTTTGAAATCAGAAATTGGATAGTAAGGGATCATTTTTTCCTCGAGCCATTTGGTAGATTGCTCGGGGGTCAAGCCCCAGTTGGTCGGGCAGATTGAGAGCAGCTCGACCATCGAGAAGCCCAGGCCGCGCACCTGCGTCTCGAAAGCCATGCGGATGGCTTTTTTGGCCATGCGGATGTTCTTGGGGTCGTGCAGGCTGCGGCGGACCAGGTAACCAACCCCGTCGAGGGTACACAGCAGCTCAGAGACCCGGATGGGATATCCCATGGTCTCCACATCGCGGCCGTTGGGCGAAGAGGTGGTTTTTTGGCCAGGCAAGGTGGTGGGGGCCATCTGGCCGCCGGTCATGCCGTAGTTGGTGTTGTTGATAAAGATGACGGTGATGTTTTCACCGCGGGCGGCGGCATGTACGATCTCGGCCATACCGATCGAGGCGAGATCGCCATCGCCCTGGTAGGTGAAAACGATGCGGTCGGGCAGCACGCGTTTAACGCCGGTTGCCATAGCCGGTGCCCGGCCGTGCGGGGATTGCACCCAATCGAAGTCGAAATAGTTATAAGCAAACACAGAGCAGCCCACCGAAGCGACACCGATGGTGCGCTCGGTCAGGTGCATTTCATCGAGCACTTCTGCTACCAGGCGGTGGGCAGTGCCGTGAGTACAGCCCGGGCAGTAGTGGGTAGTGATATCCGTAAAGGATTCCGGACGAGAATAAACAATCTGTTCTAATGCGCTGCTGGTTGTTACCATTCTGTCAGGCTCCTATTAGTTTTTCTTGGCGAAACGCTGCATCCAGCGGTCACGCGGGTGACCAGCGGTGGTCAGTGGACCCGCAACCAGGGTATTGATCTCCGCAAGAATCTCATCGGGCAGAACCATGACGCCGCCCATGCGCCCGTAAAATTCGACCGGGATGCGGCCCTGTACGTTAAGACGGACGTCTTCCAGCATTTGGCCGGCATTCATCTCGACCACCAGCATAGCTTCGACCTTTTTACTCAGGTCTTGGAAGAGTTCCTCGGGGAAGGGGCTGAGC
>JARLHX010000296.1 GCA_031292035.1 Negativicutes bacterium | reverse complement strand
TCCCAGCGCATCTAATCCCACGCGGCAACGGGCTCGCCGACGGTCTTTACCGTTCCGCACGCTTACCGCAAGCACACAAAGCATTGGAGACTGGAAGCGAGAAGTGAGTGAAAATTTTGGTCACCCAGTAAAGGATAGTGATGGTAATCCTATTACATTTTCTGCAGATCTTGACAGCGTTCGACACTTTACGTCGACAGGGCTGGCAGATAAGAACGTCGGGCAGTAAATTGAATAACGTATGCGAATATTTAATCGGCGCGGTCTTTGTGTTATGGCAATGCTCGCTTGTGTAGTGCTTACAGGTTGCGGGTGGCGCCATCGAAGGAATATCAAAGCTGAACATGAAATAGCTGAATATATTTATCTCTATTGTAATCAAGATTATGACAGCACAAATGGTTTTCCTGCGGCACTTAGCGATTTGGTTTCCGTTGGGATATATACCAATTTGCCGCAATGCGAATGTGCCGACGGAACGAATCGAGATTTTATTTATATTCCAGGTTTTCATGGTACACCATATGGAAATGTCTTTTTGGCATCGCCGCCTGAAATGGATAAAGATGTGACGATTGTTTGTTTTGGCGGCGAGAAACCGAAGATCTTATCGCGTAGCGAGGCAGTGAAGGAGATCGAAAAGAGCCGGGCATTAGTGAAGGTCTTGAATAATCCGGTAAAACCATACAAAGACGACCCATAGGTCAAACAAGGCGTCAATGTGAAAAGACGAAGGTGGCGGCATCGAGTCGGTTCCTAATTTTGCGCATTCATTGGACTATTGAAATCGACACGCCAACCAGAGCAACCAAGGTGCCAATGATTTAGATGCTGGAATGGCTTCTCGGCTACGAACGCTTCTCAACGAAGCAAAGCTTGCCTACATCAAACTGAACCGCCAAACGCCTTGCCCGCCTCGGAGCGCTGTCCCGGTCAACCAAGCGCATGGTGGGAGGATCATTCACTCTTCAGGCGCAGTTTACTTTGGGTCATTTGAAAGGGTCGGTCCGACAATCGACAATTAAGACTTGAGATTTGGGTGAATTCCGGTTGGAATTGCGAATATGGCGCGCCCGTTGAGAATTGAATATGCCGGCGCCGTTTACCATGTGATGGCGCGCGGCAACCAGGGGCAGAGCATCTGCGCCGATGACGGTGACCGGAAAATGTGGGTGGCCAGCTTGCGGGATGCCTGGCGCCGCACGGGTTGGGATATTCATGCCTGGGCCCTGATGGGCAATCATTACCATCTGTTGGTGGAGACGCCGGAGCCGAATCTGGTCCTGGGGATGAAGTGGCTCCAAGGCGCTTACACCCAGCGGTATAATGCCCGACATCACAAACGGGGACACTTGTTTCAAGGGCGTTATCGGGCCGTGCCCGTCGAGGCGGAATCCGCGGAATATTTTCAGACTGTCAGCACGTATATTCATCTCAATCCCGCGCGCGCCAAGTTGATCCAGATCGGCGAACAAAAGCTCTGGGAATATCCCTGGAGCAGTTATCCCAGCTACGTACGCCGGACACCCCCGGAGTGGTTGGTGACGCGGCGGGTGCTGGGGAGCGTGGGTTTGGGGCCTGGGGCTCGCCAAGGGTATGAGGCTTATTTGGAAACACGGGTGTTGGAGCTGGGCATGAAAGCCGGGCGCCGGGAAATGGAGGCGGCGTGGAAGTGCTTGCGGCGGGGCTGGTATGTTGGCGGAGAAGGCTTTGGCGCGGGGCTATTGGCACGTGTCAAGGCGGCGTTGAGGAGCAAACGGCGAGAATCAAACATGGGCTCGGCGCGGATGGCCCACGATCAAGCGCAGGCTGGGCGGATGTTGGAAGCGGGGATGAAACTGCTTGGATTGACGGGGGCTGATTTGAAAAAAGGGCCAAACGGCCAAACGGAAAAGCAAGTGTTGGCATGGTGGCTTTACGGCCGGACAACGGTCACGCGGCGCTGGCTTGCCGAGACGCTGAGGATGGGATATGAAACCCGGATAAGCCAGGCAGTGAGTTGGGTGGAGTCAAACCGGACGCAAGCAGTGGCGGCAATGAGAAACAAACTGACGGAAACCGATCTGTGACTAGTGGACGCATGCAAATTGTCGATTGTCGGACCGACCCTTTCACGGACCTGCCGAGCCAATCAAGTCAATCCCTTCGATTACCTGCTGGCGGTGGTCAGAAACACGGAGGCCGCCAAGACCGATCCGGGCCGGTGGCTACCATGGAACTATCGCAAGAATCTAGAGCCGACGAGCGCTTTGTCCGGCTGACTGCTCCCAGCGCATCTAATCCCACGC
>JARLHX010000295.1 GCA_031292035.1 Negativicutes bacterium | reverse complement strand
TTGCCTATCCGGTAACGGATGCGGCTGTCGTGCCCCAACGCGCGTAGCGCATTGTGCAAACGCAACATCAATACCGCCGAACCGCCATCGGCAAACGTGTTATAGTGGGCTATTTTCAAGGCCTGTGGACTGGCTTCACATTTTTGTGGTTTCGTTAAACAGCCGATTGAAATTTCGGCTGTTTGTACCGAATGCGCTGCGAATAATCCCGGCTGGGTCGCTCAACCAAGTAATAGACCAAACTGGCCAAGCCAATACACGCAGCACAACCGCACAGAATGATCAACCAGTTCCAGTGACGCCCCCATTCAAACCGGGTGCAGTAATTCACCACGCGAAGGGCGATTGCGGCATGAAATAAATAAAGCGAATAGGAAATCTTTCCAAAAAATTGAAGCGGCGCATACGGACGCCGATAAAAGGCTATGAGCAACGCAGTGCCGACGGCACCAGCAGCATAATATATTTCAAATTTCCAGATTGCCAAAACAGTCAACAGCCCCAAGGTGACAAGGTAGGTTTGGATTTGGATCCGGCTAATATAATACCAAAAAGTTATTATTCCCATTGCGAAGAATGGGGTGTAGGGCAAGATAAACCGCCAGCGAAACCACTCATCCCAAATGGTGGCACAGGTAAATAAACCCAAAGTGCTCCACATGACCCACCGCCTCGAATGGTTGAGCAAAGGGAAAATCAGTGCCAAAATCAGGTAGTATTGGAATTCAATTCCCAAGGTCCAGAACCCCCCCCCGCCGCCTGTTACCCAATCCTGACCAAAAAAAGGGCACAAATACAACAAGTGCAAAAACAGATTTTGGCTGTTGAACACAAATGGAACCTTCGACTGGGGATGCAGTGATGCGAGATATGAAACCAAAAGGCAAAAGACAATCGCCAGCAAATAAGGCGGATCCAGCCGCACAATGCGTTTCAAAACAAAGCTCCCCAAGTTCTGCAGCCTATAATTACCGCGGTAAAGCGCATAAGGCATGATAAATCCTGAAATTGCAAAAAATATGTAAACCCCCGTTGTTAACTCATCAAGCAGAGCGCCAAGGAACGGGGATTGAATCCATCCCGGGGCGTCGGTGGATCCCCAATGGCAGAAGAGCACGAAAAGCGAAGCGACCCCTCGCAAAGTTTCGACAACAGCAATTTTCCCACGGCCCGGGGTCACATTTTGGTCGGGGAATTGCATTTTCAATAACCAGAAAGTGTCAGAGGAAACTCCATACATTTTTGGATGGCAACCAGCGGAAGACAATGGTCGTTAGTTGGCCAACCTGAGACAATTTTGGTCATGGTTTTAAAACACGCCACAACGCCTGCATAAATTGCGCTTGAATTCTGTCGGGGTTGAATTCGGTTTGCGCCGCCTGGCGCGCCGCGGCAGCAAGCCGTTGCTGATCAGCCGGGGATGCCACCAATTTTTCAAGAGCTTGGCGCAAGGCAACCGGATTCGGTTCCGTCACACACAGCGCGCGGTTTCCCTGCCGCGCCCACTGAACCGCCGAACAATACTCAGGCCCCCAAATCACGAGCGGTTTGCCAAGCTGCGCCATCTCCGGCACTTTAGAGGGAAAGCTGGTCTCCATGCGCCGACGCATCGTCGGTTCAAAAACCATCGGCACCAGAAAAGCATCGGCCGATCCCAGCCATTCCTCCAATTCAGCGCGTGGGGCATAATCATGCCAGAGTCCTGCTTGCCGCATTTCATGACGGAAATCTCGCGACCATCGTGGATTTCCTCCGCGCACCTCCAATCGGAGTTGAGGATGACGCTTCAACTCGCCGAGTGCTTCCGCCAGTATCGGCCCATAATCAAACAGATTGCCAAAATACAGTATCCGGAAGTGTTCATGCAGTGTTTGAGGCGGCAACAGTGAATTGGCCTTGGTCGGGATGGGGTACAGTACTTGAGCATTGGGATGCGGTCCGAGCGCGGCAAGCATCCCTTCACTAACACACAATGCAAGCTGGGACTGGCGATACAACTCTCGGAACCGATTTTCCAAAACTCTACGCAAGGAAGCATGGATCAGATCCATGTCCGGCCACCAGTCGTCAAAAAACGTCGCCAGGGGAAGTCGATACTTATGTGCGTAACGCCGCGCGGCCCAACAACCGTTTCCATGTGCCACCGTAATTACAACCCTGGCGGTTCCGTCATTTGACGGTGCAGGCAAATGTTTATCCAGCCAGCAAGCACTTTGTAACATCTCGGCATCCGCCACCCAGCGGTTTAATCGCGTACGCTCGAGCCGGGCAATCAATCGGTGGCGAAGACGTTTTCGGGCAAGGAGTCGTCTTTCAACCGGCCACACCATTAGTTGAATTCCAGTATTTTCAGCGAGATGGCGATAAAGTTTAATTTGCCCCGCCGTCGTTGGTTCGGGCTGGACCGAAGAAATGACGATTGCCCGAATCGCCTGGTCTTTAATCGATCCTATCTTCATCTGTTCCCCGTCATTGGCCGATTAGTTTATAAACTTCTGATACAAACACCTCCTGGAGCCGTTCCGGGCTAAACAGCCCTTGATGCAAGTGCTTTGCTTGCCGAGCGAAGCCTTCCCGCGATTCTGGGTCAGCCGCAATTTTTCGGCAAGCTGCAACGACCTCGTCCGCCAGAGGCTTGTCCACCAGCCATGCGCCGCCATCGCGTCGCACGACCCGCGCCGGAGTGCAATACTCTGGGCCCCAGAGAACGATGGGCTTGCCAAAGGCCGCGTAATCCAAAAATTTCGTAGTAAAACTTGTCTCCATGAACCGCCGGCGTTCCGCTTCAAAACTCATCACAACGAGCAAGGCATCCGCGCCAGCCAGCACCGTGGCGGCTTCTTCAGGTGGTTTAAAGCCCAAATAGATACCCTTGGCCTTGGCGCGCTGTAGGATATCCTTTGGCCAGTCAGCGTTTGGCCCCACTACAATCATCTCCAAGTCGCTTGTCGGCTCAATTTTCTCGATCAGTGAGCAGATCATTCGCCCATAAAAGTTATCTACACAGCCGACATAAACGAGTCGAAATTTACCCGACTTTGGCGGGAAAAACGTTTCAGGAACCCGATGTTTCCCCGGCATGGGATAGATAACGTGACTGTTGCGGTGTTTTCCCAAGACTTCCTGCATCCCGTCGCTCGTGCAAAAGGCCAGATCACACTGCGCATAAAGTTTGCGATAACGACGGCTCAAAATGTCCTGCGTCCATTTGCAGCCATAGTGGGGCTTCATTATTGGAAACCAGTCCAAAAACAAACCAGCCAACGGCAGATGATGTTTTTGTGCCGCCTTCGCGGCAATGTGACATAAACTGGTTTCCGCTAATGTCAGGATGATATCTGGCTTGAAGTCGAAGATGGCCTTGTCCAGTGCTTCTGGAATCGCTAGCGTCCACACAAAATTCTCGTAATCCGTGAGCCAGGAGGTACACTGCGGGCCAAACCTGCTTTTTCGCAAGCGATGGAGGGGATAAGGCAGACGCAGTTGCGTATGCACCAGTAGTCCATCAGCAAAATCGGCATTGCTGACGACATGCAATTCAAATGGATTGCGCTCCACCAAATGCCGGTACATCACTATACGCACCCCACAATCATTTCGCGGCGGCACGATACTGACTAACAAGACTTTTGAGCGACGACGGTGAGTTATCACTGGTTGCGTAAATTAATTTCACTAAAAATTCCTTTAGGAATT
>JARLHX010000294.1 GCA_031292035.1 Negativicutes bacterium | reverse complement strand
TCATCGGGCTTGGCCATCTTCTTCTCAGCCAAGTAAAGAATGGTAAAACTGTCGACCAAACGAATGATCAGGATGGTGAAGCCAGTAACAGCACCACCGACTTACGCTTGTTTGACATCTTCAATATGCGCACGCGTGAGGAAAGGTTTAACAGCTGCCTCGAGGAAATCAAGGTTGCGATTTCAGAAGCGGTGTCCAATGCGATCATTCATGGTTATGGCGACACCATCGGTGAAATTGAGTTCACCATGACCCTGGATAGCGATTCGCTGGAATTCATAGTCACAGATTACGGGCGGGGGATCGCCGATATCGCCCTTGCCAGGCAGCCGTCTTATTCCACTGACCCAGAACGGATGGGATTGGGGTTCGTGTTTATGGAATCTTTTATGGATCAACTGATTGTCGAATCTGAAGTCGGGCGCGGCACAACGGTCCGGATGGCCAAGCAGATTCAAGCCGACCAGGAACACTAAGGTGGCTTGCCATGATGGACGATGAACAGACGAAAGAATTAATCAAGCGGGCGCAGGCCGGCGACTGTGCTGCCCGCGACATGATTCTCAGCCAAAATCTGAATCTGGTGCGAAGTGTGGTGCATCGCTTTTCAGGCCGTGGCTATGAGTGGGACGACCTGTTTCAAATTGGCTGTATTGGTCTTATCAAGTCGGTGGAACGGTTTGATAGCAAGTATAGTGTACGTTTTTCCACCTATGCTGTGCCGATGATTATTGGCGAGATCCGCCGTTTTTTGCGGGATGACAGCCTGGTAAAGGTCAGCCGCCCCTTGAAGGAGCTGGCTTACCGGGTACATAAGGCCCAAGAGAAACTGCAAGGAGTTCTTGGCCGTGATCCGAGCATCGGCGAGGTAGCCGCCGAACTGGCGATATCTACCCAGGAAATTGTCGCCGCCCTCGAGGCGGTTCAACCCCCGGCATCTTTACATGAGCCGTCTTTTTACGACGACGGTGACGCCATCGAACGTCTCCAGCAAATCAAAGTTGACAATCAGGACGATGTCAGTTTTGACAGCATGGTACTGCGAGAGGTGTTGGCCCGATTGCCGCCACGCGAGAGGCTGGTAATTCATCTGCGCTATTTTGAAGACCAGACTCAGGCGGAGATTGCTGCCAGCATCGGGTTGTCCCAAGTCCAGATATCCCGGATTGAGAAACAGGCGCTGAAATTAATCCGTGAATTTCTCCAGACCTCATAACATGGGGGTCTGATTTTTTATGGCCCGATCCTGGAATACTAAAGCACGAGGTGAGATGAATGATCAGTGCCAAGCGTTGGTATATTGCGGTTTTGCTGATTGCTGTATTGCTTACCGGCGGTGCGGTGACTTGGTTTGTTTTGAACGGCAATATGCCGAAAAGACCGCCAATGCGGGCAAAACAAGTTATTGCCACTCAGGTTGACCAGCGCGGCGGTCTTGATCTTTGATAAAAAATCCACACAGAAAGCATAAATCTAAAGTGTCTGATACAAACTAGGGTTGTGAATTACAATTACAAGGAGGCAGGACAATGGGCGTCGTAAAAGTGATTGAACTGGTTGGCACTTCTCACCATAATTGGACTGATGCCGTCGATAATGCGGTGATGGAGGCATCAAAAACTATTGATGAAATCTTGGGCGTGGAAGTGACAAATTTTACTGCCAACATTGACGAAGGGCGGATATCCGAATATAAGGCCGACGTAAAAGTGGCATTCCAGGTACGCACCTGACCACTCATCGCTTAAAAGAGTGCCTATGGCACTCTTTTTGTTTCTGCAACGAATGATTTGTGCCCAGTATGGCCAAAATAAGCGGGGGTGATTGCATGCCTGCGAGCGGCAAAACCGGTGGTAAATCGCAATGGACCCAGCAGTACCAAGCCAAATATGATCAGGTGAAGCCGAAGCCTCCACTGTTGAAAAATATACTCTGGGCATTTGTTGTGGGTGGTTTGATTTGTGTGATCGGGCAGGCTATCCAAAACTGGATGATGGATTTAGGCCTTGTTAAAAAAGATGCAGTTGCCGCCACTTCGGCGGTGATGATTTTCTTTGGTGCCTTCTTTACCGGGCTCGGAGTATACGACGAATTGGGGCGTCGGGCCGGCGCCGGTTCGATTGTGCCGATCACCGGTTTCGCAAATTCTATTGTGGCGCCGGCAATGGAGTTTAAGCGGGAAGGTTATGTATTTGGCGTGGGTGCTAAAATGTTTGTTATCGCCGGGCCGGTTATTGTTTACGGGACAGTGACGGCGGTGATTGTCGGTTTTATTTACTGGATGTTGCACTAGGAGGTTTGCCGGTGAATAAAAAAAGCGGTAAACAGAGCCTGCTCTTTGCAGTACCGCCCACGTTGGCGTCGACTGCGACCATTGTGGGGCCGATGGAAGGGGAAGGACTGTTGGCATCCCGGTTTGATCGGGTGATGGAGGATAATATCGGTGAGCATTCCAGCTGGGAACAGTGCGAATCCTATATGCTGGAATGGGCCATTAAGACCGCCGTGCAAAAGTCTTCTGTCGCTATGAAGGATATCGACTTCATTTTAGCTGGCGATCTATTGAATCAGCTGATGGCAACCCACTTTGCGGTTCGAAATCTCAACCGCCCATTTCTCGGGATTTACGGTGCCTGCTCCACGATGGCAAAAGGTCTTTTGCTTGGGTCCATGCTGGTGGACGGCGGATTCGCCGAAAAGCTGGTCGCTGGTTGTTCCAGCCATCACGAGGCCGCTGAGCGTCAATATCGGTTTCCCACCGAGCTAGGCGTTCAGCGTCCGCCACTGGCTCAGTGGACAGTCACCGGGGCCGGGGCGGCCTTACTGACAGCATCAGGGAACGGACCAAGGGTGACAGCAGCTACTGTCGGCAAGATCATCGACAGTGGGTTGAAAGATCCCAATGCGATGGGACCGGCAATGGCTCCGGCTGCGGCAGACACCATCTGGCAGCATTTTCAGGATACTGGCCGGCAACCCTCCTACTATGACATGATTTACACCGGTGACCTTGGATCTGTCGGCAAGCAGTTACTGATACAGCTATTAGGCGAAAAGGATTTGAACATATCGGCAAATTATGAAGATTGCGGGTGCATGATCTATCGCGATGAGCAAGATCCTCACGCCGGAGCCAGCGGCTGCGCCAGCTCGGCTGTTGTGTTTTGCAGTTATCTTTACCCCCTTTTGACGGCCGGCGAACTGCGGCGAATTCTGCTGGTGGGAACAGGCAGTCTGCATAGTACTACTTCATACCAGCAGAAAGAATCGATTCCCTGCATCGCCCACGCGGTCGCGGTGGAAGGATAAGGAGGGAAAGAAGTGCAGGTATATCTGATGGCCTTTATTATTGGTGGTCTCATCTGTGTAGTTGGACAATTGCTCATGGATTTGACCCCGCTGACTCCGGCCCATGTATTGGTCATTTTCGTGGTGGCTGGAGGAATCTTGAGCGGGATTGGCATTTATGCGCCCCTGGTAGAGCTGGGAGGCGCCGGAGCCACCATTCCATTACCGGGATTTGGCCATGCCCTTGTCAGCGGAACGATAGAGGATATTAATAAATATGGTTTTATGGGAATCTTCAGCGGCGCCCTCCGAGCCACGGCGATCGGCCTGTCATCGGCTGTATTCTTCGGCTTTATGATGGCGGTACTGTTTGATCCCAAAGGCTAGAAAGGCAAGGCGATGAATGCTGGCGGTTGATATTGTCGGAGTGGTCATAACCATCTGTCTGGTCGGTTTGCGTTACCCCCAGCATGTTCTCGGTGCCGCCCTCATCCATGATCTGGGGCAGTTATTGATGACCCTCTTTTTGCGTGGCCATATCGTGTCGGTAGTAGCCGCAGGGGCGTTTGGCAGCACGGTGGCTACCGGTGTTAAAAGTGGGATGGCTTCAACCTTCCTACTCTTTAGCGGATCGATCGCCAATTATATTGTCAGCGCAACTGTCGGCGGAGTCGAATACGAAAAAACTGCCCGGCTTTTAAATCCCCTTTCACCTGTAAAGCATCCGTTTGCGGTTGTTAATTTCCGGCTGGCAGTAGTATCATTCCTGGTCAATTTATGGCAAGCAATCTGAGGGGGCGAGGCAAGGTTATGGTGTGGCAAAATTTACGGCGGCCAAATCCCCGGCGCGACGGCGTTAATCAGGGTTCGGGCGAAATCGTCGGACGAGAGCACGAGGCCCCGCGCGGGGAGAAGTACCCTCCGCAGCGTAAGGAGGCAGTGGAAACCGCACTGGTGCGCCCTCATATAGAAGACACGTTGATTGCTGATATGGCCAAGGGCTTTGTCGAGGCACAGGCGAAGTTAAAATGCCCGCCTGACGTTACAAATGATATGGTGGCACTTTTGGAAAAAATCAGCCGTCAGCTGGATAATTTGCAGCAAGTTCCCGTAGCGCCGCCGTCAGGGCAAACTGTTTTGGGGCAAGGTGGATCAGGTATGGTTCAAAACGCCGGTTCAGGCCAGCAAACACCTCCAGCTGATCAGGAAGGAAATGCAGCAGCCTCACACCTTCAGGCCCTGTTCGCACAGTCTTTACAGGCCGGTCGTACGGGTCAACAAAATCCTTCTTCAGGTGGAGCTTCTAGTAGAGGTCAGGCTAAAGCCACACCGGCGCAAACCGCTGCCCAGGCCTTAGCCACCGCCCAGTATGAACTGTCGCAGGAACTCGAAGCCAGTCTGGAAAAATTGAAAAAAGTCATCGCCGAAAGTGAATCCCTGGCTGGTCGTATCAGCGGCATGATCGGGGGAGAGTCAAACACCAAATGAACAAGAGGTGAAAATGTTGCCGGATAAAGTGAGAGTCATATTGATTACCGACGGTGACCGTTGCGCGCAACAAGTCGTGGAAAATATCGCCACCGAACTCAATCTCCGGTGTATTTCCGCTTCAGCGGGAAATCCTACACCCATTACCGGGGCGGAAATTGTCCAGCTCTTAAAACTAGTTCCCCATGATCCGGTATTGGTAATGTTTGATGACCGCGGACGGTGCGATAAAGGCAAGGGAGAGGTTGCCATGGAGTATGTGGCCAACCATCCTGATGTGCAGGTCCTCGGGGCGGTGGCAGTGGCCTCCAATACCACCGGCATCGACGGCGTACCAGCAGACGTTTGTATCAATGGCCAGGGAAAAATGGTAGATGGCTCTGTGGATAAAAACGGACTGGAAAAACGGGGTAACTGTGATCAAGCAACCGTGAACGGCGATACGGTGGATGTACTGAACCAAGTTGATATACCTGTCATCGTCGGCATTGGCGATATCGGTAAAATGGATAAGGCCGATGATATCCGGCGCGGCTCGCCGATAACGCGCAAGGCAATCGAGGAGATATTGAAACGGAGTGGCGTGACGAATGCCGGAAGAAAAACGCAAGATTAATCCTGACCTTGATCACACGATCAAATATCTGAAAGAGCTTTTAGCAGTTGGGGAGTGCTTCGATATTGTGTTTCGCGAATACCGGGTCGGCCGCAAACGGGCCGCCTCTTATTCGGTGAACGGCATGACCAATGACGTGTTATTGACAAACGTATTTCAGGATGTTTTTACCCTTCATCCGGAGGAATTGAATGTCAACACCTTGCAAAAGGTCTTTTTTCACCGCGTGACTCACTCCCAGGTGAAATTGGTGGACGATATGAACGATGCCGTTACCAGTTTGCTGTCCGGCGAGCTGCTTTTTTTTATTGACGGTGAAGAACAGGTCATCATTATCGACGCTCGGGCATATCCCATCCGGGCACCGTCGGAATCCAACATTGAAAAAGTCACTCGGGGCTCAAAGGACTCGTTTGTGGAAACGCTGCCCTTCAACACAACCTTGATTCGCCGCCGTCTGCGTGATCCCAATCTTCGCTTTGAAATCGTTAAAGTCGGCTCGCGATCTAAAACCGATGTGGCAGTCTGTTATATCCGCGACATTACGAATGCCAAACTGGTGGATACGGTGAAGGAGAAGTTGAACGGCATCACCATCGATGGAGTGCCTATGGCCGAAAAAGCGGTGGAGGAATACATTGTCGGCAGCAGCTTGTGGAATCCGCTGCCCAAGGTGCGTTATACTGAGCGGCCCGATGTCGCAGTCGTCCACCTGCTGGAGGGCCATGTCTGCGTCCTGGTGGACACATCGCCTAACATTCTCATTTTGCCGACTACGTTATGGCATCATCTCCAGCATGTTGAGGAGTTCAGGCAGAATGTGACAGTCGGCACATTTCTGCGTCTGGTCAGGATGGGGGCGGTCATTTTTTCGCTCCTCTTGCCGCCGGTGTGGCTGGCCCTTGTCAAACAACCTCACCTGCTGCCAGAAACACTGGCTTTTCTCGGACCGAAGGACCCTGGGGTTATCCCACTAGGAATCCAGTTCCTGCTGGCCGAATTCGGCATCGAAATGGTGCGAATGGCCACCGTACATGTGCCATCAGCCCAGTCCACCGCATTAGGGTTTATCGGGGCCTTTATGCTGGGTGAGTTTGCCACCAAAGTCGGCTTGTTCGGCAATGAAACCATCTTTTATATTGCGGTAGCGACAGTCGGAACCTTTGCCACTCCCAGTGTCGAACTGGCGATGGCCGTCCGGCTTTTCCGGCTGGCGCTGATCGTTCTGGTCATCGTATTCAAGATGCCTGGACTACTGGTTGGCCTCGCGGGAATACTGTCGATCATCTTGCTTTCGAAATCCTTCGGAGTACCCTATTTTTGGCCGGCTATTCCTTTCGATTACAAAGCAATGAAGGATTTACTACTGCGATTGCCACTGGCCAGCAAGACCGTCCGTCCGTCAATATTACAACCAAAAGACGCAACTAGGGACGATGACGACCAGCAAAAAAAATAGCGTCAGAGCCGGCTAATGCCGCTGACGCTTTCAGAAAAGGGAAGATAACGGTTGGTTTATTTTGGGCGGTAGAATTCGCGGATGCGTCCCAGACTTTTATTGAGGTCGGCGATCCGGTCGGATGCACCGCCTTTATTTTCCGCCGCCACCGCATCCCGCAGCTGATTGACATACGAATGGGTCTTGGTGACTTCTCCCATAATGCCGAATTGCTCAAGCTCCGGCTTGATCCGGTTCCAGTTGTCGGACATTTCCTTGGCCTTGGCGCCGGCTTTTAGCCAATTCTTATCTTCGACATAAAAAGCGACATTACGTATCGTTATGCCTGTAGCGATAATATCAGCTACTGGTGACAATTTATAATTTTTGCCGACGTCGCTGACGGCACCCATGAATTGGTTCAAGTTTTCATAGGAGGTGGTGATCTGTTTGGCGGTAACGGCTTCAGACAGTTTGGCGAGCGCCTTGTCCGCCTGGCCGACACCTTTCATGTCTCCCACCTGATCTTTGGCTTCCTGCCAAACTTGCTGCAGGTGGGCCAGGCCGGTTTCGGCTTCTTCCCAGTTTTCCTTGTTGATGCCTTCAAAAGTCCAGCCGGCAATCGCCTCAAGTTCGTAAAGCGGGGCTGGTGCTGACCGATAGCGGGTTAACAGCGGCGCATTGGTTTTGGCCTCAGCTGGTTTACCAGCCGGCCCGATTTCGATTGGTTTCCGATCTGACCAACCACAACCAGAAACGACTAGCAGGCTAAGAACGAGAAACACAAAAGTAAGCGAGTGAATCAACGCACTGTATTTAGCCAAGCAGGCATCCCTCCCTGTAGGCTAGCTTGTACACCAGACACGGATTTTATTCCGTGTGACAGGATATTGACACCCAAAGTTGTATATAATAAAATGAAACCAAATTTAACACGTGTCTTGCATAGAGGCGCGGGCAATATCAGTACTTGCAGCGAGTCGGCTCAGATGAAGACCTGCAGGGAAAGGAATGTCCGCCGAAGCGACTGTTCAAGGGCAGAGAACTTTCGCTGGGCTTGTGTTTAACAAACACAAGACTGTCACCCGAAGCATCCCAGGTTCGGGTGGAGTGCTATCTCACAGATTACGGGGTGTGGTTTTTTTGGCAGTTGTGAGATAAGCCTCATGACTGTTTTTTATTTGTATATCGGCCATGCTGAAAGGAGAAGTCCCATGAAGTTACACGGAACTATGAAGATCAACGGCAAAGGACATCTGGAAATCGGAGGCTGCGACGCCACCCAACTCGCCAAGGAATTTGGCACTCCCCTCTATGTGATGGACGAAGCCGCCTTACGACGCAATTGCCGCGACTATGTCCAATCTTTCCAGAAGCATTACCCAAATTCCGAAGTCATCTATGCCAGCAAGGTTTTTTCCACCATGGCCATGTGCCGCCTTGTCGAGGAAGAAGGCATGGGACTTGATGTTGTTTCCGGCGGTGAACTACATACCGCATTAGCCAGCGGTTTTCCGGCCGGTCGGATCTATTTCCACGGCAACAATAAATCGCCGGAAGAACTCGAGATGGGGCTGGAGGCCCGCATCGGACGGTTTGTTGTCGACAATTTTTATGAGCTGGAACTGCTCAATGAAATCGCCCGCCAGCACAAAACCAAGGCGAAAATTCTGCTGCGGCTGTCGCCCGGCATCGACGCCCATACCCATCACTATATCAAAACCGGCATGATCGACTCTAAATTTGGTTTGGCTATTGCCAACGGTCAGGCCCTGATGGGTGTTGAAAAGGCGCTGAGCATGAAGAATCTCGAACTGAAGGGCATCCATTGCCACATCGGTTCCCAGATATTCGATTTGCATTCCTTCCGAGAGGCCGCCGATACCATGGTGGCGTTTGTCAAAGAACTGAAAAACCGTACCGGTTTTGTCTGCGAAGAGCTCAATCTTGGCGGCGGGCTGGGCATTTACTACACTGAAGATGACGCGCCTCAGCCGATCGAACAACTGGCAGCCACCATCGCGACAGCTGTGAAAGAGGCGGCTGCTCAGCATGGCGTGACGCTGCCGAAAATCATCGTCGAACCCGGTCGGTCCATTGTCGGGGAAGCTGGTGTCACCTTGTACACCATCGGTTCGGTAAAAGAGATTCCCGGCATCCGTAAATATGTCGCTGTGGACGGCGGCATGACCGATAACCCCCGGCCTGCCCTTTATCAGGCCAAGTATGAGGCGGCCCTTGCCAATAAAATGAATATCCCAACCGAAGAGATGGTCTCGATTGCCGGCAAATGCTGCGAGTCGGGAGATATGCTGATCTGGGACATCGAATTGCCGCGGGTCCAGGCTGGGGATACCCTGGTGGTTTCTTCCACCGGAGCTTACAATTATTCCATGGCCAGCAACTATAACCGCAACCTGAAACCAGCCGTAGTTTTTGCTCAAAATGGAGCCGCCGAAGTGGTGGTTAAGCGGGAAACCTTTGATGACTTGCTGCGTAATGACGTCATTCCTGACCGGATGCAAAGTAAGGTTGCCTGTTTGGCATAAACCGGGGATATACTGCCAAAGACCTGGCCGACGGCCAGGTCTTTGCTATTTTGCATCCAAGCATTTTTTTAGTATAATTGTAAAATGAAGATTATGGGGGGACAGGAGGCGAGACAAGGCTTACTCCGGCCGCTACAATGCCGGCAAAACTTTTTGCTGCAAGCTTCGCCACATGACGACGAAACCCAGGCAAATATTTGCCGCTCAGACCGATTTTCCGCCGTCAGCGCTTGCCTATCTTTGTATAATATGCCAAAATGGAAAGGAACGTGACCACGCCAGAGCACGGGTCGCTCATACCAAGGGTTAAACGACTTTGTACATAAGCTATCCGGCGGCCTGTCCGCCGGTGAGGAGGTAAGATAGTGTTTGGTTTTGGTCCGGAAAAAATATTCAGCATCCCGGCGCTCTTAATCGCGCTGACTATCCACGAGTATGCTCACGCCCGCCTGGCGGTAGCTTTTGGTGACCCTACACCCAGGGTGGCTGGTCGGGTGACCCTTAATCCAATTGCTCACCTTGACCCTATTGGACTCATTATGCTCTGGGCGGCAGGTTTCGGTTGGGCTAAGCCGGTTCCCATCAACCCCTACAATTTCCGCAACGGCAAACAGGGCGTCATCCTGGTATCGCTGGCCGGCGTAGGGGCGAATTTTCTGACTGCGCTAGTCTGCGCAATCCTGATTAAAATTGTCGGTACGCATATTCCTGTAGAGGTGTACTGGGTGCTCCAATTGACCATTCAGTACAATATCATCCTGGCAGTGTTCAACCTGATCCCGATTCCGCCACTGGACGGCTCGCAGATCGTCACCGCCCTGCTGCCCGGACGCCAGGCCTACGCCTATGAAAGCATGGGCCGCTACGGATCATTTATCCTGATGGCACTGGTCTTCACCGGCATCATCGGCACGATTATGAATCCATTTATAAACGGACTATGGTTCATTATCAGAGCCATTGTGTCGCTCATTTTTTAGCAGGGGGAATATCTATTATGAGTAAAGGTCGTATCTTTAGCGGCATGCAGCCTTCCGGCAAGTTTCATCTCGGGAACTATATGGGAGCGCTGGAAAACTGGGTAAAACTGCAGCACGAATATGAATGTTTTTTTTGCATCGTCGATTGGCATGCTTTGACCTCCTCTTATGAGGATACCTCTAAGCTGCCGGAATATATTCATGAAATGGCTCTTGACTGGCTGAGCGGTGGTCTCGATCCTGAGAAGAACGTCATTTTCGTCCAGTCGCACGTCCCGGCCCACGCCGAACTCCATCTTCTGTTGTCAATGATGACCCCTCTGGCCTGGCTGGAAAGGGTTCCGTCCTACAAGGACAAGCTGCAGCAACTGGGTGCGATGGGTAAGGAAATCAATACCTACGGATTCCTGGGCTATCCGGAACTCATGACCGCTGATATCGTGCTCTATAAAGCCGATACTGTCCCGGTCGGGGAAGATCAGGTACCCCATTTGGAACTGGCGCGAGAAATCGTCCGGCGTTTCAATAATCTCTACAAACCGGTATTTCCTGAACCCCAGGCCCGCCTGAGTCAGGCAAAGCTGCTCCCCGGTATCGACGGCCGCAAAATGAGTAAATCCTATGGCAACGAAATACCCTTCGCCGCCCCGCCGGATGAACTCAGGTCCAGGGTTCGACTGATGATCACCGATCCTGCGCGGGTGCGAAAGACCGATCCCGGCAATCCGGATGTTTGCACTGTCTTTACCTTTCAGAAATTATTCAATATAGAGGAAATGAATGACATCAACACTCAATGTCGCGGGGCCGGCATCGGTTGTGTGGAATGTAAGAAACGATTGGCGGAAAAAATGGTGGTCAGTCTGGCTGACATCCATGTCCGGCGCGCTGAATTGGAAAAAAATCCGCAGCGGGTGCGAGAAATCCTGGCCTATGGTGCCGAGCGGGCCCGTCTGGTCGCGGCCGACACCATGCAGGAAGTTCGCGCCGCTATGAATCTGTGACACCATGACCGATTATAAGATCAAGCTCGAAGCCTTCGAAGGCCCGATGGCTCTTCTGATGCATCTGATCGAAAAGCACCAGCTGGACATCTACGATATTCCGATTGCTGATGTGACGGAACAATATCTGGCGTATATTCGGGCGATGGAGGTATTTAATATCGACATCGCCAGTGAATTTTTGGTAATGGCGGCCACTCTGCTACAGATCAAGTCGCGGATGCTGCTGCCCAAGCCGCCGGCCCTTGACGAAGAGACCGAAGAGATCGACCCGCGGCAGGAATTGGTGGAGAGGCTGCTGGAGTACCGGCGGTTTAAACAGGCCGCCACCCTGCTGGAGGAGATGTTGCGCCAGCGGGAGAAGCTGTTCGCCCGTGAGTCTGCCCAGGAGTTTGGCACCAAGCTCATTTTGCCGACTGATTTGCGGCTTGACGATCTGATACAGGCTTTCGCTGGAGTGTGGGAAAGTGTTGTCGACGAATTCGCCTTTATAGCCAGAGAAGAAATCAGCGTCCAGGACAAGATGCAGGATATCTTGCATCTGCTCAGGAAAAATAATGGCCAGATGGAATTTGCCCATACCTTTATTCGCAGCGGGTCCCGCACCGAGATGGTGACAGCCTTTCTGGCTCTATTAGAACTCATCCGCCTGCGGCGGGTAAGAATCCGGCAGGACGCCAGTTTCGGCCCGATTCAGCTTATGTTGGGAGAGGTTGTGCAGTAATGTTTTACCGTCATTTGAAAGGCCACATCGAAGCCCTTCTGTTCGCCTTTGGTAACCCCATCGCTGCCGATAAACTGGCTGCCATCCTTGAAATCGACGCTGAAAATGTCGCAGTGCTGCTGGATGAGCTGAAGGCAGATATGGCCGGTGATCAGCGCGGCCTCATGATCACCGAGGTTGCCGGCGGCTATCAGCTGTGCAGCAAACCGGAGTTGGCGCCAGTTATCGAAAAACTTGTCGATCTCCAGGAATCGCGGCTTTCACCTGCGGCGATGGAGACTCTGTCCATTGTTGCTTTCAAGCAACCTGTGACCAGGCTGGAGATGGAAAACATCCGCGGGGTAAAGGTGGATGGTGTGGTATCGACCCTGGTGGACCGAGGCCTCATCCGTGAAGTAGGCCGCAAGGAGGCCATTGGTCGTCCCATTCTTTATGGCACAACCGAAGATTTTTTGAAGTGTTTCGGCCTGAAAAGCCTCGATGAATTACCCAACCTGGCGGAATTTCTCCCTTCTGAGCAGTTGGAGCAACCTGAAGAACTTAAACAACCAGAGCAACCCGAACAACCTGAGCAGCCCTAAACGGCTGCTTTTTTATTTTGCCGTCGCCGCGTGGCAGTGCGATGGCCTTTTTTTGTTTGCTGGTATGAAGGGTCTACATTCACGCAAGAATAGTAGCAGCAGACAATGGGAGGGGTATGGATGGAAAATGGGCTAGCCGTTTTGCTGGCGGCGTTTTTTCTTGTTTACGCTCTTTCCCGCGTTAAAATATTTATCCGGCTGCATTATCGCCGCCAGGCAACCGACGATTTTATTCGCATTGACGTTTACGCCCTGAGGCGTCTAATGCTCTACAGTTTGGATATTCCGGTGATTGAGACGGTTCGGGAGGGCGGTCTGCCTTGGCTGAAGACCCGCATGAATGCAGGTGGAGCCGGAACTGAAACCCACACCGCGCGGGAGCAGCGATTTGCGGCTAATACGCTGGACATTTACTTGAAAGATGCAAAAAAATGGCGACACCTTGCCCATGAGGTCCATGTGGGACTGAGACTTTATTATCGTTGTGTCCGGCGGTTGGAACGTAAGATGCAGTGTGAAAAATTTTTGTGGCGGACAACAGTAGGCCTTGATGACGCGGCGATAACCAGCATGATCGCAGGGGGGCTTTGGGTTGTAAAAAGCGAGTTCTATCTATTTTTGAAGCGGCGCCTTCGGTTTGCGGTGAGACCGGTTATTATGGTCACCCCCAGCTTTGTTGCAGAACGGTTTGCAATGGAACTGGAGTGTATATTCACCATCCGAGTGGGCAATGTTATAAATGCGGTTTTGAGTTTGATCGAATTTCCGGTAAAGGAGGTAAAGGACAGTGGGTGAGCACCCAATCCAGAGTTTGATGAAAACGGCGATGGAAAGCATCAAGGAAATGGTGGATGTCAACACCATCGTCGGTGATGCAGTGGAAACCAGTGATGGTACGGTTATTATCCCGATTTCCCGTGTAACCTTCGGCTTTGCCGCCGGTGGAGGCGACTATGAACCTGAAGAAGGTGAACAAAGGGGAATGCATCCTTTTGGCGGTGGCAGTGGTGCAGGTGTCAGTGTGAAACCGGCGGGATTTTTAGTGTGTTCTCCGACCAGCGGCATCCGGTTCATGCCGGTGGAGGGCAACCATCTGTACGACCGGATTCTCGATACCGTCCCCCAGGTCTTGTCTAAAATCCAGGAGATGATGCACGGTAGTGAAGATGATGCCGAGGCACTGGCGCAAACAGCTGAGACGCAGGCGCAGCACCAGCTTTAGATCGCAAAAGAAAATTAATCATAAAAAAACGATTCCAAAGCGGAATCGTTTTTTTCTTTTCATAAGTTCGAGCGACTTAGCGGTAATGCTCTTTTAAATAGTCGACAAAGGCCCTTACCGTAGATAAATCAAGGGAGGCAGTCCGGCACATAACCCAGGTGCGGCGGACGAGGGGTTCCCCGCTTTTCCAGTACAGCTCTTTTTTATAGAGCCCGTCCTGCTGTTGGAGGCCGATGGTGGGCAAAATGGCCCAACCCAGATTGTGGAGTACCATTTGACGGCAGGTATCCATCGTATCGACCTGCATGGTGACAAATGACGGGCGGAAAAAAGTCTGTTGCCACCATTCTTCAGCCATCGCCTGCAGTGAAGAATCAGTGCCGTAATTAATCCGCGGATGGTCTGGCAGATTCTCAATTTCGATCGGTTTGCGAGAGACCAGGCAAATCGGCTCTTCTCGCAGCAAAAATTTTTCCTCGCTCCAAAAAAAATCGCCACGAAGAATGGCAACAGCCAAATCTTCTTTTTGCAGCATCCGGTTGACGCGACGGCTGAGACCGGTCTGCAGGGAAATTTCCACTTCGGGATAGAGCTCTAAGAAGCCCTTCAATATCCGCGGCAGTTCATAATGGGCAAAAACAGAGGAAGAGCCAAGCCGCAAAGTACCGCATATTCCATGGGCCGAATTTTGCAGACGTTCTTTCGTCTTTATCAATTGCAATAACATCTCTTCAGAATAGGCGAGAAGATGTTCCCCCTGCGGGGTGAGATTGACCCCTTTTGGGGTGCGGAAAAGGATTTTGACGCCGAATTCCTTTTCCAGACTTTTTAAACGGTAGGTGAGAGCCGGCTGTGAGATATATAGCCGTTCGGCCGCTTTGGTGATGTTCTTTTCTTCAGAAATCGTTTTTAAAATGACCCAATCTTTATCATTCATAAAATACCTCGTGAGTTTACTCGATAGAAATAAATTATAAAAAACAATAGAAAAACAATATTATATTTATTATGCTTATTGTAATATAGTATTTATGAAAAATTCAATCAATTTCTTTATTCTTTACATATTAGGTCGTTGGATCGGCAAAAGCTGAACCAGCGTGGGGGAGAGAGTATGCGAGAATACGTGAAAATTCCGGCAGTGATTATTCGGGGTGGCACCAGTAAGGGAGTTTACCTGATGGCGGCTGATCTGCCGAGTGAGCCGGAACTTCGTGATGCGGTCATCTTGAGCATTTTTGGCAGTCCGGACGGGCGACAGATTAATGGTCTGGGTGGCGCTGATCCGCTGACCAGTAAAGTGGCAATCATCGCGCCCTCGACGCGGGAAAATGTTGATGTCGATTATACCTTCGGCTATGTAGGAATCCAGGAGGCGTCGGTGGATTATGATGGAAACTGTGGCAATATCTCGTCCGGTGTCGGGCCTTTCGCGATTGAGCAGGGGATGGTAGCCGCATCAGAGCCGATCACAACAGTGAGGATTTATAATACCAATACAAAAAAGGTGATCGAAGCCGCCGTCCCAGTTCTCGGCGGTGAAGTTGTGACTGAGGGAGATTACGAGATCAGTGGTGTGCCAGGGAGTGGGGCCAAGATTGCGCTGAATTTTATTAATTCGGCAGGATCAAAGACTGGTAAACTGCTTCCTACCGGCAATGTTGTCGATGAAATGACGTTGTCCAGTGGGAAAAAAGTACGGGTCAGCCTGGTCGACGCCGCCAATCCGGCCGTATTTGTCAAAGCTGCGGATATCGGTCTGACTGGCAGAGAATTGCCGACTGATACCGAGACCTCCCCGGAGATCCTCCGAGTGATGGAAGACATCCGCACTACCGCTGCGGTGATGATGGGTCTGGCGGCGACCAAGGCCGAGGTGGGTCCAGCGGTGCCAAAAATGGCGTTCGTATCCGAAGCTGTGGACTATAGCTCTATTACCGGTGAAATCGTGAAAGCAGATGAAGTTGATCTATTAGCCAGGACCATGGCTCTCGCAGTGATGCACAAAGCCTATGCCGTGACCGGTGGGATCTGTTTGGCTACCGCGGCGCTGATCGAGGGAACGGTGGTCAATGAAGTGGTCCGGCCAGATGTGAAAAAAACGGGGCTCGTTCGGGTGGGACATCCATCCGGCGTGGCTGAATTCGTTATCCAGTTAAAGAAAACGCCGACCGGACTGGATCTGGAGATGGCTGGTGTAGCCCGGACGGCTCGTCGAATCATGGAAGGCTGTGTTTATGTTCCGAAAAGTATATATTTAGAGGCGGAAAGCCGGTATTAAACCGGCTGAGTTCCGGAAGCATGTATTATATTTAAGGAGGGTGCGGAATGAATCGGAATCTCGTCAAAGGTCTGGTCTGTATTGCCATTCCAGTGGCCGTTTTGCTAACCCCAGTTCCCCCTGGGCTGACCTTGCTGGCCTGGCAGCTGCTGGCGGTTTATCTTGGCGCGGTACTTGGTCTGATGCTCAAACCGGTGCCTGAACCAGTAGTGCTGCTCACAGCCCTGGCGGTCACAGCGCTTTGTTTCAAGCAAATAGCCACAGCATTGTCCGGTTTTGCTGAAACGGTGCCATGGTTGGTTTTCGCGGCGTTCATCATCGGTCAATGTTTTGTCGAGACAGGTCTTGGCAGTCGCATTTCTTATTTACTGATAGGTAAACTGGGCCGCACTAGTCTGGGACTAGGGTATGTCGCTGCCATTTCCGATTTGGTTTTAGCACCGGCCACACCGTCCAATACTGCTCGCACCGGAGGATTGATCTTCCCCATATTTCAAAGTCTTGCTGTTACCCTAGACTCCACCCCAGGCCCGACCGCCCGGCGTATCGGCTCTTATTTTATGGTTCTTCTGTATCAAATCAGTCTGGTTACTGCCACCATGTTCATTACTGCCGGAGCCATCCACCCGATGAACCTCGCCTTCGCCAAAAATATTATGAATGCCGACGTCTCTTGGATGCAATGGGCGGTGGCCATGTTTATCCCGGGAATTCTTACTCTGATGATTATTCCTTATCTTGTCTACAAAATCTATCCACCGGAAATAAAGGTGGTCGACAACAAGGCGATCGCCGCAAAAGGTTTTGAGAAACTTGGTCTTATGACTGCAAACGAGAAAAAATTGGCCTTTCTTTTTCTTCTGGCCATCATTGGTTGGGCTACAGGTACAATCACCAAGCTTGATCCTTCTGGCATCGCCATCGGTTTTGTGGCCGTCAGTCTGCTTATCGGCGTCATCACCTGGCACAAGGTTTTGGAATGTAAAAGCGCCTGGAGTACCTTTATTTGGTACGCTGGAATCATTTCGCTGGCTAACGGCCTTAACAAGGCCGGCTTTTTCGTCTGGCTCGGAAAAGTATTGGCGCAAAACGTAAATTTTGTCGGTATGAACAAGATCGGCGTCATGATCGGCCTGGTACTCATGGGGGTGGTAGTTCGTTATCTGTTTGCCTCCACCGCAGCATTTGTGGCCACCTTCGTACCGGTCTTATACACGCTGGGGATGGTCGCCGAACTTCCGGTGATCCCACTAGTGCTGCTGGTTGGCGCGTCATCGCAGATCGCCAGTCTGATGACCCATTATGGCAACGCGGTGGGGCCAATCCTGTTCGGCCCGGGGTACGTCGATCAGGCCACTTGGTGGAAAATAGGACATATTGTTACCGTTGTGGCCTTAACGATTTATGTTGGTGTCGGGCTGAGTTGGTGGAAAGTGATGGGTTTATGGTGACCCACGGAGCCGTTATCTAACGCTGAAGAATAATTAATAAAATCGACCCTGTTTTAACAGCAGGGCCGATTTTATTTAATCATCTCGCGAATATGTGTTTTGATTGGCAAAGCTTGCCGACATCAGCCAGTAAGATGCTACATATATTGGAATATGTTTCAAGTGATTTGGGTTAATTTTTCTCTGATTTGTGTAGCGTGAAGACCTTCTGCTTCTGCAAAATGGCGGTACATTTTGGAAACTTCGGGATTGTCAATTTGCTCTGCAAAGGTCTGGTAATCTCTTACAAGCTCCTGTTTTTGCGTCAGGGTGGTGCGTAGCGCCGTTTTAATATCGAGCAATTCCATGATATCACCTCCTTAACATGGCATTATTATTTCCTGAGCCGCCGACAATCATGTATGGGGGCTTTGACGATGGGGAAAAAGATAGGTATAATATTTATTAGCTTGCCATACTTGTTCGGGAAAGGGCTGTTTATGCTGAAACGTACACTGATAGCACTCTTGGCTTTCATGCTGCTTATTCCCCAGATTGCACTGGCGGCAGCCAGACTGCCGGATATTTCGGCGAAATCCGCTATTGTTATCGAAGCATCTACAGGCAAGATTCTTTACAGTAAAAATGCCGATGATCGCCGCTATCCTGCCAGCACAACGAAAATGATGACCCTGATTCTGGCGCTGGAGCAGGGTAACCTCAACGATGTGGTCACTGCCAGCGTCAATGCTGCCAATACCGAAGGATCGTCCCTCTGGCTCCAGGCGGGGGAGAGGCTAAAACTACAGGATATGCTGTATGGAATGATGCTGATTTCCGGAAACGACGCCACGGTGGCGGTAGCCGAACATATTGCCGGTTCGGTGGACGCCTTTGCCCGCCGGATGACCGAAAAAGCCCATGCGATCGGTGCCGTCAATACCAATTTCACCAATTCAAGCGGTCTGCCTGACGTCAATCATTATTCAACCGCTGCCGACCTAGCGCGGATTGCCGCCTACGGATATAAAAACCCCTTGTTTGCCAAAATTGTTAGCACCCAACATTTGACATTGCCTTGGCAAGGCAAGGATCATAACCGTGACCTGTATAATGAGAATAAGCTGTTATGGCTTTACGATGGTGCCAATGGCGTAAAAACCGGCTATACCGATGCGGCTGGACGCTGCCTGGTTTCTGGCGCCAAGCGGGGTGGCCTGCAACTTGTGGCGGTAGTGCTGGACAGCGACCGGATGTGGGATGACTCTATGAAACTCCTTGATTTCGGCTTTAGCCAAGTGCAGCCGGTTCGGATGATCAACCAGGGAGATATTCTCAAGACCATTCGGATTGATGACGGCAAAACCGATTTGGTAAGGCTGGTCGCGACCGCCGACGTCAACGTCCCGGTGTCGGATGATGACAAAGACAGCTTTTCGACGGTGGTAGTTGCTCCCAACCGGGTAGAAGCACCAGTGGCAGTGGGTCAAAAACTTGGGGTAGTTAAGACGTATTACAAGAACGCCGAAATTGCTTCAGTTGATCTGGTGGCTGCCGATCAGGCTGATCGAAGATCCTTTTTCGGACTGATATGGGGTTCGCTTTGGAGTTTTTTCACCTTTATTTTGCGAAATTTCGCCTAATATGAAACACCCCTGAGGGGTGTTTTTTTTTGCAATATAAGCTATACAGCATTATTTCTCAAAGTGTTTCGTTGAACGGGGCGATGAATTGGTTGTTTGTCTCGTCATTATACATGTATATTCTGCAATGAAAATGGAATGTGAGACAACGTCTGCTCAAGCTTGATTTCGTCGATAAGCTTTCCATTCAATGTAAATTTTTCGGACCTCAAGGAGGAGTTTTCATCATATAGCTATAAAGTGTCAGAATAAATATACAGCTCATTACATTATTGTTGGATCCAAACATGAAATTGTTCTTAGGAGGACGCTGGGTGAGTATTGAAGTGCGGTTATATGCAGTACTAAGGCGGTGGGCGCCGGGAAATCCGGGTGGGGTGTTGACGGTAGATCTGCCGGACGGCGGCACTTGTTTAGATTTGCTTGGTAAGGTAGGCATTAACCCAACTGAGGTTCATGTGCTGATGGTGAATGGTGTGAATAGTCCTTTAGAAAAAGTTTTGCACGACGGCGACCGAGTGGGGCTATTCCCGGCTGTTGGTGGCGGCTGACACTTGCTGTAGCAATGGAACGAAGAAAGGAGGGATGTAAACTCGTGAAAAAAATCCCTGAAAATTGCAGGAATTTTACGACTATATTGCGAAAGTCGTCATATCACATTATGACTTAGGGGTCAACCCCCAGGACACGAGGAGGGCGTCGGAATGAAGAGAACCAATTATCGGTGGATGTTAGCTATTTTTGCCATGCTTATGACCTTTATGTCTTATATGGACAGGGTGAATCTGTCAGTTACCGCGCCTGCGATTATGCAGGAGTTCCATTTTACCAAAATTGAAATTGGTTTGATGCAAACGGTATTTTTTGTATTTTATGCATTATGTATGGTGCCTTCTGGTACACTCACGGAATGGTTGGGGCATCGCAAAGTCTTGCCCTTCGCCCTTTCGTGGTGGTCGGTTTTCACTGCCCTGACGGCAGTCTGTCAGCAGTTTTGGACCTGGATCGTTGTTCGGGCACTGTTTGGCATGGGCGAGGCACCGGTGTTTCCTGCGTGTAACGCGGCGTTTTCCAAGTGGTTTCCCAAACATGAACGGGCCAAGGCGGTCGGATTTATGTTGATGGGCTCCCACAGCGGGCCGATTGTCGGAATGCCGCTTGCCGTGTTTATCATGGTAAATTGGGGCTGGAGGCCGGTATTCATAACGTTTGGTCTGTTGGGATTACTGGTAGCCTTTGGTTACTGGCTTCTTATCAGGAACAATCCGTCTGAAAGTCCGTTGATTAATGATGCTGAGGTCCAGTATATTGCCGATGGTATTGAATACTCGACCGATGATAAAAAACTGATGCCGCCATGGAAAGACTTCTTTAGTTCTTATCAATTCTGGGCGATCGGTTTACAATTGGGTGTAGCAAATTATGTTAATTATATGTTTGTCTCTTGGCTGCCGCTTTATTTGCTGGAAGCTCGCCACTTTGCCCTGAAAGAAATGGGCTATGCTGCAGCCCTTCCGAGTTTTGGCATCGTCGTAGGCAACTGGTTTTGTGCATTTGTAAGCGATTATTTGGTGAGAAAAGGAGTATCCAAGAATAAAATCCGTCCTCGCTTTGCCGCAGCAGGGATGCTGATATGTTGCGTCGGTTTGTACTATGCATCAATAAATACAGACAAATGGATGACTGTAATGTGGCTGACCTTTGCCTTGGCGGGTCTCGGCTTTAATATGAATTCCGCATGGACCAGTTGTACAGATCTTGCCGGTAGATTCGCGGGTACTGTATCTGGGTGGATGAATTTCTGCGGTAACCTAATCGGGGCAACCGCACCTCCGATCACCGCACTGGTAGTAGAATATTATGGCTGGGATTCGGCGATATTCGTAACAGGACTGGTAGCAATACTGGGGGCAGTGGTCTGGCAGTTTGTAAAACCGGACAAACCTTTGAAACATCGTTATCTGACAGAAAGTTAACATTCGTAAAGGCGGTTTTTACCGCCTTTTTTTATTTTCGGTGGTGTGGATATGACTGAAATAAAGAATAGGCAAAACGGCAAAAATTTTTACTGGAATTGGCAGGAATTATTTCTTGCGGCAGAGAAAAGTTGTCATATCACATTATGACTTTAGAATTTTACCACAACAAGAGGGAGGTTATAGTTTTGGGAAAGTATGTTTTTAAAATCAGGCCCAACTGGTGTAAGTCGTGTGGCGTATGTATCGCTTATTGTCCAAAGAAAGTGCTGGGCTTCGACGATGCAGGTAAAATCAGCGTAATTGATCCGGAAGCCTGTATTGGTTGCCGTATGTGTGAACTACGTTGCCCGGATTTTGCTATTGATGTGGAGGGAGATAAAGTTGGCTAAACGCAAAGCAAGACTTATGCAAGGAAATGAGGCGTGCGCTGAGGCGGCGATTGACGCTGGCGTAAGATTTTTTGCCGGTTACCCGATTACTCCGGCGACCGAGATCACCGAGACCTTAGCCGCTCGCTTGCCGCAGGTGGGTGGAATATTTCTGCAGATGGAAGATGAAATCGCCAGTATGGCAGCGGTGATAGGAGCTTCTATCGGCGGAGTCAAAAGTCTGACCGCGACCAGCGGACCTGGGTTTACGTTAAAACAGGAAAATCTCGGCTATGCTGCGATGGTCGAAATCCCTTGTGTGGTTGTCGATGTGCAGCGCGGTGGCCCGAGTACCGGTCTGCCGACTTTGCCTGCTCAAGGTGATGTAATGCAGGCCCGCTGGGGAACGCACGGCGACCATCCGATTATTGTCCTGTGTCCCTCGACAGTTAACGAGTGCTACGATTTGACGATAAAAGCGGTCAATTTTTCCGAGATGCTTCGGACTCCAGTGATTGTGCTGTCTGACTCTGTTGTCGGACATCTCCGCGAAAAAGTTGTTCTGCCAGATCCTGATGAATTGACGATCATCAACCGGAAGATGGCGACTGCCACCGAAGCGGAATTTCTACCGTTCAAGCCAGACGAAGACGGAGTACCGCCTTTTATGAACTATGGCAAGGGTTCCCGCTATCATATGACCAGCAACAACCACGACGAAGGCGGATTTCCGGCAACCAACAATCATCAGATTGCCGACTCACTGCTCAGGCGGTTGCATGATAAGGTGGAAAGCCGTCGGCAGGAGATCGTGCTGACAGAAGAGATTATGACTGAGGACGCCGACATCATTGTATTCGCCTATGGCTGTACCGCCCGCTCGGCCTATAGCGCAGTCGAAGAAGCCCGGCAGCAGGGGCTGAAGGTCGGCTTGATCAAAGCGTTGACCCTATGGCCCTTCCCGGCTGATGTTGTCCGCAAATATGGGCATAAAGCCAAAGCATTCATCGTGCCGGAAATGAATTTGGGGCAGCTTGTGGGCGAAGTCGAACGGGCCTTAAAGGATTACCCAGCTCAGGTCAAGCCCTTCAATCGGGTCGACGGCCGTATGATTACTCCAGAGCAAATCATCGCTATGATCAAAGAGGTGATATAAATGGCTGTACATGCAAGTGAATATCTCAGGCTTGGAAAAATGCCGCACATCTGGTGTCCCGGCTGCGGCACCGGCATCATTACCGGCGCACTGGTCCGGGCCATCGCGACAGCTGGCTATAAACGGGACGACGTTGTCGTTGTCACCGGGATCGGCTGTTCGGCCCGCACCAACGCCATCATCGATTTCAACACCTTTCAAACCACTCATGGCAGGGCGCTGAGTTTTGCCACCGGTCTGAAAATGGCGCGGCCAGAACTGAAGGTCATCGTGGTCACCGGGGATGGCGACGGCGCTGGCATTGGCGGTAACCATCTCATTCATACCGCCCGGCGAAATATCGATATTACGACGATTTTGGTTAACAATAGCATTTACGGAATGACCGGCGGTCAGTATTCACCCCTGACGCCGCGAGGCAGCGTGGCCACCACAGCCCCCTACGGGACAGTGGAACCCAGTTTCGACTTGTGTGAGCTGACTAAGGGGGCAGGCGCTACCTATGTGGCTCGCTCAACCGCTTATCATGTCACTTTGCTGGAACAGTTGATCGGCAAGGCGCTGAAACACCACGGCTTCTCCTTTATCGAGGCCATCGCCCAGTGTCCCATCGGCTTTGGGCGGCGGAACAACCAAAAGACCGCAGTGGAGATGCTCAACAAGCAAAAAACGCAGGCTATCGGGGTGGAAGCTGCGGCGAAACTCTCGCCCGAACAGTTGGTTGGAAAATATCTGATCGGGGAATTTGTCAACAGGCAGGCTCCGGAATTTACCGATATGCATCTGGAAATTGCCCGGATAACCCAGCAGCGTTCTAAGGGGGTGGAATAATGGACCGGCAGGAAATCGTCATCAGCGGTTCAGGCGGCCAAGGAGTCGTGCTAGGCGGGATTATCCTCGCCGAGGCAGCGGCGATCTATGATGACCGCTTCGCGACACATAACCAGTCCTACGGACCCGAGGCCCGCGGTGGGGCGAGCAAATCAGAGATGATTATCAGCGATAAGCCTATCCACTTTCCCGAGGTGGACCATCCGGATATCCTTGTCGCTCTGACCCAGGAAGCAGTGAATAAATTTGCCGCTGATGTAAAGCCGGGCGGCGTGTTGATTGTGGATACGCGGGTAAAAAAGCTGCCTGATAACAAGCAGATTAAAATCTATGTACTGCCGATCAGCGACACCGCTGAAAAGGTCCGCGGCGAGATCGTGACCAATATGGTTACCCTGGGAGCGTTGATAAAAATCACCAATCTTGTAAGCCAGGAAGCCCTTACCCAGGCGGTGCTGGCCCGTATCCCCCGCGGCACCGAGAAGATCAATCAGGAAGCCCTCGCTATGGGAGCAAAAATCGCGGAGCAGGTGATATAGTTTGCGGCTATTGGAATACGACGGAAAACAGTTATTGGCCGAGTGGGGGATCGCTATTCCCAAAGGCATCTTGGTTTCAAAGAAAGAGGAATTGGCGGCAATTGCTAGGATCGGCGGTCGCTCGGTGCTGAAAATTCAGGCTCCGGCCGGGAAACGTGGCAAAGCCGGCGGGATTCGGGTGATAAGCACCGAGGAAGAGGCCATGGCTTTCTGGGATCAATGGTATGGACGTGACTACAGCGATTACACCATCCGGTCTATTTTGGCGGAAGAGCCTCTGGATATCGCCTCTGAGATCTACTTAAGTGTGACGCTCGACCCCCGCACAGGAAACTATTTACTGATCTTCTGCCCGGAGGGTGGAGTGGATATTGAAGAAGTAGCCAAGCGGTCGCCGGAAAAGGTCAGCAAAATCCCGCTCAAACCAGGAGTGAAGTATGGCGAAGCTGAATTCCGCAAGGTTTTTACCGATCTGAAGTTAAGTACTCCAATGGTTGACCAGCTATCGATCATAGCAGTCAAGTTATTGGCTGGATTCTTGGCTAGTGACGCTTTGTTGGCTGAGATCAATCCGCTGGCTGTATTAGGTAATGGTCAGTTTGTCGCAGCTGACGCAAAAATGGAAATCGACGACAGCGCCCTCTTTCGCCAGAAAGACCTGGCTGCCCGTGGACTGGCCATGGATGAACTGGAACGGGAAGCAAAGGAAATCGGTGTGACCTATATCAAGCTTGACGGCGGCAATGTCGGCATTATTGCCAGTGGAGCCGGACTGTCGATGAATACCATGGACCTGGTGCATGAGGCTGGGCTCAAACCGGCCAATTTCTTGGAGACCGGCGGCGGTATCACCAGTGAACTGGTACGGCGGGCAATGGATCTGGTAACCAGGGATGAAAGGGTTCGCGGCGTCGTGGTCAACCTGTACGGCGGGGTCAACTCGCTGCTGGAAGCCGCAAAAGGCCTTGTGGCCGGAGTCCAGGAAATGAAGCGCCCTATACCGCTTGTGGTCAAGGCACTCGGCAATCAACAGGAAGAATGCTGGCAGATGCTGGAGAGTATTCATATTCCGGTCATCAAAAGCCACCGTACCGAAGACGCCATCGCCTATATCAAGCAGCAACTGGAGGGCCAAGCTTCATGAGTATATTGCTGACAAAGGAAACCAGAGCCATCGTTCAGGGGATTACCGGCAAAATCGGCAGTATTCAGGCGAAATGGATGAAGGAGTGCGGCACCAATCTGGTGGGCGGAGTGACGCCCGGCGGCGGCGGAAAAGAAGTCCATGGCATTCCGGTCTTTGATAGTGTAGCTGAGGCGGTCGCCAAACAAGGAGCCAACGCTGCTGTGTTGTTTGTGCCGGCGCCCTATGTCATGGGTGCGGTGAACGAGGCGATTGACGCCGGGATCAAGCTGGTAGTATGCGTGCCGGAACACATTCCAGTTCATGATACGATTAAAATGCGGGCCAAAGCGGCCCAGGCGGGTGTTTGGGTTATCGGCCCCAATACTCCCGGGCTGTTTACCCCTGGAGTGGGTAAGCTGGGTATCATGCCATCCAGTATGTTCAAACCAGGCCGTATTGGCCTGATTTCCCGCAGCGGCACCCTTTGCTATGAGGTAGCCGGCTATATCAATGAAGGCGGCTATGGCGAGAGTTCGGTGGTAGGCATCGGCGGTGATATGGTTCGCTGCGCCGATATTCAGGCCGTACTGGCCGAGTTTGATCGCGATCCGGATACCGATATGGTCGTCGTTGTGGGCGAAGTCGGCGGCACCATGGAGGATGAGGTCGCATCCTGTGTGGGGAAAATGCACAAACCGGTCATTACCTATGTTGCCGGACATACGGCGCCGCCTGGCAAAAAAATGGGCCACGCCGGCGCGATTATCAACGGCAATGAAGGCACTGCGGAGTTTAAATCGGCGGCGCTGCAGGCTGCCGGGGCACTTACGGCCATGACCATCGCCGATATTCCGCGGTTGATTGCCAAGGTCTACAAGTAAATCCGTCCGGGTCAGGCTGATGCCTTTTTCCGGACACGTCGGCGCAAAACGCATTGGAAGCGGGAGAATGTGCCATGCAACAAATCAAACGCAAAAAATTATATGAAGAGGTAATGACCGGGATTATCGACATGGTCAAAACCAACGCCATGACTTCGGGAGATAAGATTCATTCCGAGAAGGTTTTATGCGATCTGTTCGGTGTCAGCCGGATGGTAATCAGGGAGGCCTTGAGCGCGCTGCAGTCTCGCGATTTTGTCGAGGTGCGGCACGGCTCAGGCATCTATCTGAAAGAGATTGACGATTTGCTTTATAAAGGCGATCTTGAGTTTCATGCCGGGAAGCAGCAAATCCTCAATATTCTCGAGCTTCGCCGCGGCCTTGAAAGCGAGGCTGCCTTTCTCGCGGCAACTCGCAGCACTCCGCAAGACCGGGAAGAATTACAGCAAATATTGCAGCAAATGCATCAAGCCATTTCGTCAGGCGACAAAGCAGGCGAAGAGGATTACCGCTTTCATTCCGTATTGATGAATGCGACACATAATCCGGTTTATAGTAAGATTTTCAGCGAGGTCATTACTCCCAGCTACTATGAGGTGCTGAAAGCCGGGCATCACTTGTTTTCAAAAACATTTGGCCCCCGGCTGGTGATCGTCCAGGAACATAAATTGATCCTGGATTCGATCATGGCTGGCCGCCCTGTTGATGCTCGGCAGGCCATGTGGGAACACTTGGGCGGCGTGGAGGCTAAGATCCGCAAATTATTCCATCTTTGATTAACAGTTGGTTGACTGTGACAGAGTCAAATACGGCAGGGTACGAAAGTGGTGATCATGTGGAGCTAAAGATGATTAAGCTGGAGCAATCTTTCCCCCGTCCGCGCCTTGATGATTTGGCCGGGCAGGTGAAGATTGAGCTGGATAAGCTGGCTTTAACAGAGAAGGATGTCCGGGGTAAAAACATCGCTATTACTGCCGGGAGCCGGGGTATTAACCGGATTCCGGAAATTCATGCTGCGGTTGTCGCCAGACTCAAGGAAATGGGGGCCAATCCCTTCCTGATTTCCGCCATGGGAAGTCATGGCGGTGGAACGCCGGAGGGGCAGCGCGAGGTTCTCGACAGTCTTGGCATCACTCCGGACACGGTGGGGTGTCCGGTTATCTGCTCATCGGCGGTAGTTAAAATCGGGGTTACGCCTACCCATCATGTTGACGTGTACTGCGCCAAGGAAGCGGTGGAGGCCGACGGCCTGATTGTCATGAATCGGATCAAGTGTCATACCGCGTTTCGGGCGCCGCGGGAATCAGGTCTGTTCAAAATGATGGGCATCGGCCTGGGGCGTGTCCCCGGCGCGGAGTCCATTCATTCTATGGGCACTGAGGTGACGGGCCAGGTTATTTTGGAACTGGGTCGCATTGTTCTGAAAGAAGTCAATGTCCTTGGCGGTATCGCCATTGTCGAGAATGGCTATGAGGACACCGAAGGGCTCTACGGCCTGAACCCGGATGAGATCGAAGCCCAGGAGGCTCTGCTGCTGCAAAAGTCGAATGAACTTTTGCCCAAATTGCCTTTTGACGATATTGATCTCTTGATTGTCGACGAAATGGGCAAAGATTTTAGCGGCACCTGTATGGATACCAACATTATCGGCCGGTGGCGGATTGCTGGTGTTGCCGAGCCTTTGCGGCCCCGCATTAAACGAGTTGCGGTACTGGATTTGACAGAAGCTTCCCATGGCAACGCCAATGGCATCGGTCTGGCCGATTTCACCACCCGTAAACTTGTTGACAAGATTAATTATAAAGCTACCTATCTGAATAGTATTACGACTGGTTTTTTGATGCGGACCATGCTGCCGATGATTCTCGATAGCGACCAGGAGGTCATTGACAGCGCGGTGCAGTCGCTGAAAGCTGCTGATGTGGATTCACTGCGGGTTGTGAGGGTCAAAAACACGCTGCATTTGGATGAGATATGGGTTTCATCTAATCTACAGCGTGAATTGTCAGGTCGTTCTGATATCAAGGTAGTTGGCGCCGCTGAGCCGCTCCGGTTCGACGCAGCGGGAAATATTGTGAAGCGAAAGTAGGGTCTAAACATGGATAAGCAAATAATTAAGCGACTGACTGACATTGTAGGGACGGACAATATCCTCACAAGCAAGGAAGAACGGATCTGCTATTCCTATGATGGAACCATCCAAAGAGGTATTCCGGGACTAGTGGTCTTTCCCGGGAGCACGCAGGAAGTAGCCGAGATTGTGAAACTAGCTAACGAAATCGGCTTTGCCATCTTTCCGCGGGGGGCCGGAACCGGTCTCAGCGGCGGCTCAGTGCCGATGGATGAAGGTGTTGCACTCCTCCTGACCAGGATGAATAAGATTAAAGAGATTGACAAGGAAGATCTGGTCTGTGTGGTCGAGCCGGGGGTCATCACCGCTCACCTGCACGCCGCTGCGGAGAAGCTGGGGCTTTACTATCCTCCTGATCCAGCCAGCCAGAAAACATGTACCATCGGAGGCAACGTAGCCGAAAACGCCGGAGGGCCGCGGGCTTTCAAATACGGTGTGACTTCTGACTACGTACTCGGGATGGAGCTTGTTACGCCCCAAGGCGACATCATGCGAGTGGGCGGTCGGACGGTGAAAAACGTGACCGGCTATGACCTTACCAAACTCCTGACCGGTAGCGAGGGCACCCTCGGAATCATTACCGAAGTCACTCTACGGTTGATATCGAAACCCAAAGCCATTGTCACCGCACTGGCGATATTTGACGAACTCGACGCTGCGGCCCGCACGGTAACAACAATTATCACCAGTGGGATTGTGCCGGCGACGTTGGAACTGATGGATCAGACTACCATCCGCTGTGTAGAGAATCATCTTAAATTGGGATTGCCGGTTGACGCCCAAGCCGTCCTGCTGATTGAAGTCGACGGAAGCCAAACGGCAGTCGATGAGGAAATCAAAGCAATTGAAGCGGCTTGCAAAGAATGCGGCTGCCGCCAGGTGCAGGTGGCCACAGAACCTGCCGAGCGGGAATCACTCTGGAAAGCTCGCAGGGCTGTATCTTCAGCGATTGTCCAGCTCAAACCGACCAAAATATCAGAGGACGCAACAGTGCCGCGCAGCAAGATACCGGCAATGGTTCGCCGCCTCAAAGAAATATCGGAGAAGTATGATCTTTTTCTGCCGGTCTTCGGACACGCCGGTGACGGCAATCTCCATCCCAACATCATTACCGACAAACGCGACCATGCGGAAATGGAGCGGGTGGAAAAAGCGGTGGAGGAAATCTTCCAGGCTGCTTTGGACCTCGGGGGCACACTGTCAGGGGAACATGGCGTCGGAACAATGAAAAAACCGTATCTGGAATGGGAAGTTGGGGTAGTTGGAGTCAACTATATGAAGGCAATTAAAGCTGCAGTCGATCCGAAAGGGATACTCAATCCCGGGAAGATATTTTAGGTGATGATGATGAAACCAAACAAAGAAGTCATGGAGATGCTCAGCCGCTGCAGCCGCTGCGGTGCCTGCCAGGCCAATTGTCCGCTTTATACGGCAACCGGGCGGGAACAATTTGTTGCCAGAGGCAAAATCGAGCTTCTGGAAATGTTGGAAGAGGGCAAAATCGAGTGGAACGACAAGCTAGGTGAAATATTTTCCACCTGTCTGCTGTGTGGTCGCTGTGGTGAGAACTGCACCAACAATGTCAAAGGGGATGAACTGGTGAGAGAGGCCCGGCGCGATTTGGTCGGGAATCTAGGTCTGCCGATCATCAAGAAAACGGTGTTCCAGCATTTTCTCACCAAAACCGGTCGTCTCAATGTTTTAGCAAAGCTCCTTTACTTATATCATGCTTTGGGGATGGATGCTCTTACCAGGGCTACCGGCATACTCAAGCTACTGCCAGGCGACCTCGCCGCCAAAGAATCCCTGCTGCCGCCTGTAACAAGGCTCAGCAGCTTCCGCGAAAGCACGCCAAGCATCAGCAAAGCCAATGGCACTGCGAAATACCGGGTAGCTTATTTCACCGGATGCATGACCAATTATATGTTTCCGGCTACCGGTGCGAATATCATCAAGATGCTCAACGAGAGCGGCGTTGAAGTCGTCATTCCTGACCAGGCATGTTGCGGCATTCCGGCGCTGGCCAGCGGCGACCATGAGACGGCACGCAAATTGGCCGAGAAAAACGTGGCGGCCTTCGCCAAAACCGAGGCCGACGACATTATCGCCGACTGCGCCAGCTGCATCGGTACATGGCACGAATACCCGCAGCTATTGGAGCAATCACCGGCCGCGGTCGCATTGTCCGAAAAGGTGATCGACATCGGTACATTGCTTGTCAAAGTACTCGATTTCCAGCCCCCTAAACCGGTAAATGTCGGCACGGTCACTTTTCACGAGCCCTGCCACTTCCGCAAATTAAAAGGAACTACTGAAAGTCACAAAGAATTACTTCGACGCCTCGGTCCCGGCACCAAATTCGTGGAACTTACCGCCAACAGCTGCTGCGGATCGGCTGGCTCCTTCAATATGAGTCATTATAAACTTTCACAGCAAGTGGCTCAGCCCAAAATTGATTTTTTGCAAAAAAATAAAATTGATTATTTGGTTACCGGCTGCCCGGCCTGTCTGATTCAACTGCAACACGCTGTGCGCAACGCCGGAGTCGGTACTCAGGTGGTTCACACCATGGACCTTGTGGCTAAAGCCTATCAATAAAATCTTAGAATAACAAAAAAACGCAAGAGAAATGATCAAACACGGAAAGATCATTTCTCTTGCGTTTTTTCACTTATTTTAAAATAACAGCACACAGATAGAAAACTTAAGAAATCGGAGTTAAACACAAAAAAAAAATATTGTTCATGTCGAATTAAGGAAGGAAATGTCAAACAGTGTCTAGAATATACCGATATAACTAGTTGTAACGCAAATAATCGCGGAATTACCAGTTGCAAACTCCCCAATTTCTTGGCGAAATTAGGGCGATTTGAGTCAAGTTTGATGCAGGGATATTGGCCAAGAAAGGGTATATAAGATGTACGACGTAATTATTATCGGCGGTGGACCGGCAGGGATAACGGCAGCCGTTTACGCCAGCCGCAAAAAGCAGAATACGTTGCTCATTACCAAAGAATTTGGCGGTCAGATTCTTTGGACAAATAGTATTGAGAATTATACTGGATATCATTTGATTTCAGGACTCGACCTGATCACGAAGTTTGAAGAGCATGTCAAGCAATTTCCCGTGAATGTCGTTTATGATGATGCGGCAGCGCTAACGGTCAATGATGACGGCACGTTTTCTGTTCGCGGCGCTCTTATCGAGTATCAGGGGAAAACGGTTATTGTTGCATCCGGCAAGCGCCCTCGTCGTCTCAATGTTCCGGGCGAAAGTGATTTTATGGGACGCGGCATCGCTTTTTGTGTCACCTGTGACGGACCGCTTTATGCCGGCAAGGATGTAGCAGTAGTAGGGGGCGGCAACTCGGGTGTTCAGGCAGCTTTGGAGTTGAGCGGTATAGCGCAAAGCGTGTATTTGATCGTACGCGACGGATTAAACGCCGACGCGGTCATGCTGGATAAATTAGCATTGGCGCCAAACCTGACTGTGATGACCGATTCTGCTGTCAAAGGGATCTATGGACAAGATGCAGTGGAAAAGGTGACTGTTAATCATTCGCCCTCCCTGCAGGAAAAAGAACTGTTGGTACAAGGGATATTTGTTGAAATCGGGCTTGAACCTAATTCCGAATTTGTAAGTGGGTTGGTCGATCGGAATCAAAATGGTGAAATTCAGGTGGATTGCCGGGGTCGAACTAATATTTCAGGTTTGTTTGCAGCAGGTGATGTAACCAGCGTACCTGATAAACAAATCGTCATCGCCGCTGGTGACGGGGCGAAAGCTGCCCTGGTCGCTTGTGAATATTTACTGCGATTACGTTAAATGCCGGAACTTTTCTACGCTGATTTGTTAGGAGGAAAGAAGAGTGGCGTACTCGGAAGGGGATGGAATTTTTGGGTTAGGAGCCACCGCGTTGGATCGCCAGCACCAGGTTTTATCTGACGTTGTGGAAACCTTGTTTAAGGAAGTTACATCTTGCCAGACGATTGAGGATGAAAGAGCTATTACCGGCAAAGCAGTCGAACAGTTGCAAACATTTGCTAGTCTTCATTTTCCGCAAGGAAAAAAAGAGTTGACGCAAAACAGATATACTGGTCTGCCGCAATACGAGCCCGGGTACATGGTGTTTCTCAATGAATTACAGCGACTGCGAAATTCGCATGCCGCAGGTGAGGTAGCGCTATCGTATGATGTATATTCTCTGGCCCGCCAGTGGATTGATTATCAAGTAAACAACGCAGAGCAAAAGTATATATCTCTACTCAATGCAACAGGTCAGTCAAAAGCGACACTGCAACAGAAAGATTGAAGTTCGGGTCAGGGCAAAAAAATATATGGTAGGAAAGAGGAATTGAAATGGAAGATACAAAAGGAATTTTACTTGAAAGCGGCACCAATGAATTTGAAATCATCGAGTTTTCCATCGGAGGCGTAGCGTATGGGATTAATGTGGCCAAAGTCCGTGAAGTCATCAATCCGGTGGCGGTCACACCAATCGTAAAATCACATCCGAATCTGGATGGCGCATTTACTTTGCGTGGCAAAGTTATTCCCCTCATCAATTTGGCCCGTAGTATGAATGTTGCGGAAACAGAGACCTCCTCCAAGTTTATTGTCTCTGAAATCAACAATTTCTTTGTGGGCTTCAAGGTGGAGACGGTGGACCGTATTCACCGCATTTCCTGGACACAGATGGAGCCGGCCCCTCACCTGTCAGGATCTGATTTGGTTGTCGGGATTGTTAAAATGAGTGGTCGATTGATTATCTTATTAGATTTTGAAAAAATTCTCGCCGAAGTTAATCCGGATATTAATAGAAAGATGTCGGTTGTTCCTACCTCTACACCAGAATTGACGCAACTCAGAAAAGGGAAGACCATCCTTCTTGCTGAGGATTCTCATATGTTGCGTGAACTCTTGCATAACACCCTGCATACTGCCGGATATAACACCCTCGACAACGAAAATGGTCAAGAGGCATGGGAAAAACTGTTGGCGTTGATTGCCACCGGCAAACCGATTGAAGAACAAATACAACTGATCATTACCGATATCGAGATGCCGAAAATGGATGGACACCATCTCACGAAACGGATCAAGGAACACGAGAAATTGAAAGATATCCCTGTCGTTATTTTCTCATCGTTGATCAACGATGAAATGCGGCGCAAAGGGGAGGCGCTTGGCGCTTTTGCCCAGATTACCAAACCGGAGATTGAGCAGATGATTACCATCATCGACAAGAAAATACTGGTTTAATAGCACCCCGATTAAGATAAATGCTCCAAATGGCAGATAAAGGAGATTGAAAAATGTTCGGTAGTGGTAAAAAATATTCTCAGCCGGCCCAGGGATCTTTCACCGGGAAGAATCATGTGGCTAAAGTGTTTCTATCGATGGATAACGAATCTGTCGGCTATCTGGCCGAGCTGCGCCCGGTTATCGAGCCAAATCTGAAAGAAATCGTCGAGTCCTTTTACTCTCATCTGACTGTGGTGCCTGAAGTTGATTCGTTTATCAAAAAGTTTTCCACCGTTGAGCGTTTAAAAGGAACCCTGACCGGTTTTTTGACGACTTTGTACCAGACCAATATCAGTCAACAGTATCTCGATGACAAAAAACAAATCGGTATGGTCCACAACCGGATCAAATTGCCGGCCGAGTGGTTTATCCTTGCTGCTGGTGCTCTAAAACACACCATTATTCCGTACATCGTTACAGCATATGGTTCAGATCCAAAACACCTGATCAAAGTATTACAATCTTTTGATCAAGTTGTGCAGCTGATCCAAGCCGAGGTAAACCAGTCGTTTATCGAGGCATTTTCGACTGAAATTAATAAAAAGGCCGAATTGGAAGCGCTGATGGCCGAGCAGTCGGCGCTTGTCGCCAGGGTGCAGGATGCCAGTCAGACTTTGGCTGCAACAGCAGAGGAAACAACGGCTTCTGCGTCGCAGATGGCGCGTTCGGCCCAACAGATCAAAGATGCGTCCGACCAGGCAAAACAAGAAGCAGACCATGCCCGGAGCAATGCTTTGGATGGGGAGAAGGCCACCAAAGAGACGCTGGCGCAAGTGGCGGCGATGGTGGATTCCAACCAAGCGGCTCAGACAAAAGTTGCCTCCCTAGAGGCCACATCCAAGTCGGTTGCCAATATTGTTCAGACCATAACCGGAATAGCTGATCAGACCAATTTGCTGGCCCTGAATGCCGCGATTGAGGCTGCCCGAGCCGGTGAGGCGGGTCGTGGTTTTGCCGTGGTGGCTGAGGAAGTCCGAAAATTGGCGGAGCAGAGCCGTCAGGCCGCCAATGAGATTGTTGATCTAATCCGGGAAAATAATGAATCGACCACCGAGGTTGTGGGCAGTATGGCCCAGCAAGCCGCCACCATGGCTAAGGTGGGGGTTGCGGTTAAAGAAACGTCAGAGCGTATGGGCCAGATTGCCGACTCGATATCCAATAATTATCGTCAGGTGGAAAATATAAATGTTTCGGTAAGCGGGCTGGCCGAAACCTCAGGGGAGATAGAAAGGGCTTCTGATGAGGTTGCAAACGCCGCTACCAACTTGTCGGCGATGGTAGTCAAATAAATTCCTCATATGGCAATTCAAAAGCTAATAATGATTGCTAATACCGCCATCAATTTATCGGCTATGGAAATTAAAGAATAGTTTGTCATGGATAGAGGATATCGATGACAAACTATAGAATTATCTGACAATATACCTATTCCCACTTGAAGCGCAAACAGAGACAACTGAGGAAAGGGAGGTATGTTCCATGACATTGTCAAGGCGACAGTTTATCAAACTGTCTGTTTCGACAGCCGGGGTGTTGGCGTCGGGTTTGGGTTTTGATGTCGATCAGGCCCGGGCTGCGGGATTTCAGCTCAAAATTCGCGATGCGTCCGAATTTCCAAGCATCTGCCACTTTTGCTCTGGCGGTTGCGGCATCATCCTGCATGTCCGTGACGGACAGCTGATTAACCTGGAGGGTGACCCCGATCATCCGACCAACAAGGGTAGTTTATGCCCTAAAGGAGCTGCTCTTGGTCAGGTGCGCGACAATCCGCGGCGGATACTGAAACCTATGTATCGTGCGCCCGGCGGCAAAGATTGGCAAGAAATCTCCTGGGAGGCGGCAATCGACAAAATTGCCCGCAAGATTAAAGATGTTCGTGATGCTACCTGGATCGCCGATGCTCATCGCACCGACGCGATCGGTGTTTTAGGCTCTGCTGAGCTGGATAACGAAGAATGCTATCTGGTACAAAAATTCCTTCGCCTGATGGGGAGCAATTATAACGAACATCAGGCCCGGGTCTGACACGCCCCCACGGTGGCAAGTTTGTCACCATCATTTGGCCGGGGCGCCATGACCAATTCCTGGACCGATATGGAAAATGCCAAGTGGTTTCTGGTTGCCGGGTCCAATGCGGCTGAAAACCATCCGATCGCGATGAAATACTTGATCCGGGCTCAGGCTAAGGGTGCCAAGATCATCGTGGTTGATCCTCGCTTCACACGGACGGCCGCCAAGGCCGATCTATTCGCCCAGATTCGCCCAGGTACCGATATTGCCTATTTAGGGGCGATTATCAACTATATTCTTCAGAACAATCTGATCGACAAGGATTATGTCCTAAACTTTACCAATGCTGCCTGCAAGATTAATCCTGGCTATGCTTACAACGAAGGATTATTCTCCGGATTCGACAGCAGCAAAAACAGTTATAATACAAGTACTTGGAGCTATGTGCTAGATGACGGCGGCCGCCCGGTAAAAGCGGCGTCCCTTGACGAACCGGGCACTGTGTTTAGTCTCCTGAAACAACATTATAGCCGTTATACACTGGAAACCGCCACTGCCATCAGCGGCATACCGAGCGAAACGATTAAGCAAATTGCCGACATGATCGCCAAAAATGGACCGGGAACCATTATGTACGCCCTGGGGATGACCCAGCACACCACTGCTACGCAGGGAATTCGCTGTTATGCCATTATCCAGCTCCTGCTGGGCAATATCGGCAAAGCAGGCGGCGGTGTCAACGCCCTCCGCGGCGAGCCCAACGTGCAGGGATCTACCGACCTGTCCAACCTTGCGACAACGCTGCCAGGGTATATTCCCACACCGTCAGATGTTGATACAGATACCAACGTCTATGGCCAGAAGTACAGCAGCGGCTCCAGAAAACATTTGATTTCCATCCTGAAAGCCTGGTTTGGTGATTATGCCACTCCTGCCAACGACTATTGCTATCAGTATCTGCCGCGTATGCAGAGCGGCAAAGCCATCACGTATATCCCGATGATTGAGGACATGGCCCGTGGTCAGTTCAAGGTGCTCATCAACACAGCCATCAATCCGATGGTCAGCATTCCCAACAATGACATTGTGGCGACGGCACTGAGCAAACTCGATTTATTGGTCAACCTTGAGTTGTTTGAAACCGAGACAGCGGCTTTTTGGAAGGCTCCAAACGTCAAACCGGAAGAAATCCAGACTGAGGTCATCGTTCTCCCGGCAGCCTTTCTCTACGAGAAAGCAGGCAGCTTTACCAACAGCGGTCGCTGGATCCAGTGGAAGGGCGCACCGCTTAAACCTGAGGGTTCTGCCCGTTCCGACCTGGATATTTTCACCCTGTTCTTCGACAAGGTTCGCCAGCTCTATGCCGGCAGCACCAATCCCAAAGATTTTCCGATTCTTCACGCCAGCTGGGATTATGGCGAGGAGCCCGATCCGGCCAAAGTGCTCCAGGAAATCAACGGCTACAATTTGAAGACCGGTAAGCTTATCGCAACATTAGGCGAGTATTTGGCCGCGCCGGCAGGCGATGTTTCCTGCGGGTGCTGGATCTATTCAGGGGTTTACGGCAACGGTAACCTGTCGATGCGTCGGGGCGGAGAAGATCCGAGCGGACTCGGGCTTTTCCCGGGCTGGACCTATTCGTGGCCGGCAAATATCCGGATCCTCTATAATCGTGCTTCGTGCGACGCCAAGGGACAACCTGTCGACTCCAAAAGGCAGCTCATTGCCTGGGACAGCCTAAAAGGACAGTGGGTAGGCAACGACATCCCAGATGTCATTGATCGGACCAAGGGACCTGACACTCCGGAGGGGAAACCGGCCTTCCGGATGACTGCCGAACAAATGGGTCGCCTGTTTACCGCGCCATATGCCAATAGGCCGGCCGGTGCACCAATGCCAACCGTCATATCCGGCATTAATATCGACGGGCCTTTGCCTGAGTTTTACGAGCCTTTTGAAAGCCCCACCGGCAATATCCTGCATCCAAAAGTGGCAACCAACCCGGTTGCTATGGCCCGTAAGCCCTTCAAAGACAAGGCTCTCGGCGGTGCCGACAAGTTCCCCTATGTCCTTACCAGTTACACTGACGGCTGCGAGCATTTTTGTAGCGGCTCACTGACCCGGAACCTTCCGTGGCTGGTGGAATGCATGCCAGAAGCCTTCCTGGAAATGGGCACCGTTCTGGCCAAGCAGCTGGACATCAAGAACGGCGAAATCGTTGAACTGCTTTCAGCCCGCGGCTCGCTCCGGGTCAAGGCGATGGTCACCGAACGCATTCAACCCCTGACGATCAACGGTAAGGAATCCCATACAGTGGGCATGCCATATGGCTGGGGCTTTATCGGCCTCGGCACCGGTCCTAGCGTCAACTCCCTGACTCACGGCGCGTTGGACCCGGCGGCAGGGACCCCGGAGTACAAAGCGCAGCTTGTCAATATAAGGAAGGTGAAATAACATGGCCGACAGAATGAGCGTATTGTATGATGCGTCCAAATGCACCGCCTGTCAGGCCTGTTCGGTAGCGTGTAAACAGTGGAATACGCTGCCGGGCGAAAAATTGCCTTTCTACAGAAGCCTCCAGGCCCATCCTGCTTTCGATCCCAGTACTTACACCTTCATCGCTTTTCGCGAGGTGCGGGAAAATAATAAAATGGAGTGGCTGTTCCGCAAAGAGCAGTGTATGCATTGCGCTGACGCTGCCTGTCAAAAGGCTTGTCCGCAAGACGCCATCTCTCATACCGAGTACGGGTTTGTCGTCATCAACCATACTAAATGCATCGGCTGTGGGTTCTGTGTCACCAACTGCACCTTCAACGTACCCCGGGTTAACCCCAAAACGCAAAAATCCTACAAGTGTACCGGCTGTCCCGAGCGGGTAGCCAACGGCATGCAACCGGCCTGCGTCCAGACCTGCCAGCCGGAAGCACTGGCCTATGGTCCGCGGGATAAGATCATCGCCATGGCCCGTAGTCGCTTTGAACAGATCAAGCCGGTACACCCTCAGGCTGTTCTCTATGATGCCCAAAGACTTGACGGCATCAACTTCACCTATATCTTGCTAAGACCGCCTGAATTTTACGGTTTGCCTGCCGATCCGGCAGTACCGGTGTCGGTGGATCTGTGGAAGAAGTTCGTCCGTCCGTTAGGCGGGGTGGCAATCGCTGGCGCGCTTTTGGCAACTGCCGTCGGTTTCATCAAGACTAGAGGGCAGGCTAATCCCCACGAATCCTCTGAACCCAAAGACAAGGGGGTAGGCAAAGATGGATAATGATCGCATTGAGCGATTTTCCAAGGCGGAACGACTCACTCACTGGGTGCATACCATCAGCTTCTTTGCGTTATTGATGACTGGGCTTGTGGTATTTTCACCGAAATTCGCCGTTCTGGCCAACCTCTTCGGTGGGGTGCAAAACGCCCGTATTGTCCATCGCGTTGCGGCTGTGGTGTTTTCCTTCGGGACACTGTTTCTCCTGTTTTTTGGTGATCGTCCGGCCTTCATCCGCTGGATCCGCGACAGCATCACCTGGGACAAAACCGATATCACTTTTTTGCAGCAATTCCCTAAAGAGTTTTTCGGTGGTCATCCCGAATTTCCGGAGCAAGGACGCTTCAATTCCGGCGAGAAAGTCAATTCATTGCTTGTTCTCGGCGGCGGGACAGTTTTGACGATCACGGGGCTGATGATGTGGTTTTCCGATTCAGTGCCGCTGGGCATCGTCCGCTGGGCATATCCTTTGCATGACTTGATGGCTCTGACCATGGCGGCGGTAATTATTGGCCATATGTATCTCGGCCTTTTGCATCCCGGTTCGAAAGAATCCATCAACGGGATGTTGTACGGTTCGGTGAAACGGTCGTTTGCCAAGGCTCACCACGCCAAATGGTATCGCGAAGTGACGCAAAAGGAGACTATTAAGTGAAAATTGCCGAAGGCATTGCAGAGATCCTGTCCGAATTTAAACAGGCTGCCATAAAATTAGGACCACTGCCGGCGGACGAGGTTTTTTGCGAAGCTTGGCAGAAGCGAATTGCGGCTGGAGAGCCGGCGCTGACAGCAGAGGATTTCCCGATGCAAGTTGCGGCTTCCCTGTTGAGTGACGCGATTGCATTGTGGGAGAAGAAGTCTCTGACGACGTCAGTGACCGAAGCATTGATAGCAAACTATCTGTCCGATCAGACAGTTTCTGATGCTTGGCACGAATACGATATCCTGCCTGAGCGCGGTAACGCATATGTCCACTTGGCTTGCCAAACTGCACTGGCAAGGACGGCAACTGCGGTGACTTCTGCTCTATCGACGGCAGAGTGGACCAAGGAGCATTGTCCTGTATGCGGCGCAGTACCCATGCTGGCCTGTATCGAAGGTGAAAACGGCCAGCGGAAACTGGTATGTGGAGCCTGTCTGACTCGCTGGCGGTACAAGAGGATCGGCTGCACGTTTTGCAAAGAGGAACAGCCTGAACAGATCAAAATCTTATCTGCCGATGAATTGCCTGGATGGACAGCGTCATTGTGTCTTACATGCCGCGGATATCTGAAGACGGCCGATTTACGGCAAATGGCCACTCCTAATAGCTGGCAGGCCGCGATATTGGAAAGCTTGCCACTTGATTACGCGATTGCCAACTGGCTGGCCGACCTAGAGAGCACCAATTGATAAATACGGGTTTGGGCTGAAGATTGCAGCTCAAACCCGTATTTTTATTTTCATACTAGAAAGTCGGTTTTCGAAGCCTAGCGCTGTCTCAACAACGTCGAGAAAAAGAATAGTATTATAAAGTGACGCTATTACAACTAGCACTAAAATCGCAAATGTTCGCAAAAACTTAACATACATATATTGCCAATTAGCTTGCTTCATTCAATCGCCCTCTGTTACTATTGTCTTAGATAATTAAGGGAGCGTGTCTATGAAGATTGATGGTAGTTGGCGAGTAATCTTGAATGAATGTAAAGGCAAAAACTCTCGGATAATTTTCTCAGGGCGCAGACAACGATCGTTGATTGACATCACGATTCAATCCGAAAAGGCTGATCAAATTATTGATATAGTACAAAAGAGTGATTGGAACTCAGAACAATTAATTGTTTTTTTGGATTCACAGACAGAGAAAATATTCCAGGAGGCTCTTTAACGGCAGCGTCAGAAAAAAATAAACCGATCCGACTGGGCCCGAGCCGGGTGAGTGGGCATCAAAGGGGCGGGGGATTGACAGCAATGCCCAGTCATGGTATGATTACAGAAATATCATAGATAGCTGATCAGGCATCTGAAGGCTGAGGTAAGTCCCGACAAACCGGGGGATTCCTTAGCTTTTTTGTATTGATTTTTTACATGAATGTGGCCATTCCTAGACAAAATGATGAATAAGAAATAGAAGGAGGATGTTGACCATGACAAAAATAGCCCAGAATTTAACCGATTTAATCGGCAATACACCGCTATTGGCATTGAATAATTATAGTGCAACCCAGGATTTGAAGGCCAACCTTGTAGCCAAACTGGAATACTTTAATCCGCTGAGCAGTGTAAAGGACCGAATCGGTTATGCGATGATCAAAGATGCTGAAGACCGCGGCATCATTACCAAAGACTCGGTGATCATTGAGCCGACCAGCGGCAACACCGGTGTTGGGCTGGCGTTTGTAGCGGCGGCGAAAGGATACAGGTTGGTCCTGACCATGCCTGAGACCTTTAGTATTGAGAGACGCAACCTGCTGAAGGCGCTTGGCGCTGAATTAGTGTTGACGCCAGGGGCGGAAGGGATGAAAGGAGCCATTAGGAGGGCCGAGGAACTGGCGGTCGAGACCCCGAACTCCTTCATACCCCAACAATTCAAAAATCCAGCCAATCCTGAGGTTCACCGCAAAACCACCGCTGAGGAAATTTGGCGTGATACAGATGGAAAGGTCGATATCTTCGTCGCCGGCGTCGGCACCGGCGGAACCATCACCGGTGTGGGTGAGGTCCTTAAAAGTCGCAAGCCGGAGGTTAAAGTCATTGCAGTAGAACCTTTTGATTCTCCAGTACTGTCTGGGGGGAATCCCGGTCCGCACAAAATCCAAGGCATCGGCGCCGGGTTTGTTCCTGATGTTCTAAATGTAAAAATCTTCGATGAAATCTTCAAGGTCAAAAATGAGGACGCTTTCGCCACTGCAAAAGCATTAGCCAGGACTGAAGGGCTGCTTGTCGGCATATCAAGCGGTGCGGCGGCATTTGCTGCCACTGAAGTTGCCAAACGCCCGGAGAATGTCGGCAAGACCATTGTCGTACTTTTACCAGACACTGGCGAGCGGTACTTGTCCACCGCTCTTTTCGAATAAACGGGGAAAAGAGAACATTGTTGGCCGCTCACTAAAGCTATGCCACGGTATAACTCTTTAAGACGCAAAGAAGAATATGCTGTATTTTCTAAATAGAGAAACGTCCTCACTAGATGTTTCTCTATTTTTATGTTGACCTTGATCCTAAAATGGAGCTACGAGGAAAATCAGTTTCCGTGGCGAATAAATAGTACTATTAAAGACGTGGTCGGTGTATTAATTAGTTTAGTCGATTTCTGAATGCCCGGTAAGGGGTACAAAAGGAGGATATAGTATGCCGTATGTTAATATTAAAATAACCAAAGAGGGTGCGACGAAAGAACAGAAAGAACGGCTTATAAAAGGGGCGACACAATTGTTGGAGGATGTATTAGGAAAGCATCCCAAAACGACAGTTGTCGTGATAGACGAAGTGGATGTGGATAACTGGGGAATGGGTGGAGAGACTATTACGGTTTATCGACAAAAGAATCTGTGAGCAGGACTCTTTAAGTTACTTATATTTAAAAGAATTTAATAGGAATTCAAATTTCTTGGTAATGAGTGTATGTTTAGAAAGCCTCGGTTTGTTATTTTATTAAAACACGAAGCTGCTATTTATCGCCATTTTTACAGTCTTGATGGGGAAAGTCATTTATCGATGTATTTCTGCATAGTATGTGAAAGGATTAACGAACTGTCTTGTAGAAATATTTAGGTAAAAGAAGCCTGAAGTTTATCCTAATGAGAGCCTTTTCTCTTAGTAAGAAGGATGTGATTTTATGCAGGAACAGTTCACTCCAGGTTGGTGCTATCTTAAAATAGACGGCGACGGGCTTATTTTTCATGCCAATGAACGAGCGGTTTCTGTATTAGGTGATCTTGTTGATACGGAGAGTAAAATAACATCGGTTTTACCCTGGTTCCGCAGGAGCTGGCTGAGGGAAGACTCGTATCCTCGGCTCGTCAAAACATCAATTTCCGAAAAAATACTGCTTGATATTGTAGGCGATGATCAAAAAGCCGGTTCTTACCATATCTTCTTTCGAAATTTTAATGATTATCACGACTCGGATCACTTATGGTGTGAAGCTGGGGATTCTATCATCGGCGTCCAGCGGTTTATCGATACCTCTTATGATGGAATTGTAGTGGCTGATGGTTCTGGAAAGGTTTTAGCAATTAATAATGCCTTTGAGCATATATCCGGTTTAAATCGCTGCGAGATCGTCGGTAGAAATTTTAAGGATCTGCTTGAGGATGGCTCAATCCCTTATTCTTGTTCTTTACAAGCCCTCATAAAATGCGAAACCATCAGTGCGGTGGTCAAATATCCAGCTGGCAAAGAGGCAGTGGTATCCAGCACACCGCTCTGTGATCCGTTGGGACGGATTGTTCGTGTGGTCTCCAACGTCCGTGATATATCCGAACTGAATACATTGCACGAAAAGCTGAAGAGTGTTAAGGATTTGGCAAAGGGCTTCCAACGCGAATTAATGGCCATACAAATAGCTAGCGCGGATATTAATCGAGCATTAGTGCGCAGCCGGGTTATGGAAAATTTATATGAGCTTGTGATGAAAGTCGCTGACACTGATCTCCAATTGCTTATTACCGGAGAGTCAGGCGTCGGAAAAACCGCATTGGCAAAGTTCGTCCATATGGCCAGCGAGCGCCACAATACCGGCAACTTTATTCACGTCAATTGCAGCGCAATTCCTGACTCACTTCTCGAATCCGAACTTTTTGGCTATGAGGAAGGTTCTTTTACCGGGGCGAAAAAATCGAAAGTAGGCCTTTTTGAGCTGGCAAACAAAGGTACCCTGTTTCTGGATGAAATAGGGGATATGCCGCTTTCTCTCCAGGCCAAAATTTTAAATGTTCTGCAAGAGGGTAAATTTTACCGGGTCGGCGGCACGAAAGAGATCTCGGTCGATGTGCGCATTATCGCGGCAACCAACACGAAACTGGAAGAGCTCATCGAAAAAGGGGCCTTTCGTCAGGATCTTTATTATCGACTGAATGTCATTCCTATCAGGATTCCACCGTTAGCGGAGCGAAAAGACGACTTGCCCCCATTGATTGCCCATTATCTGGATAAAACCAATCAACGCTACAAACGCTCCAAGACGATAGCGCCGGAAGCGATGGAGACTTTACTGCGATATAACTGGCCAGGCAACATCCGGGAACTGATCAATTTGATCGAACGGATGGTAGTCATTGTTGACGAGCCGATCATTGAGCTGCGCCATCTAGCCGAAATCGCTGAAAATTCGGGGTTGATGAAGCTGATCAAGGTAGCAAATAAAAACAATGGCTTGGATGGCGAAAAAAACCGGCTTTGGCGCCGCGATGTATGCCTGAAAGACTTGATCCAGTCCCTGGAGGAAGAGATAATTGAGGAGGCCATTGGTGAGTGTGGTTCCCTTAAAGAAGCATCCAAAAATCTCGGGGTGGATGTCACCACAATTATTCGAAAACGCAATCGCAAGGATAAAAAACAGTGCATATAAAGCGAACCGCTGGCGACGCGGTTCGCTTTTTTTTGAATTGTCAATTGGTATATTTGCATTGGCAATTTTGCAAACTTTCAGATTTGCCACTATTATCACTCACAATTTACTTTGTGTAAAAAATCACAAAGTCCTTGCCATTGCTGGGTTGAACCAATAATTGCCATCGATACTTATTATTGGCATTGTTTTTGCATTAAATAATTATGCAATAATGCGTAATTAAGGTTTTCCTAGGAGGTACTCACATGAAAGACAAAGTAATGTCCTCAGCGGAGGCGGTTAAACTAGTCCAATCGGGAGACACCATTGCCGTCCAAGGTTTTTTGGGGGCCGCCCACCCGGAAGAGTTGAGCTGTATGTTGAAGCAGCGATTCCTTGATACAGCGAGTCCGAGCAATCTTACTTTGCTTTATGCTGCAGGACAGGGGGACGGCAAAGGGAATTGTGTCAATCATTTCGGGCAGCCGGGATTATTGCGCCGGGTAATTGGCGGGCACTATAATCTGGCTCCAAAACTCGGAAAGTTAATTGTCGAAAACCAGATAGAGGCCTATAATTTGCCGCAAGGCGTTATTTTGCATCTGTTTCGGAGCATGGCTGGTGCAAAACCGGGCGTTATCACCCATGTCGGTCTGAAGACGTTTGCCGATCCGCGCATTGAGGGCGGCAAACTCAACAGTAAGACGACCGAGGATATTGTAAAAGTCATCACCATTGAGGGTAAAGAGTATCTGCACTATTTGCCTCATAAAATTGATGTCGCCTTTATCCGTGGAACGACTGCCGATGAGAGCGGCAATATAACGATGGAAAAGGAATGTGTCCTGCTGGAAGCATTTCACATCGCCCAAGCGACAAAGCGTTTTGGCGGGAAAGTTATTGTTCAGGTTGAACGCCTCGCAGCGAGAGGAACCCTTCCACCGCAGCAGATTAAGGTGCCGGGCGCGCTTATCGACGCGATTGTCATAGCAAAACCCGAGTACCACTGGCAGACCAATGAAGTGCACTACGATCCGTCCATGAGTGGTGAGGTCCGGCGCCCGATGGATAGTTTGGCTCCCATGGAGATGAGTGAACGAAAGGTGATTGCCCGCCGTGGCGCCATGGAGTTATTGCCAGACGCAGTCATCAACCTCGGAATCGGCGTACCTGAAGGCGTGGCACTTGTGGCCAACGAGGAAGGCATTTTAGAAGATGTTACTTTGACGGTTGAAGCAGGTCCTATCGGCGGTGTTGCAGCCTCGGGACTGAATTTCGGGGCCTCATATAACCCGACGGCAATTTTGGAACAACCAAATATGTTTGATTTTTACGACGGTGGCGGCCTCGATGTCGCCTATCTTGGGTTAGCTGAAGCGGATGAAGAGGGCAATATCAATGTCAGCAAGTTTGGAACGCGGATTGCAGGCTGCGGTGGATTCGTCAATATCACCCAGAATGCTAAAAAGGTGGTCTTCTGCGGTACTTTGACGGCTGGCGGTCTCGAGATCACCATTGAAAATGGCCGTTTGAACATCATCAAAGAGGGGCGGAGTAAAAAATTCGTCAAAAAAGTAAATCAGATTACCTTCAGCGGCAGTTATGCCCGAGAAATCGGCCAGACGGTGCTTTATATTACTGAACGGGCGGTGTTGGAACTGCAAGCCGACGGCATGGTACTGACTGAGGTAGCCCCTGGTGTTGATGTTGAGAAACATGTTTTAAGCCAAATTGATTTTCCGGTCAAGGTTTCCCCAAATCTTAAACTGATGGACACCTGCATTTTTGAAGATACACTCATGGGCATTAAACCAGAATTCATTGCCCGAGCCAAGTAAAGAGGAGGAATATCATGTCCATTCTTACAAGTGAACAGCAAGATCTAAAAAAAATGGTGGCCGAATTTGCCCAGAAACAGGTGGCTCCCAGGGCGGCAAAGTACGACGAGTCTGAGGAATTCCCCTGGGACAATGTCAAGGAAATGGGCGAACTCGGGCTAATGGGACTGCCGATTCCGGAAAAATACGGCGGTGCGGAAACCGACTATGTTAGTTACATGATTGCGGTGGAGGAAATATCGAAAGCGTGCGCCGCCACCGGAGCTATTATGGCCATCCATACCTCTGCCGGCATTATGCCCATTTATCTTTTCGGCACAGAAGAGCAAAAAGCAAAATACGTGCCTGACCTTGCCAGCGGCGAAAAAGTCGGTGCGTTTGCTCTTACCGAGCCGAACGCCGGGTCTGATGCTTCCCGCGTTACTACCAACGCTGTATTGGATGGAGACGAGTGGGTTATCAACGGCACCAAGTGTTTTATTAGCAACGGCGGACCAGCCGGCGTCTACACCGTATTTGCAAGCCTGGATAAGACGAAGGGCGTAAAAGGCATAACTGCCTTTATTATAGAGGCAGGCACCCCCGGATTTAGCGTCGGTAAAACCGAACACAAGATGGGTATCCGGGCCTCGGCGACCTGCGAGCTTATTTTTGAGAACTGTCGTATTCCGAAAGGCAATTTGTTGGGTAAGGAGGGAGAAGGATTCAAGATTGCCATGGTTGTCCTGGATGGCGCCCGAATCGGCATTGGCTCCCAGGCGGTAGGAATAGCCCAGGCGGCATATGAAGAAGCTCTTCGTTATGCCAAGGTGCGTGAACAGTTCGGTAAGCCCATCGCGCAGCAACAGATCATTGGTTTTATGCTTGCCGATATGGCTATTCAAATCGAAGCAGCACGCCAACTGGTATATCATGCAGCCCAACTGAAAGATGCGGGATTGCCTTTTGGCAAAGAAGCGGCGATGGCCAAGACATTTGCATCTGATACGGCAGTCAAGGTGGCTCTGGACGCGGTACAGATCATGGGCGGCTATGGGTATTCGCGTGAATATCCTGTAGAAAGGCTGCTTCGCGACTCGAAAATTACCCAGATTTATGAAGGTACGAATCAAATCCAAAGAGTGGTCATTGCCAACCAAATTTTAAGATAGTGAGTCAATCACAAAGATAAAGAAGAGGAGTGTTGTAAAATGCCTATTCATACCAGTTTTGTAGTGGAACGCCCGTACGACGAGATTGAGATTGGTGAAACCGCATCCATCACGAAGATGATCAGTGAGGCCGACATCGTAAATTTCGCGGGAATCATCGGCGATTTCAACCCTGTTCACATCAATCCGGAATATGCAAAAACAACAATGTTCGGCGAGCGTATCGCCCATGGCATGCTCACCGCATCGTTTATTTCCACCCTCGTAGGCTGCTGTATTCCTGGTGTAAATGCGCTGTATTTGTCGCAGGAAGTGAAGTTCGTTAAAGCTGTAAAGATTGGTGATACCATCACAGCCACCGCGAAAGTAATCGAAAAGATTGATGCGAAGCGCCGGGTCATCATGGAGACCACCATTGTCAACCAGCATGGCGAAGTGGTGGTTGCCGGCAAAGCGGTAACTATGGTGATGAAAAAGGACTATTAAACGGTGTACATGGACGACAAAAATTAGTTTCTAAAATGCGGATAGTTAAAAATTGCGCAGATTACCTTAGCGTATATCTGCGCAATGAGAACGTGAAAAAAATAACAATATGGAGGAGAAACATATGGAAGTTTTAGGTATTATACTTAGTTTGATTTTATTGATTACATTTGCTTACCGAGGATTTTCTGTCATTCTGTTTGCCCCAATATTCGCCCTTCTCGCCGCAAGCTTGTCCAACCTGCCTTTATTGCCTGGCTATACCGAACTATTTATGGCCAAAGGCGTGACCTATGTCAAATCCTTTTTCCCCATTTTTATGTTGGGCGCAGTTTTCGGCAAGGTCATGGAAGACACCGGTATGGCCAAGAGTATTGCCCATGAGGTTATCCGGCGAGTAGGAAAAGAAAAGGTTATTCTGGCGGTATCGATCGCAGGAATGATCCTTTCCTATGGCGGAATCAGCATGTTTGTCTGTGTGTTTGCCATCTATCCTTTCGCTTCTGCCTTGTTCAGGGAAGCACAAATACCCAAACGCTTAATTCCGGCGTGTATTGTGCTGGGGGTATTTACAGCCACCATGGACTCCTTTCCCGGCAGCCCGCAGATCCAAAATATCATCCCCAGCACTTATTTGGGTACAACTTTGTACTCTGCTCCGATATTAGGAACCATTGGCGGCCTTTTCTTAGTCATACTCAGCTACCTTTACTTAGAACACCGCCGCAAGGCAGCTGCCGCCAGTGGAGAGGGATACGGAACCCACACTCTGAACGAATCGATCATTGACGACAGTGTTGCTACCCCGCCCTGGCAGTTTTCGATTCTGCCTCTTCTGACAGTGTTGGTCTTAAACTATGTAATGACAAACATGTATCAATGGGATCCACAGATTTTGTCGCAGTTTCAAGCCATGAAACTGCCGCTGGTGGCAGCCTCGGTGAAAAACGTTATCACCATTTGGTCTTTGATTGTCGGTTTGGTTATCGCTATCGTTCTCGCCGCTGTCTTGGGATATAAATATATTCCGAAATCCAGCAGTCTGATGAAAGCCTTGAATGCCGGCGCCCTTGGTTCCTTGCTGGCTATTATGAATACAGCTTCAGAGGTCGGCTATGGCAACGTCATTGCGTCTTTGCCCGGATTTAAAACGGTTGCTGCCTCCTTAATGAATATTGGCAGTGGGGCCCCGCTATTCAATGAAGCGTTGATGGTCAACGTTCTTGCCGGTATTACCGGTTCCGCATCAGGTGGTGTAGCCATCGCCCTGGACATATTCGGTAAACATTGGCTGGAAGTAACAGCAGCGGCCAATATTCCCCCAGAAGTCGTCCACCGCATCGCATCGATGGCGTCAGGTGGTCTTGATACCTTGCCGCATAACGGCGGTATCATTACCCTGTTGGCTGTTTGCGGACTGACCCACAGAGAGTCTTATAAAGACATTTTTGCCTTGACCTGTCTGAAGGTATTAACCGCGTTTTTGGCGGTTGCCCTTTATATGATCACTGGTATCGTGTAAGAAAATATGGTTTAGTCCATTACAACCAAAACAGGAGGTTCAAGGAATGGAAATCGTAGTATGTGTCAAGCAAGTGCCTGACACCACCGAAGTAAAGATCGATCCGGTAACCAATACCCTCATCCGCCAGGGTGTACCGTGCATCGTCAACCCCTTCGACAAAAACGCTGTCGAAGCAGCCCTCCAGCTAAAAGAAAAATACGGCGGCAAAGTCACCGTCCTCTCCATGGGACCACCCCAGGCCAAAGACGCCCTCAAAGAATGCCTCGCCATGGGAGCTGACGCCGCCATCCTCATCAGCGACCGGGCCTTTGGCGGCTCCGACACACTGGCTACCAGCTATACCTTGGCGGCAGCCATCCGGAAACTGGGCGCATACGACATCATCCTCTGCGGCAAACAAG
>JARLHX010000293.1 GCA_031292035.1 Negativicutes bacterium | reverse complement strand
GGGCGTCACAGCACTGGCGGCGCCAGTATTTCTGGATTCGTTGTTCCAGAAGAGTGCGGGTGATGCAACGGGCGAGTTCCTGCTTGTTTTTCCGGACAGTAAACTCTTTGTCGAGTCCTCGAATCTTGAGAGGGCACTCAAGCCTACACCGCCGTCCGGTAGCCATGGGCTTCATGATCGGGCCATGGCGGGATTTCGCGGTGCAGGCATAACGGTCAACGCCGCAGGTGTTGAGGAAGTCTCTGCCATGGCGTCCGTACCCAGTACCGACTGGTACATCGTTGCCCAGTTACCGAGCAGCGAGGCGTTTGCAACCGTAGATCGAACCCAGCGCTTTTTGATCAAAGGGGCTTTTTTATCGATCCTCGTCTTCGCCGCACTCTCATCCATTGGGCTGTACTTTGTCTTTCGTCATCTGTTTCATGCCGCCGCGCAGGCGGACCGCATGGCGCGTGATGAATTGCCACACGCGCCCTTGCCGGTCATTCGCCATGATGAAGTCGGTCACTTGATCTCGGCGTTCAATCGTTTGCTGGTGAAGCTGGATGACAAGCAAACTGAACTTAAACGCATTGCTCATCACGACACACTGACGGGTTTGCCCAACAGGCATCATCTTTCTGGCCAGCTTCGCCAGGCGTTGTCGCTGGCACAACGAAAAGAAACCCAGGTGGGCCTGTTGTTTATGGACCTTGATGGTTTCAAACATATCAATGACACCCTGGGGCACGAAGCCGGTGACGAGGTGTTACGGCAGGTGGCGAAGCGCTTTTCCAAGGTCGTACGGCAGGCCGATACCTTGGCACGAATCGGCGGCGACGAGTTTGTTGTACTGCTCAGTGACCTTGGAGAAAATGCCGAGGAGACGGTGAGTGCCGTCGCCACCAAATGTATCGATGTACTGAGCGCGCCTTTTTTCATTTCCGGTACGGTGTGCAAGGTCGGTGTTTCGATTGGCATCGCTCTGGGGGACGGGGGAAGTTCTGCAGATACGCTCTTGCTGGCCGCAGATCGCGTGATGTACCAGGCGAAGAAAACCGGTCGAGGTCGGTATGTGACCTACAAGCTTTAGGCAATAACGCGCTGATATCCCTATTTGAAATTATCGGCTATGGATTTTTTCAATGTCTGGATCAGGGGCTCTCGGCCTCGTCCATTTTTAACGATCAGGGAAAATTCAGCCGTATAACCAAAGGTATCAGGCAGAAGTACCCTCAAGCGTTGCTCATCGACCCAGCGTTGGGCCAGATGATCTGGAAGATAGCCAATGTAGCTTCCGGACAACACCAGAATCAGCTCTGCCTCCATGCTGTCCACCGTGGCGGAACTGTCCTTGAAACCGTGGCGCAGTGCTTCAGTGTTAGACCAGTAGCCTCGGTCGACCAGCCGCTGGCAGGTGATTGATGAAGCGGTTAATTCGCAATGATCAAATAATGAATGGCGATCGCTACAGTAGAGCCAATGTTGCTCTATGTAGAGAGGCGTATAGTTCAGCCCGCTCATTTTGGTGGGCAAGGAGCCAATGGCCAAATCAAGCTTGCTCTCGATGACCTCGCGTTGCAATTCAAAGGGGCTGAGGACTTTTAAGTTGATGTGCACAAGCGGATGTTGTCGGGTGAACTCGCCAATGATGTCAACGATGTTGATTTTTGGATCGCTGAGCATTGAGTCGAGAATGCCGACCGACAGCGTACCGCGCAGCTCACCTTTCAATTCCAGAACATAGTGTTCGAAATTGTCGATCTGCGAGAAAAGTTCCACGGCTTCCTGATAGATCAGTTGGCCCTTGCTGGTCAGGCTGAAGCCCGAGCGGCCGCGATTGCACAGCGGCATGCCCAGTTGGCTTTCAAGCTGACTCATGTAGGTGCTGATCGCCGAGGTCGACATCTTCAGCGCCTGCTGAGCCGCCGAGAAGCCATGGCTTTGGGCAACGCATACAAAAATACGCAGCAATCGCAGGTTGTAGAGCGGTTCTTTCATTGGTTGATCACCGGAAAACGTGTGTGATTGATACCGGTTTTGCTGGGTAATGTCCATCCTCACGCAGGGCGGGTCTGGCTTTTCAGGCCCTAGGTTCAAGATTTAGTAAACAATGTATTTGGTATTTTGAAATATTCCGGCTCGCCACACGGGGGCTATGATGCGAGCAGCCGGAAAACAGCTGGTTTTTGTCGATTCGTCATTCTGGCAGTTAAATCAACTCTTATAATAAGCTCTGGAATTTTCATGACCGACAATAATACCCGCACAAACTTTGCCGACGATAGCCCATACGACCCTCAGAAACGGCCCCGTTTTTCTGAAATAGCCACGTTCATGCGTGCTCCTTATGCGGAAGATTTGTCGGGTGTTGATATCGGGATGATCGGCGTCCCTTTCGACGGTGGAACATCCTTTCGGCCAGGGGCTCGATTAGGCCCGCGTGGGATCAGAACCCAGTCCTGCCTGATGCGGACAAAAAATCACAGTTCCGGTATCGCGCCGTTTGAGCTGTGCAGTGTCAAGGATTTGGGGGACGTGTTCATTGAGCAAATGTACAACCTTGAACTGGCGCATCAGTCCATCGAAAAGTTTTATGAAAAAATCAAAAGCCTGGATATCGTCCCACTGACGGCAGGTGGCGATCATTCGATCACGTATCCCATCTTCAAGGCCTTGGCTAAAGATGGCCCCATCGGGATGGTGCATATCGATGCTCATACCGACACCATGGACAGCTTGTACGGCTCCAAGTTTTTTCATGGCGCACCGTTCCGGCGTGCGGTAGAAGATGGGCTGTTGGACCCCCTGCGTACGATACAAATTGGCATCCGGGGCTCCGAGCATGCAGGCATGCCCAATTACAGCCTTGAGTGCGGAATGCGGGTGATTTTCATTGATGAGTTTGATGAGATGGGTGTCGAAGCCATCATCAAGGAAATCCATCGTGTGGTAGGCAATGGCAAAACCTATATCTCTTTTGATGTCGACGGCCTCGACCCTGCTTTTGCCCCGGGGACCGGGACACCCGAAGCCGGTGGTATCTCAATGCGTGAGGCACTGCGCATCATCCGAGGCTTGAAGGGCTTGAACCTGATTGGTGGTGACATTGTAGAAGTCGCTCCCGACCTTGATCCAACGGGATATACCGCGTTGAATGCGGCCACGCTGATGTTTGAAATGCTCTGCGTGCTGGCCGATGCCAGAGCCAGAAGAAATAAGTAAGTGGTCAGGTCCCGATAACAGCCTGTTTGAAATCTGCCAACAATAATAATCCTAGAGGTAGACATGAAGAATAAAACGATGAGTGCGTTGCTCCTCACGGTGGTCGCTACAAGTGCCATGGCGAGCGACATTACGGTGGTCTCGTTTGGCGGCGCGGGTAAGGATGTACAAACAGAGGCGTTCTATAAACCGTTTGAAACGGCCACGGGCAACAAGGTCGTGGCCGGGGACTACAACGGCGAAATGGGCCGGATAAAAGTCATGGTCGACACCCACAGCGTCAATTGGGATGTGGTTCAGGTCGGCGGGGCTGAACTGGCCAGTGGCTGCGAATCGGGGCTGTTCGAGCATTTGTACTCTGCGCAGATTGGCCAGCCGGCGAACTTCGTGCCTGGTACGTTCTCTGAATGCGGCGCCGGGGTGTTGGTCTGGTCGACAGCGATGGCCTACAACGCTGACAAGCTCAAGGTCGCGCCCACCGGCTGGGCGGACTTTTGGGATCTGAAGAAGTTTCCCGGCAAGCGCAGCCTGCACAAAGGGGCCAAGTACACCCTGGAAATAGCTCTGATGGCCGATGGGGTGCCTTACGCCGATATCTACCCGATGCTCTCGACAAAAGCGGGTGTCGATCGGGCCTTTAAAAAGCTGGACCAGATCAAGAGCAACATTCAATGGTGGGAGGCAGGTGCCCAGCCGATGCAGTTCCTGGCCAGCGGCGATGTCGCCATGACCAGCGCC
>JARLHX010000292.1 GCA_031292035.1 Negativicutes bacterium | reverse complement strand
GGCGGCATAGCCAAGTGGTAAGGCAGAGGTCTGCAAAACCTCTATTCCCCAGTTCAAATCTGGGTGCCGCCTCCAAAAAAACAAAAAATGACGCAAGCCTTTGAGCTTGCGTCTTTTTTTGTTCCGGCCGGAATCCGCCAGGAAGCTTAACCGCGCTCTTCGTAAGTCCTTCAGCAGCCGCAGCCGGACTGCGCCGGCGCTGCTTGCTCACCCAACCGGGCAAGAACCTGATCGACACTGAACTTTACCCGGACTTAAACTACTTTTGGCATTCTACAGCGACATTGACTTCAGAAGTCATTTTTACTAATATATAAACATATAGATATATATCAATATGTGTTCAGAGCAATATCAACTGGAAAGTCTGGTGATGAGGGATGAAGCAATTGGCCGAGGTATTCAAGGCGCTCGGGGATCCGGTGAGGCTGGAAATCGTGAAGCTGCTTCTGGGCAAGGAACTTTGTGTCTGCGATATTTTGGAAGCCTTCACAGTGTCGCAGCCGACGGTTTCCCATCATCTCAAGGTGCTGAGATATGCCGGGCTGGTCAACGACAGCCGTGAGGGGAAGTGGATCTATTACAGCCTGAATCAGGACGCATTCGCCCTCATTGAACACTTCATGGGAAAAATGTCCGCTGGCATCGGCCAGAAAGACAGAACCAAAAATTGCGAGTGAAAGGGGAAATTGGCATGGCTAAGGAAAAGCAGCTGGATTTCTTTGAACGATACCTGAGTCTGTGGGTAGCCGCGTGCATCGTCATCGGAGTGGTCTTTGGCAAATTATTTCCCGGCGCAGTCAGCATCCTGAGTAAGATGGAAGTCAGTCACGTGAATCTGCCGATAGCGGTTCTGATCTGGCTCATGATCTATCCGATGATGCTGAAAATCGATTTCAGCGCTATTCTGAAGGTTGGCGACAAGCCGAAAGGACTGTTTATTACCCTATTCGTCAATTGGATCGTGAAGCCGTTCAGCATGGCCTTTCTCGGCTGGCTGTTCTTCAAGCATGTCTTTATCGGCCTAATCGGCGATCAGCTTGCCAACGAATATATCGCCGGAACGATCATCCTGGCCGCGGCCCCTTGCACCGCGATGGTGTTTGTCTGGAGCTACCTGACTGACGGCGATCCGGCTTACACTCTGGTGCAGGTGGCGATCAACGATCTTATTATGTTGGTTTTGTTTGCTCCCATTGTCATGTTCCTCCTCGGGGTCTCCAATATTATCGTGCCGAAAGACGTTCTGTTCATGTCGGTATTCCTCTATATCGTCATCCCGCTTGGAGCCGGGTACCTGACCCGCAGGATAGCCATCGCCGGCCGGGGAGAGGAGTGGTTCAACAGAGAATTGCTGGCTCCGCTTAAACCGGTTACGATCATTGCGCTGCTGATTACCCTTGTGATCATATTTGCCTTCCAGGGCGAGGTCATCCTTGGCAACTGGTTCAACATCATTCTCATCGCCGTGCCGATCACCATTCAGGTATACTTTAACTCCTCCCTGGCCTACGGGCTGTCAAGGTGGCTGAAAGTGCCTCACAGCATTGCCGCCCCGGGCGCCCTGATCGGTGCCAGCAACTTCTTCGAACTGGCGGTTGCCGTGACCATATCTTTGTTTGGACTGACCTCCGGTGCGACACTCGCCACCGTCGTCGGTGTTCTGGTGGAGGTGCCGGTGATGCTCTCGGTCTGTAATTTCTGCAATCGGACTACCCACTGGTTTGCCCCTGCGGCATGCTCCGTGGAAATTGCGGAAGACAAAGCTGATATGAAATAACCCCAACCTCTGAAAAGATCAAAGCCAAACAGACAGCTGTTTGGCTTTGATCTTTTATTCGGCTGTTATATTTTCATTGAAAATGAAGTGGAAGGCTGTTCCTGCCGGACCTGTCTCCACTTCAATCACAGCCTGGTGCCGTTGGGCGATTCGGTAACATACGGCCAGTCCGAGGCCGGAGCCCTTTTCTTTCGTTGTCAGAAAAGGAGTCCCTAACTTATCTCTGATTTCCGGCGGTATTCCGGGGCCGGTATCCCTTACTGTCAGTACCACCTTGTTTTCAGCCCTGGCGGTGCTGATGGTGACCTTGCCGCCTCTGGGCGACGCATCCAGTCCATTTCCCACCAGGTTCAGGATACACTGGCGAATCTCTTTGTCGTCCGCCCAGACCTTGGGAATGTCCCCTAGCTTCAGTTCGATATCGTTTCCTTTCAGCAAGGCGTTGGACTGCAATAAGGGCACGAGGCTCTGGATGATCTGGTTCAGGTCGGTGGAGCTCATGGTAACCGTCTTGTTTTTGGCCAGCGACAAAAACTCGGTAATAATGGAATTCGCCCGGTCCAGCTCCTCAATCATCAGTTCAAACGGCTCACGATACTCCGCGAACGCGGCCTTTCGCCCGTAGTGCTGCAAAAAGCCCCGCACCGTGGTCAGCGGATTGCGGACTTCGTGGCCGATGCCGGCCGCCATCTCGCCTACGGTATTGAGCCTGTCGAGGCGGGCCAAATCGATTTCCATATTTTTCTGTTTCGTGATATCATGATTGATTTCCAGAATAGATACAGGATTGCCGGCGGCATCCCTGTTCAGCGTCAGATAACTTTGAACAACGATCTGCTTGCCGTCTTTGCGGGTGTGGGTCAGTTCGCCTTCCCAGCGGCCTTCGCTCCGCAGCCTGTCCAGAACGTGCTTCACCGTAACCGATGGCGGGAACTGTGTTTTAAGAAGACTGAGGGTCACCTGACCGATGGCCTCGCTGGCCAGCCAGCCGTAGCCGGACTCGGCGCCCCGGTTCCAGTAAGTGATGTTGCTGTCCATGTCGCTTACGATGATATAGTCCTTGGCCAGCTCCAGCAGCTGCGCCTGCTCGATAAGTTTAACGCTGGCCTTCTGCAGTTCGAGCACCGTACCTTCCAGTTCCTCTGTCCGTTCCGCCACAAGCGTCTGAAGATTGTGGCGGTGCTCTTCCAGCTCCATCGCCATCGCTTTGCGTTCGGTGATGTCATTGAATATAGCCAGGAAGTACCCCTTTTGATTGCTGAAAACCGTGTTTCCAAGCCAGGTGTTCAGTGGCTTTATATACATTTCAAAGCGCTCGGACTGTCCTGTCGCCGACACCCTGCCGCAAACCTGCAGTAATTCCGGATTTTCCTCTTTGATCCCCGGCAGGATCTCGGTGATTTTTTTTCCTGTGATGTCCCTGATGCCGGTTATTTTCTTAAAGACATCATTAACGGCAAGATGAATGAAATCTTCTGGTCTATCGTTCTCATAAATCATTTTTCCGTAAACAAACGCGTCAGGCATCCCTGCCAGCAGCGACTCGTAGCGTTTTTCGCTGTCGTCGATGATCTGGCGCGTACGTCTGACCAGCAGACCGCAAACAATCATAATAACAAGACTGAATAGTAAAGTTCCCAGTATATAGAGCCGCTTGCGCTTCTCGTACGCAGCCAGGGCCACCTGGGTAGCCTTACCGACCGACACGATCAGAGGATAATCAGGCATGACCCGGTAACTGACAAGGCGGGAAATCCCGTCAAGGATGTCTGTAGACACATAGGTGCCGGCAACGCGGCCGTTTTGAACGTTGTTCCAAAGCGTGCGGCCATAGATATTCTGACCGCTGTCCGAATTGTCGCCGGATTGATGGGCCCGGACGATCCAGTCCAGCCCTATCAGGGAAATTCGCTGATGCTGGCCAAGATTCATCTTGTTATAAAACGCACTGAAATAATCGGGATTCAGGGAGATATAAATTACTCCGGCGAAAGATCCGTCGGGTTGATTGATCCGCCTGCTTACCGGAATGACGCTCCTGCCCAGAGTCTTGGTCCTGATCGGTTTGCCGATGTACAGACCCTCCGGCAAGGAATCCCGGGGAATCTGGAAGTAGTCTCTGTCCAAGACGTTGACACCGAGAATATCCTGGCTGTAACTCGCAATCAGAATGCCCCGTTCGTTGATGATGGCTTCCTGAACCAGCGCCGGATCCTTCCCTGTACTTGCGAGGTTCTCGGCAATGACCGGACTGGAGATGCCATCCCGTTCATAAGCCTGCTTCAGGCTGAGCAGGTCTTTATCCACATCGGCGATAATCCTCCGCACATGTTCCTCAAAAGCGATCGCCAGGTTTGTCGTCTCCTGTGACGCTTCTTCAATGGTCCGATCATAATCATACTGCACCTGTTGCTGAACAAAAAGACACAGGCCGCCGATCAGGAAGCTCCCCAGCAGGATAACAAGCCACGAATAGCCGGACAGCCTTCGTATCGAATCCTGGCGGCGGCTACCTTCTGTTGGCTGCTGCAATGTATGCCCTTTTGGAACGATTGTATTCAAAATTCTACTCCAGCGCGCCATGGTCACTCCCCAACATAACAACAACTTGCGACTATATCTGACTATGTTTGACATTAATGCCCATGAATCCTTCATTGAATTCCCGAAAAACCTCTGACCCGGGGGAAACGGGTAGTTGCGAATGGTAAGTGCAGCGAAGATTTTCGTGTACTTTGCCCGTTTTTGTCGCCCTCGGCTTTACCGCAAAATGAAAACCGGTATGGATAAATCCATACCGGTAAAAAGAGCCTGCAATGATCTACGCTACAGCCTGCACCGATCATTACACACCTATACGCAATCTTTCGACTACCCACAGGCATTACACAACCGATACACACCTTTGCTCGACTGCCAAAGATAGCTACTGAACCTACTGCAATCTCTCGACTGCAATAGACCCGTGATGTTCGCAACCCGTGACAATCTTAGCTCGACCAACATAAATCCCTTGGGACCATGCGACAACAGTTGGGCTGCCGCACCGCCTTTCAAGACTCATGCCAGTCTTCCCGCCGGCTACCGCCGAACCTTGCGATCCGACGACACCCTTTGGCCGACCAATGCCGGACACCGTAAGATATCCGACACCAATCTTGGCTCAACCACTACCGACCCTTTACGCTCATAGTATCTGCCGAACAGCGCGAATCATGCCTTGTAAAATTTGTTTGCCGTAACGAATGACGTTCTGTAAGCATATTATGCACAGGGGGACTATGATGCGTCCTTCACCTGGCAGGAGGTTAAACATATGTTTCGCAAGCACGCAAATGATATGAGGAAGCTTCAAAAATTCATGCTTTTGAATGAAAGCATTCGCAAAGAGTATGAACAGAGGTATTGCCTGTCGCCCCAGGGGTTTCGCCAGCCAGAATATACTTTCCGTCCATCCGCGAAATGGAGATGATAACAAGGGCCGTTGCTCGCTAGAGCAACGGCCCTTGTTATCATCTCACCGGCAGGAACACTTTCCTGGCGTTGTGCATACTATGTATAACTAAATCAAGGGAGGATCTGTATGAGTATCAGCAGGGAGGATTTACACCGGATGATTGATGCGCTCCCGGAAGAATTTTTGCAACTCATGTTTGAGAGGCCTGACATGGCGTTGGGCGAGGCCCTCAATCGCTCTGCCGCCAAGGAGAGTCCTTCGCTGGAAAGGCTGCAGGAAATGGCCCAGGCCCTGATGCCTTCAAATCGAAAGTGAGGCCGCTTCCAATAAAATGAGAAACATAAAGCAAAGCCGTCCATGATTCAAAGGGCGGCTTTGCTCTCGTTTTGCGCATTCGCGGTCTCAACAGGCTCTGGAACGCTACGGCTGCTGGTCGTTTTCCGCCCGTGCCCCTGGGGGATTGGCACCGGCCAGGAGCGGAGTGACGGTCGAAATCGCGTGTTTATAGATCAAGGATTGTCTGCCCTCGCTTTGTAATATGACAGTAAAGTTATCAAAGCCCTTGACGAAACCGCGAAGCTGGAAACCATTCACCAGATGAACAATAACAGATACATTGTCTTTACGGACTTGGTTAAGAATACCGTCCTGCAAATTGATGACCTTACTGGTTGGTGTTGTCGGAATTGTCATAAGAATGCCCCTTACCTAGATTTCTGTCTAAGTAATTACTTTCCGTTTTGAGTCAGGTTATCCTGCCTGGTTGAGGTGATTAAAACAGAAACAAATACCGTCATAACCTGCGCCTCACCGTTTGCTCAGCGCCAATTCTTTCCGGTCAGCCGCCTGCGGCGGCTGTTCCAGCCAGCCGTGTTTAATCATCAGTTGCGCTCCGTCTTCGCCAAATGCGGCGATTTCGCCCATGAGACGCATATAATCGGTCGCCACATCGACCCTTGTGCTTGCCCCTAAAGCCGCACCGTAATTCGCCATGCTTAGCGCAATCAAGCTGACTGTTTGCTGCATCATCAGCTTGTCGGAGAAGGGGGCGACCTTCGAATCCGTGACCTCCGAATCCCAGGTGGCGGGAGCCGAAAGGTCATCCTGTTTTAGTAGCAGGCTGAGTACTTCAATATGCTTCTGGCCTATATCCTGACCCCTCACGAAATACTCGCGGACAGATTGGCTCTTGGCGACTTGAGCGAAGCCGAGAAGGACCACCCGGCCCATGGCATTGGTCGATATATTGGCCACTATGTGAGTCAGTTCTATTGCATTTAACGGACGGTTCTCGCCAAGTACGCTCCCCATGAAACTGGGAGACTCGACATACTTGACCTGTTTGGCTACCGGGATATAAGGCGCCCTGATGAAAAGCCCTTTGGATAACAACGCCTGTGTTACCTTTTCATCCAGCTCCTTGGAGGAGTCAATACAACGCCAGAAATAGTTGCGCACATCAGGCCGTACGGCCTGGTTCAAACCCAAACCATATGCCGCCATTCCCGCTGCGGAAAGGTGCTTTAGATAGCGAAGATAAAACGTGTCGGAAAACAGCGGCGGCGCTTTTATATTTGCATCATCGTCCGAGAATCCTGCAGGCACCGCCAGGCCTTCGTTTTTGAATATTTTTCCGATGGCCTGGACATGCTGTTGCGATAAATGCAGAGCAAATTCAATGATAGGGCGTATAGCTTTGTCTTTGACTTTTTCCAAACAGTGCTGCAGCACGCGTTCCGCCATACTGTCGCTCATATAGTCCAGCCACAAAGTTCCGATCTCCGTCGAGGTAAGCCGAAGATTTTGCTGATCCAATTGAGAGCCCCTCCTTTACGAAAAAAATGATCTTCCTTGCTATTTTTATCGGCAGTGCACGCAATTATTCGCGTGAAGCCGCCGTTTCCGGCGACATATAGTTTGGTTATATCCCTCCATAGTTGGGAACAAAAATCAGCGGTATTTACAATGGTCTTTCCTATACATTATCTTTGGCGTTACCCTCAAATTCATCATTGAAACAGTAACGTCGATCCACGGACATAATTTAGTGAGACACTTAATGGGGCGCGCGTTTTGCTATTCGTGGGATTAAAATCCTCACAAAAAAAATCGAATGCAATAGATACCGCGTTGACGGGAAAATATGCTAAGCTTATAATGACTATATAGACAAATTAAGACATAATTCTACAAAATATTTTATAGGGGTTATAACAATGAATTTTATGCGCAAATTGATGATCTTTACTCCAGGCATCAGACTTATGCAACAGGCGAGACTTTTTCCCAAAATGATGATACTGGTTGTTTTTATGTTTATTCCAATTTGCACTCTGACCTATTTTTTACACGCCGAAATGACTAAAGTTACGGACTTCGCCGAACAGGAACGAAAAGGAGTACAATACATACTGCCATTATCTGAAGTCCTGATCGAACTTTCAGGAAACCTGTCCGAAGGCGTATCATCACAAAATATCGCAGAACAGATTAAAGCTATTGATAAGAATGAGGCGATTCTTGGGAAGGAATTAAAGACGACTGCGTCATGGAATGAATTAAAGCCGCTGCTCCAGAAAATGCTTTCCGGTGGGGGCCTGGCCACCCGCCAGGCTGCCATAACGAAAACTACAGAACTTATTGCCGTCGTCGGTGACAGTTCAAACCTTGTCCTTGACCCAGACATGGATAGTTACTATATCATGGACACCGCTGTCGTAAAATATCCGGATATTTTGAGCAAGACCAGTCAGATTGCCTCCATGACTGTAGACAGTTTATCAAAACCACAAAGAACGGTTGATGACCAGATCGGCAAAGCGATGGTTGAAGGGGCCATTCGGTCAACTCTTGATGGAGCCAAAGTCGGTTTAAAAAATGCGTCTGCCGCCAATGCGGCGCTCAAAGAGGGGTTAGACCCTTTTAGCAAATCTGAAAATGCAACAATCGGCTTTTTGAAACTTCTTGACGATTCCTTGATTGGCTCTGGTGAATCTGCCCCAACAGGGCGAAATCAAGCAATTAACAGCCGCTTAAAGCAAACGAATGAGATCAATGCAACCGCTTTCCGGTTGTATTTAAAACAACTGGATGACCTTCTTGCCAAGAGGATAAGCGATACAACCTCGCATGAGAAAAATGTATTTACTGTCGTAATCGTGGCGCTGTTGATTGCCGGTTATTTATTGTTGTCGTTTTATCTGTCATTTAAGGAAACCGTTGCAACTATTCTTGCAGGAACCCGCAACTTTGCCGCTGGAGACTGGCGAGCTTCAGTCAGTGTAGTATCAGCCGATGAGTTGGCTGATACAGCTGTTGCAATGAACACGGTACGTGAGAGAATTCGACCGATCATAACCGAGATTTCCAACGCGGCGGACCAAGTTGCCGCGTCCTCTGAAGAGCTTACTGCCAGTTCAGAGCAAGCCGCCAAAGCATCCAGTGAAATAGCTTCCTCAATCAACGCTGTTGCGGCAGGGGCGGCACACCAGGTATCAACGATGGATACTAGTGCTGTTGAAATGGAAAGGATATCATCCGGGATTCAAAACGTTTCCACAAACACCGTTTTGGTTTCTGAAGCATCCGAGAAAACCGCAGCTGCAGCACAAAACGGCAGTGTGGACATCCATAAGGCCATGGCGCAGATGAATCACATCGAGTCTGCTGTTTTGGAGTCGGCCAAGGTCGTTGGGAAACTGGGTGAACGATCCAAGGAAATAGGGCAGATTGTGGATACCATATCCGGCATAGCGAGTCAGACGAATCTTCTGGCCCTTAATGCTGCCATTGAGGCTGCCCGGGCCGGAGAGCAGGGCCGCGGCTTTGCCGTGGTTGCCGATGAAGTGCGGAAATTAGCCGAACAGTCGCAAGAATCAGCAAAGCAAATTGCGACACTCATTGGCGAAATTCGAAATGAAACAGAGCAGGCGGTCCAGGCGATGGAGACTGGAACCAAAGAAGTCGCCGCAGGCACCGAGATAGTAAATGCGGCAGGAACGGCGTTTAACGAAATCGTTCAGCAAGTCAGCCGGGTTTCTGGCCAGATTCGCGATATAGCCGGCAGTGTCGAGCAGATAGACAATGGTACCCGCGCAATGGTAGCTGCGGTTGTGGATATCAGTTCGATCAGTAAATCGACAGCAGGTCAGACGCAAAATATAGCTGCAGCAACCGAAGAACAATCTGCCTCAATGCAGGAAATTGCCTCCTCAAATCAACAGTTAGCAAAATTAGCCGAAGAATTGCGAGAGGCAGTTAATAATTTTAGAGTGTAGTTTCAATCCGCCTGAATAATAAATCAACCTCTCCAAAGCCTTGAAGAAAGGATTTGGAGAGGAGCTTTCGAAGTCTTGACGCAACCCGAGCGATAAAGGCTAATTTTTTAAATTTATTGTTGCATAGTACAACCGTTGCATGATACAATTGCGCTGAGAGGTGAAGTTTCATGTCAAATTCCAATCAGGCGCAAATCCTGCGGGAGTCTCTGCGGCTTCTGGTCCGGCGTCTCGGGGTGCTGGAGCGGGGCGAGGCGTCTTGCTGCGATATTACCCTGAGCCAGTGCCACACCATCGTCGAAATCGGCAGAGCCGGGACCATGTCCCTCAACACGCTGGCCGAGACCCTCGGACTCGATAAAAGCACCGTCAGCCGGTCGGTCGACAAGCTTGTCAGCGACGGAATTATCGTCCGCGAAGCCGACGCGGAGGACCGGCGTTATCTGAACCTGCGTCTCAGTGAAAAGGGTCAGTCGCTTTTTCAGGAAGTGGAGAAACGGATGGCCGTATATTTCGCGGAAGTGATCGCCGCCATCCCCGCCGACAAGCGGGAGCAGGTCACCGAAAGCCTGCAGTTTCTCGCTCAGGCCCTGAAAGGGCCCCGCTGCTGCTAAAAAGATAAGGCCTGCTGAGCAAGCTGGCATCAGGAGGAAATAATCCATGTTCGATTTCGATGTCTTTGGTAATCTGGTAGTCTATCAGTGGCTTGGCCTATCCCCCCAGGACAGATTTGGGTCCGCCCTGCAGTTCTTTGTAGCCGACACGCCGAAGATTCTGCTGCTCTTGGCGGCGGCGATCTTTATCATTACTGTTATCCGGTCCTATTTCCCGCCGGCGAAAACCAAGAAGTTCTTGAGCCGGCGCCACAGTATCGTCGGCAACATCCTCGCCGCCCTGATCGGCATCCTGACTCCGTTCTGCTCCTGCTCCGCCGTGCCGCTATTCATCGGGTTTATCGAGGCCGGGGTTCCGCTGGGGGTTACCTTCTCGTTTTTGATCTCTTCGCCGATGGTAAACGAGATCGCCCTCATCATGCTGCTCGGTATGTTCGGCTGGAAAGTTGCCCTGCTGTATGCATCCACCGGTGTCGTTGTCGCCGTAATCAGCGGCTATGTCATCGGCCGGCTGAAGCTGGAGCATCTGCTGGAGGACTACGGCGCCGAGGCCGTGAGTGGTGAAGCCGACCAGCGCGACCCGACCTTCCGGGAGCGGTGCCAGGCGGCAGGGAATTTTACTGTTGAGCTGTTAAAATACATCGCGCCCTATATCCTGGTGGCCCTGGCCATTGGTGGCTTCATCCACGGCTTCGTGCCCGAGGATTTCGTGGTAACCTACGCCGGCCGCGACAACCCGCTGGCGGTGCCGCTGGTCGTTCTGCTCGGGGTACCGCTCTACAACAGCTCCTCCGGCATGGTGCCAATCATTTATGCGTTGATGGAAAAAGGTCTGCCTCTTGGTACGTCGCTGGCTTTCATGATGTCGGTGAGCGCCATCAGCTTTCCGGAAATGATTATTCTCCGCCGGGTGCTCAAGGTCAGGCTGATCGGCATCTTCGCCGGTATTCTGACTGTGGCCATCATCATCACAGGCTACTTGTTCAACATGGTGGTATGATTGTAAGGAGGTAAGTCATGAACGAGGACATTCGCGAGCAGGTAAGGCAAAAATACGCTCAGGTGATAACGACAAAGTCCGGCTGCTGCGGTTCGGCAAACTGCTGCGGTGGCAGCGAGGACGCCGCCAGCCCCATAACAGGCAACCTCTATGCCAAAGGGGAGTTAGACGGCCTGCCGCAAAATCTTCTGGCCACTTCTCTGGGATGCGGCAATCCGACTGCCATGGGCAATCTCTACGCCGGGGAGACAGTGCTTGATCTTGGCAGCGGCGCGGGGCTTGATGTCCTGCTTTCCGCCAGACGGGTAGGGCCCTTTGGCAAGGCCTACGGTCTGGATATGACTGACGAGATGCTGGCAGAGGCCAACGCAAATAAGCAAAAAGCCGGCTTAGCCAACGTTGAGTTCCTGAAAGGCCACATTGAAGAAATTCCACTGCCGGAGGCATCGGTGGATGTCGTCATTTCCAATTGCGTGATCAATCTGTCGGCAGACAAAGACCAGGTTTTTCGTGAGATCTATCGGGTGCTGAAACCCGGCGGACGCCTGGCAGTGTCGGATATCGTCACAACCAGACCGTTGCCGGAGGGGCTCCGGAAAAACCTGCTGGCCTGGGCCGGCTGTGTGGCCGGGGCTCTGACCGACGACGAATACAAGGCTAAACTGACAGGTGTTGGCTTTGAAAACCCGGAGGTTGTCGTCACCAGAGTGTACGATTTGACCGGTAAAAAGGCCAGGCAGCTTGCTCCCTGGGCATCGTCCGCCGAAATGGAGGAATTCGACGGCGCGGTGGTCAGCGCTTTCATCAGGGCCAAAAAGCCGGCGCGGCTGCTGCGGGTTGGCCGGGATATTGCCATCGAAGAGGCTGGGGCGGCCGATTTTCCCGCGATAGTTGATTTACTCACCCGCAGTGGCCTGCCTGTCGAAGGGGTACGCCCGGACGCCGGGACCTACTATATCGCCAAAGCCGGCAGTATGTTAGGGGTCCTGGGAGTCGAAACCTGCGCAACCGCTGCCGTGCTGCGATCCTTCGCTGTCGAGCCGGCTGCCAGGAAGGCCGGGATCGGGAAAGTCTTGGTGGAACATGTTTTGGCAAAGCTGAAGACCTCCGGCTATGCCGATCTCTACCTGCTGACAAACACCGCCGAAGGCTATTTCGCAAACTATGGGTTCACCGACACCGGGCGGGGTCAACTGCCGGCGGAAGTTTTATCGTCAGCAATCTTCACTGCCGACTGCTGTGCCTCGTGCTCCTGCAAGGCACTGAAGCTATAGCCGTCAGAGAGAAATGCAGCGGAGGAGAAAATTCGCGAGTATGCAATACGAAGAATTTCGCCCCGAGAGACCCTTGCGCCGGGAACCATAAAAAATTCAACCATTGGAATACAGAGAATAACAGGCAAAAGTTACCTGCAATAGGTGACTTTTGCCTGATTTTTGTCAGCACTACCCAATATCTTGTGGTTACAATAAGACTTTTCTTGCCAAAAGCTGACAACAGTTGATATAATGGAAACAAGATTGTCTCAGGCCCTGTCGATCGCCGGGCGGATAGGGGCTGAGATCCCGCGAGAATACATGGAGGTGGGTCCATGAAAAAAGTGTATTACCGTGAATTGCTGCCAGGGATGGTTACCGCAGAGCCGGTGTATTCCCTGAACCGCAAACAAGTACTGATTGACGCCGGCGTTGAGCTGAGCGACAGAAGCATTGACCAGATCACCAACTGGGATATCCCTTATGTCATGATCGCCGAAGAGGGCGAACAATTGCTCATCGAAGAGTCCCCGCCGCCTGAGCCCGACCTGTCTGTTCTGCCGGAGCAGATGGCCAAGAAGACCCTTAGTTTTATTCATAATTTCGAGGCAGCCATTGTTCAGGTCAGCGCGCTGCTGGAGGATGCCAGGGCCGACAAGGTCATTGACATAACCGCCTTCCGTGAAGTGGCGAAGCAGGTCGAAAAGTACCTCATTCAGCCTTCGGAAGCTATCAACCGGATGCTGTTCAGGATGCCTGTCAAGAGCGCGGGCAACTATCTGGCCTATCACTCAGTGGCCGTCGGGGCTTTGTCCGGAATGCTGGCTGTCTGGATGGATCTTCCTCCCAGCAGCATCGCCGATGTTGTGCTGGCCGGAGTCTTGCACGACGTCGGAAAAACTCAGATTCCCCGCAGTCTCATCGTCGATTCGTCCTCCCACCAGGACCTGGCCAAACAGCATGTCCCTTTCGCTGTCAAGCTGCTTCGCGACATCCCCGGCCTGGCCCCGGACGTTCTGTCCGCCGTCCTTCAGCATCATGAAGTCCGGGACGGCAGCGGTTATCCCAGGGCGTTGTCCGGCGATCAGATTCATTCTTACGCCCGGATCGTTCAGGTTGCCAACCGGTTGTGCCAGATGGTCGCCGATTCGCCGAGGCTGAATCCCTTTATTCTGGTGGAAACCATCAAAGGCGATATGTTTGCCAAGCTGGACCCGACCACTTGCGACACCTTTGTCCGCCGCTTTAACGACTATCTGATGAACAACCCGGTTCAACTCAGCGACGGTCGTAAAGCAAAAGTCGTCTTCCTGCCCAGCGTCAACCCCACTTCACCTGTTCTGCAAACCACCGACAACGAGTTTATCGATCTGACCAAAAACAAGAACATAAAAATAGAAGGACTGACTTTTTAGCCCGCGTCTGCCAAATCGTCAAACAGCCCAAAAACCACCGTCAAGGTGGTTTTTTTATTTACAGGGGATTGCCAGGGGCTGGCGGCTAGGGTTGGCCGTGGTTGTGCCGCGAAACAGGCTGCCCGGGTTATACAAGATTCAAACTTTATCCTCCGATATATGTACGCATATTGAAAATGTG
>JARLHX010000291.1 GCA_031292035.1 Negativicutes bacterium | reverse complement strand
GACTTACCGTGGTGCCGAGGCTAGCATTTGTCGTATCAACAAGCGGGGGGGCTGATTGCACCGTGACCGTCTGGGTCGCTGCACCTATTTGCAGCGAGATGTTCATCGTAATCTGTTGATAGACCCGGAGAGAAATGCCCGTCAGTGTCGTAGTATCAAAGCCGGATTGGGTGGCTGACACGGTATAGGAGCCCGCTGGCAATGACAGAAAGTTGTAGTTCCCCGAGGAATCCGCAGTGGTGTGGCTGGCGACGCCGGTACTTGTGTTTGTTGCGGTGATTGCAGCCCTTGGAACCAAAGCTCCCGTGGCGTCCGTCACGGTTCCCGATATGCTCCCCGAGGTCGCCTGGCCCCAAGATGAGAGTGCCGATGAGAGCAATACTGCGCCCGCCAACACTAGCAGAATCTGAGGAATTGCGTATCTAAATCTGGCCAGTTGAGTCTTCGATCTCAGCGTAAGACTACGCCGCGACCTTTGTTCGAATAAAATGAAGCAATTAGACCGCAACAAGTAATAAAGTCTCATGATTCCTCCGAATACCACACCACCACATCAATGAGCTAAGGTAGTCCAGATTAATGGCTGCGTCGATGAAAACAATCCACTCACTTACCAATCCGTCCATTATGCTGAACAGCATCTGAAGCCGGCTCGTTAGCTTCCAATTCTTGATATCGATCGGGCTGGGCATTGCATATGAATGGAATGCGGGCAGCGGACTCATGTCAGGAAAACAATGCATAACGGAGTGCCAACCGGCGTGTATTGGCCGGTGAAGGCCAGCTTTCCCGTTGCCCTGTCAATTCGAAACGAGGTGATCTGGTCGCTGCGCTGATTGCACGCAAATAGGAAATTTCCTCCCGGATCCATGTTGAAATGGCTTGGATAGTCGCCCAGAGTCATAGTGTTATCAATTCGATCCAGCCTGCCTTCCCTTCCTACGGCAAACACCGTGATTGAATTGTGCAACCGGTTGGCGGCATAGAGGAAGCGCCCGTCCAGCGACAGCATGATTTCGGAACAGAAATTGGTCCCGGTAAACCCGATTGGCAGAGTAGGTACCGCCTGCTGCGGTCTAAGTGCGCCGGTTCTGGATTCGTAGAGAAAAAATACAACTGTAGACGCCTCTTCCTGAATGGAATACATCCACTTCCCATTCGGATGAAATGCGAAGTGCCGGGGGCCATCTCCGGTCGGCAGTGAAATGAAGGGCGATTCAGCCGGCGTCAGCTTGCCGGTATTTACGTCGAATTTGTAAACGTATATCCGGTCCTGGCCTAAATCGGTTTGCAGTACGAACTTGTTCGTCGGATCAGGATGGATCATGTGTGCATGGGGTGCATCGTGTCCGCTAATTGCGAAGCTGCCGCGGGGCGCGTCGGTTGGATCGACGCTCCCCAGATGTCCTGTGTCTTGATGGACGTCGACGGCTGAGCCCAGGGAACCATTGGGCAGAATTGGAAGTACCGCGATGTTGCCGCCAAAATAATTGGCCACAAATGCATATTTGCCGGTAGCGTCAATGCTCAGATGGGCTGGACCCGCGCCTTGCGAACTCACGGCGTTCAGAAATCCAAGATCTCCGTCGGTCCGGTCAATCGCGAAGGCGCTCACCGAGCCATTTTTGCCGTCGATATCGGAGACTTCATTGCCGGCGTAAAGGTATTTTCCAGAAGGATGAAGAGCGAGCCAGGTCGGGTTGAAGCTCTGGGCAGCCAATTTAACCTGCGACAACTCCCCCGTGACCGGGTCCATTTCGAACAGGTAAATCCCCTTCCCATTCGCCGTGCCGTCGACCGGGCTGGTGTCAGTGCCCACATATGCAAACATTCTGCGCCTGTTCGGCTGAGCCAAAAGGCCTTCCGCCGGTTTCATTGCCGCATACGCGATCGCGATTGCGACCGTCGACTTTGTAAAAGCCCGGCGCGAGATCTGGCCTTGAGTATAGTTCTGGCGTGACAAACCTTCTAATTTCACCGGACTCCTTTTCCTTGGCTAGTCGAACGAAGATTGATCCTTATCCAGCCGCAACGAACGTTACTTGGTCACGCCCCAGGAAGTTCCGGTGCCTTCTATGACCTTGTCGAGAGATGGCAGAATGTCCCCTTCATGGGAGTTGTCGTCGAATTCCTGCAATTTCTGCTGAGCGCCTCGCCAGTATTGATATTCGGCATCCCATCGCCCCAAAGCCGATCCCAGGCGGTATGGCGTGAATTCTTGCAGCCAGTCTGCCTCGTACACGTGCCGGAGCTCGGTGATACTGTCCATCAGATCGACAAGGCGCGAGTG
>JARLHX010000290.1 GCA_031292035.1 Negativicutes bacterium | reverse complement strand
GCAGCGCGAGAACTGCCACCGTGTCGGCGGCGGGTTGCCGGGAGCAACGCTCTTTTGGATCCAATCGACGTTCGACCATCGGTCATTGGCGATTCCCGAGGCCGAAAATAGGCCTTGAACGGATGCTGGCCTGGTGCTTCACTCGTGGTTGAAGTGTCGGAACAATCCAGGCCGGTTGGGATTTGCATTTGGGCTGGCCGAGGTGCAGGTGCGGCAGCCTGCGTTTTTGAGGTGTTCACGATTATCAATCAACGCCAGGCCGGTGGGAAATTCCCGCGGTGATTGTTTCCTCAAGCTTTCGGCGTGCGAAGATCGATTTCAATATAAGCCATCACGAGCGATGAGCCACGCGAAAGACATCGGCACAGTTCTTCCTCACGAGGTTGACGAGCTGACTCATTACGTTTTCCACAACTATTACACCCTGATGACCGTTGCAGAGGGACTGGCACACAAGACATTGATGGTCGAACGGAAGGCCGAGCACGCCTCAACGGACAGCATGAGGAGCCATTTACGCCAGCGATTCGGATCAAGCCAGCCGGACGTTGTAGCGCTTTTGGATGGAGGCGCCAGAGAGTTTTTGGTAGCCACCCGAGACCGGATTTTAAGGGATCACAGTGATAAAGTGTTCCTGAACCGTTGCCCGAAATGCGGAGCGTTGGCGCGCACGCCGGAGGCTTGCCTCTGTCCGTCATGCGGGCATACATGGTATGAAAAGCGAAATGGCCAACCAATTTCTCGAATATGAAGATATTCAGTTTAAAAGTGCGAGTAAGGCGACCGTATTGGTATTGATGTCCCTCGGAAGCCACTGGGTCCAAAGGTGACCAGCAGAAACTGAAGCTGGCCGTGCGGCTGCGGTCGGAAACGACAATGACCATCAAATGGATTGCGCAGCGGCTGCAGATGGGCACCTGGACGTACCTGAACCATCTCCTCTACTGGCACCGGCGCAATCCCTCGAGGTAAAATGCAGAAATACTACAATACTAGGAACCGACCCGTATTCGCGGCCCGCTTTTTGTCACACGGCGACGAAAATGGGACTATGCTATAGGGTTGGACATGTCGGCTGTGGGTTCTGAGCCGCCGCGAGTAAGGGGCTTCACGGCCGCGGGAAGATTGGCAATATTCCATTCATTTTGGTCCATCTGGCCAATTAATCGCAACCTTTCGGACAACACCAACTGCACCACCAACATCAAGTGAAGGACCATCAATGGTCATAAAAAACTTCGACAGAATAGCTTCTGTTGCTTTATTTGTTCCTGTATAAGCTACATACACTTGCTTACTATTGAAATCATAGTGAACCGTTATGCGTTCCCACCCGTGTCCATCTTGATCGAAGAACTCGTTTCCGCTGTAATAATAATCTTCGTCCGCCAAAACTCGTTTTCCGCCATCCTTAAAGACGCTTTTGACGGGAAAACCGTCACTATGTATTTTCCATAATTCTTGACCATTTTCAACTCGATAAAGAATCCACGTTTCTTTAATGATCCTTAAGCCAAGTTCCTGACGCAATTCATTTTCAGCGATTAAATTGACTGACGGATTCGTTGGCATTTGATTTGTTGCTAATGCAGCCAATGCTGGCTTGCGCTTGCAAGCAACAGCCAGCAAAACGCAAAAAAGCAAAAATAGTATAAAAGGCGTTTTCATGGCAAAACGCATTTCGCGCAGTGTGGAACCTTGATTGTAAAAATATAGTGCTGATCCATATTGCCACCCCTGCTACTGGGCTTTTCCGGACCCATGCCACGTTCGTGATCCGACAGTAGTGATACTGCACCTTGGCCAAACTTTTTAATAATAGCACCGACAAGCGGGATGCCCTCTGTACGCGTTCCAGAAACCCAGTGCGATCGATTATAAACATCGATTGCAAGAGTGTCCGTTTTACCATCACTGCTGGCTAAAGAAACTTTTGCGTCATAACTCCCGAGAAAATGAGTGGCGCTATCATAAGCTGCAGAACCTCCAGCACTATTGCCAACTCCAAGAAATCCCCAATAACCATAATGCCACCAAAATCCGTCCTTTCTGACGGTCCATTCCGAACTTTGCGGAATGGCATCTCCCCGCTGAGCGGCAACCCAACAGTTGAGCAAATGTCGAAACCCGGTGTTGATAGCAATCCAAGCATTTCGTCGGTCAGAATTGCCCACAAAGTATGCCGGATTAGGCCCCCGCTCATAATACCAGTCATCCATCACTTCTCGCCATTCTGGAGCTGTGACAAAATTATCTCTCCAAAAATGATAGCCCCAATCCTTGAAAGCATCACTAATCGTTAAGCCTAATTCGTCAATTTGATTTTGCGGCGAATTGACTGCAAAAGTATAAATATTTAACCCGCCGCGTTCTTCAATCGGGTCTCTGCTTGGCCACCGTCCCGTGCTCGGATCGTAATATCGGTAACCGTAGTAGTTGAGCCCGGTTTCGTCATCCTGGTACTTCGTCGAAAACCGGAATGTATTAGCCTTCGCCATGGGCCCGGTTTGGCGGATGACTTCGCCGAAGGGGCCTAAGGTGGTAGTGCGTGCCCTCGCTGGAACTGGCGTGTTTACGGGCCAATACGCCCGTTTCGCTGAACAGCCGATTTTTCGGAAAGCGGCCCGTGAGCGGCCTGGCCGCCGGTTCTGGCGGTCGGCAAAACAGCTAAATGAAGATGCTGACAGGGTCCCGTTCACAGAGCCGATTCTGCTCCCTTTGCCCCTGGGGAACAACCCCTTTTTCATGTTTTTTCGCGGGGATGGGAGCGGGCATGGGCCTCCTTCAAATCGGTGATGGTCAGCCGCAAGTACCATTCGGTGCTGGCCATGTCTGAATCAGAAGCGTAGCGCCAGCCGGCACCTAATTATTATTGGCACCGTTAGTGCTGATGGTTGGCGAGAAGGTTCCAATTCGATTGGTTCCGGATGTGGTAGGTACCGCCCCACTCTCCGCCGACGAAAAATCCGTGTTCATCAGCATTAAATAATACCAAACTATCGAATCTCTATCTAGTACGGATCGCATTTTCTCGATCAGCACTGTTGTGTCGCCTTTATCCATCACAACGGCAAAGCGCTTTCCGTCGTTTCTGAAGAACAGGAATTCGGTGTCACCATATTGACCGCTGACCCAATGTTGCTCCTTCGCTGCCTCTGTCAAAATGTTTGCCAATAACTGCGGGGCATGCATTTCTCCTTTCACGTTACGGAGATCTCCTGGATTAAACTTCTTAAACCGTTGATTCCAGCCGTGTTCATTAGCATAGAGAACGACCAGTGGAATATGCTTCCGCTGAGGCCCTGCGTTAGAAATAATAACTGCATCTACTTGTAAATCCGGAAGGTCAACCTTATGCTCTTTTGTTAGGTTTTTGTTATCTTGTGCAATACATGTAAGGCTTGCGTGCAAAAGGGCCACTAATAAGCCCGCAATCCAAAACCGTACAACTCGACTTGTCATGGATTCCATAGGTCTACTTGAGGTTGTCCGTTAGAATCATAAAAATATTGAAAGCCCCACAAAAAGTCGGTAAAAGAACCGCCTCCGGCACCCGAAGCGCACACAAGAGTCGTCTTGATATGAACTTTGACGGTTCGGTTGTTGCCATTCGAGTCGGTCAATTCACTGGAAACATCCGACGGCTCATCCCAAAAATCCACGTCACCGCTCGTCTCAGACTCCGGATTATAATATGGGTAGCTATCCGGAGGAGCGTCAGTGTACGGTACCTTCTTGCCTTTTTGGGGATTAGTGTCTTCGATCACAGTACTCTTCCAATTGTATCGATCGCCTTTGCAACAGCAGCATTGCTTTCCGTTCTTGTGAAAAGCCACTTCAATATGTGCACCACCACGAGTTGCCACCACTCTCCTCTCGTAACTAATGACTTCGATTTCCCCGATTTTCACTGTGCTGACGCCACAATGACAATCAACGGGAATGTGCTGCCCAACTGACAACAGCCCGAGACGATCACTCTTATTCAAAGGATCATTGCGGAGAAATCCATATACGTTCCTTCCTCCCCGCTCTTCAATGGGATCTCGGCTTGCCCATATACCCGTTGACGGTTTGTAATACCTATAGCCATAGTAAAGTAGATCAGACTCATCATCCTGGTACTTGGTCGAAAACCGGATGGGGTTCATTTTGGCCATGGGCCCGGTTTGGCGGATGACTTCACCGAAGGGGCCATATTCATACTGCGCACCAAGCGTTCCGTTCACGGCATTCACCAGCGCGGCCACATTGCCGTTGCCATCGATGCTGTAAAAATATGTTCCCGCATTCGTGCTCGCGTAGACCGTCATGGAGAGGAGTCCGCCCACGCCGCCTGCGCCTTGCTGCGAACCACTCAAATCCG
>JARLHX010000289.1 GCA_031292035.1 Negativicutes bacterium | reverse complement strand
GAAGGGTCATCACCGGTCTTCAAATGCGCACCTCAGCCGAGCACAACAGCGCCGATATGGGTGCCGCCGACAGTCCGCCGCTTGCCTTAAGAAGATCGATCGATCTGGGTCTGGAACCGAACAACGCGGGCCAGCGCATTGATTATCTGGAGATTTACGAACCTGATGTGGCTGCCGACGATCTGCAACCGGCGCTGCGTTATGGAGCATCACTGTTCGTATCCAAACCGTACGTTGCGGCTCAAAAAAGTAAGTAACCTCACATACGAGTAGTTGGCTTTACAGCGGTCCACTTGGTCGTGGATGATGGCCGGCGATTCCTAAGTGACTGTGTCCCGCCGTTACCATTATTTATCCCGATAAGTCGGCTTTGCTCGAGTTAACTTCTGGTTTGTCCGTCATCCCTTCAGAAAGGGCCATTTGCTGCTACAGTCCTGTTTTTGCGGCTCTGCACAAGAATCTGAAAGAGTGGGCATTTTAGGCGGCTTTTGCGAAAGTCCCTCGACGGATGTCAGAGCCTGGAAGACTCGTTCTTCGAGTGGCACTCCGATAGGTGGATTTGCCCGCAAACTGATGAAGGGTCTTGGGAATAGCCGGTACTTGGCCTGCGAGCATCGACAGGTAAGCTACTGATTCAATGATGGGTTAACGGCCTTTAATGGTGGAAAGCGCAATTAACTGGGCGGTCGAAACCCTAACGCAAGACCCGCCGCCAAGTTCGACGAAGTGCTGGCGGATTACCACTCACGCTGGCCCCAGCCGGGATATCGAGGCTGGATCGGATAACAAATTGCTCCCTGCCCTAATCGGCAAAGATCCTATTGAAGGGCCGATAAACACTGGAGTTGAGTTGCTTCACCGGTTTTAGCTACCCGCTACCGTTTCAGGACCCCGGATGGCGACAGCCAGTAAAAATGCGGGCCTGTTCAGTTTCCTGCACAGAACCCTTTTTACAGGTCAAAATGAATTAGTCACGCCTCTTGAGGTTTTGGTTGACGGCTACAGCATGGAGTTCTCTAAGGACGGGGTAATTGAAACTTTAGAACCCGGAAACAGCGTGGACGATTGGGTTCTTTACGACTCATCATCGT
>JARLHX010000288.1 GCA_031292035.1 Negativicutes bacterium | reverse complement strand
TAGCGCGTCATCAGTTTCAGGCCAGGGACGCCCAAGGCGGCGAAGTCATAGTCGTAGCGAACCTGCCATGAGGTTTCGTTGGCCTTGAAGAAACCGAGGGTAGACCAGTTGATCAAGTAAGGTGCCGGCGCATAACCGTTCAACAAGGGAAATGCGCTGTCGCCAACCATCCTTTGATAACCGACGCCAATGGAATGGCCGCCTTCCTTGAGCGTGGTCATGGCCCCGTAGCTGCGGTTGTCGATTTCGCCGTACATCGCCTTGCCGTCTTCACTGTTGTGATAGTAACGGACGTCGGTCTTGAGGCCGAAACCATTGCCCAGGTCATTGGTTTTAGTAAGGCCCAAGTAGTGCTGCTGATAGATATCTTCCAGTTGCCCGTAGAAATACGTGGCCGACAGGGTCGGTGACAAGGAGTAAGTGGCGCCACCAAAGTTCAAGCCATCGCTACGATGCTGGATATCCGGCCCGTTGGACAGGTATAGCTTCTGGCGGTCGGATTGTGCACGACCGCTGATCTCGGTAATGCGTCCGCCGGTCAGCGTCAGCCCCTCGACTTCTTTCGATTCGACCATCGCGCCTTGGTAGGTGGTCACCAGCTGGCGCGAGTCATCCATGGAGACGACCGGCAGCATGGGCCGCAATTCGCCTACTTTCACCTCGGTCTTGGAGAATTTCATTTTACCGGTCACACCCGCACGCCCGTAATCACGGACCTGCTCCTTATGGGTGGCATCGTACGGAAGGATGGTGTCCGGTCCCCGCCCGCCGCCGCCATCAAGCCGGTAAGCGTATTGGGCCGACGCATCCACACCGAACTTCACGGTCCCTTCGGTATACCCCGAGTTGAGCCGGAAGTCGAAACCCTGAGACCAACTGCCCGCTCTCGAAATCGGTGCATGATCCTGCTTGAAATCACGGTCGTCATAAAAATTTCGAAAACCAACACCGCCATTCGTATCTTCGAGAAAAGCGGCCTGAGCGTGAGTTGGAATATAAAGACCCAAACAACCCATAGTTACAACACTGAGACCTACCCGATTTTTATGAAACATTGACTATTCCTTATTGTTCTATTTTCAAGGCAAAAGGCGCAGTGAGCCGTGACACTCAATGTGCTTTTATATTTATTATTTTTTTTCTGGCAGGGTCTGACTCAATAACGAGCATTGCACCTTATGGCCGGAACATCGCCGAGGGCGATATCTGCAACATGACAAAGGTGATTTGCCGACAGGCAATGGGTTGTTTCAAGCGTGCTGAATGGGGGCATAATATTTCTCTAATTGTTATTCTTTTTATGACCGCTGGCTGCCATGGGCATCCATTTATTCGAAGTAAAGCAAGCGGGACCACGTGACGGTTGTTATCTTCATCTCCACTCTATGAACTCAAGTTCCATGCATCAAATAAACTGGCACCCCAACAGCGACAGCTCCGCCGCCCTGCGCTGGTTTTGCGCGACGATCGCCGAAGTGATCATCAACAGCCATGCTTAGGCCTGGACCAGGGTTGGCTGCACCTGGGTCGCCCCGGGCTTGACCAGCAACAGGCAGCCGGCG
>JARLHX010000287.1 GCA_031292035.1 Negativicutes bacterium | reverse complement strand
TCATCGTTGAACCATTTTACGGTGCCGGTTTGGCGATTAGACATGGTGTATCTCCAAGAAACATAATATTCAGTAGTGCTGTGCTGCTCAGGCCAACTGGGCACACGGAGACATCATAGTCTAATTGTTCGACGGAATAGCTGTTTAGATGTGCGATTAGTCGGAGAGTTTTCTGCTCAGTGCACTCCGTTTGGCCCCAAGTGCCTTATTTCATTGGGGTTTGGCGAAGAAGCGGGGTGCAAAAAAAAGCAAAAAAAAATCCGTGGAAAAACCGGGAAACAACGTTTTTCCCGGTTTTCGGGGATCAAGGGGGTGTCGGGGGCTCTCCCGAGGGTCTATTTTTTGCTCTTGCAGCCCGCCACGGCGTCCATCATTTTCTGTTCCAGGGGGGCCGGTACGCCGTTGGTGGAATAGGTCACCTGCTTGATTTCCGCCGTGCTCAATTTATTGGAGATGGCTTTTTCGCTGCAACTGCAGTGGTCCTTGGCAGTCTTGGCGTCGACCCGGGTTTTGGCGGCATTTTCACACTGACTGACAAACTGCTCCTTGGCACCGGCTGGCCAGTCGCCCGCGTGAGCGGACAGGGGTAGCGCAAAGGCGAGGCAGGCGGCGAGAGGAAACAAAGACTGGAAACGCATACCGGGATGCTCCTTGGGTTCGGGTGGTTCTGAGTATGGCTTACCTTCGATCAGAGCGGCGAGAAGGCTCGCAAGTTCCTTGCTGCCTTGTCTGACTACTAGTAAGCCAGGGTCTGAAGCAATATAGATGAATATCTGTGCTAGGATGTTCGGCCTTGATTCTGCCGGGTTGCTCCTTTGGCAACCGCAGGCTCGAGACTTTCTTTTTAATATCCAGTCACTCTGGTTCGTCTACCGGTTGGCCTGTAAGGCACCTGCCGTTGTAAGGCAAGCGCTCGTCATCGAGCGGCCTGGTACGAATCGCGTACTGGCTCATCCCAACCCACGTGACCTTTGGTAGGGGTCACCACTAGGAGAGGAGGCGCCATGCCAACTATTACTCTTCCCGACGGCAGTCAACGTTCGTTCGATCACGCGGTATCGGTAGCCGATGTCGCCGCATCCATTGGTGCAGGCCTGGCAAAAGCAACCGTGGCCGGCAAGGTCAATGGTCAACTGGTAGACGCCAGCGACCTGATTGAAAACGACGCAAGCCTGCAGATCATCACGCCCAAGGACGAAGAGGGGCTGGAAATCATTCGCCACTCTTGCGCTCACCTGGTCGGCCATGCGGTCAAGCAGCTGTACCCGACGGCGAAAATGGTGATCGGCCCGGTCATCGAAGAAGGCTTTTATTACGATATCGCGTTCGAGCGCCCGTTCACCCCGGACGACATGGCTGCCATCGAGCAGCGCATGCAACAGCTGATCGACACCGAGTACGACGTGATCAAGAAGGTCACGCCGCGCGCCGAGGTCATCGAGGTGTTCAAGAACCGTGGCGAAGACTACAAGCTGCGCCTGGTCGACGACATGCCGAACGAGCAGGCCATGGGCCTGTACTATCACGAAGAATACGTCGACATGTGCCGTGGTCCGCACGTGCCGAACACGCGCTTCCTGAAGTCCTTCAAGCTGACCAAGCTGTCGGGCGCCTACTGGCGTGGAGATGCCAAGAACGAGCAGCTGCAGCGCGTCTACGGCACTGCCTGGGCCG
>JARLHX010000286.1 GCA_031292035.1 Negativicutes bacterium | reverse complement strand
TCTGATATCAGCCTGGCGTCATTCTGGAAAAATATCGAACTAACCGCATGGGGTACAAATATCGTTCCGCAGACGACAGGTTGGCCGTTCAGCCGGGGCAAGCCAGCCACACAAAGTTCTGTTTGCGAATGGTCGTTCGCACCGGCCGTGGAGCGTGATGCAAGCGGCGCCGTAAACGGTAAAATAGATGGCACCAGAAAATTCCATACGGGGTTCGAGACGAACCCGTGGTGGCAAGTTGATTTAGAAAATACCGCCACCATCAGGCGGATTAAAATTTTCAATACAACTGATGAGACGGCATCACGCTTTAAAGATTTCAGTCTTGCCGTTTCAATTGATGGTGATATCTGGGCGGAAATTACGCGGAAGGAAGATGGCATCACCGTAGGTAATTTAAATACAGCGCCTTATATATGGGAAGGCCAAACACCCGCTTGGGGACGCTATGTGCGGATTACGGCCCTCGGCGAAAACATTTGCATGCATCTTGATCAAGTTGAAGTTTATGCTGATAATGTCAAACCTGCAAAGCAAAACTCCGGCGCCGATACGACCATCGTGATTACATCGTGCAATCGTCATGATCTTCTTGAAAAAACGTTAAAATCGCTGATGCGTTATAATACCTACGAAGGCGTGAGAGAGATTTTGGTTGTTGAAGATGGCGATGCCGACCCTGCTGATATTTGTGCCAGATACGGTGCGAGATTGATACGTGTCGGCGAACGAAGAGGCCAATTACACGCCATTGACATCGCCTATTCCCAGGTAAAAACACCCTACATTTTTCATTGTGAAGATGACTGGGAGTTTTATAAATCGGGATTCATCGAAAAAAGTCTGATCGTTTTAAAAGGCGATGAAGCCTGCGTGTGTGTTTGGCTGCGCGCATGGGATGATACGAATGGCCACCCTTTATCTTTTCAATCACCGGATAAAATTTTTGGAGTTTTGAGTTTCGATTATTTAGGAACATGGCATGGATTTTCGTGGAACCCAGGCTTGCGGCGGAAGTCTGACTATGAACGAGTGGGGCCATTTTCTCATGTTTTGAACCACCACGGCGATTTAGGCGAACCTATGGTCAGCACGCTGTATCGCGACCTTGGTTATCATGCGGTGATCCTGGATGAGACCGGCTATGTCCGCCACATCGGCGGGGATCGGCATGTTTCTCCTTAAATTGTTGGTGGCAGCCCTGCCCTATCCCCCCTTGCCATTACCCGGTTGATTAAGCACTACAGGCGAAAATTCTAGGAGATTCCCATGACCGAAGCACGGACCAAAACCGCCACTTTGAACATCGCCAGCGTGCTGCATGATTTCATCGTCAATGAAGCCCTGCCCGGCACCGGGCTCGAAGCCGCCGCCTTCTGGGAAGGCCTGGCCAAACTGCTGACCGAATTCGCCCCGCGCAACGCCGCCCTGATGGCCAAGCGCGATGCCATCCAGGCGCAGATCGACGCCTGGTACAAGGAACATAAGGGCAAGGCGCTGGAGCAGACCGAATATCAGGCGTTCCTGACCAGCATCGGCTATCTGGTACCGGTGCCCGCCGACGTGGCGGTGACGATCGACCGGGTGGACGACGAAATCGCCGTCATCGCCGGGCCGCAACTGGTGGTGCC
>JARLHX010000285.1 GCA_031292035.1 Negativicutes bacterium | reverse complement strand
CGGTCATTCCGCAGCCGCGATAAGTCATATTTTCGGTAAGTAATCTTGTTTAGATTATCATAGATACCGGCAACTGTCAATAGGTAAGCATGATCACGCTCTTATTTCCCGCATATAGCGAGAACTTTTGCCCTGAGTCCGAGCTCGATGTCAGACAGCCCATAACTATGCGGACGGCATGGCACGGTTTTGCCTGATGCTGAAATCAGTGAAATCATCATCAGGCTCATCTTCCATCGTCGGGGGTAACGAAGCCAGGTCCGCTTGACCGAATCCCCCGGAAGGGTTGCGGACCGGCCGGCTGTTGCCACCAAGGGCGATCAATAATGCAACCGATGAGGCAAACCAGAGGATAAAAAGGTTTCGCATTCTTTCACCGCCTGTCACGAATCGCAGTCAGACCCGCAGCACCCGGCTGCCGTAGTTTTTAGGGAAGGGTACGGATCAAAATGTCGGCGCCCGGCATAGTCCCTTGCGGTGGGCGCCGGTCTTTGCTATACGATATGCCTCGAATCCCGGAAAAGTGACATAATGAAAGCCTGGCGAAGTTCAGGGCAATCTTTTACGGAAATACCGGATCTGGGTATAGTTCAAATCTTTGAACATCCGGTTGCGAGACGTTTTTTGGGCCGAGTATACGAACAGGGAAATAACACTGAGCGACAAAACTAAGATGGCGATGATCCAATTGCCCATCGGTTGTCCCTCCCACCGATTGTGTCTGACGGGGATACGGCGGTAGCCCTTTGGCAACATTTATTTCAAAAGGCAGAAATATCCTATTTTTATCATTATAATGCCTCCAGGTTGTTGGATTATGTAAAACTATCTGATGTCTTTCGTGCAATAAACGCGTATATTTTCTACCTGTCATCACAGATCGACTACCCCCCTTCGCGACCGCCGCTTAAGGCAAGAAAAAAACAACAGGACCAGGTCCTGTTGTTCAGTCGGCGGAAGTATTTCGCGAAAACAAACCGCTGTAGGGTTAGATTCTGATGTCAATAATCGCCGACACGCCCACCCCGTTGACCCGGGAAAAATTCACCGGATTTTTGCTGTCGATGGGAATCAGCGCCTTGACCCGGAATTGGCTGTTGAAGTCGGCTTCGATCTGGATGACCGCCTCGGTCCGATCCACCAAATCCTGGGAGCCGATAACCTGAGCGGCACCTATGTATCCACCTGTACCAATCGTCAATATCGGCACCACTTTTGTGGCATAGTCTGTGCCGGCGCCATGTTTGAAAGTCAGGGTATTGATGAAGCTGTTGAGGGGAGTGGCGAATTTACTGATGAGTATGCCAACCCCGCCGACCTTCAGAACGTCGCCGAGGCTGATAGCCTGCGCGGCAGGAATGACTCCCACGGAAAGCAGACAGATTACCAGCAACCCAGTAACCACACGTTTTTTCATATGGACACCTTCCTTTTTTTTGTTTTCAACAAATAGGCGAAAAAAGCAGTGGTCAATGCTTTTCCTGGTTTTATTATACATGATTTTTGCGAGAAAACCATGACGTATCATGTCGAAACAGCAAACAGAACGGCCTTAGGGTTCGTTGTCCGACAGGCCATTTTTTGTAAGATATGCAGCTAGCTGGGCCGCTCAGCCTCACGCCGATTTTCCTGCCATCATCAGGCGAGTGGCGAAACAGACGAACCTATTGAGTTTAAACGCCGCCATCGAAGCGGCCCGGGCTACCCAGGAACATAGAACAAAAAAACGCCTGACGGCGTTTTTTTGTTCTATGTTCCTGTATGATTACAAAAATGCGAGAGTAATGCGGGTAGCTTTGCATTCAGGGTCGCGGTAAATGGTCATCACTTTCCTTGCCTCTGCCTTGGCAACCCTGTTACCGCGCAAGTCCAGATATATCGTCTCAGATCCCAATTTAGCAGGCAGCGGCAGGGCATTACAGTTAACCTGATAATCAGAATGATTTCTTACCATGACTTACACCTCCTCAGCGGGTTTACCTCGTCCGGTTCGGCTATAGCGGAATTTCAGTGTTTTCTCATAAAAGCGGTGATGCGTTTCTCTATTTTTAGTATCCGATAGGGCGTGTCGTCGGGGGAAACGTCGTTGTGCGTTCGGAGCAGCCGGTCGGTGGTGCCGACGACCGCGGCGTATGTCCCATAGCAATCCTGGGCCAGAACACAGCCCCGGTACATGGTCCCCCATTCATCGTGAACCACAACAGGCGTCAAGTGCTCCAGCCAGTCTACCACCTTGAAGGGTACTTCGTTGGCTTTGCGAAGTTGCTCGACACGAAACTTATCCATCCGATACGCCTCCATTTATTCGCAACATATTCTGTTTTTCTTTAATAATATAATACATTTATCGTTTTTTCCAGAATATATAAAGTCGAACCATGACGATTTCAACTTCTTTTTTAAAACAAAATCCCCCTTTTTTTGCGTCCCGCGGCGGCAGTGTCCGCCTCAACGCAGCGCCCGGACAAATAAACAAAGAACAACAACCGGCGGCGGACGGTGTCGTTCCTTCAGCATCATAGCGGGGCGGTGGGGTTTTTCCTGCTAAAAAACGCGGAACAGATACCGCAAATCAACTACTCCTTTATTTTTCGACACGCGTCTCAGTATAGCCACCGCAGTTTGAAACCACCGGTGCGAAAATCGCAGACGTTCCTCTGGTTTCACAGATCAGGGCTGAACCGGGCGGCTGGATATTATGGCAATAATTTTCAGCCAGGTATTTTGCGAATATTACGACATTATGTTAATTCATATGCTATAATTGACCCAAGCAGGGGTAACTAAACACCACTTCTGAGGAAACAAGGACCGTAAGAGTGCCTCCCGGCGTGGCAGGGGCGTCAACCCGGGCTGAGCAACAAGAAAGGGGATTTGCTATAGGTAGATCATGGGGTGTTTATGTACGTTTCGGCCGAATAACGATGACAAAGAGATTTGGAAGTCTGCGCCAGGCCATGCAGCGGTATAACCGATTGATGAGCCGCAAGAAAAAAGAAGATATCTGGTTTGCTTTGATTCCAATCTACGATGATTGATAATAGATAGTGGTGGTGACTTGAGTGACCTTTCGTGAATCCGGGCGTTTAGTTACATACTGTGGAAAGATCGCTTCTGTACCGAAAAAGTACTGAAGCGATCTTTTTTTCGTCTTTTTTAGTCTGTCCGCAAATCTTCGATCCGTGAAAAAAAGCCATCGACCCGGCCGGGCGGGCCGGACACCTCAAAGTCGTTGAGCCACTTGCCCTTCCCGGCCATTTTTGTTTCGACGTGAACGAGGTTAACCCCAGCTTCGTCGGCGACCTGACTTACTTTCTCCTTTGTCATCGCGGTAGAAAGCGAACGGGTAACGATTAGTTTGACCATATTGCACCTCTTGCTGCGTTTCATGTATTAAGGCCATTGTATCCGTTCGTTTTTTCGACACCTTCCGGTAGGTTTCCTGCCTTGGTTGTCTGCTTTGATCCGCCACTGCTGCGACGTTAGCTTGAACCAGTGGCGCCGGAGGCCTTCCGGGCTCCTTTAACACCCGAAAAGCCGAAAAGGACCTGAAGTTACATCGTCCCTGACTGGATTTTTTCAGCCCAGTATTCAGCGCCTTTAAACAGAATATAGGGGGCATTATTTTCCATCAGCGCCCCAAGGGTCGATCCTTCCACCATATCATACGCCTTGTCTGACGGCACCCCCACCCGGCGGATAACCGCTCTGACAACAGACCTTTTGAAGGCTTCACGGTAGCTCATTGGACTCATCTCCTCTTTTTTGCAGCACAAAACCAGTATATGCGGGGGCTGGTAAAAAAATGCCGATAGTTGCCTGACATAGCGCATATGCTATAATTATCTCCAGATACTTATGCGCAAGGAGGTGCAGCAGAGCCCAGGCTCTGTGCTACATGAACTCTACCATCCATTATCTGCGACTGGATATCGACATGTTCGGTACGACGGTAAACATCAACCCGGTGCTGATTGCCGATGAACAGGAGGCAACCCTTATCGACGCGGGCTTCCCGGGTTATTTCTCCCAGTTAAGGGAGGCTGTCGAAAAGACCGGTGTTCCCTTCGACCGGCTGCGGCGAATTATCGTCACCCACTATGACTGGGATCACATCGGAGCTCTGTCGGATATCCAAAAGCTGCGCGGCGAAGATGTCCTGGTCTACGCCCACAGCGAGGAGAAACCTTACATCGAAGGTACGCAGGCAAATATTAAAATGACGCCTGATCGGATTGCCGCCCGGCTGGCGACAATACCTGACCGTTTCCGGTCCCAGGCTGCCGCGGTGTTCGCCAAGCTGCCCACAGGCAGGGTGGACCGGACGGTGACCGACTCAGAGACACTGCCCTTCCATGGCGGAATAAGGGTAATCCACACACCCGGCCACACACCCGGCCATATCTGCCTGTTTCTGCCGTCCCACCGCCTGCTGGTCGCCGGCGATGAGCTGCGGGTGGAAAACGGCGAACTGGTCGGCCCGGCCGATATCCACACTCCGGATATGCCGCTGGCGCTGGCGTCGCTGAAGAAATTATCAGGTCTCGACATTGAATATGTGGCTTGTTACCATGGCGGAGTGTATGGCCCCAGCGCGGCTGACAGCATCGCCAAGCTTGCGGCAACCCTGAATCCGGCCTGAGCTTTCCCGGCCTGGCTCAACGAAAAGCCTGACCCCGTCTAAAGACAAGGGGTCAGGCTTTTTTTGCGGCCGGCAGCAATTTAACGTGATATTTACCAGTTGTTAACAATCCGCCGGGGTCTTTTTTTATATAATGATCTTGATAGAGAAGGTGTTATACCGGCCGCTCAGCAGGCCAAAAACAACAGAAGTGAGGGATGTCTGGTGTCAGCGACTTCAAGGAATATCGTCTTTGCCAAATCTGATACGGGAGGCGGACATCGCAGCGGGGCGGCGGCGATCATCGCCGCCCTTGACAGTTACAAGAATGTATCGTGCCCGATTATCGACCTGCTCAGGGTCACCGATTTTCCCCTACTGCGGCAGGCACCCGAAATCTACGATTATTGTTCCAAGAATGTGCTTTGGCTGAACAATTTCTTTTTTCGCAAGACGAACAGTGTCGACCGGATCAAAGCGCTGACCCGAATGGTTTTCTTTCGTTCCGGCCGTCGTATTGAAGAGCAATTGGCCAACAGCCGACCGGATGCTGTGGTTGCCGTCCATCCCCTGGTTATCGGCCTGCTCCAGCAGGCCCGTTTGAAATCTGGCGCCACCTGGCCGATCATTACGGTAGTAACCGACCTTGTCACCATCCACGCCTCGTGGGCGACCCCGGGCGCCGATCTCTACCTTGTTCCGACCAGGGATGCCTATGAATCCGTGAAAAAATATGGTGTTCCCGACAGCAGGATCATCCATACCGGTTTTCCAGTGCATCCTAAGTTTACCAACGGCCGTTCGACGAGGCTCCAGGCCCGCCGGGATCTCGGGCTCGATCCGGAGCGCTTCACGGTGTTATTCACCAGCGGCGGTGTGGGCGCCGGAAATATGAACCAGTGGATATCCACCCTTGTGGAAAAATGCCGTGACAAGCAGCTACTGGTCGTGACAGGAAACAACAAGCAGCTCTATAGCGAACTGCGGCGGCAGAGCACGGACAACGAGCGGATCAAGGTGTACGGATTTGTCGACAATATGGAAACGCTGATGACCGCCAGTGACGTGATTGTGTCCAAAGCCGGCCCGGGGACGATCATGGAAGGGATCGCGACAGGACGGCCGCTCATTATTACCGAGGCTGTCGGTATTCAGGAGAGCGGCAATATCGACTATATCCAAAAAAATCAGTTGGGCTGCTACTGCCCTTCGCCGGAGGAGGCCTGCGCTATCATCAACCGAATGAGCCAGGTAGCTCCGGAGCAGGCGGCGGCTGGCCGGGGAGCGGCCGATGCCGGCGGCGCGGATCGCATAGCGGCCACTGTTCTCGAATACATCAATGAGGTGACCTTGCGGCAGGGCGATAAACCCGCCGATGTTTTTCGCGGCGCCTGACCCTGTTATAGCACCAAAAAAAAGAGCCTTGAGACTGTAACCCCAAAACGGACAGTTAAAAAGAACAGTAGTAGTGGCGCCTGTATTCTGCAGGCGTCATTTCGTTTAAGCCTTTTTGGAAACGTTCGTTGTGATAAAAAGCAATATAGGTTTCAACAAGTCGCCG
>JARLHX010000284.1 GCA_031292035.1 Negativicutes bacterium | reverse complement strand
TCCTTTCCGGGCGGCATACAATCCACCAATATGAGTTTCGTCACCTCACAAGTTCTGGAGCAACGACAGTAAACTTGTTCGCAAAAGCTGGCATAACCTTACGCCACTCATGACCTGCTATTTGTTTCATTCGCGATAAAACATTTCTACCCTTTCACCTGCCAACCAGCCCCTAGTTTTCCGGTTTATAAGAGTACCCCCTATGATGGTCGCTTCGTAGGTGTCGCCATCGAGGGGCCATTGGTAATTAAGAATTATTTTATTCCCTTCTTGGCGCTTCGCCAATATAGGGAATGTTAATCGCACAGGATAACTACCTTGAGTTTCAATTATCAGGGTTAACTCATTTATCTCACTTAACTTATCTCCCCGAATAAATATCACTTGTGCCAAGTTGCAGCCTCTATAGACATATTTCCCCCCCGGGGTTGGATCATTATAATAGAGGTCTTCGGCGCGCTGGGCCTGTCCGGTGGACGTGGCCGCCAACACCAGCATGAAGGTCGCCATCAATGCAATACTTAGAGTTTTCATGTGTTGCTCCTCCTTAAACGTGCAGCAGGTGCCTGGCCTTACTGTTGGCTGTTATGCTCCAGAACGCTCCTATGCGTTGCCGTATCGCCCACGTAGCTTCCTTTTTCCAACTTCTTCGATGTTTGCGAGAAATGTTTTCCATTCCTGGACGAAACCGTTATGTTCTACTGAATCCATGATCTTCCCCTAATGTTTAAAATTAAGTAACCTCAAGTTGTTTAGTAAACGGCATGTTAGCACAAGATCCATCAAAAACCGAGATTATGCGGCAACCTTGGCCACCGCAGTCAAAAAATGGTTTTAGTATCTCTATGCCCGAAGAAAATCCCGCAAAGTTTCTGTTTTTGAAGCCGAATACTCTCAGCGACGTCATGATAGCAAAAATTTCCCTGAAAAAGTTAATTTTCCCGGAATCTTGAGCATACCTAACCATCATAACCCGAATACTTCACTGCGATGGAGCTAAAGGACCCCAGGCCAGCACCGCCCGATAATGGTGAGCCAGAGGAAAAGCCGAGGCAACATGCACATACCACCGCCGGGCGTGATAAGAAACTCTGGCCTCCACTTCGATCAGTCGTTTGATCTGCCAGTCCAGCGCGAGCGAAGGTGCGCATAACTTGCCACTAGCCGCTCTTTCGCTAATTTTTCCATATCGTTCGTATATCGGAACCCTTGCCAATAGAGCTTGAATTGGGAATCCTCCCGAAAAATCGGCGATTTTCCCGGGCGGGTGGAACGCCATGATCCAGATCGATGTCGACTGCAGGTCGGCGGAGGCCTTGACGAAGGCAAGATAGCGGCCGTTGGGGCTCCACACCGGCTCGGAGACGTAGTCCAGCGGATCGCTGAGGGCGATCTCGGAATTGTCGTTCAGATTCAGCGCCTGCAACTGCGGTAGCGCCCGGCTGGTGTTGTCCCGCGCCTGCAGATACTGCCATTTGACGTACACCAAGTAGTTGGGGTCGGCGAGTCGCGGCGCCGGCGCGTAGTCGCCGCCCGCC
>JARLHX010000283.1 GCA_031292035.1 Negativicutes bacterium | reverse complement strand
TTGGCCTGGGGTGGTCCCATGGAGAGGACGGTGACTTTGCCGCCGTATTTTTCTTTTAGCTGAAGGGCTGCTTCGACGGCATTTTTGTCGAAGGGGTTGACGATGCTCGGTACTCCCTGACGGATGAGGGTATTGGTTACCGGATCGATTTTTACTTCGGTGGTGTCAGGCACTTGCTTGACACATACTACGATTTCCATTCCTTGAACCTCCTGTTGTATCGTAAGTTAGTGCAGTAAACCTGCGACAATTAGCGCAGAACCGCTCCCGCGATGACCATACGTTGTACCTGGTTGGTACCTTCGTAGATCTGGGTAATCTTGGCGTCGCGCATCAAGCGCTCAGCCGGATATTCCCGGCTGTAGCCGTAGCCGCCGAAGACCTGAACGGCATCAGTAGTAATCGCCATTGCTGCATCCGAGGCATACAGCTTGGCCATGGCCGCTTCTTTGGAATAGGGCAGTCCAGCCTGTTTCAGGTAGGCAGCCCGGTAAGTCAGCAGCCTGGCGGCATCGAGTCTGGTAGCCATGTCGGCCAACATAAAGCCGATTGCCTGGTTGGCTGAAATCGGTTTGCCAAATTGGACGCGCTCTTTGGAATACTTGACAGCGGCATCCAGAGCTGCGCCGGCAAGACCAAGGGCCTGGGCGGCGATACCGATCCGGCCGCCGTCTAGTGTCGTCATGGCAATCTTGAAGCCTTCGCCTTCTTTGCCTAACATGTTGGCCAGAGGCACTTTGACGTCTTGGAAAATCAGTTCCATCGTCTGCGAAGAACGGATGCCCATTTTGTGTTCTTTTTTGCCGAAGGTAAAACCAGGCATCCCTTTTTCCAAGATGAAGGCGGTAATGCCTTTTACGCCTTTGCTCTTGTCAGTCATGGCAAATACTACATTGACTTCGGCTTCACCGCCGTTGGTGATGAAAATTTTACTGCCGTTCAGCACATAGTGGTCACCGTTGAGGACGGCCACGGTCTGCTGGGAGGCGGCATCGGTTCCGGCGTTTGGTTCGGTCAGACCGAACGCGCCCATTTTGCTGCCTTCAGCGAGAGGTACCAAGTATTTTTGTTTCTGTTCTTCTGTGCCATAAGCGTAAATCGGCCAGGCGCAAAGCGACACGGTGGCCGAGAGGCTAACATTCATGCCGCTATCGGCTTTTCCGGTCTCTTCCAAAACAGTGATATAGCTGATGTAGTCGCCACCAGCACCGCCATACTGTTCAGGGAAGCAAATTCCCGTGAAGCCCATGTCGGCCATCTCGTTGTACAATTCCCGGGAAAATTCTTCTTTCTCGTCCCGTTCGGCAGCCCCTGGTGCCAATCTCTTCTCGGCGAAGTCCTTTGCCATCTTCTGCATCATCTTTTGTTCTTCGGTCATTTCAAATTGCATGTCTAATCCCCCCATAATTTATTTTATTTTAAATAACTTCTCAGACAAAAACTAGCTTAGTGCCAACAAGTTGCCCTATTGGCACTAAAACCTCTAGATTCTTTCTACTATCGTAGCGACGCCTTGGCCGCCGCCGATGCAAAGGGTAGCCAGTCCACGCTTGGCGCCGCGAGCCTCCATCGCATGAAGAAGGGTAATCAAGATGCGGGCGCCGCTGGCCCCGATAGGATGCCCTAGGGCAATAGCGCCACCGTTGACATTGACTTTTTCTTTGACAAATCCGAGTTCCTTGCCGACCGCCAAAAACTGAGCGGCAAAAGCCTCATTGGCTTCGATCAGGTCGATGTCAGCCATGGTGAGGCCGGCTTTAGCCAGAGCCTTACGCGTTGCCGGCACTGGGCCCATACCCATGATGGACGGATCTACGCCGCCGGAACCGTAACCGATAATCCGTGCCAGCGGTTTGAGGCCGAGCGCCTTGGCCTTGTCGGCGCTCATAATCACCAGGGCAGCTCCGCCGTCGTTGATACCGGAGGCATTCCCGGCAGTAACGGTGCCGTCCTTTTTAAAGGCCGGCCGGAGACCGCAGAGCGAGGTACCGGTGGTGCCAGGCTTCGGATACTCATCAGTGTCAAAAATCGTGTCGCCTTTTCTACCTTTGATGGTAACCGGAACAATCTCCTTTTTAAAGGCGCCGGAAGCGATGGCTTTTAGTGCTTTATCCTGAGATTCGGCAGCCAGATTGTCCTGCTCCTCGCGGCTGATATTGAATTTCGCCGCCACATTTTCGGCGGTGATACCCATGTGATAATCATTGAAAGCGCACCACAGACCGTCGGTAATCATGACATCGACCACCTTGCTGTGGCCCATGCGGTATCCCCAGCGGGCTTTGCTTTCTAATAAGTAAGGAGCGTTGCTCATGCTCTCAAACCCGCCAGCCACGACCGTTTCAGCGTCGCCGCTGATAATAGCCTGGGCAGCGAGATTGACCGCCTTCAGACCCGAGCCGCACACTTTATTGATGGTGAAGGACGGAATCTCCACCGGCAATCCAGCTTTGACTGACGCCTGACGGGCGGGATTCTGGCCTAGTCCGGCCTGCAATACATTACCGAGAATAATCTCGTCTACCGCATCTCCTTTGATTCCGGCTCTCTCCAGCGCTGCATTGAGAGCAATAGCTCCCAGCTCCGTTGCCGACAGCGAGGCCAGAGATCCGCCAAAGTTGCCGATTGCGGTACGAGCGGCACTAACGATGACGACTTCTTTCATTATATCACTCCTTACCAAAATTTTCATTATTCCCTTAACTTCATTTTAGCTTATTGTGAAATAAATCACAACCTTTTATTTACAGTTAAATGATAATCCCATCTTGTCGTCCTTGAAGATACGGGCATCCATCAACTTGAGATCTGGCGCAATAATCGGCGCAAAATCCATCAATGCCAGCACGTCTTTCTGCAGATCAACTCCCGGGGCGACCTCGGTCAGCAACATGCCCTCAGGCGTCAGTTTGAATACGGCACGCTCGGTGATAAACATGACCGGTTGCTTGACCTTCTGGGCGTACTTACCGCTGAAGGTGACCTGTTCGACATGATCGAGGAACTTCTTGACTCGTCCTTCGGTCAAGATGGTCAGTTTTCCGTCTTCCACTTTGACTTTTAGGCCGCCGGCCATAAAAGTTCCGCAGTAAATAACCTGTTTGGCGTTTTGGGTGATATTGATGAATCCGCCGCAACCGGCAACCCGGCCTTTAAATTTACTGACATTGATATTGCCGTGCTTATCGGTTTCAGCCAGGCCGAGAAAAGCCAGGTCCAGGCCGCCGCCGTCATAGAAGTCAAACTGGTATGGTTGATCGACGAACGCATCGGCGTTAGTGACAGCCCCGAAACTCAACCCGCCGGCAGGCACGCCACCGACACCGCCTGGTTCCACTGTCAGGGTCATTGTGTCGCCGACACATTCTTCGTTGGCCACCATTGCCACCCCTTCAGGCATACCAATACCGAGGTTGACAATAGCGTTCGGAATGAGCTCCATCGCGGCGCGACGGCAAATTACTTTGCGTTCGTCCAGCACCAGGGGCGGGAGGGCTGCAAGCGGAACGCGCACTTCGCCGGAATATGCGGGATTGTACTGCTCGGCGAAGGTCTGCATGTGACTGCTCCCCTCGGCTACCACCAAGTAGTCCACGTTAATACCAGGCACTTTAACGCTCATCGGGTGGGCAGTGCCATTTTGTACGATCCGTTCCACTTGGGCAATGACGATACCGCCGGAATTTTTGGCTGCTTGGGCGGCAGAGAGAATTTCTAACGACAGAGCCTCACGTTCGATACTGATATTACCGAACTCGTCCGCACTGGTACCGCGAATCAAGGCCACATCGATCGGGAAAGGTTTATACCACAGCCACTCTTCGCCGCCAAGTTCAATCACCTCAACCAAGTCTTCCTTGGTCACTGCATTGAGCTTGCCGCCTTCCACCCGGGGGTCGCAAAAGGTGTTCAGGCCGACTTTGGTGATGATGCCAGGCTTGTTGCCGGCAATGCTGCGGAACCATTGGGCTAAAGTACCCTGAGGGAAATTGTAGGCTTCGATTTTATCCTCCACCGCCAATTTTCCCAGCTTGGGAGCCAGGTTCCAATGGCCGCCGACAACCCGCTTCAACATACCCTCATGCCCGAGATGGTTTAACCCGCGGTCCTTGCCATCCCCCTGCCCCGCGCAATAAACCAGGGTTAAGTCCCGCGGAGCGGCTTCGCTGACAAATCTCTCTCCTAGTGCAATGGTCAGAGCCTCGGGATGGCCGATACCGACAAATCCGGTGGTGGCGACGGTAACACCATCTTTAATAAGCTTGGCAGCTTCCAGTGCGGAAATTATTTTCGCCATAATTTAGTCCACTCTCCCCCTGCAATAATAAGTTACATACCATTCATATGCAAATATCGTGCCAATTCACCGTTGCGATCAAGCCTCCTCTGGCTGTGCCAACCGCATTCTTGCCATTTACCGTTTCCATTCAGCGCTCTATTTATACCCACCGGCAGGGGCGGACGCCTACAGCCGGACTCGCCGCAAATCTTTTAATCCCAGGCAAAAAAGCTACCCCTGCAGGATGGCTAGCTGCAATCATCTGTATATATTTCTATACACTTTTTGTCCGCTTTCCTGTACAACGGAGTGTTTACCGACAGTTGGCAGACACAGGATTTTCACCTTTGAATCCTAAAGTGGTATAATAATTATAGAGATCCTTCCCTGGTCGGCTTGACGAATACAAGCTGCCTTACCCAGGAAACGAATATGCAGGAGGTCTATCGCCATGGTTTTCAGCAAAAGGTGGCGCAACTATATATTGTTTCTTGTCTTGCTGGTCTTTCTGGCGGTAGAGGTCCCCATTATCGCCGTTGGCATGCTATCCGAACCGGTGCCGTCCGACGTCATCATCGTGCTGGGCGCCAAACTGATCGGGCACGACCCCAGCACCATGCTGCGCCTGCGGCTGGACCAAGCCGTGAAACTCTACCAGCGCGGCTACGCAGCCACAATCATCGTCAGTGGCGCTCAGGGCGCGGATGAAACCATGAGCGAAGGGGCGGCCATGCGGGATTATCTTGTCGCGCAAGGCATTCCGGCCGAGCGCATCTTAACTGAGGAAGCTTCCTATAACACCATGCAAAATCTGGTGAACTCCAGGGCCATCATGCAAGCCCAAGGGTTCAAACAGGCCATCATTGTATCCAGTGCCTCCCATATCCGCCGCAGCCTCGTTCTGGCAAAGCAGCTCGATATGGAGGTCAGCGGTTCCCCCGCTCCGATGGCGGAAAATCTCTATCTCACCACCAAGCAGTACCTCCGGGAGGGAGCGGCGATGTTGGTGGTAGCTGTTACCCCACCTTGACAGCATCCTTGCCAAGAATCTTTTCCAACGCCCTGAGGGCGTCAGGCGTCGGGTCGAGCCAAAATTCGGGGTCAGTCTTCACCACCCGGCGATTGTCGACAAAATGGAGAAAGACGGTGGACGAACCGTGGAAGCGGGTGAATACCGCCTTCAACTCGGCAAAAATCTGTGGTGTTTCCTGGTGGCTATGTAGTTTGAGCCTCACCTCGCTGGCCGCGTCAAAGGGGCTGATATTGTCGGCGATTACCTTAACGGTTTCGTCACTGATATTGAGTCGGCCCGACACCACCACCGGGGTGTCAACCAGGAGCAACCGGCTGGTCTTCTCAAAAATCCGCGCGAAGACAACCACCTCTACCTGTCCGGTGAAATCTTCCAGGCCAATAAAACACATCATGCCGCCGCTCTTGGTGGTGATGCGCTTGGCGCTGGCGACCAGGCCGGCGATCTTGACCTGCTGCCCGTCGCTGAATCCTCCTTCACCAAGCTGGCTGACCGACGTAAACTGTTTCAGCCGGTCGCGAAACTGATCTAACGGATGACCGGTGACATAAAAGCCGGTTATTTCTTTTTCCATGGCCAAAATCTGGTCCCGCGGCAACTCGTCGAGGTTGGGCGGGGCGATTTCGTCGGCGTTGCCGGTAGTTTCGTCGCAAAAGAGGCCTGTCTGGCCGCTGGCCAGGTCGCGTTGGCGGCAAGCCGCCACCTCCACTGCCTGCTCCAATACCGCCAGCAGTTGCGAGCGCCGCCAGCCAACCGAGTCAAAAGCGCCGCACTTGATCAGGCTCTCCAGAACCCGCTTGTTAACCACCCTCATGTCCACCCGTGAGCAAAAATCCACCAACGAGGTAAACCGGCCGCCTTCATTGCGCACCATCACCATGTTGCCAATAGCATTCTCGCCGACGTTTTTCACCCCGGCCAGGCCAAACCGGATGGCCTCGCCGTCAACAGTAAATCCAGCCGAACTGACATTGATGTCTGGCGGCAGCACCGCCAGCCCCATCCGGCGGCTTTCTTCGATATAATAACCGATCTTGTCGTTGATGCCCATGACGCTGGTCAGGAGAGCAGCCATAAATTCTTGCGGATAGTTGGCTTTGAGGTAGGCCGTCTGGTAGGCCACCAAAGCGTAAGCGGCGCTGTGGGATTTATTGAAGCCATAATCGGCAAAATGAGCCATCAGATTAAAGATCTCGGTACCCAATTTAGCATCGATACCACGGGCGGCGGCGCCCTGCATAAAGTTCTCTCGTTGGGCGGCCAGCACTTCGGCCTTTTTTTTGCCCATGGCCCGCCTGAGCAGATCGGCCTGCCCCAGAGTGAATCCCCCCAGTTTGGAGGCGATCTCCATAACCTGCTCCTGGTAAAGAATGACCCCGAAGGTCGGCTTCAGAATCGATTCCAGCAGCGGATGAAGATAGGTTACCTTCTTGCGGCCGTGGCGGCCGTTGATAAAGTCAGTCACCATGCCGCTGCCCAGCGGTCCGGGGCGATATAGGGCCACCAGGGGGATGAGGTCTTCAAAATGCTCTGGTTTTAATTCCTTGACCAGATTAGTCATGCCGCCGGATTCCATCTGGAACACCCCGGCAGTATCGCCGGCGCTCAGCATGGCGCAAACCTTGGCGTCGTCCAGCGGAATGGCGTCGATGTCGACAGTAATGCCGCGGTTGGCCTTGATGTGCACCAGGGCGCCGCCAATCACAGTCAGCGTCCGGAGGCCCAAAAGGTCCATCTTTAAAAGACCGATATCTTCGATCCGGTCTTTATCATACTGAGTGGTGACAAACCCTTCAGCCGAGTTTTGCAGCGGCACATAATGGGTCAGCGGCTCTTTTGAGATAACAACCCCGGCGGCGTGGGTCGAGGCGTGGCGCGGCAGACCCTCGACACTGATCGCCAGGTCGATGAGTTTTTTCACCTCAGCCTCGTTTTGATAGAGCCCCCGCAGTTCATTGCTGGTCTCCAAAGCCCGCTTTAACGTGATTCCCAGTTCGTTTGGCACCAGCTTTGCGATCCGGTCGACATCGCCGTAGGACATGGTTAGCGTCCGGCCGACGTCGCGGATGGCCGCCTTGGCTGCCATGGTACCAAAGGTGATGATTTGGGCCACCCGGTCCGCGCCATAGCGTTCGACTACATATTCGATAACTTCGCTGCGGCGTTCGTAGCAAAAGTCGATATCGATATCAGGCATAGAAACCCGTTCGGGATTCAAAAATCGCTCGAACAGCAGTCCATATTTAAGGGGGTCAATATTGGTGATCCCCAGAAGATAAGACACGATACTCCCCGCGGCAGAGCCCCGGCCAGGTCCTACGGCAATACCCTGTTCGCGGGCATACTTTACAAAGTCCCAGACAATGAGAAAATAGCCGGAGTAGCCCATCTCCCTGATGACCCGCAGCTCATAGTCCAAGCGTTCAGCCACTTCCGGGCCTGGTTCGGGGTAGCGCCCCGGCAGGCACTCAAGGCAAATATCGCGCAGATATTCGTCCGGCGACAGCCCCGACGGAATGGGGAATTCCGGCAGATAGAGCTTGTCAAATTCCAGTGTGACATTACACCGGTCAGCGATACGGCAAGTGTTTTCGATAGCCTCCGGGCAATCAACAAAAAGCGCCGCCATCTCGTCAGCCTTTTTTAAGTAGAACTCGTTATTGGGAAACCGCATCCGGTTGGTGTCGTCCACCATCTTGCCGGTCTGAATGCAGAGCAGCACGTCATGGCTTTCGGCGTCCTCGCGGTCGATATAATGAATGTCGTTGGTGGCCGCCAAACCAATGTCCAGTTTATTGGCCAGGGCGATAAGGAGCGGATTTACTGTCTGCTGCTCCGGTATGCCGTGGTCTTGGAGCTCAATAAAGTAATTATCCGGGCCGAAAATATCGCGATATTCTTTGGCCAGTTCTTCGGCGCCGGCGCTATCGCCCCGAAGGAGCATTTGGGGGATTTCCCCCGCCAGGCAGGCGCTCATACAGATCAGGCCGCCGCTGTACTGGCGGAGCAATTCCCTGTCCACCCGGGGTTTATAATAAAAGCCCTCCATATGGGCCCGCGATACCAATTCAATGAGATTGCGGTAACCTTGGTCGTTCTCGGCCAGCAGGATCAGATGGTAATAAGCTTCGCCCTCCACCATCGTCCTTTCGCCGCGCGCCCGCGGCGCCACATATACCTCGCAGCCGATAATCGGTTTTATACCGTGTTTTCGGGCATGTTTATAAAAATCGATGACCCCGCACATCGTACCATGGTCGGTGATCGCCACCGCCGGCATACCCAGCTCTTTGGCCCGCCGCACCAAAGTTTCGACGCGGCTGGCACCGTCAAGAAGACTGAATTCGGTATGATTATGAAGGTGTACGAAGCTTGAAATGTCGGCCTCTTTTTTGCTCATCCGGGTTAATCCTCCCAAGGCTGGCAACCATCTGACATTGCCGCGGCTGCTTTAATTATAATGAAAGAAAAGAACCGATTCAAACTTTCTTTCATCCACTTTTCCTGTGATCGCCCGTCTCGGCGGGCCAAAAGCTCCTAACCCCTGGGTCCACCGGACCCAGGGGAATAGGATGGTCGCGTCATTCGCCCCAAAAGTACAGTGCACAAGACGCCGCTCGGACAAAAATCGGGTTTTACAGCGCCAAGATACGGGCTAGTTCATACTGGGAACGATCGATGCTTCTCTTCATCCTAAAGGCCTCAGCAAACGGAACGGTGACTATCGCCGCATTTTGCACAGCCACCAGACAGTTGGCCTCACCGGCCAACAGACTGTCGATAGCCTTGCCCCCCATTCGGCTGCCCATCAGGTTATCGACCGCAGTCGGACTGCCGCCGCGCTGGATGTAGCCTAAAACGGTGACAGGAGTAGAATACCCGGTTTCGGCGGCAATCTCGCGAGCGATATCGTACCCCTTGCCTGCTCCTTCGGCGACAATCACGATACTGGACTGCTTGCCGCGTTTATGGCCCTGTCGGAGTACATGACAAATCTCCTCAATGGACATCGGCACCTCAGGCAGCAGGATGATTTCCGCACCGCCAGCCAGTCCGGCCGCCAAAGCCAGTTGTCCTGAATGCCGGCCCATGACCTCAATGATCGCCACCCGCTCGTGAGATTCGGCGGTATCGCGGATTTTGCTGGTCGCCTCTAAGATGCCGTTGAGGGCGGTGTCAAAACCCAGAGTATATTCTGTGCCTGCCATATCGTTATCAATCGTGGCGGGAATCACAATCGTCTTTACGCCGCTGGCAGCCAATTTCTGCGCCCCGGCCATCGACCCGTCGCCGCCGATAACCACCACCGCTGCCAGTTTGTGCTTTTCGATCTGCCGGAGGGCGGCGCTAAAACCCTCCTCAGTCTTGAAAGCCTCACTTCTGGCTGTCTTGAGGACAGTCCCGCCCTGATTTATGATACCGCCCACCGAAGTCAGCTGCATGGGCAGAAGATCTCCGTTAATCAGTCCTTGATAACCTCTGAGAACCCCATAAACTTCAAACCCGTGATAGAGACCCTTGCGTGTGACGGCCCGAATGGCGGCATTCATTCCCGGGGCGTCGCCACCGCTGGTCAGTACTGCAATTCTTTCCATTGTCATTGGTTGAAGCATCCTCCCTTTTTTGTGTTGAAAGTCGTGTTTATTACTGAAAGCGTCCTGGCGCACAGCTCTCTCCGCCGGGACCTAGACCAGCATGTTCCCTGTGGCCGAAAGCCAGACATATTCCAGGTTGACAGGCAACATCGGTTTGTTATTTAGTTCGACACAAAAATAGCCCACCCTGCTAATTTCTTATTACCTTTTCGTTGCTTTTCCGAAATACTGGCAATCATAGAATTACTGCTTCAGATACTGACCGGAGGCCACATTCATCAGTAAATCACCTATTAGGGCAACATAGTAAAATCACCTGCGATTTTTCACAGACGCACAAAGGATTTTCTGCCATACCGATAAAAACAAATGCTATTTTTCACAAACTTTCAAAGGGTTTCCTTCCATAATGTAGAATTTTCAATTGTTAAACTGTTCCAAGAGGTGTTGACATGTTTCGTATCGGTATTTTGCAACTAACTCAATTCCTGGACGACGCTGTGCAGGGTTTCAAAGCCGGACTCGCCGCTGCCGGACTGACGGTAGCCTACGAATACCGGAGCGCTGACGGCAACGTCGCCCTGCTGCCCAAGCTGGCCAGCGAACTGGAAACATCAGCTATCGAACTGATTTTTGCCTGTTCCACTCCGGCGGCCAAGGCGGCCATCGATCTCCCCGCCAATATACCTGTCGTCTTCACTCCGGTATTTGATCCGGTCGGTGCCGGACTGGTGCCTTCCCTGGACAAGCCTGGCGGCAAAGCAACCGGAATGGCCGGTATGGTCCCGGCCGCCGACAAGGTGGCCTTCATCCGCCGCTTGCTGCCTCAAGCCAAGCATATCGCCATCCTCTATCACACTGGCGATCCCAATTCGCGGCTCGAAGCCAGCCTGTTTGAAGCCGCAGCGACAGGCCAATTTGATTTGACCCCTCTGCCACTGGACCAACCGGAGGAATTATCACAACTGGGTGAGCGACTGACGTCGCCCATCGATCTGCTGTTTGTGCCCATCGGAAAAATAGTGGAAGAAAACTTCGCCACTGTGGCCTATTACGCCGACCTTGCCGCCATCCCGGTCATCGCCTCGAACGGGGCCAATGTTCCGGCCGGAGCCCTAGGGGCCCTGGTGGCCGATCACCACAAACTAGGCCTGGCCTGTGGCGCTCAGGCGGCGCGCATTCTGACCGGAGCCGCCCCAGGATCGATCCCGGTGGGCACCATCGACCAGCCAGACATTTTACTGAATCGTTATACTGCGAATAATCTGGGTGTTGTGTTGCCGCCGGACCTAGTGGCCGCCGCCCGGGAAATTTTTGAATAGAACAAGGAGATGAAGCTCTTGTTGTTGTCCCGCTCGTCTGTCGAACTGCTTGCACCTGCCGGTACCTGGGACGCCATGGAGGCCGCGGTGGACACCGGTGCCGACGCCGTCTATCTTGGCGGCAAACGCTTCAATATGCGGATGCACCGCAGCGACGCCAATTTCGATGATGAAAAATTGGTCCAGGCCCGCGAATATACTAAGGCCCGCGGCGTCAAACTTTACATTACGGTGAACAACCTCATCAGTGAAGCTGAACTGCCGGCCATGCGCACCTATCTGGAGTTTCTCGGCCGCCTTGCGCCTGATTCGCTGATCATCCAGGATCTGGCCGTTCTCAGGCTGGTCCGGGAAATGGGGCTTGCCCTCCCCCTTCACGCCTCGGTAATGATGAATATCCACAACGAGGCCGCCGTCCGCACCCTGCAGGAGCAAGGGATCACCAGAGTAGTCTTCAACCGCGAAATGACCCTCGACCAGTTGGCCCTCCTCCGCCAGCGGACCGGCATTGAACTGGAATACTTCGTCCATGGCGACATGTGTATCGCTCAGAGCGGCCAGTGCCTGCATTCCGGCGTAGTCTTCGGCCAGAGCTCCAACCGTGGCCGGTGTCTCAAACCCTGCCGCTGGCCCTATCAGTTTGTCGATAACGCCGGCCGGCAAACCTTCGCTGACCCCGGCCCGCTCAAATTGGCCATGAATGACATGTGCCTCTACCTGCACCTCCCCCAGCTCATCCAGGCCGGCGTCCACTCCTTCAAGCTGGAAGGCCGGATGCGCACCGCCGCTTTTGTCGGCCGGATGGTCGGCCTGTACCGCCGGGCCATCGATCGCTATATCGCCGATCCCACCGGTTATATCGCGAGCGACGCTGACTGGCAGAACCTCTATGACAACCGGGTCCGTGACTACACCACCTGCTACGCCTTCGGCAATCCGGGCGCCGATGCCGTGGGCTTTAGCGGCGACCGCGAACCGCGTTTTTTCAGCCAGGCAGTGATCGAAGCTGGCCCGACCGCCCCAGTCGCTCTGCCGCCGACCCGGCCGGCAGCCGAACGGTCTGAGCAGACCTCAACCAAACTCACCGTCCGGGTGGCTGATCTTTCCTCGCTGGAAGCCGCCTATCAAAACGGCGCCGATATAGCCTACATCGGCGGCGAGGCTTTTGCCCCCGCCAAACCCTGGACGCTGGACGGCATCGCCACCGCCATCGAAACAGCAAAAAAATACGACGCCGCACTGGTGGTCACAACACCGCGCATCACCATGTCCCGGGAATGCGGCGAACTGGAACAGTTTTTCACCAGCCTCGTCAAACTTGGCCCCCACGGCGTCATGGTCAGCAATATCGGCGCCTTGCGCCTGGCCCGCAGGCTCACCAATCTGCCGGTCCACAGCGATTTTTCTTTCAGCCTGTTTAATTCTGTCGCAACTGACTGGCTCAAAAACGAGGGTGTGGTAAAGGCCACCGTCTCGCTGGAAGCTTCCAGCCGCCAGATCCTCGACTTAGCAGCCTCCAGCTCCCTGCCGCTGGAGACCATCGTCCACGGCCCGCTGGAGGCCATGGTCATGGACTACTGCCTTCCCAAGGCCCTGGCAGCCGACAAGTCCCCCACCGGACTCTGCCGCAGCAACTGTTCCGGTGGCAAATACGCCCTCATCGACAGCGCCGGCCAGCAACATCCGGTGAAAATCGACCAATACTGCCGCAACCACATCCTTTTTGCCAACGACCTGTGCCTGTTGCCCCATCTGGCGGCCCTCCACTCCGGCGGCGTCAGTCATTACCGCATCGAAGGGCAGCATTACAACCCTAGCCACGTCGGTGAACTAACAGCAACTTACCGCCGCGAACTCGACAGACTGGCGGCTCATCCTGCCGATCCCTTTGATCCCACCCAGCTCGCCGCCATCATCAAAAATGCGCCCAGCCAGCTGGGCAGCGGCGCCTTCCGCTTTCGCGCTTCGCGCTAGACTGAAAGAGGTGATTGCCATGTATATCGGTCCGGAAGAAATCCTCCGCAAAAAACGCGAATACCTCATACCCTGTGTTAATCATTTTTACAACCAGCCGATGCAGATCGTCCGCGGCGACATGCAGTACGTATACGACCACACCGGCAAACGCTACCTCGATTGCTTCGCCGGCGTATCGGTCATCAACTGCGGTCACTGCCACCCGGAAATCACCGCAGCCGTGGTCGCACAGGCCACCTCCCTCCAGCATATCTGCAATATCTACCTGACCGAAAATATCGTCAACCTGGCCGAGCGCCTTGCTGACATCACCCCCGGCCGACTGAAACAGTCCTTCTTCTGCGCCAGCGGCAGCGAGGCCAATGAGGGCGCTGCGTTGCTGGCCTCGATTTACAGCGGCCGCTCCGAATTTCTCAGCCTGCGGCACGGCCTACACGGCCGCACCAAGCTGACCATGAGCCTCACCGGCCTCAGCATGTGGCGAACCGACACCAACCCGGTGGGCGGCATCCAGTTCGCGCCCACGCCCTACTGCTACCGCTGTCCGCTAGGCATGCGCCATCCTGAGTGCGACCTGGCCTGCGCCAACGAAATCGAGGCTGTCATCAATACCGCCACCTCCGGTCGGGTGGCCGCCCTGTTCGCCGAGCCCATCCAGGGCAACGGCGGTATCATCACTCCGCCTCCCGGCTATTTTAAGCGGGTGCGGGAAATTCTCGACAAGTACGGCGTCCTGCTGATCATCGACGAAATCCAGACCGGCTTCGGCCGCAGCGGCAAGATGTTCGCCATCGAACACTACGGAGTCGAGCCAGACATCATGAGCTTGGCCAAAGCATTGGGCAACGGTGTCCCGGTTGGGGCCTTCATCACCCGTACAGAAATCGGCGCAACATTCACCCGTCCCAGCGCATCCACCCTGGGCGGCAACCCGGTCACCGCCGCCGCCGGCCTGGCCACCCTGGACGTCATCGCCAAATACGACCTTGCGGCCAGAGCCGCCGAACTCGGCGACCACCTGAAAAACGGCCTACTCGAACTGCAGCGGCGGCACCCGCTAATCGGCGATGTTCGCGGCCTGGGACTGATGCTGGGGGCCGAGCTTGTCCAGCCGGACAACTCCCCAGCTGTCGCCGCAGTTGACGCAGTGCTGGAAAAAATGAAAGACCGGGGCTTTTTGGTGGGTAAAAACGGTCTCCACCGCAATGTCCTGGCCTTTCAGCCACCACTGGTCATCACCATTCAGGACATTGACAACCTGCTGACCAACCTGGACGACGTCCTGGCTGCCCTCTAGCTGTTCGGCTAGGACTGAAGCACGAAAAAAACCGGCCTAAGCCGGTTTTTTTCGTCTGGTAAATGATATAAATTTTGTTTGTTAATCTTAACGGACTTTGAACCGCGAGATGAGACTCTGCAGCTTTTCAGCCATGTCAGACAACACTCGGCTGGATGCTGCTATTTCTTCCATTGTCGCCGACAGCTCTTCCGTCGTCGCCGAGATATTCTGGGTATCTGAGGCGGCATGCTCGCTCAGGGAAGCAATGGCCTTCACATCGGAAACCACAGCAGTGTTGCCTTGCACGAGATCCTTTAATACGTCAGCGATTCGGGCGATTTCGTCGTGCATTTTGTTGACCATATCCACCAGCTGTTTAAAGGCTCTACCGGCTTCACTGACCACTGCGCCGCCCAGCGTTACTTCTTTGGCGCCTTCGGTCATGGATTTGACCGCTGCGCCGGTATCTTGCTGGATCTCGGCGATGAGGCCACCAATCTGGGTGGCGGCATCAGCGCTTTGTTCGGCGAGCTTACGCACCTCTTCGGCCACTACCGCAAAACCGCGGCCCGCCTCACCGGCCCTTGCAGCCTCAATCGCCGCGTTAAGTGCCAGCAGGTTGGTCTGTCCGGCGATAGCCTGAATGGTATCGATAATCTGGCCAATCTTGCTGGAAGTCGCGCCTAGCTTATCAACGGTAACTGCTGTGGTTGTCACCGATTGCTCTATTCTTTGCATTTGGCTTACAGCCGTACCAATACTTGTTTCGCCAGCTGCAGCCACTTTGACAGCGTCGTTGGCCAGCCGCGCCGCATTATCGGCTTCGGTTGCCGCTTGGCGCACGTGATCAGTACGGTCCTCTACCCGACTGGAAGTCTCTTGCGCTATATTCGCCTGTTTTTCCGAGTTCTCTGCAATATTGGTAACCGAAGAGGTTACTGTAACAACAGATCTAGCAGCCTCATCGGCGCTCGCACTCAGTTCTTCACTCGAAGCAGCCACATGTTCGGACGCAACACCAAGGTCTTTCACCAATTTGGTGATATCAGCCTGCATCTGATTAAATGCCTTCGCAAGCTCTCCGATCTCATCAGTACTGGTAACCTGGATGGAGCTGGAGGTGAGATCACCGGCGGCAACCTGGCGGCTCCGCTCTGCCAGTTCCTGTATCGGCCGCACCATTCGGTTCGCAATGAAATAGCCGATCGCAATCATAATAATGATTGTAACAAAAAGCAAGCCGCCAAATTTCAGTTTATAGGCCATAAGGTCGGCGGCAAGGATCGACGACGGAGTTTCGACAACCACTACCCAGCCGGTACGCGATAGGGGAAGACAAAACGAATCTACGCTTACCCCTTTTTCATTGGTATAACTTGCCCGGCCCGCCTTCCCGGCGAGACCCTCTTTGATAAAAGCAGCAGTTGTCATGTCTTTACGTGCTTTGGCGATTTCTTTGTCTGGATGGGCCAGCATCTTGCCTTCGCTGTCAACAAGAAACACCACTGTGCCGTTCACCGAAAGCTCTTCGACAAGATCCCGCAACTTCGGAAGTTCATAGGTGTTTTGCAATACACCCTGAATCTGTTTTTCCGGCCCGTATAACGGCACGGCGAATACAACAATCGGCTGGCCAGTCGTCATACTGACAAGCACCTCAGATATGGCTTCTGTACCCTTAATGGCCATCTGAAAGAACTTTCTCTGGCCGACATTGATCACACCGATATTGTCACTGCGCACGACCTGTTGCCCAGTGGGGCCCTCAGCTATAAACAAGTTTCCAGGCCCAGCCAGCTTTGACGAAGTCACCAAATGCTCCTTGGCTCCCGCGGCATCAAGGTTAGCTACTGCGGGATTGGCCGCAATAATCCGCAGCATCGTCATATGATCATCAACCATGTTGGTGATGTCAGCCTGGATGACTTGAGCGCTCTTCTCACTGGATCGATTGTATTCGTCAATGGTCTTCTGCTGTACGACAAAATAAAAGTAGACTGTCGCAAGAATGAGTGGAATGCAACTGGCCGCCAGCAAAATTATAATAATCTTTTTCTTCATTTCTCGACCCTCCCTCCTGTATAATCGTCTATATAGATTCGCCATTCTTTGCAATTATCCTGTCATAAAATGACATTGAAATCGACGCGCAAAAATTGAACTGCTCCGGCGCAAAAATCGCCGGAGCAGAAAGCGCATTTATAAATATGTCTATCACTTTGCCTGCCTGGTTAGCCTCGCTGCAGACGCCGCTCGCCTTCACTCTTGGTCCGGATGTCCTTGACAGCGGCCAGGTAGCGCGGATAGCGACGCCGTTCGGGTGCGAGCCGGCGGGCGTGGACTAAAAAGATCAGCACCGCTGTCAACGCCCATACTACCGCAAAAGCGCGTCCGGCAACCGACACCAAAAAGTCGGGTAGCGTCAGGAAAAACCAGGCCAACATCGCGCTGACCGCGATCAGGCCGGTCATTGCACCGAACCTGCTGCCTTTTTCTTTGAAGATCGTTCCCATGACCTGCCCCCCCTTTGTCGGAAAAATCCCCCAGTAATGTATATGCCGGACAGAGCCAATTATTACCACCTGATTTTACGGCATTGCTAAAAGCACAAATACAATTAGGGACGGTTGCTACGCAACCGTCCTTAATTTATTACCTACTATGATCCATTTGAAAAATATCGCCGTCTGTTGAGCGCCTATTGCCCCAGCAATCTGAGATGTTTGCCGATATGCCGCCCCAGTTGCTCGGCATAGCCCTCTTCCTTGGCTTCCAGTAATGCATAGATGGCCGGCCTAAAGAGCAGTTCGCCGTCCGGTCCCTTGGCAGTGAGGATGACCCCGTAAGTAATATGGATCATCTGCCTGGCGTCATTTTGCTCCATGAGATCAGGCAGTCGGCTGTCGCTTAAAGTAGACAGGTCGGGAATGTTGGCCAAGTTGGTTGTCACATGGTAATACTGGGTGGCCTCGGCGAAATGAGACAATGCATAGGCGTGGATGGCCCGGTACAGCGCCGCATCCTCGCGGGCGATGACCTTGATGGCCTCCAGCCAGTTGGTTCCGGCGGTCTTGACATGCACCCTTCCGGCGGTGTAGCGGGCGATAATCGGATAAACGCCGAACTTGTCGCTGCCGGAGTGGATGCTGAGCCGGTAGCCAAAAGCATCGGCAATGGCTGCATGCACTTTGAACTGGGTCTCAAATTCCGCCAGATCACCGATATAGTCGATGGCCTTTTGAAACTCACCGCAGAACCGCGGTGCCAGACTGGTGACGTCAATGCCCATCGCCACCAGTTCGGCGGCAACGAAATAATGAGCCTCCGGCGTAGTCGGCGTGGCAGTCTCATCAATAGATAGCTCAAAATCCAAGGCCCGTGGACATGTTTTGATATAGTCAAAATAAATTTCTTTCGTATACTCCAGCGCCGCACCATAAACTAGAGCCAGTCGCTGCAGCACCGCTGCTTCAAACTGGATGGTCCCCACTCCGGCTGCAAAACTCTTGCCGAGATACGCCTTTTCAATCCGGCCTCGGTAGTCGCCTGGCAGGGTGGCATAAGCACCAGCCAGCTGCTCGGCATTTTTGGTCGCCACAGAGTTGTCGATTTTCTCGGAACAGTCCAGGGTGATCATACTATAGCCGGCCGCCAGTGCTGCCGCGACTTCGGGCGCCGTCTTCAGATGATCGCCGTCCGCCCCGAAACCGGCGCGGTAGCCCTCCTGGAAAACCGCCCAAGTCGCAGCATCCAGCACGTCGTCAAATGTCCGGTTGGTCAGAGTGATTTCCCTGACCGACTGCTGGGCCAGCACCGGGCGGGCCGTCGTCGGCCGCACTACGCGGATGTGCCCCGGCGAAGCCAGTCCCAGCCGGTCGCCAAGACCGATACTCAGGCCTTTTTTCCCAAAAGGAACCGGAGCGGTAAAGGGAAATACCTGACGCAAAACAGCGGCATTGGCGTGACTGAGAGACGCGATCCGCACCCAATCGCCTGCCACCGGCATACTGGTGTCGAAAATAAAACCAGGGGTAAGCTGGGGATTTTTATCCACCAGTACCAATTTTTTTTCTGTTTCGATCCAGGCTATAAACATAACGCTTCCGCCCAGCCGATGAATGGATTTGGGATACACCTGGTAGCGCTCAAACTTAGCGGACGCCTCCTGCGTTAGTGCGTCAAGGTCAACTTCAGTATTCCCCAGGATTTTCAGGCAAAACTCTCCACAGCGATATTCAGCCAATCCTTGTACCTCCCTGTTAAAGCGTTACGCCGTCCTTGAAGATGGCGATTTCCCGGAATCCCATGGTCTCGGCCTTGGTTTCCTTGCCAGAGGCCACCGCCAGGACATAGTCGAATAATGCATCAGTCAAGGCTGGCATGGTCTCGCCGCTCAGCAGTCGGCCGGCGTCAAAATCCATCCAGTTGGCTTTGCGCCGGAAAAGGTCGCTATTTGTGGCGATTTTCGCTGTCGGCACCGCCGTGCCCAGCGGTGTCCCCCGGCCGGTGGTAAAAAGAACGATCTGACACCCGGCCGCCGCCAGCACGGTGCAGGCGATCATGTCGTTGCCCGGGCCGTTGAGAAGATTCAGACCCTTAACTTTGATGGTGTCGCCATAGCCGACCACATCAACTACCTGGCTGTGGCCGCCTTTTTGCGTACAGCCCAGCGACTTGTCTTCCAGGGTGCTGATCCCCCCGGCCTTGTTGCCAGGCGAGGGATTTTCATATACCGGCTGGTTATAATTCATAAAATAGGCTTTAAAATCATTGATCAGTTTGACGGTTTTATCAAATACCTCTTGATTGATGGCCCGGTTCATCAGAATGGTTTCGGCGCCGAACATCTCCGGTACCTCGCTGAGGACGCTCGAACCGCCGCAGGCCACCAGCTTGTCGGATAATGCCCCCACCAACGGATTGGCGGTGATCCCCGAAAAGCCGTCCGAACCGCCGCATTTCAGGCCGATTACCAGCTCGCTCACCGGGCAGTCCTGCCGCGTCGTCCGGCCGGCATACTTCACCAGCTCGCCTGCCAGCTCGACCCCGGCGGCAATCTCGTCATCCACTTCCTGAGCAATGAGAAACTTCACCCGGTCGGGATTGTAGTCACCCAGCACCTTTTTAAATTCGGCGACATTGTTGTTTTCGCAGCCCAATCCCAGAACCAGCACTGCGCCGGCGTTGGGATGGTTGACCAGGTCGGCCAGAATCTTTTGAGTCATCAGCTGATCGTCGCCCATTTGGGAACAGCCGTAGGGATGGGTGAATTCATGAATACCACCGACTCCGGCGGCCTTAAATTGGGCAGATGCCATCTGAGCAATCAACTGGGCGTTGCGATTGACGCAACTGACCGTGGGGATGATCCAGACCTCGTTGCGCACCCCGACCCGGCCGTCGGCCCGGCGGTACCCGCGGAAGGTTTTTGTGCAAGCCTTTTTCTGCACTGTTACCGGCTCGGGCTGATAGGTATACTCCAGCAGCTCGCCGAGGTTGGTCTTGAGATTATGGGAATGAACCCAGTCGCCCACCTGAATGTCTGCCGTACTGTGGCCGATGGGAAAACCATACTTTATGACATTGCCGCCTTGGGGAATCGGCAATACAGCGAATTTATGCCCTCTGGCGATGTCTTCCTTGGCAAGAATGTGCAGCCCGTCGACATCGACCCTTTGCCCCTTTGCGACATCCTGAAGAGCGACAGCCACGTTGTCCCGCTTATTGATCAGCAGCCCCTGCATTTCTAGTCTCCTTTACTTGACCAGCTTGGCCACCGTGGGCTGGATGCCGACGGTAGCGATCTGATGTAGATAATAGCCCACTTTTTCGGTCAGGCCGGGAATACTGTTCAGGTCCTGGCCCCAGATCTCTTCATTAGCCAGCATCTTCGCCGCCATGGCAACAGTCGACTCTTCGGTTTTCGCGTAAGCCTGCCAGGCTTCACTGAAGAAAACAAGCGCCGCCATGTCGTCCTGCATGGTAAACGGACCTTTAGGCCGCATAGCCTTCATCGCCGGCCCTTCCACCACGCCGTCCCGGTACACCGAGAGCAGCGCCGCCAGCGAAAAGGTCAGCTTCTCCGGCAATTTTCCCTGGAGCTGCTGATAGCCGATCAGCGACGGCAGGTCACGGGTCTTGAACTTCGAAGAAGAGTTGAGCAGAATGCTGAGCAGATAGTGCTTGATATAGGGATTCTGGAACCGTTCAATGACTGCTGCCGCAAACTCCTGCAGCATTTCCTTGTCGAGGTCGATGGACGGCATCAGTTCTTCGTAAATGACCTGTCTGGTAAACTGGCCCATGACCAGATGATCCATCATTTCGCCCACCGTTTCCAGTCCGTAGAGAAAGGCCACCGGAATGGAGGCGGTGTGAGCTCCGTTGAGGATCCGCACCTTGCGGGTGCGATAGGGCGACATATCGTCGGTCCAGATGACATCCAGCCCGATTTTGGTGAAGGGCAGCCGCTCGGAAAGATGCTGCGGCCCTTCGATAACCCAGAGATGGAAGAGCTCGCCGGTGTCCAAAAGGTCATCCTGATAACCTAGGTACTTCGTAAGTTTTTCGACTTCATCCTTGGGGAACCCTGTAACTACCCGGTCCACCAAGGTATTTAAAAAGTAGTTGTGTTCCTTGACCCAGGTACTAAAGGCGGCTGGCAGCTGCCATTCACCTGCCAGTTGCAGCACGATTCGCTTCAGATTGTCGCCGTTGCGGTCAATCAGCTCGCAGGGAACAATGACCATACCTTTAGCGGCATCACCATTGAAATGTTGGTAGCGATGGTACAGATAGGTGGTCAGCTTCCCCGGGTAAGAGGACGGCGGCTTGGCATCCAGTCTATCGTTTTTGTCATAGACGATCCCTGACTCGGTGGTATTGGAAACAACAAATTCAATCGCCGGGTTCTCGGCGCATTTGAGGACCTCATCCCACTCGGTATAAGGATTCAGACCACGGCTGACCGAAGTGACGATCTCCTTTTGCTCGGTCACCTTGCCGTCTTGCAGCCCTCGCAGCAGCAGGGTATAAAGTCCGTCCTGCTCGTTGAGTTTGGCCACCATGCCCTGGGCGATGGGTTGTACTACCACGACCCGGCCGTTAAACAGCTTTTTCTTGTTCAGCCGGTGGAACATCCAGTCAACAAACGCTCTGAGAAAGTTTCCTTCACCAAATTGGATCACTTTTTCCGGCAGATCGCCGGGATTGGTTACATCCAAGTCGGCCGGAAAACGGTGATTGTTTAACAGCGCTTTGTTCAGCTTTTGCATCTTTCGCCATTGCCTCCTTATTACAGTTTGAACCCAAAGTAATTCTGCGCGTTGTTAAAGCAAATATCTTGAACCATCTTACCTAAAAGCTCCATGTCATTCGGAGCCTCGCCTGCCTCTACCCACTGGCCAAGAAGGTCACAAAGAAGGCGACGGAAATAGTCATGTCGGGGATAGGACAGAAAACTGCGCGAGTCGGTCAGCATACCGATGAATGGACTCAGCAGACCAACATTCGCCAGTGCTGTCATTTGTTTGGTCATACCGTCTTTTTGATCATTAAACCACCAGGCGGAGCCATACTGGATTTTCCCTCTAATGCCGCCACCCTGAAAGCAGCCGGCTATCGAGACCAGCATCTCATGGTCACGAGGATTGTTGGAATATAAAATTGTTTTCGGCAGTTCATTCTCTGAATCAAGCATATCCATGAACTTGGCAAGCGCCACACCAATTGTGTAGTCCGCCATCGAATCGTAACCGGTATCCGGTCCTACCTGCCGCATCATCCGGGTACTGTTGTTGCGAATTGTTCCCGTATGGAGCTGCATTGCCCAGCCTAGACGCGCATATTGCCTCCCCAAGAAAAGCATAACATGGGTTTTAAATTTCTTGATCTCACTCTCCGTTAAGGCCTCTCCCCGCAGCGCCTTTTGAAATGCCTGATTAATCTCTTCCTCGGTTCCCAGCTCAAAAACGATTGGATCCAACGCATGGTCAGATACTCGGCAGCCAACCGTATGGAAAAAGTCAATCCGCTGACCAAGGGCTGCTTTGAGATCCGCGACAGTATTGATCTCGATGCCTGCCGCTGAGCCCAACCTTTTAACGTACTCCGCAAAGCCGTCTTTCTCTATATTGAAACTTTTGTCTGGACGAAGTGCAGGCAGAACCTTCACCTGAAATGACGGATCTTTGGCAATAGCGAGATGATATTCAAGCGAATCTGCAGGATCATCCGTCGTGCAAACCACCTTTACATTAGAACGGGTAATAAAGGCCCTGGCCCTATACTCTTCTTTTTGCAGCAAATCGTTGCACGTATCCCAGATTTCTTCCGCTGTCTCGGGCGACAGCAGTTTGTCAATGCCGAAGTAGGTTCTGAGTTCCTGGTGTGTCCAATGATAGAGCGGATTACCGATACATTGGTTGACAGTCTCCGCCCACTTCATGAACTTTTCTTTATCGTCCGCGTTACCGGTAATATATCGCTCATCGACGCCACAGGCTCGCATAGCCCGCCATTTATAGTGGTCCCCGTAAAAATCGCTGACCAACCAAATTTCAGTTATATTTTTCCACTGCTTATTCTCGGCAATCTCCCGGGGATTTAAATGACAATGGTAATCAATGATCGGCATCTCTTTCGCATAATCGCGATACAAATTTTCAGCCGTTTTACTGGTTAATAAAAATTTCTCATCCATAAATTGTTTCATATCGATCCTCCTATAATTCATGCGACCTAAGATGACTGAGTGTAGCCCTCCCGTAAATACCAACTGAAATATTCCAAAAGCCTGGGCTACTGGCCGGAACGAGACGATCCGCCTGATTCTAGAATTTCCGAATCAGGCCCTTTCAAGAGATTGCGCAGCGCCAGCGCACAAGCGCCGATCACCCCCGAATTAACCCCCAGTTTGGATGTGGTGATCTTGGCCGCCCGCCCGATCTCGGGAAAGGTATGGGTACGGACCACCTCGGTCATTTCCTCCAGAAAGACATCGGCCGCCACAGTAAGTCGCCCACCGATGAACACCTCGTCAGGATCATAAAAATTAATCATATTGGCGATCGCCAGACCCACCAGCTTACCTGCCTGCCGGAGAATATCCCGGGCATAGGAGTCTTCTTGTATGGCCGCATCCAGGATGTCGCGGATCTTGATCTCCTTTTTAGCGGCGTAACATTGTTTCAGAATGTCCCCTTCGGCAATAAACGGCAGCTCGCTGACCACTTTGCGCACCAGAGCGGGAATACCGCAGATGGCCTCCAGACAGCCGCGGTTGCCGCAGTTGCACAAAGGGCCGCCTTCGATCATCACCACATGACCGATCTGACCGGCGTATCCATTCGCTCCTTGCAGAATCTCATCCTTAACCAAAATACCGGCGCTGATCCCCTCACCCAGATTGATATAAATCAGATCATTGCAGTGTGCCCCGTCGCCAAACCACTTTTCGCCAAGTGCTGCAACCTTGGAATTGGTTTCGGCGAAAACTGGAATTCCCAGTTCATTCTCCAAAAATTCCTTGATCGAAAAGTCGTTCCAGTCCGGCCCCAGATTGACCGCCCGCTTCACGCGACCCTCGCCTGTCAAGAGGGCCGGAAAGGCCATGCCGACGCCGACAAATATTTTCTCACGATGTTCCTCGCTAGCCATGATCCGTTTTATCGCCTCGGCAAGTTCCTTGCTGCCGGTTTCGGGGTTTTTCATATCCACCGGCAAACTTTCCACATGGCCCGGTGTATTCTTCAGATCGGCAATCGCTACCGTGGTCTCCTTACTGGTTACCTCGATGCCGATAACATAGCCTGCTTTGCCGTTGACCTTCAGTTTTACCGGCCGGCGCCCTCCCCTGGACTGACCCAGCCCGACTTCCTTCACGAAGTCCATCTCGATCAATTCTCGGATGATCCCGGTCACCGCCGCAGGCGTCAGACCGGTCACCGCCGCCAATTGCTGCCTGGAGATCGGCTCATTCTCCTTAATAATGTTTAGAACAGACATGCGGTTCAGTCTTTTTACATATTTACTGTTGCCTGTATCTCTCATCCTCGCTCTATCCCTTGCTTTCTCCAGCGACATTGTTTTTCAACCCTGTTCCGTCTGTGTGCCGGTCTTCAGACAAGGCGACTAACCACATTTTAGGAGCTTGGCTCGTTTTCTCTGCAGACACCCTGACAGCCTTGCTGTCCAGAGTGCCCACAGAGACAAAACGGCTTCAAAGCCCTCATTTGACAAGACTTAATTAACTGCCCTTATTTTTGCACCGAAAATTGGTAGATTGTGGTCGAACTGAACCATTCACCAGGCATCAATACAGTGGTCGGGAAATTGGGTTTGCTGGGAGAGTCGGGATAATGCTGCGTTTCAAGGCAGAAGGCTCCGCGATACACATACGGTTTGCCGCCTTTGCCGATATCCATCGGCGCTTTGCCTGTGAGGAAATTCCCGGAATAGAACTGAATCCCCGGTTCGGTTGTGTAAATTTCCATCACCCGTCCTGAAGTCGGTTCGTACACCCGGGCGGCAAAACTCATTTCCTTGCCCATCTTGTTGAGAACCCAGTTGAAATCATAGCCTGGCCCGTATTTTAGCTGTTCATAGCTGTCATTGATCCTGGCCCCGATTTTCTGGCCAGAGGTAAAGTCCAGTGGCGTGCCCTTCACACTGCGGATTTCACCGGTAGTGATCAAGGTACCGTCAACCGGCGTAAAATTGTCAGCGTTCAGTATCAACACATGATTCAAAATATCGCCGCGGCCTTCCCCGGCCAGATTCCAGAAGGCATGGTTGGTGAAATTGACAATAGTCGGACTATCGGTTACCGCATCATAAGTGATCTTAAGCTGGTTGTCGTCGGTCAAGGAATAGACCGCTTTCAAGCTGCAATTACCGGGGTAGCCTTCTTCACCATCTTTAAAATAATAGTTCAATTGCAGGGTTTTCTCATCGATTTGGATAGCGTCAAACACCACAAAGCGGGAGCCTTTGGTTCCGCCGTGAAGGTGATTGGGGCCATTGTTGATGGTCAACTGGTAGTCCACGCCGAATAGGTTGAACTGACCCTTGCCAATCCGATTGGCATAGCGGCCGACGATACACCCCATCGAAGCTTGACCCTTCATAGTCTGATCGAGCGAGTCATAACCAAGGACCACATCGCCCAATTGGCCATTCTTGTCCGGCACTAGTAGCTGGACTATTTTGCCGCCGTAATTGGTGATCTTGGCGACCATTCCGTTCTTGTTTTGCAAGGTATATAGATCGACCTGCTTGCCGTCAATCACCTTTTGAAAGGCCGCGCGATTGAGTTCAACATAATTAGCCTTGGCGGCATCGGCTGCCAACACAAACTGACTTTGTCCGATGATAGCGAAAAACAGGGCTGCTAAGATCAACAATGGTAGCGTTTTTCTCATTAATCCAATCCCCCTTTATCATTCTAGACTGAGCCGTGTTTTATTTCAGCACGCCGGAATCCATCACCTCGCCCTCAAGATTGCCGGAGTCGGGAGCCGGAAAGGGCTATTACAAAAACTCGAACGAGTTCTGAATAGCCCCTTTTGAACATCTCGCTATTCTATTTGTATTACTTTAAAGTTTTGATGTACTCAATAAGATCTTTAAATTGCGCACCATTCTTATCAATTACCGGTTTAACGGCTTCTTGCCATTCAGCTATGTTGTCAACAGAAGTAATCGTAACGCCAGCAGATTTAATCTTTGCGTTGGATTTCTCTTCATATTTAGCCCAGGCTTCCCTTTCTGTGGCAACTGAAGCAGTGGCAGCCTCTTGAATAAGCTTTTGATCTTCCGGTGACAATTTATTCCACATAGCTAAGCTGATCAGAAGTACCTCAGGAACACGCTGATGTCCATCTAAAATAAGATTCTTCGCAACTGTATAGTGGTTTGTAGAGTCATAGGAAGGCATATTGTTTTCTGCAGCATCAATCGTACCGGTTTGTAATGCTCCAAATACATCACCATATGGCATTACAACAGGATTTGCCCCTAAAGCAGTAACCATATCAATGGTAATCGCACTTTGTTGTACGCGTATTTTTTGACCTTTGAGATCGGCAATCTTTGTAAGAGGCTTGCTGGAATAGAAGCTTCTGGCGCCAGACTCGTAGTAAGCCAAGCCCATCATATTAGATGTTTTAAGATCTTTTAGGATTTGCTGCCCTTTCTCGCTATTCAAAAATGCCCATTCTTGACTTGAGTCTTTGAATAAATAGGGAAGAGTAAACAATCCCATTTGGGGGTTGAAGGAGGTAAGTGCAGCACTGCTGACTCTTGTCATATCAACTGTACCACCTGTTTGAACCTGACTGATAACTGAGTTTTCGTCACCCAATGTTCCGCCAGGGTAAACTTCAACCGTAATTCTGCCGTTTGTTTTTTGTTTAACAATCTCTGCGAATTTCTTGTCGCCTTCAACTGTAGGATAGTCTGTTGGGTGAACATCAGCCAGCCTTATAGTGATTTTTGCCCCCTCACTCGCTTTGTCCTTCGATGTGCCACAAGCTGTCAACAAAGCAACACACAGCAGGAATAAGACCAGAACTACCAACTTTTTTTTCATTTTTTTCGCTCCTTTTTTATTTATTATTTTTTATACCAAACAGTTTAACGCATGAACTGTGGTAAAAATGTAGATAATTGGGGAACGTAGATAATTACCATCAAACAAATGAACAGGATAAAATAGAATGGGAGCATGCTTCGGACAGCTTTCCCTATAGGTGTATCTGTCAAGGCACACCCTATAAACAAAACAGATCCATGAGGTGGAATAGTCAAGCCAATTCCTAGGGCGAGCATCATAATAATACCGAAATGGATAGGGTCTATATGCATGCTAAGTACAACTGGCTTTAATATTGGTGTCATAATCATAATCAATGGCGCCATATCCATCGGTGCGCTCAGCAAAATCAACAGGCAAGCTATGATGAACAATACGATAAGCGGGTTACTGGATATTCCTAATAGAAGTGCAGTAACCATATCCGGTATACGCAAGATTGTTAAGACATAGCTAAATGCTGCAGAAGCCGCCATTAAGAAAAACACAAGCGAGCAAATTCTTAATGTTTTTAGTATAATTGGCCAAAATTCTGTAATGGGAATATCTCTATAAAAGAAGAAAGTAACAACGAAAGCGTACAAGCAAGCAATAGCTCCCGCTTCGGTGGCTGTAAACCAACCTGTAAAAATGCCCCCTAGTATTATAACTGCAGGCATAATAGAAAATATTCCGTCAAAAATAACTTTCCCGCGTTCTTCCCCCGGTACTATTTCAATCATTGTGTAACCATTTCTAATAGCTAGAAATCGACCAGCAATCATTAAGATTGTACATATAACAAAACCAGGAAAAACACCCGCCAAGAAAAGAGCATTGATAGACGGAGCAGCTGCGCCATAAGCAAGAGCATACAAAATCAGATTATGACTTGGCGGAACAACAACACCTTGTACCGAAGCAGAAATAGTAAGGCTTGTAGCAAATTCTTTACTATAACCTTTTTTTACCATCTGCGGGATCATAACAGTACCCACGGAAGCCATATCAGCGCTAGCTGAGCCGGAAATGTTGCCAAACAATAGGCAAGCAAGGCAGTTTACCATAGTAAGACCACCCTTAAATCGGCCAAAACCTAGCAGTGCGAACCGTATTAATCGTTTCGCCAGCCCCCCTTCACCCATAATTTGACCAGCCAAAATAAAGAACGGAATGGTAAGTAACGCATAGGTATTAAGACCATCTATCATTTTGTGAGAAATTAACTCAAGTCCAAAATTCTCCATTAAAAAAACAGATAGTGTAGAGGCGACAATACACAAAGATATTGGCACCCGTATCAGCATTAACCCAACAAATGTTACTGTAAGAACAATAATCTCAATAGTAGTATGATCCATCAATGACCACCCAATCCTTTATGCCTTTTCAAATCAACGCCAAATAATTGCAATACGCCATAAAACAGAATAAGGACACCTGATACGGGTACAGCGAGAGTTCTGTAGGCTATAGGCAAATTACCCATGGTAGGAATAGTTTGACCAAAGTCGTTTATCATGAGCTTTGTTCCATAAACAATCAATATTAGTGAAAAGACAATTTCAAGGAGCGAAATAATCTTTTCAATATAATAATCTGATCTTTCGCTAAATTGGATAGAAGTAAAAGCAAGGTGAATCCTTTCCCGAAAGCCCATCGCAATGCCCAAAAATGAAAACCATATCAGTAAAAAAATTGTGGCATCTAAAGACCAAGTCGGTGTATAGCTGAACAATTTTCTGGCAAACACTTGAAAACATACAATCACGATCATTGCTAGCAACATTATCTTTGATAATTCTTCAAAAGCCTTATCAATAGATAGCAGTAAACTAGAAACCCCGTTTTTTTGAATTGGCGCTGGTTCTTTTGAATCTGCCAAAAATATCAACTCCTTTATATATATTTAATATTGCAAAACATTAACTTATTCCAAATTTTAACATACCGAAATACTCGTTTCAAGCTATCCAAGCTATAGTAAATATTAGCAATGTGCAAATAGTACGGGCCGATACCCAAACTTAGTGACGGCCCGGGATCGTGATGCACCTCAGCAAGATTCCTCTTCCTGTCTGGTTTTGGACCATATTTTTAGTCTACAGCACGCCGAAATTTCATCCCCTCTCCTCCAAAAGTGCCGAATCGGGAGGTGTTAAAGAAGCTTTTTGAAAAATGATCCGCCCGCGACTTCTTTAACTAATTTAATTATCTTTATCTTTAATGAATTTCGATATATCTTCCAAATTTCCTGCTGTCTTTTTATCTGTCGCCAAGATTTTTTACGATTAAATCCATATGGTGAAACAGACCCTGAATCAGTCCAACAGGACAAAAAAGAGGAGCCCCCCCTCTCGGGGTAGGCTCCCATTCCCAGCTAACTGTCTACAAGTAAAGTGTCTATTTGGCGTTTTTCGCTGCCATCCTGGAGGCAACGATAATAGCTTGCTCGGTGGCGTCAATTTTGGCGACGCCCTGGCCGGCAATGTCAAAGGCCGTGCCGTGGGCCGGAGTGGTCACCGGGTATGGCAGTCCGGCGTGGATGGTCACCCCGAACTGAAAGCCCATGATTTTCATCGCGATATGACCCTGGTCATGGAACATGGTTATAACGGCATCGTAGTCGCCGCGAAAGGCATTGATAAAAATCGTGTCAGCCGAGAACGGTCCAACCGCTTCCATGCCATCGGCCCGGGCGGCTCGGACCGCCGGGGCGATGATGTCGATCTCTTCTCGGCCGCATAGCCCCCCCTCGCCATTATGGGGGTTGAGCGCAGCTACGGCGATTCGCGGACTGGTGCAGCCAGCCCGACTGATGGTTTGGTGGGCCAGCGTAATCGCCTTTAGGACGTTGTCCTGGGTCAGACTTTCGGCTACCTGCGCCAGCGGGATGTGACTGGTGACCCGCGAAACCCAGAGGTTATTGAGAAAATTCATTTCGCCGGACAGTTCGCCCTTGCCGAGATAATGGGAGAAGAAATGAAAGTCGCCGGAGAAATCATGGCCGCCTCGCTGCATGGCCTGCTTGTTAAGCGGGGCGTAGGTCAGACCTTCGACTTTTCCCTGCTTCAGCAATTCGGTAATCATGATCAGCGACTCGCCGGTTATTTTCCCGGACGCCGGGTTGAATTCGCCTGCTTTGACGGTGGTCGGGTCCAGGTTGGCCAGATCCAAAATGGCTACCGGCCCTTCCCAGTCGATCTCATCAACATCTCCTACCACCGTATAAGGGAAGTTCACTCCCGCCGCTCTAGCGCCCCTGTCCAGCACCCTCACATCACCGACCAGTACTGGTCGGCAATGAGTTTTTAGCCTATTTTCAGCGCAAAGTTTTGCTACAATTTCCGGCCCGATGCCGGTGGCTTCGCCAATAAAGATCGCAAGAACCGGTTTCATCTATATCCTCCCCAAATGCCTCGCCCGTCCCAAGACAGTCACTCCGTTTTTTTTTATCAGCCCTTGATCACGCCGTTTTCCAGGACAACCTTGCCGTCAATGGTCAATGTCGCGTTTTCCATCACCACATCGTAGTGCAGCGGTGCCTTGACGTTCCCACCCAAAGAGGAGCTTGTGCCAATGCCGATATGCATCCGGCCGTACGCGCCATGATCGTTGAGCATCTGGCCGTTGACCTGCTTGCACTCGGGATTTAGGCCGATGGCGATCTGGGCAATGTTGTAGGCCGCCGGATCATTGACCGATTTTGACAGATAGTTTATGCGGGCCGCCTCTTTGCCGCCGCTTATTTCATAAATCACGCCATCCTTGATTTTATAAACGACCGGGGTCTCGACGACGCCGATGCCGAAATTAGGAACACTGCCGTCGATTACGAGAACACCTTCCGAAGTTCCTTCCACCGGCGAGACATTGGCTTCAATATTCGGAACAGCGGTATACGCCCCAGGTTTGGTTACAATACCAGAATGCGAATTTCCCGGCCGGTTGGCGATGCTGGCGGTATAGTTTGTGCCGGCCGGAGTGGTGATTTTTACAATGCTGCCTTTATCAAAGTAGTCACTAAAACGGTCGCAGACTTCTTTCTCTTTGACAAAATCGGCCAGAATCCCTCCTGTATACATCTGTTCTTCCACAAATGCCGACAGGGCGACGATCCGGGCGCCATTTTTCAAAGCCGACTTCACCGCCGTCGAGTGAGAAATAGAGCGACTTACAGGCATTATGACCACATCAGCTTCCAGCAAAGCGGCGGCAACGATTTTGGGCGGCTCCTGTCCGTCCAATTCGTTGGCGGGCATAACACACATGACTGCTTCAATCGAACGCTCGTAAAGAGCGGCCATTAGTACTTTTGCGATGCTGGCGCGTTCCGGATCGGTTATGACAAGCACCTTTTCCCCTTTTTTGGCATTGGCGCACAGGTCAACGACAGTGCGCGCACCTTTCATCATCAAAACTTCTTTCATCATCCATTACCTCCAATTTTTATATTTCTATAACATCCTGCCGCGAAAAATCGCAGACAAGAGGATCAGACCAGTCCGATGACCCGCCACCAGGTCAGAGCGGTGATAATCCACACCCCATAGGCGATGATAGCGAAAATCACCCCCGATTTGAGCATGTCCATGACGCTGAAATAACCTGTGCCGAAAAAGACGACATTGCCCACCGTATTATAGGGCATAAACATCGCGTATGGCAGCATCATCGCCAGCGGCAGACAAAACTTCGCGATATCGTACCCCATCGACATGGCAATCCCCACATAGATGGGCATCATGACCCCGGACATCGAGGTGGTGGTCGACCACCAGAAATGGCTGAAGATGGTAAAACCCATCAGGATGATCATCACCGTCGTCTCCGGCGCTCCGGAAAGACCGGCTGATGCAAACGCGCTTTTGATGACCACTTCCACCGCTTTGGACTGGGACAGGGCGTTGCCCAGGGTCACCACCCCACCCACATAGACAAAAAGTTCCCACGGCAGCAGATTCTGCGTTTTTCGCCAGTCCATCACCCCCAAATAGGGCATATAAATCAGTACCGAAACCAAGAGGGCCACCATCGTCGGGTTAAAGCCATGAAGCTGATCGGTGGACCAAAGGGCCACAGCAATGAAAAAGTAGAGCATGGCCTTCTTCTCGGTAAAGGATATCGGTCCCATGGCCTTGAGTTCGTCTTCGATATAACTGATGCCGCCTTCTATCCTTTTCATCTCCGGCGGAAACATCTTCAGCAAAAACCACACACTAAAAATCAAAAGCAGCAGGTTGGTTGGCGCCGCGGCCAGGGCCCAATAGCTCCAGCTGGTATAAACCGAGGAGCCGGCGGCGCCGATGATCACGCTGATAGCGATAGCGTTGGCAATGGTCCCGGTCAGGAAAGCCGAGCCAGTGATATTGCTGGCAAAGGCCGCCGAAATCGCCAGCGCCCTGCCAAAATTGCTTTCGCCCCGCTTGACCCCATAGGCTTGGGCGATGCCCTCGACAATCGGCACCATGGCCGCCGCCCGGGCCGTGTTGGACGGGGTGACAGGCGCGATAAGATAGTTGGTTATCGACGCCGCCAAAATGGCGCCGAACGGAGTCATACCGATCCGCTTGATGATATGAAGCGATAGCCTTTTTGCAACCCCGGTCTGCGTCATGGCGATGCAAATAATGAAACCGGTCAACAGCAGCCACAAGGTCGGACTGGAATAACCGCGCAGGGCGAATTCGGCATCACGGACCAGCAGGCCGCCTTTCAACTGACCTGTGGGATTGCCTACCCAAAAATACAAAAGAGTGCAGATCATCAGACAACTTACCGCGAAATTGACACCAATGGTAATCCATGCGACAATCGCCCCGCCGAAAATGGCCAACAGCTTGTGCTGGGTGACCGTAATCGCGGCCATGGGATAAAACCAGATTGCCGCACCGGCAGCGACGGCCAGCGCAAGGCCGTATTTTTTGCCCCAGGTCTCGAAACCACTTCCCATTTTTTCTCCCCCTCTTACTATTTGATATTCTTTGCAGGGGTATCCTTATTGCAGGCTTTTGACGACATTCTCCACCGATTCGAGATGTTTCAGCATACACATTCTGGCTTTATCGCTGTTTCTATCCCGGACAGCCGCCAAGATTTCGCGGTGACCGGCTACCGAGGCGAAATCGCGGCCAGGCAGCTGGGTCGTGAGCTGGCTTTCGTTCCTGAGCATCTCCATCAGGCTGGTCATCACTTTTAGTAGCGTCCGGTTTCCGGTCGCTTTGACCAGAAGAAAGTGAAATTTCGTATTCAGACTAAATAATTTGCGGCGGTTGTCAGCAGGACTGTGCACCAGTCTCTCAGCTTCGTCCAGCAGCCCTTCGATTTCGAGAATATCAGCAGGGCTTGCCTTCTGCGCCGCGGCAGCAGCCGCTTCCACATCCAGGAATTTACGAATTTGAAACAGCTCCAGAATAGTTTCCTTTTCCCGGGACAACAGCTTCTGTAAATCAGCGGCGAAATCATTCCCTTGCGCTTCGGCGACATAGGCTCCAAGCCCAGGCTTAATCACAATCAGCCCCTGGCCAGCCAGCAATTTTGTGGCCTCCCGCACCGAAGTCCGACTGACCTGAAACATATCGCCAAGTTCGATTTCGGTCGGAAACTTGTCGCCAGGCTGGAATGTACCATCGAAAATGGCGTCACGCAGTTGGGCAAACACCTTTTCCGAAACCCGCGCCTCCTTGCTGATCGGTCGTAACTCGGCCATCTGCACCCTCCCCCCTTCTTCCATCTGCCACAGACCCTTCCTCGGCTTTTCCCAATCGATTGCCTGGATCAAATTTGTTTTAGCCGTTTATAAAACATAGAGGTATGACGTCATACCTCGTTTGTTAATCGTATTCAGTATATTCTGATCGGTCCTGGAAAGCAATTAGATTTTTTCGACACAATTCGCACACCAAGCCCGTCGCCGACTAGTGAATGCCGACAGACAAGCTAGCTGTTGTTGCTATCCTTCCGGCAAGCCGCCGCTCCACTTGCCGCAGCGATCGCCCCAGCGCGCCAGTATCCTTTGCTCCAGTCCGATTTCCACCACCTCGCAGCTATTCGGGCAGCCGTCGCAGGCAAATCCCACTGCTTCGAAACGTCCGTCCACCAAATCGAAACCGCGAAACCGGGTCTTGCCATCAGGTTCGATCGTTTCACGGGCCAATAGTGCCGCGCCAATTGCTCCCATAACGCCATACTGGGGCGGAACGAAAACCGGGCTACCCAGCGCCTCTTCAAAAGCCCTTTTCATTCCTGCGTTAGCCGCCACCCCGCCTTGAAACACCACCGGACTCACGACCTTTTTCCCTTTAGCGACATTGTTCAGATAGTTGCTAGCCAACGCCTGGCAAAGTCCATTCAGTATATCGGGGATTTGATGGCCAGCCTGCTGTTTATGGATCATATCCGATTCGGCAAAAACAGCGCACCGCCCGGCTACTCTGACCGGGGCCTGCGACTTAAGAGCCCAGAGGCCAAATTCCTCGATCGGCATATTCAGTCTGGCGGCCTGCTGGTCGAGAAAGGACCCGGTACCTGCCGCGCAGACAGTATTCATGGCAAAGTCGACCACAACGCCATCCTGGATCAGGATAATCTTTGAATCCTGGCCGCCGATTTCGAAGACCGTCCGGACATCAGGCACCATATGCATGGCCGCTACTGCATGGGCCGTGATCTCGTTCTTGACAGTGTCCGCCCCGACCACCACCCCCGCCAGATACCTCCCGCTGCCTGTTGTCCCCACCCCAGCTACAGTTAGCGCGCTATTTTTACGGACGACCTCTGCCAGCGCCTGCTGAATGGCGTTGATCGGCCGACCATTGGTTCTGAGATAAACGGCGTCGATCACCTGCTGACTAGTGTCGACCACCGCGATATTGGTGCTCACCGACCCGACATCGATCCCTAGATAGACCTTCAATCATCTAGTACCTCCTGACCTAAAAATTCGCCTTCCCTATTATGTCCGCTTCGCCGACGAAGGATGCGCCAGCCCTCCCAGCCTTTGCCAAGCATAGCGATGCTCCCGCGGCAAAAACTACAAACAGTCTGGGCAGCCGGCTGATTTGGCGATCACAGATACTTGATGAAATCCGGGGGCCTCCAGCAAACCGCGTCTCCGCAAAAAGCAGAAGGGAAGGGCTCATCATGGCCTCAGCATCCCTGCCGCATGACCTGAAACCCATGCTGGCCAAGGCGGGACCACTGCCCGAAGACTATAGCAATTACGGTTTTGAAATAAAATGGGATGGCCTGCGGGCAATTGCCTATATTGAAGCCGGCGGCATCTCCCTCGCCAGCCGCAATCTCAAGAACATCACCTCCCAGTATCCCGAACTGGCCGCGTTGGGCAAAACCCTCGGCCGACATAGCGTCATCCTAGATGGCGAGATTGTTGCTTTAGACCAGGCAGGACAGCCTTCCTTCTCGTCCCTCCAGCACCGCATGGGGCTGCGGTCAGCCACGACGATCGCCGCCATGACCGCAACCATTCCGGTTCACTATATGATTTTCGACATCCTCTTCCTGGAGGGCCATTCGCTACAATCTCTCCCTTACACCGAGCGGCGGGCGATGTTAGAAGCCCTCGCTCTGAACGGCAGTTGGTGGCAAACCCCGCCGTACCGCGCCGGTCAAGGTCCTGACATGGTGGCGGCAAGCAGGGATCTTGGCCTGGAGGGAGTTGTCGCCAAACGCCTCACTAGCCTCTACGAGGCCGGGCGACGCAGTGGCGCCTGGATAAAAATAAAAAATCAGCAGCGTCAGGAACTTGTCATCGCCGGCTGGGTGCCCGGACGTGGCCGGCGCAGCGGCCAAATCGGCGCCATCTTAACCGGTTACTATGACGTTACCCCTGAACAAGCGGTCGCCCGCAATCATCCCCAGCGCCTGCTATTCGCCGGCAAAGTCGGGACAGGGTTTTCCGACGCCATGCTCCACCGCCTCAAAGCTGCCTTCGAAGACCGAAGGCGCACCGAATGCCCCTTTAGCCAGCAACCGCCTGATAAAAACGCCCTGTTTATCGAGCCCGACCTGGTCGGCGAGTTTGAATTTACCGAATGGACCCAGGACCACACCCTCCGGCATCCTTCATTTAAAGGCCTGCGCCATGATAAAGAGGCAACCTCTGTCATCCGGGAATAAAGGGGGAGGCAATCTGATGCCAAAACCGGTCTGGACTGGAACCATCACCTTCGGACTAGTCAACATCCCTGTCAAACTTTACAACCGGGTGCGCAAGACGGTGATCCGCCTGCACCAGCTGCGCAAAAGCGACGGTTGCCGGATTCGCTATAAAAAAATTTGCGCCAGCGACGGCCGGGAGGTCGTGCCGCAGGAGATTAGGCGTGGATATCAAATCTCACCTGATCGCTATGTCGTTGTCAGCGACGAAGAATTAGCCGCCCTCTACCCCAAGGCAACCCATACCATCGAGATTGAGGATTTTGTCAAACTGGAGCAAATTGACCCTGTCTACTACCAGCAATCCTTTTATCTGGTGCCAGATAAAGGGGCGACCAAAGCCTATGCCCTGCTGCGGCAAGCTATGGAAAATACCGGTCGGATCGGCATAGCCCGCCTGGTCCTCCGCAGCAAAGAATTTCTCGCCGCTTTGCAGCCGGTCCGCCATGGCCTGGGCCTTGCGACCATGGTGTTCCAGGAAGAAATGGTTGACCCGATCAGCATCGACCCACTCTATGTCACCGAGGCGGCACCGGACAAAAAGGAACTCCACCTGGCCCGCCAACTGATTGAGTCACTGGCGATCACCTATGAACCGGAGAACTATCGCAACACCTTCCACCAGCAGCTCATGACATTGATCGAAGACAAAGCCGCGACAGAGCAACTAACTGTACGGCCATCGGCCGAAAAAGCACAGTCCAAGGTCATCGATCTCATGGCTGCCCTCGAAGCCAGTCTGGCTGCCGCAGGCCAAAATTCGCCACCGCGGTCCACCCGCCGCAAGGAAAAAGTGGCTGCCGCGGGCTCCCGCAACACTTCCGCGCAGTCGTCTAGGCCCCCAGTCCATAAAAAAGGAAAGGCTTAACCTCTCCTTAAGATAATTGACACCATCCAGACTTCGGCTGGTGCCTTGCCTTAAACCTTCAATGCCTGGCAACAGCGGCGTCCTCAGTCGGAATTTTAATTTGACTGACCTGTCTGTCCGGTTCCAGTTCGACCTGAAGCTCTGGACCGGCATGATCGGAACGATACCAGCCCCTACCAGCCAGACTGTCTGCCAATCGAAAATGTTCCTGCATCGCCTCGGCCAGCGCTTCGTGGGCAAACTGGCGCAGCCTCGGACTACTGGCCTCTACAGCCACTCGGGTAAGAGCAATAATATAGTATTTCGAGTCTTTCAACATATCCAAGACGATCGTCTTGTCCTGAACAACGCTGTCTGCTGCCATCCACTCGGGTACAGGCACCGGGAACACCTCCTATTTTCCGCACGATTACGGTTTACTCAGCAGCTCTTCCATCTGGCTGATTCTTCGGCATTTCACCGCTAGCGAGGCCTCGATCAGGGACTTGATCTCGGCGTCTTCTACCTGCCCCACCGCCGCCTGCATTTTTTGCACCACCGCTATTTCAGCGGTCAACAATTTGTGAAGCTCACGCAGTTCATGGCAGGCAAACCCCTTCTGTGCCAAACGCACCAACCACCCTTCGCCACAGAATTCTAGGGTATTATTCCTCCCATACAGCAATAAAATACCTGCCCTAACATCGCCAAGCCTCCCTTCGCCAATAGGCCGTCGCCATAGCAAGTGCGGCGGCCACCCCGGCCTATACAAATCCGCAGTCGGATGTTATATCTAGCCATAGCAGCAGTCGTTTTCGTTTATTTACCTGTCAGACCGCGTCACCTTAGCGCGCAATCAACATAATATATAGCGAGGCAGCAAGTTGCAGCTGACCTCGCATCTACCTCCTAACAGGCCCGGCCTTTGTGCTGGGCCTTTGACTGTCATTCTATTTTTTTGTTGGCCGGATAGCCCGAAGAATTGACAGTAACTGTTCCATTTCGTCGGCATATTATGTATTAGGTGCGAGAGCTCCACTACTTAAGCAAGGAGGTAGATGTATGTCCCGGAAAATGAAGCGCGCTTGGGAAACCCCTGAATTTATGAGTTGGGATGACGACGAGCGGCAAGAAACCGTCTGCGCCCCAAATTGCAATCCGTCTTGTGCGCCGTTTTGCATCCCATCCTGTACGCCGTCTTGTGTACCGTCTTGTGTCCCGTCCCAGTGCTATCCCAGCCAACCGGTGTGTTACCCGACCCAAGGCTGTTACCCGTCGTCAGGCGGCTACTGTCGTCCACGCTATGGGGGCGGGGGATGTCGTCCCCGCTAAGGAGCGACTAAGTGTGCCCGTGCCGGCGATCTATCCTCAATATTTTTCCACGTCCGCCATATTGGTGTCCAGTTTTTGGCGCAAAACCAACAAGGCTGAAGCAGTTTTTAGCAATCTGCTTCAGCCTTGTCGTTTATACTCTATTCAATTATCTGTTTACCATATATTTTTTTGTTTCAAAAAATGTTTTTTCCCATAGCGAACCCGGTATCGGCTGCTGCCAATCAATTCGCTTCTCTAATGGCATTTCGAAGGTTTGCAGCACCGCACCCTGCTTGGTGCAATAGGTAACACTATAAAGGAGAGATTTTGATCGCTCAAAATCAAGATAATATTTTTCGACAACATAGCCAAGCAGTTCCCACCCTTTAATCGGCAAACCCTTTTGTTTACGGCTGTCCCATTCTCCTTTGACGGCCTCACCGCTCATATCAACCCGCAGCCATACCTCTGCAATTACGTTCCCGCTATATGTATCTTTAAAAAACTTCGCGTTGGCTGTATCGATCGATTCCGTTATCCGTCCCGTGCTGTTGATGACCTTATACCGGCTCCGCACCGACCGTTTGATCATTACATCATTATTGGCATCTTCGTACAGTTTGACACGATAATAGATACCATCCTCCGCCGACTGTGGCTTGATCGGTGTCCAGTCGACACGCTCCTGGGAAACCTCGCCGATTTCGAGAATCTTGCCATCATTCGTCATAAAGACAAAGCCGATGTCTTTAAACTGGCCCTTATCTGTCCGGTAATACTTATGAATAAGACAATATTCAAGATTGTCCCACTCTGTCCGGTACTGGCCCATCACTTTTATTTTTTGCAGCATCTCTGCTTTGCCGGACTCACTGTAAACATTCTTGGTCCAGACATCATAGTACAACTCATTCGTCTGCGGGTTAACAAAGTATTGCAGCCGGTCGGTGTCCATGTAGATGTTCTGCTGGTCGACAAAGCCTACAAGCTGATATTCGGCAGCAGCCCCCGCCGGTAAAATGCAGAGCGCCACAATGGCCGCACAGATAAACAGCCATTTAAAGTTGGCGTCACACCCGGAAAAACAAGCCATGCTCAGTCCTCCCATCCCCTATTCGTTAACCCCATTTACCTCTTTGGTATGCTCTGAGATGTACTGGAAAACTGCGTCGGCCACCTTCTCCATTTGCGTCCCTGGAGCGATTACTTCTTCTTTCTCCGGGAAATCCTTATTCTCGATAACCGCTCCGGCAGTGTCGTAGTGCACCATCTTCCGAAGGGTAAAGGTCTTTTCTTTGGGCTTCACTTGGATCTGGTCCAAAGTCATATTGAGATTATAGAATTTGTCCCCCTGACCGGCCTTGGTCTGGTTGGCGATGACTGTTGCCTTACCGGCTGCGGTATATACCCGCCTGAGCCAAAATTCCACCCAAGTGGTATTCTTCTCTTTATTATAAAAGACGGTCAGTGTATTGATATCTAGATAGCAGTTATAGTCCGGATTGGAAAGGATAAGCAGATAACGCTGCTTGGCCGGCTGCTGAGGGTTGGATGGGGTCGTAGGCAACAGGGGCTGGGGTTGAACAGGCTGAGCGGGCTGCGGCTGCGGCTGCGCCGGTTGTTGGGATTTAGCCGGCTGCGGCCCTGCCACCAGCGGTTCGGTATTTGGAGCATACAAAGCAGAAATCTGATGGGCAGGAATGGCAAAGTTTATATTTTGTCCCTCCTCCGTGCCCCCCACCACGATGGCCACCACTTCGCCATCCTGATTCACAATAGGACCGCCGCTGGATCCGTGCCAGGCTGGTGCCGTAAACTGTACTATTTCCCCCCACTGCGAATGGGGGCGAAGAGCCGAAACAATTCCGTCCGAAACGGTAAACGTTGCTCCGGCAGGACTGCCAAAAGTATAGATCCGTTGTCCTTTGACTGCATCTTGTTTGGCGATCCGCAAATAGGGTATCGGCCCATTCACATTGTCGACAATCCCTTTGACTAAATCGATTTCAGGATGGGATGCAATTACTTTTTTAATCGGATAGCTTCTGCCGTCAGAAGTCTTGGCAATTGCATTGTACGCATTCGCCAACACATGGCGATTAGTAATGAACTCACCCTCCGGGCTGATAAAAAAACCGCTGCCGCTGGCAAAATACTTGCCTTTGTCATCGTAAACCATGATAAATAATACAGCCGGCTCTACCTGTTGAATCAACTGCGGCAGATCGACTTCCGCCAAAGCCGGTGTCCCCGTCAGCGTCAAAGATACAAAAGCAAATAATACCAGTACTAGCACAATGTTAAATTTCCATACGAATGGCAACATCATCAATGACCACTCCCCAAGAAAAGTCCGCAAAAATTTTGAATACCGCACCTGGTTTTAATATCATTATTAGTCAAAAATTCCCATTATCCTCTTTATTTGGGTATAAGATTTATGATGACAAATAAAAAAGCCGGAAGCAGCTTTCTCGCTGCCACCGGCTTTCCGCTATCGCCAAAAAATTATAACATGACCCTGCTGCCGACACCCTTTTTCAGCGCCTCAGCCAATGCGTACCCGGCGGTGGCCAAATCCTGAATGGCGACACCGGTCGTGTCAAAGACCGTAATTTCTGTGGCGTCTTTTCGGCCAATTTTGGTGCCGTTGATAATTTCGCCGATCTCGGCCCGGATGGACTCTTTGGTAATAATACCGGCGTCATAGGCGTGCTGGCATTCGCCGAGGTACAGGCACTGGCCGATATTGTCGACCACAATGGCCGCTTTGGCAAAAATGCGGGGGTCAAGTTCCTGTTTGCCGCGGGTATCGGTACCGACGGCGTTAATGTGTGTGCCAGGTTTGATCCAGTCGGCCATGACCACCGCCTGATAGCTAGGAGTGGTGGTCACGATGACGTCGGCAGGCCGGCAGGCCTGTTCAGCAGTAGCTGCCACGACAATCTTCCGGTTAAGACCGGCCATATCCCGGGCCAGCGCCTCCGCCGCTTGGATATAGGCATCATAAAGATAGATTTCCTCAATCCCAGGCAACATTTTCAGGGTTGCCTCCAACTGCCCGCGGCCCTGCTGACCGCATCCGATGATGGTCAGCACCTTGCTGTCAGGACGGGCCAGATACTTGCAGCCAATGGCCCCGATGGCGGCGGTGCGGACCTTTGTCACATAGTTGGCGGCAACCAGGGCGCAGGGTTGCCCGGTTTCCGGATTAAACAGCACCATCGCCGACTGGTGGCTGGTCAGACCCCGCTGGTTATTATTCTTCCAGAAACCCCCGGCCTTAAAGCCCAGCGTCTCCTGGGTTTCGAGATAACCTGACTTGATGCCGAAGATCCCCTGATGGCGCTTGATCTCCTCCCTAACCACCGGAAAGGCGTGGCTTTTACCCAGATTATAGTCGCCAAAAGCCTGCTCGATCATCCGCAGATTCTCCTCGAAAGAGACCAGACTTTCGACTTGCTGATCATTAAGGACAATGACTTCAGCCATACACACTACCTCCTACTGTGATTTTCCGCGGCAAAGAATGGGCCACTTAGCGGTTACCTGACCATCCTCAAGCACATAGATATCATCATACAAGTTGCAGGTGGGACAGGCGTGATTGGGGATGATCTCGACTTTGTCGCCGATATTGAGCCGGTCGCGCGCTTCGGTGCTTAGGATGACGCCATGCTCGTCATACACCTTTTTAATCCGAAGATCGCCGAATCCCTTTACCAATCCGTAGCCGGGAGTGTAACAGATGCCCTGGCTCCGGGTAAAGGAAGTGAGTGCCTTGCCGCCGGTGTCGACTACTACCCTTTCTGCCGTTGGCTTGGAAATTACCGTAGCCAGCACACTCAGGGCGCAGCGGCTGTAGTCGCCGATGGCATGCCCCTGGGCAGCATCCATGTAAATATACGTCCCCGGCCGGATCTCCGTCACCCCAGGCAATACGTCGCCGTGCATCAGCGACGGCGTTGCACCGATGCTGACCTCCCCGACTGGGACTCCGTTCTCCTCCAAATGCCGGACCACAGCCAAAATATCCTGCTGGCTTTTGGTCATCATCCGGACGCACTCCTCCGGATCAGCCGCCCCGTAAGTATTTCCCTCATGGGTAAAGACCCCGCGCAGTTTGACCCCGGGAGTATCGGCGATCACCCTGGCGAGGGCCAGTCCTTCTTCCGGCGTCAGCACTCCGGTGCGGTCCTCGCCGGTCTCCACCTCGATCATGACTTCCAGCGGCTTAGCTTCGGCCGCAAAATGCCGTCCCAGCGCCGCCACCTGCTCGCGGTTATCCACTCCCACCGCGATGCGGATGGTACGATTCAGCGCCACCAGGCGCCGGAATTTTTCTTCACCATAAACCTCATTGGCGATAAAAATGTCGTCCAGACCGGCGGCAGCCATCACCTCGGCCTCGCCGACCTTGGCTACCGTGATGCCGCTAGCCCCTTCGGCCACCTGGATTTGAGCCACCGCTGGCGTCCGGTGGGTCTTGGTATGCGGCCGCAGCTTGACGCCCCATTTTCGCGCCTTGTCCATCATCAGCCTGGCATTGCGCTCCATCAGTTTCTTATCAAGCAGCAACGCCGGCGTGTCCAGTTCCAAATAGTTTATCACACCCATCTCCCTTCCTGTATGGCAACCATTCATATCCTTTTTTATTCGCAACCTCTCGGCCCACACCTTTAACAAAAAATATATTTATTGTTATCGTTCAATACTTTTCGCTTATAGCAAAATTGCCAAAGAAAAAGCATCCATAATGGATGCTTTTTTTGTTTCTCACAGTTGCTTGGCCGGCCGCTCTTTCAACAGCGTAGAAAACTCGTCCTGGGTCAGGTTGTACAGGGCATCGAGAAACTGGACGGCAAAACTGCCCGGCCCCTTGCTCCCGGCCGCCGCCTTCTGCGCCGCAGCGCCGTAAAAAGCCAGTGCCGCCAGCACCCCCAGCCGCTTGTCCTCAGCCACCGCCAGAAAGGCTCCGGTCATTGAGCTTAAAGCGCAGCCCGTCCCGGTTACCACCTGCAGCAAAGGGTCGCCTGTAGCGTTGGCGAATACAGCGTCACCATCAGTGACATAGTCGGTCTGGCCGGTGGCTGCCACCAGCGCCCCGGTCTGCTTGGCCAAACCTTTGACAATATCCACTTCAAGGTCGCCGCCGACACTGTCGACCCCCTTGACCCGGCCGCCCAGCCCGGCCAAAAAGCTGATCTCGCCGTAATTGCCGCGGATAAGGGCCAACTTTACTTCATCCATAATCCGGGCCGCTTTGTTGTTGCGGTAACGGGTAGCTCCCGCCCCGACCGGGTCGAAAACCACTGGAACACCATAGTCATTGGCATTGCGGCCTGCCGTCAAAAAGTACTCCACCTGCCGCGGATGCAGGGTTCCCATATTCATTACCAGCACACTGGCGATCTTCGCCAGATCTTCGGCTTCCTGCTCGCCCTCGGACATGATGGGCGAAGCGCCGACAGCCAAAAGGACGTTGGCCGTAAAGTTGGTCACAACAGTATTGGTAATGTTGTAGACAAGCGGTTGCTTCGACCTGACCGCCTCGCGGATACCCCACAGTGTGGCAATATCAATCATCAAACTTCCTCCCTTATACTCGGTTTCACTATTTAAAGGCCCTGGCAAAAAGCCGGACGGCTTCTGCCGGGTTGCTGCTGTCAAAAATCGCCGAAATAATGCACACTCCGTCGGCTCCGCCGGCCACTACCTGGGCAACGTTGGTGGGCGCAATCCCGCCGATGGCCACCACGCAGGCAGCCGGGAATTCGGCCCGCAGCCGCTCGATCGCCGCCAACCCACAAGGCGGCTTGGCATCTTTCTTGGTGGCGGTGGCGAAAACCGGCCCGACGCCCACATAGTCTGCTCCGGCAAGGATGGCCTCCCGGCCTTCTTCATAGCAAGTCGCCGACACTCCGATCACCTTGCTGAAAAAACGGCGGGCCTCAGCCAGAGGCAGATCGTCTTGCCCCAGATGGAGGCCGTCGGCATCCACCGCCAGGGCAATATCCAGGCGGTCATTGACAATAAACGGCACGCGATATTTCTCGCACATTTGTTTCAACTGCAAAGCCTCTTGCAGCATCTGCCTGCTGCTCCTCGTTTTAGAGCGATACTGCAAAACAGTAACCCCGGCGGCCAGCGTTTCCTCAATCAGGGAATAAACGCCGTCTCTGTCGAGATAATAGTCATCTGTGGCCAGATATACCTGATAGTCGATGTCTTTCGTCATACCCTCACTTCCCCTCCAAAGCCAAACTAATGCCGCCGTCAGCGCAGCGGCTGTTTTACCTGGACTGACGCGATAAACTCCCGCACCAGACGGCGGTATTCGTTTTTTCGGTCAAAAATAGCCATCGCGTGTCCCGCACCGGGAAAAGTATGGATTTCCCGGTGGCCCTTGGTTGCCGCATACAGTTCCCGGCCCATCGCCGCCGGCACCAGCGGATCGGCTTCGCCGTGCAGATACAGCACCGGCGTGGTCACGCCGGACACCGCCCGGACAGGCTCGACGTCACCATAAAAGAATCCGGACTTTAGGTAAGCCACCACGCTTGAGTATTTCAGCAGCACCTGGACCAGTAGCGGATTGTGCAAAGTCAGACTGCCATCGATCTGCTGGGTTAAAAGAGTCTCAAGACTGGTGTAAGCGCTGTCGGCGACATAAAAACTGACCCGTTTATCCTGCTCGTTCAGCGCGGCGTGCAATAGCGCCGTGGCTGCCCCCATCGACACCCCGTGGATGCCGATGATGCCGCCGGGCTGGCGGGCCTGCACCCAGTCCACCCACTGATCCAGATCATATTTTTCGTAAAAGCCCCAGGTTACCGAGGCTCCCCCGCTCATCCCATGGGCGCGGGAGTCATATACCAGCACATTGTAGCCTGCCCCGAGATACAGGTCGGCGTACCACAGCCCCATCAGCCGGTTGGCGGAAACGCCGTGGACGAAAATGACCGTCTTGTCTGAAGGGGTCGGACAGGGCAGGTAGGTCCCCTTCAGGGTATAGCCCCAGCGGGACTCGATGCTGACATCCTGCCACTGTTTGCTTTTTTTCCCCTGATCGAGCTGAGCCTGCAATACATTGAACCGTTCCAGACCGATGCGGGTGTTCAGTACGCAGAATTCATCGTAGAAAACCGCCCCGGCCAAAAGCAGGGCTGCGTTGACAAGGAAAACAGCGACCAGCAGCAAAGCTAGCGCCGTCCGCCAATATATTTTTCGTTTGTGGGCCCGATTTTCGGCGTCGTCATACATAGTGGCAACCTCCGTCCTCACTATTATAACCATTACGCCGCAGAGTGGCAAAGTCGTCCCGGGCTAGTCGAAGATGGCCGACAGCTAAACAAGCGAACAGTCGGCTAAATATCCCGGTACACCGGCCGGACCTTCTTGCAATAGGTCCATTTCTCGGTGTATTTGGAGACACATAAGTATAGCAGCCCGGTGATAGCTATGACCGGGATGGTCGTACCCACCGCCAGTTGAAGATCGAGAAACTGATAATATAGAGCCACACCAATGGCCCAAACCGCGATTGCTCCCCCGTTGATCATCAATTCCGGCCGGATGCAGCGATTTTTCAGGATATAGTAGTCGGTCAGCAAGACAGCGAAGAGTGGTGCGAAAACCGAACCGATGACCAGCAGGAAATCTTCGTATTGCTCCATATCGAAAAGCAGGGCGAGCACTGTGCCGATCACTGTCATGATCAACGCCACATGCTTTTCGTTGAGGCCGGAAAACAGATTGGAAAAACTCACCCCGGCCGAATATGCATCCATAAAGGTGGTAGTAACGGTGGCCAACACAATGATTCCCAGCGCGGCGATTCCGAGATTGGCAGCCAATAGCACCGAGGACGGATCAGGATCGCCGGCGGTGATGGCCACCGCGAGGCCGATGATGTACATCCAGGAACTGCCCACAAAATAGCCCAGCCAGCTTCCCCAGGCAGCGCCTTTGCTGGTTTTGGCGTAGCGGGTGTAGTCGGAAATCAGCGGCAGCCAAGAAAGAGGCATGACCACACTAAGCTCCACCGCCTCGCTGAAGGACATGCCGCCAGCCGGCTCCTGCGCTAAAGCGCCAGGGGTTTTAAAGATGGCGACACTCATAACCACCGTCAGTCCGAACAACAGCAGCACGGCAGCCATATTGACCTTTTTCCAGCCGCCTTCCCGGCCAAGGAAAATCCAGAGAAAAATCAGCGCGCCAATGCCAATGCTCCAAGCGGCGTAATTGTCGATCTGCCATAGCATCTTGGTGATCTGGTTGGCCGACTTGGCAGCGGAAATAATCATAATGGCCGTCCAGCCGATCAACTGCAGGACATTTAAAACAGAAAACATGCCTGACCCATAAACGCCGAACGAAAGGCGGGTCGACTCGATGGCCGAAGTTCGTTCACGGCTTCCGATGACACCGCCCAGCACCAATAAGGTGGTACCGATCAGATGCCCCAAGAGGATGGCTGTTACGCCAGTGGAAAACCCGAGCGGCGCGATAAGCCCCCCAGCCAAAATCTCGGCCACCGAAACGGCGGCGCCAAACCACAAAAAGAGATAATGCCGGGACTCCATCGTATTGGAATCGTTAATCATGATCCACCTGCTTTCTCCTGCTTTCCGGCTTGGCAATGACGGCTAACCCAGCAAAAAGGCGCATCCTGTAAGGATGCACCTTTGTTAATACCAAAGTATACACTGCTATCCCTACGCTGGAATTACCCAGATCAGGTTTAAAGGGTCATAGACTTAGCGGTCTATATCTCAGCCAGCTCCCCAGCCCCCCTTGCCAACCGATATTCTATTAGCCTCATTCTAACCGATTTTCCCAGTGTTGTAAACTTGAAACAAAACGACCAGCCAATCCGGGTCGGCGAATACCGGATTCTGTCATATTTCTGTCACATTTTAGGGTTAGAGTAAAATTAGTACAAGTGGTGGTCCTGATTTTGAAAACACAGTGCAGATATTCCGTAAGGAGGCAATCGATTTGCGACGCAATATTTTATTGATCTGCCTGCTGGCGACGATGGCACTTCTGACGCTGTCGGGACCAGCCTTCGCCGCCGAAGTAAAAGAAATTATCGCTGAAGGTACATACTGCATGGGTGACGGCGAGACACCCACCGTCGCCGAAGAACGCGCCCTGCTGCAGGCCAAACGACAAGCGGTCGAACAAGCAGGCACCTATGTGGAAAGCTATTCGAAAACCCTCAACTACCAGCTGACCGCCGACGAAATCCAGGTCATCTCCTCCGGGATTATGGAAGTCACCGTATTGGACAAGCAGCGCACCGTCTCCGGCAGCAACATCAACTTTTGGGTCAAGATCAGAGCCCTAGTCTCTTTAGACAAGATCGAAGACATGGCCGCAAAAGTCAAAGAAAAAACGACAGTTGAAGACTATAAAAAGCTGCAGGAAGACTACAGCAAGAGCCAACAGGAGATTGCCCAGCTAAAACAACAGCTCCAGCAAACCAATGACGACAAGGAAAAGGGTCGTATCCGCAGTCAGATCACAGCAAGCGAAACCATCTTTCAGGCCAGTTCCTGGTTTGAACGCGGCAACAGCCAATTGGCGGCCCGCGATTATTATCAGGCCATCGAATCCTTCAGCCAAGCCGTTTCTTTTGGCCCCAACAAAGGACGGGCCTATCTCAATCGCGGCCACGCCTATGTCATGACCGGCCAGTATGAAGCAGCTATCGCCGACTTTAACACCGCCACCGCAGTCGATCCCTCCCTGGCCTTTGCCTACTACGCCAAAGGCTACGCCTATGAACGGCTCGGCCGCCGGCAAGCAGCCGTTCAAGCTTATCACACCTATATCCAATGCGCCCCACCCCAGCAAGAGGTCTATGTCAACCGTGCCAGACACCGGCTCCGGGAGCTGCGATCCTGGTTATACTAAGCGAAAGAGGTGGACTCATTGTCAAAAATGCCTGGAACTCTTGCCATCCTCACCATCGTCGCCCTGCTGACCCTGCCGCTGACCAGCGCCGCAGCGGAAACCAACGTCAACATCACCGTCAATCCCGGCGGCAACACCCCGGTGAGCGAAATTAAGGGTGCAGTCAACTGGGACCAGGGAGTCATTCAAGCCATCGGCACCGGCGTTCCGCCCGCCCAGGCCAGCAGTCAGGCCCAGGCCAACGCCATGGCCCGGCGCGCAGCCGTCGTTGACGCCTACCGCAATCTGACCGAACTCATCGGCGGCGTCCGGGTAGAAGGCGAGACCACCGTCCGCAACTTTGAAGTAACCAGCGACGTAGTCCGCACCAAAATATCCGGCCTGGTCCAGGGAGCGCGCATCGTAGACGAGCAGCCCCAACCGGACGGTTCTTATCAGGTAACCATGCAGATCAGTCTCTTTGGCGCCAACAGCGTGGCAGCCGCTATCCAGGATAAAATGCAGCCCGCCCAGATCGTGCCCCCGCCGGTCCCCACGCCAAATTACCGGCCACCGGCAACCCTGCCGATGTACACCGGTGTGGTGGTGGACGCCAGGGGACTGGGCCTTGAACGAGTCATGTCGCCCCGGATCTACGACGAAGCTGGCCGCATCGTCTATGGCAACATGTACATCAATCCCGACAATGTGGTCCGTTACGGCATGGTTGACTACGCAGCGTCACCCGAACTCATCGACGCCGCCACCACCGGCCGCTCCCGCGCCGGCGCCTACCCCATCATCGTCAAAGCCATCCGGCTGCAGGACTTTAACGCCAATGTCGTCATCAGCCAGGCCGACGCCGACCTAATCCTGACCGCCAACATCCAGGCCGGCTTCTTCGCCAAAACCGCGGTCGTCTTCGAACAATAGCCGCGAAAATCTTAGCGATTTGCTGCATACCCATTAAATAGGAAATAGGCGAGGTGAACCTCGCCTATTTCCTATTTCGTTTACAAAAAAAATACTGAAAGCGGCCACATCAAAGAGGGTTTTGAGCGCTTTTTGTATAATTTGCTAATATAAGACAAAAATCGACTAAAAGGTGATTTGTGAAACAGCTATTTCGATTACGACACTTCCCGGAAAAGCTGGTAATATGGGTATGGCTCTTTACCGCCTTTATAACGGCTTTTTTTTGGTGGTGGTCGGCCCGCGAGGACAGATACGAGCTCGAGGTTGAAACACGGCATGTCTATCACAATATCAGCACCCTCACCAGGGCGCTTGACGAGCATATCCGGCTCAGTCTGTCCCAACTGGACGGCGAACTGCTTTTCATCAAGTCGCGCTATGAAACAGGTCAAAAGCAGCTCGAAGAACTGGCGCCCCTGTTGCGAACCGTATCCAACAAGCAGTTTTCCCTTTCGATGTCCATTTTCGACCAGCAGGGTGACCTCGTCGCTACTACTCTTGGAGAGGCTCGATTCAGTGCCGCTGACAGGGATTATTTCCAGTATCATCAGGCCAACAGCCAAAGTGGCCTCTATATCGGCAAGCCTATCATCGGAAAATTGCTTGGTAAACCTGCCTTTACCCTTAGCCGAAAGCTCAGTAATCCCGACGGTTCTTTCGGCGGGGTGGTTGTGGTCACAGTGGACCCCAGCTATTTCTCCAACTTTTACGAAAGCATGCATCTGCCTGAATCGACGATTATTTCGGTAGTAGGAACCGCTGATGGCGTCGTCCGCATCCGGCGCATCGGCACTTATGCCGAAATCGGCCAGGTCATGCCGCCCGACGCCCCCCTCTTCCGCTACGCCTCTCAGGCAAGCGAGGGGGTTTTCAATACGAAAACGGTGGTAGACCAGTCTCGCCGCTTTATCGCCTATCGAAAAATGGCCGATTATCCCTTGATTGTCGATGTTGGTATGGATGAGAAGGCTGCGTTGACCGATTATTACAATCACCGCAACAGTAAGATGCTGCTGCTTTTAGCCGCCAATTTCCTGCTGGTGCTTTACTCCTTTCTCCTGACCGGATCGATCCGGAGAAGGAATAAAGAATACCAAAGCCGCGTCAAATTGCAGGAGCAACTGAAGGAGAACATAGTCATTGCCGGCAAGATTCAAAAGGCATTGCTGCCTCATCCGAAAGTGGATGACCGGGTGGAGATCGCGACTATTTTCGAACCATATGATCAATTAAGCGGCGACTTCTGGGGAACAAATTGGCTAAACAACAAGCTCAGGGGTTTTATAGTGGACGTTCTGGGACACGGACTGGCCACCGCCCTGCAAACCTCTGCATTAAACGCCCTGCTCAACGAACAAATGACTTCTGAAGACACTTTTGGCCCGCAAATGCTGCAAACCCTAAACGAAAAAATTTCTCCTTACTTCACCGAGGAAAGTTTTGCCGCCGTGCTGCTGTTTGAATTTGATTTTGCAGCAGGGGAACTGACAATGCTCACCGGCGGCATCAATCACGTCATCGCGAATACTGGTGGCGAGACCCGCGTCATCGCCATCCGGGGGAGCCTGGTAGGAGTGGCTGCCCATCCCGATTTCGGGACAGCCGTCATCCCGTTTGCCGCAGGAGATTATTTCTTCTTTGCCTCCGACGGACTGACTGACCAGGTGAAAGTCGAGGATATCCCCAAGGGCTTCACCAAAAGCATGCGGTGGTTGGAAGCCCTTAGCACCTCACCCGATCGTTGGGATGATTGCTCGGCCATCGGCGTCCGTATTCTGCGCCGCCCCACCAAGCATCCGTACTCCTGTACTTTTACCGGAACGGCCGAACTAGGGCCGGTGAGAGACGAAATAAGAAATCAGCTGCTATCTCTGACCGGCCAGCCGGGAATGCTCGAAGTCGGCATTAATGAAGCCGTCAATAACGCCGTGAAAGCGGTCGACTCCGAAGGTCCGGTCACCGTGCGGATCAGGCTGCTGGGCAGGCGGCTGGTGGTCAGAGTGAAAGATGGGGGGCCGGGATTTGACTGGCAGAAACGAATAGCCGCAGCCGAACTTGTCGGAGATGAAAGAGAATGCCTTTTCAATGAGAATGGCCGCGGCATCAGAATCATGCTCTATAGTTTTGACACTGTGAGGTATAACAGAAGCGGTAACGAAGTGTTATTGGCTAAACGCCTGTAGCCAATCGTAAAAGACCATAAACCAAAATGAAAGGATGAGATCCACCATCTCATCCTTTCATTAACATTCGTAGTCGGTGGTCCTCCATCCTTGGTTGACGCAAAATCTTTTATCCTCTTCCGAGGAATTTTTCATCTATCGGGAACATATAGTATGAGTGGCGTGGCGCATCAGCTTGTTATAGCTGGAACGGGCGCGTCACATATGAAAAGCCGAGAGTCATCGACCCTCGGCTTTTTGTTTTTAGTTCCTCTGGCCAAGCTGCCAGTCTTCCAGCGAAGATCGCATGGTGAAGATCGTGTCAAGCCTCGTAATCTCAAATAACTCTTTCACTATTCCTTGCAATCCGACCAGAGTGACGCTGCCTCCCAGTGGCAATACCCGTTTATTGGTGGCGATTAAGACCCCGAGTCCGCCACTTCCGATATATTCCAACTCGGTCATGTCGAAAATAAAGGTCCCATATTCCTGTTCCAGATAGTCATTCAACTTTTGCTGCAGCCCGGAGACGTTCTCTGAGTATAACCTTCCCTTGAGGTTTACAATCACACAGTTGTCGACAACTGTGATTGTATCTCCCATGGCAGTCCCTCCCTTTCCGACAAGGCGGCTGGTTTGTGAAAAACAATATCTGAATGATCCTGGACTCACGGCATACATTGAATATATTCTGACAAAAACCGCTACATCCTTTTAAATCAAAACAAATATTTTTCCTATCAGCGATAAGGTCTGGCATCTTTCCGTTGTCGAGTGCCTAGGTGTGAATTATAATAAGAATATTGCTCGACATATTCAGACCGGAAAGGCGTTTAGCCTATGGAAAAACCATCCCGCGTCCGTTTTCTCGTTCTGGCCATGGTCTGTCTGCTCTGCTGCATCGCCTATCTCGACCGGGTCAACATCTCGGTGGCCGCCCCGGCGATCATGCAGGAGTTCCATATCAACAAACTAGAACTTGGTGCAGTGTTTGCCGCCTTCTCTGTTGGTTATGTTCTGCTGCAGATTCCGATCGGCCGGCTGGGTGATAACCTAGGACCGCGCACCGTCCTGACAGGGCTGGTGACCTTCTGGTCGATCATCACCGGCCTGACTGGCTTGGCTACCAACCTCTTCTCCCTCGTTGCGGCCCGCTTCCTCTTCGGCATCGGACAAGCCGGCGCCTTCCCCACCGCCACCCTCGCCTTTGCTCAGTGGACTCCGGTCGGCGACCGGGGCTTCTTTCAGGGTCTGACCCAGGCCTCCGCCCGCTTCGGCGGCGCTGTCACCCCCTGGATCATCGCCCCGCTCATTGTCGCCTGGGGCTGGCGGCTGTCTTTCCTGCTCTGCGCCCTGGTCGGACTTGTCTGGGCGGCAGGCTGGTATGTTTGGTACCGGGATAATCCGAAAGACTATCAGTCGAAATGGGGCAGCATAAACCAGGCCGAACTCACCCTTATCACCGACGACAACTACGCCTCCGGCACAGTTCCAGTCCTGCCGATCGGCAGGCTGCTTGTCAGCAAAAACATGTGGGCCTTGTCAGCCAGTTACTTTTGCTACTGCTACTGTTTTTGGATCTTCATCACCTGGCTGCCCACCTACCTCGTCGAAGCCCGGGGCTTCAGCTTCCTCGGTATGGGCTTTTTCGCCAGCCTGCCCCTTTTGGTCGGCAGCATCGGCGGCGTCCTCGGGGGCTGGATTTCGGATAAAATCATGGCCAGGACCGCTAACTTAAAGCTGGCGCGGCGCGCGGTCGCCATGACCGGGCTGTTGCTCGCAGCCCTATTCCTCTTTCCCGGTGTCCTGACCGATTCTCCGACCCTGTCGATCTTCTGTCTGACCGGCGCGCTGTTCGGTCTGGAATTGTCGATCGGGATATACTGGACGGCCTGCCTCGACGTCGGCCACGAATACGCCGGTACTGTATCGGCAACCATGAATGCCTGCGGCGGTGTCAGTTCGATTGTTTCGCCCTTCCTCTTCGGGGCCATCGTCCAGTATACCGGTTCCTGGGTCTATCCCTTTATGGTATCCGGCGGACTTTTATTGGTCGGTGCGCTGCTGTGGCTGCGATTCGACCCCGAGCTGCCGCTGAGCAGCGAACTTCATCTGACAAAATAAAGCGGCGCAGCCGCTTTATTCATTGTCTATCGCCTGATATTTTTCCACCATCCGGCAGGGATAATAAGAAAGCTTGGCGGTCCGAAGCCCCTCAACCCCCATGTCTTCCTCCCGGTTGATGTACTCCTTGTCGGCCCATTCCCGGCAGCAAAAATCCCGGTTGATCACCTGATACAGCCCGCGCATGGCGGCATTGGCCTTCTCGGTATGAATGACCGCCACATCCGGACCGAGAGCCTCACCAAGCGTCAGAGCCTCAATTTTACCGTCAACCTCAATCACCGCCCCTTTGAGGCCCAAAAAGAGAAACTGCTGCAAAATATCCATTGTCGCGGTGCGCTCGGCGGCAAGATAACGCGTAGCCTTGTGCCGTTCAAACCACTTCTCCGCATAGGCAATACAGTCCGGTAAATTGACCTCGTCGATCGCCTGATAACGATAATCAGAGTACTCTTTCATAAAAGCGTGGATATGATTGCGCTTGCCGGCATAACGGCGCCCAGCCAATTGACGCAGATCATCGCCCCGATACAGATAGTCGAAGCTTTCCCGGTTGGGACTCAGCACATAGCGATCCGGCGCAAACCTCGCAAATAAATCCGGCGTCTGCCCGGTAATCCCTCGCATATAAAACGGTTTACCAATTACGCGAAAGTGGTCCTCGATGGCGGCCAACGCCTCGGGAAATTTGCCCTCTTCCACCCCGAAAGGAGAAAATGCAAAGGGACGACCGCTAAAGTCCAGCAGGATGCACAGACAGCCGGCTGCAATGCCCCAGCGGATATTGCCGGCCTTTCGCCACATATAATAATAGGTAAAGGTCGCTTCGGAATTTTCGTAGCGATCTTTATGAAAAAAACTGTCAAACACCGGCTTGTCGCCAAGCTCGACCGGTTTCAGGTTGATAGCCGCCAGCCCCCTCCAAATGGTTTCCTCTTTATTCTATACCATTTTGTCAAAAACCTGAATCATAAGACCTTAAAAACCGGCAGCCAGTTAGCTGCCGGTCTCTATTCTTTGCCGATATGATAATCAATTGCGCCATAGCGGTGAAAGTCGCTACCCCTTGCTTGTCGGCAGCTTTTTTCGCAAGGTAAGTATCAGCAGACCGGCCAGGGTCAGCGAAAACGCTAAATAGACATAGGCCCACTGGAAGGAACCGGTCAAATCCTTGATAAATCCGGTCAGATACGGCCCCACCCAGCCGCCGGTATTGCCTACCGAGTTGATCAGGCCGATAGCCCCGGCAGCTGCTGTGCCGGACAGGAACGAAGTAGGGTAGGTCCACCAGACCCCCATACCCACATAGACACCAATGGCACTAACACAGACCAGCACCAGACTCATGACCGGGTCGGTAACAAAGGGTCCCAGCCCTATCCCGACAGCGCCAAGAAACAGTGGAACAGCTACATGCCAGCGCTTCTCACCTGTCCGCGACGACGAATTGCCGACCAGAATAAAGCCGATCAGCGCAATGGTCATGGGAATGACGATCACCCAGCCAATGGCGGCGTTGGACCAGCCGGAAACCGACTTGAGCACAGTGGGCATCCAAAAGTTGAAGCCCCAAAAGCCGGTAATCCACAGGAAATAAATCAGGCAGAGTTTGAGCACCTCTTTATCACTCAGCGCCTGCCAAAGTGTATAGGCTTTCGCCGAATTTTTCAGAGCAGTTTCCTGCTCATATTGCTCCGCCAGCAGAGACTTCTCCTCCGGCGTCAGCCAATGGGCGTCCTTCGGCCAGTCAGCCAGCCAGTACAGCAGGATGACCCCGAAAATTACCGCCGGAATGGCCTCCAGGAAAAAGAGCACCTGCCAGCCCTTCAGCCCGAACAGCGGCACTCCCAGCAGCCACCCGGCCAGCGGTGAACCGATGATCGCCGCCACCAGCATCGAAGTCAGCATGACGGAAATAGCCTTGGGGCGCTCCTCGGTATTGAACCAGCGGGGAATGACGACTGCGTACACCACCGGATAAAAGCTGGCCTCCGCCGCCCCCAGCAGAAAACGGCAGAGGTAAAATTCCGTCTCGGTCCGCATGAACGCCATCAGCGCGCACACAATACCCCAGCTGATCATGATCCGAGCGATCCATACCCGCGGGCTCCATTTCGCGGCAACAAGTGCTCCCGGGACTTCAAAAAGAATATACCCCAGAAAGAAAACTCCGGCACCCATCCCGAAAACCTGGGCAGTAAATCCCATGTCCTGGTTCATTGTCAACGCTGCGTACGCCACGTTGACCCGGTCGAGAAAAGCAATTACCGAGGCCAGAAAAAGTGGTAGAATAATGTGCAAATACTTTCTTCGCCTGATACTTCCCACAATCGTGGAGTTATCCATGGTTCACAAGACCTCCTAACATCCTTGGCGTAGTGACCTATCGCCACTTGTACAGCCTGACTCCACCCCCTAATTTACATTTCGAGTTAGAAGCAACGAACATTGTTGATAAAGTGTAACCACTATGTAGTCGTACAGATGCCATTTGTACGATTGTATCACGACATTTGCGTTTCAGTCCAGCCCTGAGCCGCGACAAAAAACAACGCATAACCCGGTCCGGGCTACGCGTTATTCAGCCAGATTCAATTGATTAGAACCATCCTTCTTCTCCGATCGCCAGGTGTAGCTATTCGGTCTCCGCGTCGCGCCTGATGATCGACCGGCAGTCGGACAAAGTATAGACATCAAACCAGGAAATCTCGCAACAGGTGCAATATACCCGCTGCATAATCACCTTGTTTCCCACCCGAGGGTCCCCGAGGTTGGTGATCTCCGCATCGCCGCAGTATGGGCAGCGGTCTCCGCCTGACTTTAGATAAGCAGTACGTTGTTCTTCTGTCATAATGCGCGTCGTCCTGTCCATGACCTCGCCTCCTGTAACGGATTATTCGGATATTACCACAATCATATTTTCCACATTTAGCCGAAATTAACCTCTTTTACTGCAAGTATTGCTCACAACAATAAAACCCAGACGGCCAAGGTCGCCTGGGTTGAGTCAACCTGAAAGACATCAGGCTATTTTCCTATTCATAAAACCACATGTCTTCGTTCATCGGTGCGGAATATTTTCCCATTAATTGTCCGAAACGATACAATTTCGTGAGCAGCATCGCTGTCATACCATTCACCTCCTACTTTATAATCAGCTAAAGCGAATATCGGCAAATCACCTAAAGAATATTAGGCAACTTTTTTGGCTTTTTGGGTCATTCCGCCCATAGAATTGATGATCGTCAGCGCGTCATCGAAATTGTGCAGGCTGATAGGCAGCATATTCAGATATCCGCCCCGTTCCAGCGACATGGCGATATTTTCGTATCCGGTCACATCCATGGTAATATCAAAAATCATATTGTCGCGACTGGCGGTAAGACCAATGGTTGGGGCGTCTGTCACAAATAGTTCTTTGCGGGTCGCAGTAAACCCGTGATTCGCCAACACTGTCTGATAGCCGCTAAGTTTTTTGTTCAGCTCTTCCAAGCTGATTGTATATTGCGGTTCAACCGAAAAAAGCGAAGAAAGCATATTGATGATCGACATAATGGTCACTCCTCTTTGTTCACCGGCACTTAGGCTGGTGGAAAAATTTATTTTTCTAATCATATTGTAATTCGGGTCCATTTATAAGTAAAATATATATATAAGATATTAACTATTACCAAAACAGATAGTTACACAAGGAAAGCGAGGGAAAATATGGACATCCATCATTTGCGCTGCTTTTCCGAGGTCGCCCGCCACAAGAACTTCAGCAAGGCCGCAGCCATATCCCATATCTCCCAGTCAGCAGTCAGCAAGATGGTGAAAGATCTTGAAAGTGAAATCGGGGTTGTATTGCTCAATCGCAATTCCAAACTGGTCGAACTGACCGACGCCGGCATCGTTTTTCTCAATCAGGCCAATCAGGTAATTACGCTTTTCGATGAACTCACTACCGATTTTGACCGGCACTACAAAATCGCCAAGGGAAAAATCATTATCGGGCTGCCCCCGCTGACCGAATCGACCAAATTCGCCCAAATCCTAGGGGAATACCGCGCCGACTACCCCAATGTTGAAATCGAACTCTATGAATTCGGCTCGAAAAAGGTGGAAAGCGCCATCCAGGATGGCAGCCTGGATATCGGCATCATCTGCCGGGAACCCAACAGCAAAATCTACAATTCCTTCTCCTTCACCAACGACCCCCTCTGGCTCATCGTCAGTTCCCGTCACCGGTTGGCCCAGGCTAAACAGGTGGAATTGGCGTCCCTGGCCGAGGAATCATTCGTCCTGTATACCGATGATTTCAGTCTGCATGATGAAATCATAAAAAGCTGCAAACTCGCCGGGTTTCATCCTAAGATCGTTTTTGAAACATCGCGCAAAGGGCTGATGGTGCATACCGTTTCAGCCAATTTCGGGGTTGCCTTCCTGCCTAGCACCCTCTGCGATGATCTCAACCCCGAACAAGTCGTGGCCATTCCGCTGGTAAATCCGATGATTATGCATGCCATGTCAGTCATCTGGAAAAAGGGGCGCCACTTGTCATACCCGGCGAAGCTATGGGTTGATTTCGCCGAACACTATCTGCTTGTTGATAAATAATAGGCAACAGCGATTCTCTGCCAACCACATAAAAAGAGCTGATCTGATTTTTCTCAGGTCAGCTCTTTTCCATTCGGCAAGCAGGCTCGCCGCCGTCTTACAGTCTATCCAGATTGAGGACACAGGCCGCTAGCAGTTTTGCTCGCTCAAACAGCGTCTCCACCACGGCAAATTCCTCCGGGCTATGATTTCGTCCTCCCTTGACCCCCATGGCGCAAACAGTTGGCACTCCAGCCAGCACGGTGTAGGCTGAGTCGGCGCCGCCACCCGATTGGCGAGCATAGGGCCGGCCAAAACCATTCTCGGCGCAAGTCTCCTGCACCAGGTTGAACAGGCGCATCACTCCTGCGGTAGTCGCCATCGGTTTAAAAGTCGCCCCGCCGGACAGTGTCGTCGTCGTACCGGCGACATGCGTCCGGTCCGCTATCTCCTGCAGTTGCCGGGTTAAGACAGGGATGGCTTCATCAGCGACAAACCGTACATCGACGCTAATTTTGGCGTAGTCCGGCGTCGCGTTGGCCACATTGCCGCCTTCGATGACACCGACGTTGAAAGACGTTCCTGCCGTCCAGTCGGTAAGTTTTTCGATGGCTATGATCTTATGGGCCATCTCTAAAATGGCGCTGCGGCCGTTCTCGGGATCGTTGCCCACATGGGCGGCAACGCCTCGGGTCACAATCTTGAAGCAGGCAACCCCTTTGCGGCCAACAACAATGCCGTCATCGATGAAACCGGTTTCGCAGTTGAACGCCGCAGCGGAGCCGATCGCCTCCTGGCGGAATACTTCGGCGGCGTTTGACCCAGGGTGCCCGGTTTCCTCATCTCCGGCCAGCAGAATTTTGAAGGGACGATCAGCAAACCCAGCGGCGCAAAGGGCCTTGACAGCATATAGAAAGGCCACGATGCCTCCCTTCATATCCAGCACACCCGGACCATAGGCCTTGCCGTCCCGGATGACGAAAGGCCGGCTGGCGATGGTACCAGCCCTGAACACTGTATCAACATGGCCGCTGAAAATGACCGCCGGTTTTGCACCATCGCCGATCCGGGCCACCAGCATGCTGCCAGCTTGCGGAAATTCCAGCAGCCGCACCGCCGCCCCGTCAGCCTCCAGCAAGGCCTTTAGCCTTGCCTGCAGCTTATTTACGCCGCCCTGATCTTCCGAGCCACTTTCCTGGTTGACCAATTCGCGCCAGAGATCGAGCATCTCATCCCGGTGGTCATCAATAAATGCAAAAGCCTGGTCTTTGGCAGCCGCCAATGACATCCCCTCCCGCCTTACCCAATCAGACACCTTTGTTGTCGGCACCCTGGGCAAAATGCTTGGCTACTGCGTTCTTTTCGCGATAAACGACATAGAGGGCCGCCGAAGCCGCGAGAAGGCTGGTGATAATCCCCAGATACCAGATACCGAGGAACTCGGTATAAAAAGCCCCGCCCTCGATAGAATATTTGACCGCCATATAACCGCTGGCCGAAAGGGCCATCGCTCCGGCAAACTGGCCGACGGTGTTGATGATCCCCATGCTGAACCCGGCGGTGCGGATCGACCAGATCTCTGCCGCCGATGCATTGATCAGCGGGAAAATATTAATCAGAATGCCGCTCAAGAAGGACAGTACTCCCAGCATCAACACAGTGGAAATAGCGGTGGTAAAGGCATAGAATAGCGCCGCAATCCCGAGCAGGCCGGCGAAGCTGATCACCGCCCGGGGGATGGCGTATTTTTTCAATAGAACGTCAGACAGCTTACCTACTAAGGGGGTGCCGATGACCCGTCCCAAAACGTAGACAGTTGCCATGGCGCCACCGGCCACCATCGCCCCTTCTTTAGACATACCCTGATTTTGAATATAAAAATCGGTGGCATAAAGAGGGAGCCAGCCGGGCAACAGTCGCGCCCCGACCATATAACCCGACCACACCAGTGACATGACCCATAGTGCCGGATCGCGCATAATGCTATAAACGACACTTTTGTAATCGGCATCTTTCTTCTTATCTTCTGCCGCCTGTACCGAGGGCAACCCGATCGCCGTTGGATCGGACCTAAGCATTACAGCGCTGGCAATGGCGATAACGAGCACCACGATTCCCATAACAAAGGTCGAACCCCGCCATCCGGCCAGGCCGAATATCCCGCCGTCTTTCATCACAAGCGCGATCAGAGGAATCATCAAAAAGGTTAACGCTTCGCCCAGACCGCCCCCCGGCCCGGAGTACATCTCCATCGCAAAGCCCCGCTCTTTGATACTGAACCATTTGGCCAGCACCGAAGTAATCGGCACATATCCCGCAGCCGCCACAAAGCCCATAAGGGTGCGCCAGATTACCGCCTCGGTAAAGGTCGCGCTGAAGGCAAAGCCACACAAGAACAGGGCTAAAATCGAAATCCCCACCGGGATGACCTTCCGGCCACCCAGCACATCGGTCGCCATACCCCACGGTATTTGCGCCACTGCATAGGCATAGAAAAACGCCGATCCGAGCAGCCCAATTTCCGGTTTACCGATCCCCAGGTCGGTGGTAAGATACTTGGTTATACTGGCATAATTCCAGCGCACCAGTTGAGAAGTACAATAGACCAACATACATGCCACCAGGATGATCCACCGGTAGTAACCCTTACCCCAAAAAGCTCGCATAAGAAACCCTCCCTTCTTTAATCGGAACATCGCGGCTCGCGCCGCAACCTTATCCTGTGCCAAAAAGATCTCCCGTCTGAATTTTGGCACTATTTGCCCCAGCGCGAACCGCTGTGATTTAGCGGTTCAGATTCTCCAGGATGAGTGCCGTGCCTTGCCCACCGGCGATGCAAAGGGTTGCCAGTCCATAACGGGCTGAGCGTTTTTGCAGCTCGTGCATCAAAGTCACCACGATACGAGCGCCGGTGGCACCAATGGGATGACCGAGAGCAATCGCCCCGCCGTTGACATTGATGATGCTCGGGTCGATCCCCAGCTCTTTTATGACAGCTAAGCTCTGGGCGGCAAACGCTTCATTCAATTCAATCAGTTCCAGCTCCCCCAGTGTCAGACCTGCCGCCTGCAAAGCCTTCCCCACCGCCGGCACCGGGCCGATGCCCATAATTTCCGGCGGCACTCCGGCGCTGGCGTAGGCAACAATCCTGGCCAGCGGCTTAAGGCCCATTTTTTCCGCCCGGCTTCGCTCCATCAACATCACAGCGGCGGCACCGTCGTTGCGGCCGGAGGAATTGCCGGCAGTGACGCTGCCCTCTTTTTTAAATACTGCTTTGAGTTTGGCCAGATCGGCCGGCGTTGTCTGGCGGGGAAATTCATCCACAACAAACTGCTGGGTCGTCTTTCCCACCTTTACATCCAGCGGCAAAATCTCCTCAACAAACCGGCCCGCGGCGATCGCCTTCAGCGCCTTATTCTGGCTGCCAAAAGCAAATTCGTCTTGCTCTGTGCGGGAAATGGCGTATTTATCAGCCAGATTCTCCGCCGTCATGCCCATCGTCAGTCGGCCGTATTTTTCCGCCGGCTGAGACTTGGGCTGGCTTTCGGTATTGGGGTCGAGAATCTCGGCGTTGCCGGCCCCGTAGCCAAACCGCGCCCCCCGCAGATAATACTGGGCAGTGCTCATACTTTCCGCCCCGCCGGCCAAAATCACCCCGGCATCGCCCAGGCGAATGGACTGCGCTCCGGAAATAATCGCCTGCAAGCCTGACCCGCACTGGCGATGAACAGTGTAGGCCGGTATCTCAATCGGCAGCTCGGCGTACAGCGACGCCACCCGGGCCAGATTCGGCGTATCGCTGCTTTGCTTGGCATGACCGAAAATCACTTCATCAATAACATGCGCTTCCAGCGAAGCTCTTTTGACACACTCGGTCATCACCGCGCTGGCCAGTTGCTCCACTGCGACATTCTTCAGCGCCCCGCCGATTTTACCGATGGCGGTGCGTACTCCGGCGACTAGAACGACCTCATTCATCTGTCAGCACCTCCCGCACCGTAAATTGGGGACTTATATTATAGTCGGCTGTAGTGATGGCCTTGAGCTGATCAAGGGTCATATCGTCAGTAATCTCATCCAGAATCAGCCGCCCGTCTGCAAAATGAAATACCGCATACTCGGTGATAATCATATCCACCGCCCCTTTGGCGGTAAGCGGCAGCGTACATTCAGGCACGATCTTGGCCTTCCCATCCTTGGTGGCGTGCTGAGTGGCAATAATCACCTTCGGGGCGCCCACCACCAAATCCATCGCTCCGCCAACTCCCAGCACATCCTTACCCGGCACCAGCCAGTTGGCAAGATCGCCCTTCTCGCTTACCTGCAGCCCACCGATAATCGTGCAGTGGATGTGCCCGCCACGGATCTGGGCGAAGGATTGGGCGCTGTCGAAAAACGACGCCCCAGGCAAAATGGTCACATGCTTACGTCCGGCATTGATCAGATCCCGGTCTTCCTGCCCTGCCTCGGGATAGGGACCGACCCCCAGGATGCCGTTCTCGGTCTGCAAATAGACCTGCTTGTCAGCCACATAATTGGCCACCAGCGTCGGTATACCAACCCCCAGATTGACCACCATGCCATCCAGCAGTTCCTTGCTGGCGCGTTTGGCTATTCTGATCTTGCGTTGTTCATCATTCAGCATTACCCATTCCTCCTCTCGACAATGGCGTCGACAAATATGAACGGCGTGATAATCTCCTCCGGAGACAACTCCCCGGGCTCCACGATCTCGTCCACCTCGGCGATAACATATTTGCCGGCTGTAGCCATCACCGGGTTAAAGTTGCGGCCTGATTTGCTATAGACTAAATTGCCCAGCCGGTCGGCCTTGCGGGCCCGGACAAAGGCATAGTCGGCAACGATTGGCTCCTGAATCAGGTATTCTGTGCCATGCAGAGTAATTGTCTGATGGTCTTTTGCCAGCTCCGTTCCCACCCCAACCGGTGTCAGGAAACCGCCCAGGCCGGCCCCGGCCGCCCGGATGGCTTCGGCAAAGTTCCCCTGGGGCAGAAGCTCGACTTCAAGCTTTCCCTCCCGGAAATATTTAGCCGCATCCGGGTTGGGAGTGAAAAACGAGCCGATGGCCTTTTTAATTTTATTCTGCAGGAGAATCACTCCCAAACCTTCGTTTTGGCTGCCAAGATCATTGCCGATAATGGTCAGATCGCATACGTCGTGATCGGCTAAAGCAGCAAGAAGCCGCTCCGGACTTCCCACCCGGCCAAAACCGCCGATCATGATTGAACTTCCGTTTTGAATACCGGCAACGGCCTCACTTGCCGTCATAATGACTGCCATAGTACCATTCCTTCTTTCTGTAAGCTCTGCGCCCGTGCCGCGGGTTGGAGCAGCCCTCCTGACAATCTTTCCCGCCTACAGTTGAATTGGCTACCAAGCAAAAAAAGCCTTTGTAAAAGGCTTTAAAAACAATCACATGTTTTTGTATTTTACTACATACCACTTTCATGGTAGTGGTGCAAGAGAAACGCAGTGGTCAATACATATCGCCCCATCGCCGAAAAGAAATCATAGCCGGTAATGGCCTCCATCTTGCCCAACCGGTAACGGATGGTGTTGGTATGTACCTTTAGTGCCGCAGCGGCATGGTCGAGATCGTCGGCAAAAACAACTGCCCCCAGCGTAACCATTAAATTGGCGTTACACTCTGCGTCATACTGCCGGAGGGGCTTGATCGCCCGGTTCAACAAGAAGTCATTTTCGGGTGTCTCCAACCCCCACTGCAGCAGAGTATGAACAACATAATCGCCATAATCCAAAACGCCGGTCTGGCCAAAACAGCGGCCGGCCCGCATCGTCCGTTTGGCGATACGGTAGCTGGTCCTGATATCTTTCGCGCTTTCCACCGCAGGCCCCACGCCAACCGTCACCTCGCCTGCGCAGCTCAGTGCATAGCCGCTTAGCTTTTTGAGCCATTTGGGCTTTGCCGCCAGCGAATCGATGGTCTGGTTACTGGCGATAAGGACCACTTCGTCCGGTTTTTGCACCAAGAGCGCCTCGCCGATGATTTTCCGGACAGCCTGACCATGCTGCCGCAAAAGCTGCAGCGGATTCGGTCGCACGGCGCCATCAATACCGACCACAACAATCCGGAACATTTGCTGGAGCTTGAGCCCGAACAGTTCCAATCGCTCCCGCAGTTCCCGCTCATCGAGATTCTGCTTGTAGAGCATATCATCGAACAACGCAGTCAACATTTTCTGGTCGCTTTCGATGCGGTCCAGCAGTTTCAATGTCAAAAAGGTGGCCAATTGGCTGGCCATCAGTACATATTTTTCCGCCAAATTCCGCTTGTCAATCAACACCAAAAAACCCAACACCGTTTCCAGAGCGATGCAGGGAAAGATGTGCAGTCCTTCAAACTGCTGATACTGGGCCGCATTGTCCTGCCCATCATAACAGCGGCGGACAATGGCGGCGATTTCTTCCGCCGGCGGCGTCTTGTCACCAGGACTGTATACCCCGATGACCTCATAGTCCCGGTTAAGACACAGGCAAGAACAGTTGCGTTTGGCGCCGATGGGCGTGAGCAGGATATCGAAATCTCCACCGTCCAAAGCCGCCTTGGTCAACTCGCGGTAGTTCCGTTCCACTTCCAGCAGGACATTGGTCTGATAATTGTTCAGTTCCGCCGAAACAGCCTGGACGATTTCGCGAAACTTGGTTTCACGCTTGATGGCGAAAACCGGAACTTTAAACCGATCGGCCAGATCCAGAATTTCTTGCGGCACTTCCTGGATAAAGCGATTGACCTTGATGCCAAGGGCTGCAATACCGCGCTCGGCCATCGCCGTAAAAGACGGGATTTGAAGCTCGGGGTGGTCCTTAAAAGCATACCAGGTTGTAATGACAAACTCCCCGCCTGACACCCATTCGTAGAAATCAGGGGCCTCCATGATGGTGATATAACTGATCACCTTATCGATGCCGCCCCGTCCGGCGACCAGCGTCAGATTAGCGGTAATAAAATCGAGTTCCATGACATCCTTTACCCGGACGGCCATACGCTCCCACCTATCATTCAAAAGTACCCGCACGTTGCTGCAATATCTTCCCTATTCGCTGGAAAAGGCGCGGCACCTTCAACCTCAGTTGTCAGCGCCGCGCCTATGTTTCTCCCGCTAGAAATCTTGTCTATGCTTCGATCGGCTTGTCAACAATTACCCCATAGCAGAGGGCAGCGCAAGCGATGATGATACCACCACTGACAAAAGCCATGGTGTAGGAACCAGTGGCATCCACAATCATGCCGGCCACGATCGGCGAAAATGCGCCGCCGAAATAACCGCCGAAATTCTGGATGGAGCCCACCGACGCAACCATCGACGGCGGAGCCACGTCACCCGCCAGCGCCCAAGCCCGTCCCTGCATACTGGCGATGCAGAACAGCGCCACTGTCAGAACGGCCAGGGTCGCCACAATGCCATGCACAAAGGGGATGGCGCACACGGCAATACCGGTGACCACAGCGTTGAAACTGATAATCATTCGTTTGGTGACCATCGGGGAATGACCGCCTTTATCCAGCAGTTTTTTGGTGTACCAGCCACCGAGAATCTCGCCGACGATGCCCCCGATCCAGGGAATGCTGGCATATAACCCGAGCTGCGCCAGGGAGATACCCTGGGTTTTCAGCAGATATAGCGGCAGGAAGACCAGGAAGATGTTCCAGATCCAGATGGTGCAGAAATAACCCAGAACCATGCCCCATACACTGCGATAGCTGAACAGGCTGAACCAACTGATTTTCGACTGGGTAAGACGTTGCTCATGACCCGAGCCGTCAGCAGTGATGTAGTCATGTTCTTCTTTGGAAAGGCTCTTTTCATCCTTGGGATTGTTATAGAAGAGCCAGAAGAAGACGATAAAGACAAGGCCTAACACTCCGGTGATGTAAAACAGTTCCCGCCAGCCGAACAGCAGCATAATGGTAACCAAGAGCGGCGGAGTGATTGCCGGACCGAATTTAGAGCCAGAATCCCAAATGCCGGTAGCGAAATCGCGTTCCTTTTTGGGAATCCAGTAGGAAGTAATTTTGGCGCAGGTCGGCATGCAAGGTGCTTCGCCAACCCCGAGCATAAACCGGGCCGCAAGAAACTGCGGCATTTTGCTGCAAAGTCCGGTGGCTGCCGTAGCAATGCTCCACCAGATAACCGCGCCAGATAAAACTTTCTTGGTGCCAAACCGGTCGACAAGCCAGCCGGAAGGCAGCTGCATCAGTCCATAAGTCCAGGAAAAGACGGCTCCCATGAGCCCGATATCGGTATTGGTCAAGCCGAGTTCCCGCATCATTTCCGGGGCTGCAATCGACAAGTTGGTACGGTCAAGATAGTTAATAATTCCGACAACAAGAAGTAGAATAATGACACGATACCGTACTGTTCCCTTTGGTTTGACGTTAGGCATTCCGCCCATTTCTACCTTCTCCATAAACCAAATCACCTCTTTCTTTTTGTTAGCCCAGTCTTCCAACTGTCTGCATGTTATAAGCGCCTGCTTGCTGCCCACTCTCCTTTCTGCAGCCCCGGCTGTCCCCATCACCACCGCTAAGCAGCTGTCCGGCAGCCCGACGTTCGCATAGGCGAACATCATTCGCTATACTACTAATTTGAAAAAACATCGTTTTTGCCGAAAACAGGCGGGGAGTCTGCCAAAGGCTCTCATCGGTTTGGCAAAGGCAGCCTCGCGTTCAGCGGCTCAACGGTAATTCACTTCTTTGTTGACACAAGTCAAAAGCGGCTTACGGGCCAAACCGGCCAGCAGGTTTTTTGCCGCGAGACAGGCCATGGCGTCGCGAGTTTCGTCGGTTGCTGTTCCGATATGGGGAACAACCAAAATATTCGGCAATGTCAAGAGAGGATGGTCGGCCGGCAGGGGCTCGGGATCGGTAACATCAAGGGCGGCATAAGCGATCTTGCCAGTCTTAAGAGCATCATACAGGGCATTGGTATCGACCAGAGCACCCCGGGCTCCGTTGACAAAATAAGCGGTCGGCTTCATCTTGGCAAACTCGGCCGGGCCAAACATCCCCCGGGTTGCCGGTGAAAGGGGTACCATCACCACGATGAAGTCGGCGGTTGCCAAAAGTTCATCAAAGGAGAGAAAACTCACTCCCAGCGCACCCTCGTCCTCGCGCCTGGTGCGGTTGTGATAAACCACCTTCATGCCGCTGGCCTGGGCCCGTTTGGCCACTGCGGCGCCAATCTGGCCCATCCCCACAATACCAAGCGTTTTCCCGAATAGATCTACACCAAACGGCAACTCAGCAGACTCCCATTTTCCACTTTTGACCCAGTTCCAACCTTCATGGATCCTTCGGGCCGCAGACAGCATAATCCCAAACGTCACATCAGCGGTTGCTTCCACGACAGCCCCGGGAGTATTGCTAAAAGGGATTTTCCTGGCCGTACAAGCTGTAAGATCGGCGTTCTCATAGCCTGCCGCCGCCTGGGCGATGACGCGAAGCCGCGGGGCATGGGCCAACAATTCGGCGTCGACCTTGACTCCGTGCCCGGTAACAAACAATCCGTCGGCATCTGCCAGCCATTCATAAAGGGTCGCCAGCGGCATGGGTTCTGTTTGCTCCCAGTGCCGCACTTCGCAGTCCTTATTCAGCATCGCCAAAGCGGCTGGCCGAATCTCATTGGGAATCACTACTTTCATCTTTTCCAATATAAAGACCCTCCTTACAATATCTTCGCAAATCGCACGTCTGCATATGCGAACGCCGTTCACATATCTACGCAGACTACTACAACTCACTTTTATTCGACGGCATACCTTGCGCTTTAGCGATTTTCTTCGCCCTCGCGAAAATACAACCTCGGTCTGAGAAAACCCAGTTTGTGCGAAATCAAGAGGGCGCTTTGGGTAAGCAGTTTGCTCAGTTTGCTGATGGTGTCAGCATCGACAGCCGACGCAAGACAGCGTAGGCTGATGGCGGCAATTGGAGTATTCAGGCGATCATAAACAGGAGCCCCAAGACAAAACACATTAATTTCGCTTTCCTGGTCATCAATGGAATAGCCGCGTTCCCGAATACGGGCCAACTCTTTTATGAGTTCGTCATAATCTTGAATACTATACAACGTCTTCGGCATCAGACGTCCCCCGCCGGTAAGCTCTCTGACTCTCGCATCACTATAAGCCCCTAAGAGCGCCTTGCCAAGACCGGTGCAATGCAAAGGATTACTCGATCCAAGCCGCGCCTCGATTCTAACGACCTCGTTAGGAGGCTCCAGTTTGTCTAAATAGACGATTTTACCCTGGTTTTCCACCGCCAAGAGGACGGTATGTCCACTGACAAGCATCAAGTTCTCCAAAATGGGGCGCGCTTCCCGGTGCAGGTTGGTATTGGTCAGAAAGGCCACCCCGACCTGAAACAGTTTCAAACCCAGCTTGAAAGTCCGCAGATTCTCGTCAGCCAACTCCAAAAAGCCTTTATTAATCAACGTATATACCAGCTCAAAGGTGCTGCTTTTGGGGATGTCGAGTTCCCGGCAGATATCAGCCATCGATACCGGTTTTTCGTTCCTGGCGATAAATTCTAGTATTTCGACCGACCGGGCGGCCGATTTATTCGGTCTTACAGCCTTCATATTACCGTCACCTTTGTTCGCAAATGCGACCCGCGTTCGGATATCCGAATGGTCTTAATCCCCAACAACTAAAAGAGTAGCTTGTTTATTCTGTTAATATTTGGCCTGACAAAGCAAAAATCCTTCAGACAACTCATGTTTTTTTTATATTTCCAGCCTAAATCTGCCGATTGCTAAATTACGGCGTGCACTTCCCTCTGCCGACGAACAGAGAAAGAAACCAGGCTAGCCCATTTCCATCTCGATCATTTCGATAAATTTTTCGGCCAGCACAGGATCAAATTGACTGCCTGCACAACGTCTGATCTCCTTGATCGCATCCTTGGGGTGCATTGCCTGGCGATAAGGCCGGTCACTTGTCATGGCGTCATAGGCATCCACAATACCGACAATCCGGCATTCCAGAGGAATTTCCTCTCCCCTCAGGCCCAGCGGGTAGCCGTTGCCATCCCAATGTTCCTGATGCTTCAATATCCAGTCCGAAATCGGTTCGAGGTCTGGAGCTGACCGGGCAATACGAAATCCGATTTCGCAATGTTGTCTCATAATGGAAATTTCTTCGGCAGTTAGTTTGCCAGGCTTTTTCAGAATGCCGTCCGGAATCCCGACCTTGCCGATGTCGTGAAATTTAGCCAGAAGGCGAAGGTCAGCGACGGTGCCCTGCGACAACTGCAGCCTGTGTCCCATTTTCTCCATCAGCTCACCCAGCCTGTCGGCATGACCCTCGGTAATATGATCCCGAGCTTCCAGCGCCTTCATCATGGTATGGACGATGGCACTGCGGATACTCTGGCTCTGGTGCATTTTCTGACGGTACATGCTGTTGTCCGCTTCTTTGAACACCTTGTCGATACGAACTGCTTCCAAATCTGTCGCCCAACCAAGTGAAAGACTCAGCGGCAACTGAGGATTCTGCTCGATATACTGATCGACCGCCGCTTTGTACTGCTTTTCCAGAGTTCCCATCCGCTCATCGGTCGGCTCGAACAAGACGACGGCAAATTCGTCGCCGCCGATCCGAGCGACAAAATCAGGCGGGCTGATATTGTCGGTCAAAATCGCCGCCACACTCTTCAGCAGTTCATCGCCATGGCGATGGCCCAGGGTATCATTGATCAGCTTCAAGCCGTCCACATCGCAGACAAATACACCGATACCCTTATGGCCCCTGTTTTGCAGCCGCAGCAGTTCCTCCTCGAAATAAGTGCGGTTGTATGTGCCTGTCAACCGATCGTGCATGCTGAGGAATTCCACCTGTTCTTCCGAACGACGGATGCCGGTGATATCCCTGATCATTGCCAGCACCTTGGTGTCGCTCAGACGGGAAAAACGAACTTCCCGATAGCATATTTCCCCATGGATGGTCATGCGGTATTCATAGAGCTGGGTCGTATCGCTGACAATAGCTTTTTTGATAAAACGGGAAAAGTTTGCAGCGATAGGTGCCGGCAGGAGATCGGTCACATTACGTCCGATCACCTCCTGGTCGGGTTCGACATAAAACACAAAATCGGCCGGTTTCTCGTAGTCCCGGAGAACCCCGTCCTGATCGAAAATCAGCATCAGATCAGGGATGGCGTCAAGCATTGCCGCCTTTTGGGATTCAAGCTCGATTCGCTCCTCCAGTTCATGTTTCAGCCGCGCATGAAGCCTGGCGTTGTTCAGTGCGAGGGCCGCCAGTTCAGCCAGGCGTTCTAATAGCTTCAACTGCTCTGGCGCAAATCGTTTTCCCGGAGTGGTTAATGCTACGCCAAGAACACCGATGACTTCCTCTTTGGCTTTGAGCGGTACCGCAAAAACCGAAGCAATTGCATCAACCAACGGAATCTGCGCCCGACCTTCCCATGCTTGATAATCATCAACAAGCTCAGGCTGCCCACCAGAAAAGACCTTCCCCATCACTCCCCAACCGAGCGGCACTTCTTGGACGCCGTCCGCTCCCCCATAAATCCCCAGGTGAGCTCTGACCTCCAGCACCGTATAGTCGTCAGACGGCAGGGCGATAAAGGCGTCTTTGGCCTCGACGACGTCAGCAGCTGTGGTCACGACATTTTGCAGCAGCGGCTCAAGCTCGAGTTCATTGACCAAACCAAAGGTAATTTCCTGCAGTGTGGTCAGGAATGATTTCTGCCGCGAGATTTGTTCATTCATCCACAAAGATTCAAGATACTGGGTCCGGAGTTCGGTTTCAGTGGCCGACAATTCTTCGTGGGCCGCAGTAATATCCTGGTAACTTGCCTGCAATTTTTCATCGGCCGCAGCCAAAGACGAATACAGCTTGGCGTTGGACAGAGCCAAAGACGCCAATTCGGCGAACCGCCCGATCAGATCGATTTCCCGCGCGGTAAATTTCCGTTCCTCGCTAAGAATGGCCAGACCGAAAATCCCAATAACTTGACCACCTGACTTCAAAGGAACCTGAACCAGATTATGCAGTTCGTCAAAGAAAGAGTCATTGATCCGGTGCTCCCAGACACTGTAGTCATCCACTACCACCATTTCGCCGCTCCTGTACACCAGACCGACAAGGCTGCTGCCGTCTAACATAATCTGACGGCCAACATCTGGCGCATAGTAGCCCAAGCCGATCATTCTATCGAACAGGCCGCGTTCTTCATCGATCAGGCCAATATAGCCGTGCGGGGTTTCCAAAAGTTCGGTGGCGCTGCCGACGATCGAAGTCAGTACTTCGGCCAATTCCAGCCGATGCATCAGCCCCAGCGCCATCTGGTGCAGCGACGCCAGTACCGCGTTCTGTTTTCTGATCTCCTCCTCATGAGCGACGACTACCGCCATGTGTTCGCGCAGTCCCTCCTGGGCAACCGTCACATCAGCATGAGCGGAAGCCAGATCCTGATAGCTACCCTGCAGGCGCGCCTCGATCTGACGCTGGCGGCGGGAACGCGCCATCAGTCTGCCTGTATAAAGAAGAATAAAGAGACTCACCCCTCCGGCCGCCCCGAAGTAGGTAAAGCGCCTTTGGGCCAGGGGGATAAAGGCTGCTTCCGATAACCCGACCTGCACGATCAGGGGATAGTCAGGCATCTGACGATAACTCATCAAGTATATTGTTCCAAAAATTTGCCCGTTTGTGCGGTAGAAGCCGCTGCGGGCCCTGTCGAGGCGGCCGAAAACAGTGGCTGACTGCAGATTGGCGCCTGTTTCCTGCTCATTATTGCTGGCCCTGACAAAGCCGTCCAGCCCCAAGACCCGCACGACATACTGCTCGTCAAAATCCATATCCCGGTAAAACCTGGTAAAATATTGCGGGTTCACCGCAGCATAGGCAATGCCGGCAAAACTGCCGTCCGGATTGTTCAGGCGGCGCGACAAAGGGATGGACGGTCTGCCTGAAACCCGGCCGGTAAATGGCCTGCCAATAAACAGACTGTCGGTATCGGCAGTCAAGTGGACAAGAAAATGAGGTTCCTGGGAAAAATTAAAATCATCTGCGTACTGGCGAAGACTGGCGAGCATGTCACCTTTTGCATCAACCAGCGCCAGTTGAACCGCCAGCGGGTCCTGCGCAATCAAATTGAAAAGACGATGGAGGGCGGGCGTAACAGCGCGCGCCCCTTCGTATTCGTCTTTGACCAGTGCGATGTATTGTTCGCTAGTTTTCAGCACCTGGCGGGTGTGTTCCTCAAAGGCGCGGCTGAATTTATCGCCATCCCGCATAACCGCCTCAATGGCAGCCTGCCGGTCGCGCTGAACCTGAAAAGCGGCCGTGCCCCAGACAAGCCCCAGCAGTAGTAAGCAGAAGAACAGCATCGCCAGATCGGGTAAAATCCAATTCTGCCAAAAACGGACAAGTCTCTTTTCCATCAATCCAACCTACCTGCAGTTCAAAATAGGACGCCAATGTACCTTAATGTCTTTTTCGACTAATAATTCTTCTCTTCGACAATATTTTCCTGCTAACTTGGCCATATTTTCAATTTCATTGGTAAAATTTATATTATTAGGAAAAATATCTCTGACGCAAGGCACCCAACTAAACGAACAAAAAAGGCTCGCCAACTAAGGCCAACCTTTTTATCTCGTTACATTCGGTCTTCCGTAAAGCAATCGCTCTGTCAGCACCCCTTCAAGACGAATGGACTGCCTTGTTTCCTTGGATGATGGTTTTTCCTGCCGCCCTTTCCCGCCGCGTCAAATAGAGCCCTGCAAAAACAATGCCCGCCCCGACCAACTGCAGCAATCCGAAGCTTTCTCCCAAAAACAGGACCCCTGCGGCAATCGAAACAATAGGGCTAAGATTCTGGAACATCGAGGCTTTCGTACCGTTCATCTTGCCCAGCACCCACACCCAGAGCAAATTGCCGATACAGAGGCCGAATGTGCCTGAGACGGCGATACTCAGCCAGGCGACCCCAGGAACCTCGGTCCATTGCCACACACTCAACTCGGGTATGGCTAACACACCAAAAGCGAGAGCCGACAGGGTCATCACATAGGTTGTGATTTGATAAGTCGAATAGCGCTCCAGGAGATCTTTGGAATAGACCACATAGTAGCCATTCCCGACCTGGCCCAAAAGGATCAATAACGCTCCGGCCAGATGACCGCCAGTCAGACTGACGGCCTTCCCGGAGCCGAAAATAACAACCGCCATGCCCAGTAGCGACACGCCGATTCCGGCCACCACCGCCCCGGCAATGCTTTCCCCTTTAAATATTCTGCTGGTGACTGCCACAAAAACCGGCGTCAGGGCCAGCACCAAAGAAGCATTCCCAGCCGTTGTCTGCGGTAGACCGGCGGTAAACAAGACTTGGAAAAAGACAAAGCCCAGCAGGCTGATCGTCAAAATACGCCTGCCATCCCCATCCTGGAGGGGCCGGTAGGTCCCCGAGTAAAGCAGGGCAGACCACGCGATAACGGTCGCCAGCAATAGCCGCAAAGCATTATACAAAATCGGCGGCATATAGACCAAACCTATTTTCACAACCGGGGTATTAATTCCCCAAATGAAAACCGTCAATAGCAAAACAATCTCGACAAATCCGTAGTTGCGCATTAGTTGCTCCATCCAAGCTGCTTATTGAGCTGCTTTGTTTCTTCACGCCGAACTGACGGCGCCATTTTCGGGGGATACTTTACTGCATGTCTTTCAGTGAAACCAGTTTGCGCAGCACCATCGATTCCAACCGCACAAAAGCGCTGGTCCGGGAAAGGGAAAAAGTTGCCAGAGCCAGCCAGATTAGGCCAAAAGACAACAGGTGGGTCAGTGAAAAGGGCTCGTGATACAAAAAAATACCGACAAAAAGCGCGATGGTCGGCGATAAATACTGGATAAAACCGAGAACCGACAAGGGCAATCGGTTGGCGCTATTGGAGAAAAGCACCATCGGCACTGCGGTGATGACCCCTGAACCGATCAAAAGTCCGGCCAACAGCGGCGTATTCAGGTCAAAACTGCTGGCAGCATGCTGGTGAAGATAGGACAGATACAAAAACGCCGCCGGCGAAATAAGCAGTGTTTCTAGCGTAATGCTGGTCAGTGCCCCGATCTGGAGCATTTTCTTGCATAGCCCATACAAAGCGAAGGTCACAGCCAGCGATAACGCCACCCAAGGAATGCCGCCAAAATTGACAGTCAGGTTCAGCACCCCGAGAGCGGCCAACAAAACTGCGACCTTCTGCCAGAATGACAGTTTTTCTTTCAAGACAACAATCCCGAGAAGAACGCTGACCAAAGGATTGATATAGTAGCCCAGGCTGGTCTCGATAATCCGGCTGTCATTGACCGCCCAGATATAGATCAGCCAGTTCACCGTGATAATCGCCGCCGCAGCGAGAACCCCGAGGATTTTGCCGGGTCGGGCGACAATTTCGCGTATTTCCCGCTGAAACGATTTCATTCTTTTCGCAAGAGCCAAAACAAGCACCATAAAAAACAGCGACCAGATAAACCGGTGCGCCAAAATTTCGAGGGCCGGCACCGCTTTTACAAGCTTCCAATAAATCGGCAAAAAGCCCCAGATTGTATAGGCGCTGATCGCCGAGGCGACTCCCCAGCCCTGCTCGTCTTTCATCTTGTATACCTCAAAAAGAATAATATCACTATTGTAGACCACTAGACTGATCCTGTCCAGCCTGATCCCAAACGTCGATCCTAGTCGATTCAGCAAAAAATAATGAACATTTCGCGTTACTACAGTATAATAATTTATGGCGCAGGTGCGCTTTTCACCAACTGCGCCAATTTTTGCGAAATCAGGTGGCACTTGGATACTATTGCCGTTTTTCTGCTTTTCTTCGTTTCCCTCCTCCTTGGCATCTATAACGGAATACTTCTCCTTTACCCGCTACTCTTCGGGCTGGGTTGCTTTATTTTTCTCGCCCTTCGCCGCGGCTTCCCGCTGGCTGACCTTGGCGGCATGATGATGCAGGGGGTCGATAAATCCCTGATTGTGCTAAAGATCTTCGTCCTGATCGGCGCCATCACCGCCGTCTGGCGGGCTTGCGGAACAGTCTCCTTTATCGTGTACTACGGCACGACCTATATGAGCGAGCAATACTTCATTCTTTTTTCCTTCCTTCTGTGCTGCCTGGTATCCTTTCTATTAGGAACCTCCTTCGGCACTGTCGGAACCATCGGTGTCGTCCTCATTATCCTGGCGAAAAGCGGCGGCGTAAATATCAACGTGGCGGCCGGGGCCATCATCGCCGGGGCCTACTTCGGCGACCGGTGCTCCCCGATGTCTTCCAGCGCCTCACTGGTGGCTGCCTTGACCGAAACCAAGCTTTATACCAACATCAAAAACATGCTTGTCTCTGCCCTCCTGCCGCTGGCCCTTTCCGTCGCCGGTTACGCCATCTTGTCCCACTGGCATCCCCTGGTTTTTCAGAGCAATCAGATCAGCGCCGAGATCTTGCAGTCCTTTGACATCGGCCTGGTCGTGCTGTTGCCGGCCCTCATTATCCTCGTGGCCGCGGCCTTCAGAATTGACGTCAAACTATCCATGGGCCTGAGCGTATTGGCCGGGGTATTGATTGGAATTTTTGTGCAGCACAAGACTCTTGCTGACATGCTCCAATACATTGTTCTGGGGTATCATACTGCAGAAACAGGTTTTTTCGCCGGAATCATCCAGGGTGGCGGCCTCTACTCCATGCTCAATGTTGCGGCCATTGTACTGATTTCCTCCGCCTTTTCGGGTATTTTTGCCGGAACCGGCCTGCTGCACGAAATGGAGCAGTTTATTGTACGGCTGAGCCACAAAATCGGTCTATACCCCGCAACAATACTGACAAGTACTGCCGCATCCGCCTTCGGCTGCAACCAAACTCTGGCCATCATCCTCACCCACCAGTTCACCCACAAAATCTATCGCCAGTGCCAGCTAAGCAATTACCGGCTGGCTCTTGACCTTGAAAATACAGTTGTCGTCATCTCTGCCCTGATTCCCTGGAATATCGCCGGCGCCTTCCCCGCAGCCGCCCTGTCGGCAGATGCAGGCTTCATCCTCTATGCCTTTTACCTTTTCCTTGTCCCGTTGACAAATTTATTCACCAGCCAGGCCAAGGTCGCCGAATAAAACAAAAAAAGCGACCCTAAACAGGGCCAACCATAAAAAGTAATCTTAGGAGAACAAACGATGTCAATTATCCTTGCTATGTTTATCATGGGCTTGCTGCTTGGTTTTGTCGGTGCCGGTGGTGCAGGTGTAGTTATCGCAATACTAACCGCTGTCTTCGGGATTCCGATTCATACCGCCTTGGGAACATCGCTCGGCGCGATGGTCTTCACAACAGTATCCGGCACATATAGTCATTTTCAGGAGAAAAATATAGCGGTAAAATGCGGGGCAGCGATTGGGCTGTTTGGCGCTCTGGGAGCTTTTATCGGGGCAAAAATCGCAGGCATCTTGCCATCAAATGATCTAAAGTGGCTGACGGCCGGAATGTTATTCTTTTCGGCAATACTGCTTACGATTCGAATGTATTATCCCCAATGGATTTACTCCCGAGCCGAAAGCCCGGCAGCTCCGGAAGGGTCACGTTTTTGGTTCACCGCCTGCGGTGTGGGTATGGTATCCGGCCTATTATCCGGCACCTTCGGCATAGGGGGAACACCCTATATCCAGATTGGCCTGTTAACCTTTTTCGGCATGTCGGTGCAACTGGCAGCAGGTACGACCATGCTGGTAACCCTGCCTATCGCCCTATTTGGCGGCATCGGCTATCTTGTCGAAGGCCATCTCGATTGGAATTTGCTTATCAACGTAGTCATCGGCTTGATGACCGGAACCTATATCGGGGCAAAATTCACCAAACGACTGAAGCCTGCTATTTTGAAAACCACCATGATAATCATCCCGATTATCGGAGGGCTTTTGCTGTTATTTGGCTAGAGACTTTTCATGATCACGGTTTTGGCAATGCGGGCGCACAGGAACGATATCGCTGATCCATCTGCTCAAGACTTCCGGGGAAGAATGATCGCCATCACCAGGGCCGTCAGTGGTATGGCATAGATCAGGCCAATGCTTCCGACCAGGGCGCGGACAAACTCCGTCGTAATCATCGGCAAATTGAGGATTCTTGCGAAAGGGGTATGCTTGTCCAAGGCGATTAACAAGAGAAGCGGCAGCGAACTGCCGACATAGGCCAAGATTAGGGTGATCGACATTGCTCCCATGATGTCCTTGCCGACATTCATGCCCTTTGAATATAATTCTCGCCACGTAATCCGGGGAGAAGACTCATACACTTCCAACTGCGCTGAGGCAATAGAGATCGTGACATCGATAATTGCCCCTAAAGAAGCGACGATCATGCTGGCAAATAGCACTCCGTGAAAGTCTAAGAAGGGCACAATACTGGCTTTTAGCGTATACGCTTCTTCAGTATCTAGGCCTGTCAGATGCATGATATGAATGGACAGATAGGCCAATACACTGGCAATCACCAATCCACCCCAGGTGCCTAAAAGAGCGGCCCAGGTTTTCACCGAAGCGCCACTAAGAACGATCAATACTAGAAAACTGATAATAAAACAAAATGTCAATGCCATAAAATAAATGTTGATATCCGGTTGCAACATCGCATAAATAAACCCGCGCCATAAGACGAATAAGGAAATCCCTATCCCAACAAGCGATTTCAAACCGATGATGCGCCCGAAATAAACTAAACTAAGCACGAAGACTGCCAAGAGAGTATAAAAAGACAGTGAACGATCGAAATCACTGAAATAATAAATGATAACGCCGTTATCATTGTCGATCCCCACGATAATGCGATCATTTGGTGAAAGTAAGGTGTCGAAATCCTGAGGACGAGGCGACAACGGCTGAAAGCTTTCTACGACCTTACCGTTATCAGGACCGGATAACAGCCGCAATGTCAGGTTTTGCCCTCGATGATGTCCGTATTCATCCAAACGATCCGCCATTTCGGCGGACAAAACAACACCTTTAACATAATTCGCAGTTCGGCCTGTCGAGTCGGATGGGGATTCTCTGGCGATATATAAAACAATACACCCTAGACTGATAATCAATAGTAAGAGTATGCCATACATTTTTCGCTGCAAGATAAACCAGTCGCCTCCTAAGGATCAATTTATTCCAATTATTATGTTTTTCTATAACTGTCTGTGTTTATCCCTTTTTCCGGCCTCGCCAAGTTTAGTTTATCCTCTTCACTGCCGCAGCAATGTGATACACGTCAAAAAAAAGACATCCGCCAGCGGATGTCTTTTTTGCCATAGCCTTTATTGCTCAATCCTGCTAAAAACTACGAGTATATGTCGCCTCCAATTTCGTGTTTTTTTGACTGCCGCTAATTGTTTTCTGATCTTTATAAACCAATTCCAGTCCATCGGCATCACTGAGTTTATAGGTCAGACCATAATAAAGACCACGATTGTCGTTATCGAAATCACTCTGTTTGCCCATATCTCCGTTTGTCTCGACTTTGAAGGCAGTGATGTATATTGCTACTTTGTCATCCAAACCATAGTTCCATGTCGCAGCATATGCTTTATTGTCTGCATTGCTGCTTGATTTTGCATATTCGGCAGTCAGACTGCTCTTGTCAAACTTGTATGATCCGTTCACAGCCCAGTGATTGGTGCTACCATTTACATTGTCTTGATAACGCCCCAGGGTGAGTCCCCAGTTCAGACTTTGCGTTGGACTGTATCCTGCGCGAAATGCGTATAGCTTATTATCTTGCGACCCGAAATTATCTTCTTTGGCTATTAGAGCCGTGATATCGACCGCGCCTGCAGTACCGGAAACGCTAAGGCCATCCACAAAACCCTTTTTGCCGATGTTGGTTTCAGGCCTGCTGTAGAGTAAAGAGGTTGTCCCCACCGCCGCTTCTTGCCGCCCCAGTTTATAAACAAGGCTGTCGATTTTATATGTTAATCCAAACTGATCGATGGCAGCCACCGATTTTTTATCGACAGGATAAGCACTGGTGTTAAAATCCGCGAGGGTTGGCTGGGTCGCGTACTGTGCTCCCAGGCGGGCGTACAGTGTCCACCCATCCCCGAGGTCACTTTCGCCTTTGAGGCGGAAGGTATACATACTTCCCGATACGGCGGCACTCCCTTCGGTAGTATCCTTTTCATATTTAACTGAAAAATCGCCAGTCAATTTAACAGCCTCAGCGGCAAAAACCCCCGAGGTCAAAGTCAGACTTAACCCCGCCACCATCACGGCAACCAATTTCTTCATAAATATCCCACCCTTTTCGTATTTATGCCTGATCGCTTTATTTTCTAATCATCATCTAATTTGCTTGAAGTTGGTTTCGCTGGCTTTATTTTTCTCCCGCGCCAATGATGTTGATTGTTTTGAGCTTCTCTTCCACCGCTCGCCAGGATCTTTTGGCAAAAACCAAAGGTATTGAGCGGGCTTTTGCCAAAAACTTTACATTTTGCGCCGCGCCATGATTAACATAGTCAGTCAACACCAGCACAAAGGCGGTGGCCTTGGGCAGACTGATCTTATTTTTGTCGAGAGCCTTTCGCCCTGAGATATGTACAAGCTCGGTAACACCCAGGGAATAGAGGTTTTTCTCAATCCCCCCCAGATAGTCACCACCGATAACCACAACTGACATAATATCCCCTCTTTTCTTATCTCCAAATAGCGACATACTGCTTAACGCATTCTAGGGTCTTACGTCGTATATTCCCAGCCAAGGCTCCTTCTGCTATCGATCAAGGCCAAGAAGACTTCTACCACATCAGGGTCAAACTGGCTGGCTTTACAGCGTCGCGTCTCCTCCATCGCCTCGTCGGTCCCCATCGCCGATCGATAGGTTCTGGCTGTTGTCATGGCGTCAAAGGCATCAGCAACCGACACAATCCTTGCTCCAAGTGAAATCTCATCGCCACGAAGTCCATCAGGATAACCGGTTCCATCAAATCGCTCGTGGTGATGACGGACAATATCGACAATACTTTGAAGAATCTTTACTTTGCTGACAATGCGGCTTCCAATCACCGGATGCTGCCTCATTACGGCCATTTCTTCCTCTGTCAATCTTCCTGATTTATTGAGAATGCTGTCGGGAATCCCGATTTTTCCCACATCATGCAGGTGGGCGCCGATATGGATTCTCGTCTGCTCAGCTGTTGGCAATCCCATCCCGGTAGCCAGCAGCCGGGAAAGTTCTGCCACTCGTTCCGAATGGCCGCACATGCATAAGCTTTTGGCATCCAGTGCAGTGGCAAAAGCTTCGGCTATATCATGGACATCTTCCAGATTAACAAAATGCGGCAACATAGCCTTTCCTTTCAATCCTTATATCATTATTTTAATTACCCTTACCTGTTTAACGATTTATGCGGATACCGCCCCCCTCATAGCAAAGAGTCTCCTTAATACATGGTTTTTGGCCCTATCATATCCTTGGAACAAGCTGTCCGCCTGTTCAGGGTTGTGATACACCTTCCAATATCCGCAGAACAGGCAATCGGCGCCATTGTTCGTAATAAAACCAACAATGTCTTTCCTGGGAATCCCCAAAAGTAAGCCGATTTCGTGCGGAAAAATACTCCCCATCTTCCTCTGCAACATCCCCAGAATTTGCTCCAGTTTCAGTTCGCTTTCATAACCCATCTTTTCTAGAAAGGCCTTGTTGTTAGGGTCCTGAACGGTCTTCTCCAACACATCGTGGTGATAAAAAAGTACCAGAGTGTGCTTTGCAGTCTTATTCAACTCAAAATAGTTAATATTCAGTTCTTTGCAGACATCGTTCTTATACTGGTCCCATATCTGACGCAGCTTTCTGCTGTAAGAATGAAATGACAGTAAAGACGAAGGTTTTATTCCAAAGGAAGTCGGTGCGACCTCGTAGGAAATCTTAGCCAACAGATAGGCCCGGTCGTCCAGACCACCCAGGACACGATGGAATCGCCGCAGTAAAATGCTGTTCAAAAGCTCACCTCCACACAGGATACATTACGCAACTGGTTCCAGTTATCTCACTTAATGATAACGATAACCATTCTCATTAATATGGTTGCACTGGCCCCTTGGATTCTGTGACCAGGCCTTATCCTCATTAGCGCTGCCGCGCAGTGCACTAATGAGGATATTGTCAGCACTGTGGTTTGATGCCGCCGATGGGACCAGTGCCGTTTTTCTTATTACCCTTAGTCATTTTGGCTTTATCTTTTTCTTTTATGCTGCATTCATGACAAGTACCATATAACTCTACCCTGGTATGGATTATTTTAAAATTATTCTTTCGCGCCAGTTTTGCATGGAGGGCTTCATATCCTGAATCAGCATCCTCAATAAGCTGCCCGCATTTTAGGCAGATCAGATGATTGTGATATTCTTGTTCGAGTTCATAGCGATATGCGCCGTCGTTATCTCTGGCTCCACTTGCCAATCCTGATTCACACAATAGTTTCATCGTCCTGTAGACTGTTGCAATCCCGATATTCGGATATTGCTCTATTGTCTTATTATATAATTCTTCAATACTCAAATGAGATTTTGCATTTGCGAACACATCTAAGATATGCCTGCGTTGTTTTGTTAACTTTCGTTCTTCTGTCTTGAGATAATTACGCAAGCCTTCTTCAATTTGATCTGGATTCATGCAGAAATCTCCTTCCTGGCATTCTATGTTTACTTTGCCTGTCCCAATGCTTTCTTTGCCGCTTCTGTAAACTGATTGAATGACACTGTCGCCCCGGATATGGCGTCTACCTCAGCTACGCTCTGCGTCTCTACCAGTCTCGCCGTATAGGTGCCGGTCGCTTTCAGGGCGAGCTGCGCCTTGTCGTAATAATCCTGATTTTCTATCTTACCGTTGGTCATTCCGTACTCTTTATCTTTTATCTTGCCGTCTTTCTGGATTCCCTTGTATTCGGTCTTACTGATTTTTCCTTTTTCGATGGTTATGGCTATTTCGCCCACCGCGCCCCGTTCGTCAGGACTGCTTTTTGCCACATAGGTTCCGTCCTTGTAAACGACACTATGATTGTGGTCATTATGCCCCCCGTCTGCGCCGTTGCCATGACTGCTGCCGCAGCCGCTAATCATGGTTGCAATGGCGGTCAGCATGACGAGCAAGGCTAAAAATCTGCCCATCCTGTCCCTCCTTCTCAGTTATCGATGTTGTCTCACATCAGCGATCCTGCCATGCTCCAACACAATGCATTTTTCGGCCAGGCTGGCAACCCCCGGATCATGAGTAACCATGATAATGGTATGCCCTTCCTGGTGGAGCTGCTGAAACAGCCCGAGGACAATGCCCTCGTTGGCTTCATCCAGATTTCCTGTTGGCTCGTCGGCCAGAATCAGCATCGGATAATTAATCAGAGCACGGGCGATGCACACCCGTTGCTGTTCTCCGCCTGAGAGCTGACTCGGCAAATGCCTGGCCCGGTCTTTTAGTCCCACCCGCTCCAGTGCCGCCAGCGCTTCCTGCTCATTCGGCATGCTATGGTAATATTGCGCGACCATGATATTTTCCAGCGCAGTCAAATAGGGGACAAGGTGAAACTGTTGAAATACCAGGCCAACTTTGTCGCGCCGGATGGCTGTCAGCATTTTGGCGCTGAGAGTCGAAATGTCAGCGCCATCCAGAGTGACGGTGCCGCTTGAAGCTTTATCCATACACCCGATTATATTCATTAGCGTGGTTTTTCCTGAGCCGGATGGCCCCATAATTGCCAGCCATTCCCCTTTTTTGATTGTCAGGTTAATCCCTTGAAGGGCTTTTACGTTTCCGTAGACCATAGAAATGTCCTTCAGATCCAACAAGTTCATGCTATCTTCTCCTTTACTCGCCCCGTAAGACCACCGCCGGCTCCACTTCAGTCGCTATCTTTACCGGAATCAGGCAGGCCAGCCCGGAGACCGCCACTGATACCATAAGAGCCGCCAAGGCTATTAACGGCTGAAAAGCAATCGGACGGCCAAAAACATTGAGACTTACCGCTTGGGCAAAAAAGAAGCCCAGAACCGTTCCCAGCATGCCGCCCAGGCCGCCTAACGCCAGTCCTTCCCCTAAAAACTCAAAGACGATACTGCTGTTTTCGGCTCCCAACGCTTTTTTCAGGCCGATTTCCTTTCTTCTTTCTGTTACAACCGCCATCATCGTAGTCGCCACACAAATCAGTGTCAACAGCAAGATGATGATAGTCACCAAGTACACAAGAGCTTGCAATTTTCCTAATACCATGCCTTCAGACTGGGTCACGCGCTTGACAAGGCGGGGCGACATCCCCGGGACTTTTCCCTCCAGATCCTGAATTAAGCCGGCAAGCTCCGTTTCTGTCGCCATGATACTCACCTGGGTAAGGCTAATCTGGCCTTCTTTTTTCGCCATCTTCTGCAGGAGAGCAAGGTCGACAAAGATAAAATCCTCCTCGGTACCGCCTGTCCGGACAATCCCCTCGACAATAAGATTCTTTTGTGTGCCGGCAATAGCGAGGGTGATTTTCTGACCAGGCTCTACCCGCAACAGCTCGGCGACTTCGGCGCCAATCACGACTCCCTCAGAATTCTCCTCCGGCCAGTGGCCTCTTATCTGCCAAAAAGGACTCACCTTTTTTACCTCTTGAAATTTAGTTCCTGCTACCATAATAGGCTGTTCATTCACCTTCGCCCGGTCATAAAGGTATGGTGCCGCCCCAATGACCTTCTCCGCCGCCAAAAAATCTGTCGCCTGGGCAATATCCTTTTCCAGCAACAGCTGCTTCTCGCCAACTGGAATAAAAACCAGGTTGGCTCCATAGGAGCGAAATTCGCGGCCCATTTGGCGAGGAACATCATAGTAAATCGTAATCAATCCCGATAGCACCGTCCCGCCGATAGCTACAGCCAGCAGCGCAACCACCATGCGGGAACGGCGCCGGAGCAGCGCATGACAAACCATTTTTATGTACATCGAATATCTTTTCATTCTTCAATCACCTGCCATGAAGTACTTCCGCCGGACGCAAAGAGAGGAGCATCCGCATCGCCGGAAGACTGCCAACCAAAGTTACGAGGATTACTAGAACCATCACCAGGGGAATAACGACACTTTGAATCGTCACTGCCGCGCCGAAAACGCTCCGGCCAATCATTTGCGCAAAAGCCAACCCGGAAAAATACCCTGCCGTTCCGCCCGCTATGCCGGTAGCCACTATTTCGGCCAGTGTTGCGAGTAATATGGCGGCATCTGTTGCCCCCAGCGCCTTCAATAGTCCAATTTCCCGGCTACGTTCCATCACATTGGCGGTCAGCAGGTTGGAGATGCCGAGCGCCGAACCAGCCAGACTAAGGGCAGTAATCAGAAGCATCAATAGCCGTGTTTTCTGCAATATAACCCCTTCAGACTCTGCCACCTGCCGGACGGGTTTGGCCCGGGCTCCGGTCATAACCTCTTCAATCTGATAGGCGATTGCACTGACATAAGCGGTGCAATACCAAGTCTCCCACTCTTTTAAAGAAAGGCTTTTCGGGTTATGAGCGGCCCGTCGCGCCAGTTCATTCTCCGGAGTAGTTATGGCGCTGACTTCAACCTTCCCCACCTTTCCTTCCAGGCCCATGCTATTTTGGACAACATTCATAGGAACGAAAATCTGCTCATCTTCCACTCCGCCGCTGTCAAAAACCCCCTGCGCTTTTAACCGCTCTTTCCGCTCTCCGGCAAAGGCAATCTCGATTTCATCGCCGGGGTGGATGCCCAGCTTTTGGGCAAGTTGCCTGCCGACCATCGCGCCCTTTGGATCGCTATCTTGTACCCAGTTGCCCTCAACTGCCCACCAAGACCGCAGCGGCTGAATACCAACTTCGGCAACCTCGCCTGTAGGCAATTCCAAATGACGGTTAAACCAGGTTCCCACCAGCGTCACCTCGCCGCCGCTCTGACCTACATTGGTTTTGGTTTCGAGAAAGGGCGCGAATGTTACAATATTGTGGGACCAAAAAATCGTCTTAAGCTTGCCGAGATCTGCTTCTAACAAGTACTGCTCGGCTGCTCCCGAACCGGCCTCCACCCCGTAAATATCCTTTAATACCGAAGCCGACCGCGGCGTTACCGTGATATTTGCGCCATAAGCTTTCAGTTCCCGATTCACTTTATCGCCCACATCCAGCATTACATTGAGCATGGCTGTGGTCAGCGAAGTGCCCAGCGCAACGGTAAGCGCCACCATGAACATCCTCCGCCTTTGTCTGATAAGAGCCCCTTTCAGCATCCGCCAGAACATGACTTCCCCCCCCTTACTGAAACCTTTTCTTTTCTTTATCCAGCGTCTGTGCCGAAATAATAATCTGTCCGCTTGCTACTTTATACTCAAGCGGTACGGGGTTGCAGCCTCCCTTGAAGCCGATGGTGGCCTTATTCATTACGACATCGCAGAGTTTGCAAACGACCTGATCTTCGCGCTCGTAATAGCCTGTCGGCCCGCAAATGTCACAGGCATCCAAACCCACACCATATGCCGAGCCACCCTTTTTAATGATGATAAACCGCACCACAGTACCATTTGAAGCCGTATAGGCAAAACGGTGCAACCGGCCGTCTTCCACCTTGTCAATGGGAATCCGGACCTCCCCCTGCTGAACCGTGACCGTAACCGCCGGCGAAAGCTCAGTCGCCTGATCGGCATAGCCCTTGCCCACCGTAGACAAAAGAACCACCAGCAAAATGTTCACAGCGACAACCGTTCCCCAGCGCAGCTGTTTGCGGGCAACCGCCAGAATCTTACGATACTGCGCCGGATTCAGGCCTGCTTCCATCGGCGGCCGGCGCTGCACATAAAGCAAGACAGGCAGTGACAGCATCACAGCCAAAAGTAAATATAAATACCAATCCTGATGGTTGATAAGGGGAATCATCACCGCCAGCAGCCACTTTTTCATGGGAATGATCCCTCTGGCCAAAAGCATCTGGACTACTGTGACTAGCTGCTGCAGTGCTACTACGCCAAAGCCGCCTGCCGTCACAGCCGTCAGCGCCCTGAAAGACAGCACCCGCGCCACCCGGTAAACAGCGAAACCGGTTAGTGTCGTCAGCCCCAACCCGAGAAAATAGCCGGCCCATTTCAACAGAAATTCCTGACTAAGCCCGCCGGCAGGCGGAATTAAGAAGGTAACAGGGAAAAGATATACCTCCACCCCTCTGTGAAGAAACAAGGCGGCGGTTAGACAAAACACTACCCAGACCGGGATATCATCTGTTTTATCCAAACTCCCGCTTCGATAAGTACGCCACAAATAAAGCAGCAGAAAGATCTCTATACCAAGGGCCGGTATCAAAACACAGCCTTCATAAATTTCGCGTTTCAGAAAAACTAAGATCAATTTTGACGCCACAAAAGCAAGGGCACCAACATTCCCCATGATCATGCCCCGCCAAGCTGATTTTTGTAAATTTCCCGGTTCTCGTTGTGCGATCAAGGCCATCATCATCGCCAGGGGAATGACGGCCATCATGATATTTTGCATGGTCGGTATGAGGATTTGCAGCATATTCCGTCCCCTTCTTCCAGTTCGCATCCCCGATTGGGGAATAGGTCCGGGATAATAGTTCCCGGACCTATTCTTTTAATTACCAGCTTCTTGGAATATAGTCAAATTCCCATTGCGCCACAATCGGCGCCGTCCAGAATCGGCCTTCCACACCGGTTTCTTTGTCCACATGCAGCATGAAGCCTTGACGATCCGGGCTTTCAATGGTGAAAACCATCTGATATTTGCCTGCTCCGAGCATTTTCACGTTGGCGCCATAGTGCGGGCCGTCATTCGCGTTCATCGGCATGAGATTTCCTTCAATGACTTGTCCGCTGTCCAATTTTGTGAGTTTGTAATGTACGCTGAGATAAGGAACCCAATCCCCCACGCCAAAGCCGGTTTTATTGTCCTCAGTCGCGTGGATGTCGGTTTCCAGATGAATGTCGGATTGTTCCGGGGTCAGGCCCATCCCGGTCGGTTCCATCGGTACCGGTTGGAAATAGACGACTTCAATCTTAATTCCTTCAAATTCTTGCTCGTCGCCGATCGGATATTCCTGGAAACCCTTTTGCTCAGCTGCAAATCCTTGCGCCCCTGTTACGAAAAGTGCCAATACCATGACCACTGCCATTAACAATTTGTGAACTTTTTTCATTTATGTAGCCTCCATTATTCAATCTTATTTAGCTATTTTCAGGCTATGCCCCCTGTTTCCGGCGCTGATAGATCACCCCCCCGATCGCCAAAACAACGAGAAGGATTTGTGGCAATAGAGTCTCCCAAGTGGGGTATATCCCCAGAAGATCAATGCTTTCCATTCCAGGCACCGGCGTGACACCGACAATGCCGCCTTCCTGAAGTTCTTTCACTCCTCCACCGGCAAAACTGATGGCCATGATGTAAAGCAAAATACTGGTGCCCCGAAAGAAAGGCTTCAACGGCATTTTCATACTGCCGTAACGTATCAGCAGGAAAATAATCACCAAGGCAAGGCACCCAAGACCAAAACCCAACCAAACCATCTCCATATGCTCGGCAGCTTCGCTGAATAGCGCCTGATAAAACAGAACCGTTTCCGCCCCCTCGCGATAAACTGCCAGGAAAGCGGCTGCCCCCAATGACAGGGTGCTGCCCCCAGATAGAGAGCTCTGGACCTTGCCTTCGATATAATTCTGCCAGGCGTTCGCCTCGGATTTTCCCACCATCCAGTGGCTTACAAAAAAGAGGACCACTACAGCTACCAGCATGGTTGCGCCTTCCAAAATCTCCTGACTTGCCCCACTGATACTGAAGACTTTTTGCAGGGCAATCGCGGTCAAAAAGCTGGCCAGTATGGCTCCGGCGGAGCTAAAGTATACAACACGTGTTTTCGCGCCATTTCCCGATTTTATCAAATAAGCGGCGATGGCGCCGATGACCAGGATGGCTTCAAAGCCTTCGCGAACCAGGATAAGAAATGCCGACAGGAATGTTTCAAGCGGATTTTGTTGTTTACTTCCCAATTGCACCGCATCTTGGCGCATCATTTTGGACAGTTCTGTGATTTCCTTTTTTATTTGGCTATCAGGGGCCTGATTGGTCATCAACTTTCGGATGGTACTGAATTTATACTCCTCAGTGGTGGCCCGGCGCCCTGAAATTTTGGACTTTATCGCCCGTTCCAGGCCTTCTTTTTCATAAATGCTGAAGTAGGCTTCATTCACCAGATTTTTAGCTTTTTCTACATCGCCTTTTTTGTAAACATCAAGCGACTGTGCCATCGTCTTATCAATTCTATCGACGACTTTTCCCCATGACCCTGCTGCCAAAGCTGCGCTCTGGCAAGTAACCGCCAATAGTAACGGGACCAACAAAATGAGCAATAACTTACGCATGATTTCACCCCCTTTCTATCGCTTACTACTAACGACAGTCGCTAAAATTGATAATCATTCTCACTATTCTCCTTTAAAAAAAAGCTGATTTTCAGCCCTTTTTTACATTTTTTTAGAAAACAAAAATACAAACTTTGGATTCATTATTAGAAAAGCAACCTTGATGCTAGAATCGCATTTCCAATACAGCACTCAACATTAATTCTTTTTTAATGACCCGCAGGATGGGGAGCGTCCGGAGCACGTTCCCCCACAATTGCATTTATGGGTTCCACTCATGCTGCGCCGAGCGATGCGGACGACATAGCCGAGCGCAGTCAGCCCGATACCAGCCAAAATTAAAGTTTCCATTTTAAACTCCTCCTTGGCAAATCAGTATCCTAAAAGCAACCCCATTCGGTAAACCCCAAAGGAGACAACCCATGCCAACACCAACGAATATCCTACTGAGAACATCGCCCATTTCCAGGAATTTGTCTCCCGGCGAATGACAGCAACCGCTGCCATGCAGGGCGTGTAAATCAGCGCAAAAACCATCAAAGTATATGCCACCAGGGGAGTGAAAGCCGGGTCGGCCGTCAATGCGCTCTGAAGGGTTTTCGTGTCTTCGTCCACTTGGCCGACGCTGTATACAGTACCCATGGTACTGATAAACACTTCTTTCGCCGAAAATCCGGCAAACAGACTTACTCCCATTTTCCAATCAAAACCAAGCGGCTTGATGGCAGGTTCGATAAAGTGCCCGAACCGTCCAGCATAGCTGTTGGCAAGTTTCTCCGACGCTTTTTCCTGATCCAGCTTCTCGACCGCGTCTTTTCGCTCATCATCCAACTTCCAGTATGTCATAGCATAAGAATAGAGGGTCGGATTGGCTTGTTTGAGTTCAGCCAATTGCGGATTATCCGGAGCTTCCTCTGCGTCGGCAAGTGCTGTTTCTCCAGCCGCGACTTGTTCCGCTTCGGCAGAATCAGCATCAGCCTTGTTCACAGCTTCTTTCGCCGTTATAGGCGCAGGGTCTTTATCGGCGTCATCTTTTTCTTCTTGGGCTTTAATGTCATTAATCTGACTGATTAGCGCCTGCAATTGCGTATTGTCTTCCACCTGCTCCAGATGCAGCGGCGCCAGAACCTTTTCCGCGACTTGTTCAGTAAAAGTTATCTCAGCCGTTTCCTTTAGTTGATTGAAATCTTTGCTGTAAGGCACGTCATTCGGGTAGCTGACAAAAAACCAAACCAGAATTGATACCGCCAGAATAACTGTACCAGCCTTTTTCAAATATAAGACGCTGCGTTCCCACATGTGGGTCAAAATGCTGCGTAGTGTAGGAAGGTGATATTGGGGCATTTCCATGGCAAACGGCTCCGCCGCCCCGGGAAAAAGAATTTTACGAAATACCAGTGCCATAACTACGGCCAGCAAAATCCCGAGTAAATAGATGGAAAACATGACACTGCCGGCATAACGCGCCGAGAAAAAGGAGGCAGTCAAGAGGGTATAGACTGGCAGACGGGCACTGCAGCTCATCAGCGGCGCCACCAGAATAGTAACCATCCTGTCCCGCGGATTCTCGAGAGTCCGGGCTCCCATGATAGCCGGGATGTTACAGCCAAATCCCAAAAGCAACGGAATAAATGCCTTGCCATGTAGTCCGACGGCCCGCATGGCGCGATCCATAACAAAGGCGGCCCTTGCCATATAGCCTGTGTCCTCCAGAAGGGCGATACCCAAAAACAGCAGCAGTATCTGCGGCAAGAAACTGACGACAGTGCCCACGCCGCCGATGATGCCGTCGACCACCAGTGACTTAAGGTCACCTGCTCCCATATGCCGACCGGCCCATTCCCCCAGCCACTTTGCTCCGTCTTGAATCCAATCCTGCGGATAGTGTCCGACGGTAAATACCATATTAAACAATAGCCACATAACCCCAAAGAAAATGGGTAACCCGAGTAAACGGTGAGTCAATATCCTGTCAATTTTGTCAGAAGTCGTTTGGGAAAGGTCATTTCGAGAGCTGGCGATTTCGCTATAAACTTCGCCGACAAAGCAATACCGGCGCTCAGCAATAACAAGCTCAAGCTCCTCGCCGAAGGTTGCACTTAGCTCAGCCCGCGCTTCTTCGACCAACAGCAAAACCTGTTCACCGCCAGGGAATTGGCTCACCGCGCGATTGGCGTCCTCGTCGCTCTCTAAAAGCTTGATCGCCAGCCACCGTACCGGATAGCGAATTTCAGCAAGTGTACCAAGCCCATCAGATATTTGCTGGATTTTTGTTTCGATTTCAGAGCCATAATCTAGCGAAAACGGGCGATATTGATTCTGCAAAGAAGTTTCAAGCACCGTTTCAAGCAGGCCATCCGTCCCCCGATTGCGGTTACCTACTGTGCGGACCACCGGGGCACCAAGTTTTGCGGCCAGTGCTTGATCGTTGATTTTTACCCCCATATTTTCAGCCACATCGGTCATATTCAAAGCAAGTACTGCCGGTCTTTCCAATTCGAGAAGCTGTACTGCCAAATACAAGTTTCGTTCCAGATTGGACGCATCGAGAATATTTACTATGACATCCGGCTTCTCATTGATAATGACGTTACGCGCCACCAATTCGTCTAATGCCTGTGCCGTCAAGCTGTATGTACCCGGCAAATCTACGACCAGCAGGTCCTTGCCCTGAAAACGGCGAAAGCCTTCCCGCTTCTCCACCGTAACGCCAGGATAATTGCCAACATGCTGCCGCGAGCCGGTAATATTATTAAAAATAGTTGTTTTGCCGGAATTGGGGTTGCCCGCCAAAGCCACAGTTAAACCCTTAGTCGCCATTTATAATCCTCCTTACACCATAAAACCCATTGATGAGCGCCTTCTCGCGTCAGAAAATACCAAGAGACCGAAGCAATATTCAGCCAATCTGCACTTCAATCAGAGCTGCCTCCGATTTACGAAGCGAAAGGTTGAAATTCTTTACCTTGATTTCCATCGGGTCCCCAAGCGGCGCGTATTTTTGGATATAAATCCGGCTCCCAGCAACAATCCCCAGATCGACTATGCGGCGCTTTACTGGTCCACTGCCCGCAACCTTGGTAACCACTCCCACTTCACCTGGGTGCATCTGGTCGAGAGTCTTAATCATATCGGAACACCCTCTCACGCTTATTATTAATGAAAATCATTCTCAGCGATGAAGAGAAATAAAATATTGTCGCCTTATGTTCGACAATACGGGAACAATGGGTAAGACTATCGATGTCCTCAGAATTACCCATTTACGATTCCGCACTATATGCATCGCTCTTTGATTATAATAATCATTCTCATTAATCATAATTCAACTCTTCTGCATTGTCAATATACAAAATCGTGTTTAGCCAAATAATTTCCTTCTTTAACCATCTGCGATTTCTCGTCATCGATCTATTAACCCGTCGGATTTCCGCTTCTCGGTGTTTGAAGGCAACAACAATTCTCAACATCTTTTTGCTTACCAACAGAAGTTTGACCCACATACAATGGCGTTTGAAACGTTGAACGCAAGGTGATTAGATGAGAAAAGACACTTCTTTTATTTTTTCATGGCTGTTGGCCTGTCTTGTCGGCTTTGCTATTGTTAGTATGCTGGTGACAGGCGATAAAACCATGCCTTTCGACAATATGATTTCGGGTTGGGTCCAAAGCTACAAATCCGACGCGCTCACTTCGTTATCTGAATTTCTGGCTATGGTCGGTCAACCCAAAGTAGTAATGATTGCAGCGATTGCCATAGCAGGTTTGGGTATAATGACCGCCGCAATTTTCAAGACTTCCAGTTTTAAAACTATAGCGCTTCAATTAGTACTATTTGTTACCGTTAATTCTTTCGCATATATAGGCAATCCTATGTTAAAAAACTTTTTCCAGCGTCCCCGCCCGATGCCATATATTAGGGATTACAGTTTCCCGAGCGGACATGCAATGATATCCTTCGCCTTCTGTATCTCGGTCGCATACCTGATATCTCGCCATACCGTTTCAAAGGTTAGCGGCAGCATGGCAGTCACAGTCGGAGTGGTGATTACTATACTCATGGGCCTCAGCCGTATTTATCTGAATGTACATTATCCAACTGATATCATCGCCGGATTTCTTGCAAGCGGATTTATTTTGTCATTCACTCTTTTACTGGTTCATCGCTTTGCCAAATTCGTACGAAAGCAATAACATCATTGGCACAGTCAAGAAATTGCACATTTTTCCGCAAAAACTTATACAATCATTTTAAAATATTGTATAATTATCGACATAAAGCTACAATTTTCTTATGCACAATTTAAAGAAAGAGGTGTCTTAATGAAACGTAAAACTACAATCGCCCAGGGTATGGCGGTGTTTTTTGGTGTCCCCATCATTATCTTGAGTATATTATTCGGCTTCTGTCTATATACATTCTCGGCAACCAGCAACGATTACGAAGACGTGATCAATCACACTGCAAGACGGACGGTTATCCTGATGGATATGCACCATACCTTCGCGTCCAGCCTGGCCGATAACCGGGGATATCTGATGACAGGCAACACGAAATTCCGAGATCAGGCTCTTGAGAGCATAAACAAGATGCGTGAGGCAATGACTCCCTGGGTAACAAGTACTGCGGCCAGCAACCCAAAGCTGCGGGCCGAAGGGGATAATCTACTGAAGATGATCGACACATATGCCGACGGCACAAAGAAAGTCAACGACGCGTATGAGAAGAAAGATCCTGCTCTAATGGAAGCTGCGGTAGCCATCGCCAGACCCGCAGGCACTGCGCTGGACAAGCAGTTCGAGTCGTTGGCAGAGATGCAAACAAATTCGATGAATGCACGGGTTAAGAGCATTACAAATAAACAAGTTACTGCGACAAGATTTATTACGATTGCCGGTATCTTCATCATCCTCGCCATCTTTGCCATCACATTTTGGTATGGCCGGCAGCTAACCAAACGGATAGGCACCGTCAAAAAGGTTGTCGAAGACCTCGGCAAGCTTGACCTGTCACAGTCGGATGCCCATAATACGGTCAACGATGAACTTGGCGCCGTCTTAGATTCGATCATCGCCATGAAGAACGTTTTGAAGGGAGTCGTAAAGACGATCTCCAGTAACGCCGAACAACTTGCCGCTTCCTCGCAAGAATTCACGGCGAGCACCGGCCAGTCGGCCCAAGCCGCAAACCAGGTGGCAAATGCCATCACCGAAGTTGCCAAGGGAGCGGAAGAACAATCTAAGGCCGTCCATAAATCCTTTGAGATGGCTGACAGAGTCGAACATAACATTGACGACGCCGTCACCATGGCGTCGACAGTTACCGAGATCGGTAGCCGGGCGGTAGCCGGAACCGAACAAGGCAAGGGCATCATCAAGGAAGCCGTCGCCCAGATGAACCACATCGGCGTAAGCGCCGGTCAGGTGGCCGAGGCTGTCGTCAAGGTGGAGGAAAGTTCTAAACAGATTGACCAGATTATGAGCGTCATCACCGGTATCGCCAACCAAACCAATCTATTGGCGCTGAATGCCGCCATCGAAGCGGCGAGAGCCGGAGAATCAGGCAGAGGCTTTGCGGTCGTCGCCGAAGAGGTCAGGAAGCTGGCGGAGGGTTCGCAAAGAGCCGCCCAGGAAATCCGTGAACTGCTAGCTGCCAATAATAGCAATATCCAGACTGCCGTTAGCGCGATGAGCCGAGGCGAAGAGGACGTCAAAAACGGGGTTGCGGCGGTGAACGAAGCAGGAAATTCTTTTGCCAGCATCGCCGACATGATCGGCAAGATGGCCGAAGAGACAAAGAGAACCACCAATGCGCTCAACCAGATCAGGGCAGCCTCCCTGCAGATGAAGCAGACGGTGGCCAACATCGAAACAATCAGTAGTGGATCTGCTGCACAAACGCAGACTGTGTCTGCGGCCACCGAAGAACAGTCGGCCACGATGCAGCAGATGTCCTCCTCCAGCGAGGCCTTGGCCCAGATGGCTGCAGATCTACAAGTCGCTGTAGCAAAATTCAAGATATAACCCAAAGCCCCCTTTCGCCAGACAGCGAAAGGGGGCTTCTTCATTCATAAACTGTGCTCGAATATCTTCAGAGCTCTGCCGAGCGATGCGAACGATCATCTTCTACAAACGAACGGCGACCACGAAGGATAAACGATCCTCCGTGGTCGCCCTGTAAGTGGGAGTCGTTATTTTGCCGCAGCTCCTGCTTGAGAGTCGACGATTACATCTGCCGCGTCTTCTTGCTATTTTTAAGGAATGTTTGCATTTAATTAAGTTGGTAACTAAGAAATGCAGCAAACTTACTGCTTCCAGGGTATCCATGATTTGTGGATGAATAAATTAAAGTTAGTAACTAACTAAGAGCAAACGGCATTAATTATTATCCTTTGCACAGAGGTATCGACACCTGAAGGTGCCCACCTTTAAAACTAAAACATCTTATTCTCTGGTGAGTTATCTGTTGTTAAAGAGTTCCTGCCGGGCAAACATACTGGCACACGTTACAAATTCTGGAGTTGAGTGTTTTACCTCGATGGTCGCGATATTTGCCGCAATTCTCAGCGCGATTGATTTTTTTGTCAGGACTGTTCCAATCGAATTTTTGACCAGTAATCGCCTTAGAGGGGCATGCCTCAACACATTTTGTGCAATTTTCGCAGAAACCTTCAATTTTGACCGGTTTTCCTACCGGTTCTAAAGGCGCATCCGTTAAAACTACGTTCAAACGAAATCGCGGTCCATATTTCTCATGAATTAACAGACCACTTTTTCCCATATATCCAATACCCGCCAGCCACCCAATCATAACATTGTTAATAAGTACATAAGGTGGCTCTTTATAGGATCGTCCACGAGCAACCATAACGAAGCTTTTGTATCCCTGTTCTTGCAACCTTAGTCCTACGGATAAAGATAGATTTTCAAGATGAGGACTAATCTGGGCCAAGTAATGATTATCAAAGGCATGTGTCAAGCCGGGGTCCTGATGATAGGCTACCAGATTGGTCATTGATCTAATTAGTGGCATACCAATGGCAATCCCTCTGGTAAAATCCCTAAAGTAGGTCTGATGTTCTTCCCTCAGGCTCACATTAACATCACGCAAATCCGCAACTGCCATGAACCCGCCATATTGTTGGACCATTTGCTGAATTATTTCTATCATAACTGTTCACTCTCCCGCTTCAAAATATTCCCGATGCGCCTGGCCTCAACTTATCACAGGTCTTGTAGTGGTCAAGACTTTGACACTCTCTTCACCAAGTCCGGATTCATGATTACAGTCCTTTGCGAACAGCCTCCACGATAAGTTCTGCCGCCCGAGTGGTATTGAATATACCGCACAAACAAGGCTTAAACATTTCTTCAGCAGCTTGTTTCGGAGTCATTCGCTTATACTTGACCTCTTCAATGGCCTCACGAATAAAATTCGCTGAACCCATCCCGTGGCCACACATAGTGGTCATCTCCAAAATATGCTCTGGCGGAAGCTTCTCCGTCTTTCCAAAACGGCCCAGCGAATGCTCAACAGTATGCATCTTTAATCCAGTTTTGGAACAACACTCCCTAGTCTCGTCGACCAACCCTGATACCACAACCGACAGCCCTAAATCTTCTTTTTTAAGATCATGCAGCATAGCAATAATTGAATCCATGTTGTTAAAAGAAGCGGTCACTATCGAACGTACAACAAGGTTATTCAGCACAGCTTCCACGCTTCCCTGATGATATTTGTTGCCAAACTTGGCATCGCCCAGCGCGACACAGTTATTTTTTAGGCACAACTCTAAAAATCTTCTCAATCTATGGATAGCATCTGGCTGGTCATTAATCCCTTTGGATGCCATGCAAAGAAGAACCCAGTCCTTTTTGAGGTTTTCTCTACTGCCAACCCGGTGAAGTGAATGTGTCATCTTCTATGCCTCCTTTGCTAAGGGCCTGCCAAGGCCTATGTTGGTTTTGCCATTAGGAGACTGCCACATACCAAGCTCTGCAATGATTTTTTCATGGGGAATGCTGCCATCTTCGGCAACAGTAGAACATATGTCAAGACTATAAACGGTGTCCAAATCGTCTGTAACCTCTTGAATCCGGTTGAGACTTGCCGCCACCTTTTCCAGTGGCACGGTAAATTCCACGATACTTGACAAAACGCGTTCATTCAGTACTTCTTCTTTAAATTTTCCGGTTTTAAGATCAGCGATTAGGCTGGTGATCGGGTTTCCTTCCTCAAAAATGACCCCATCTTTAGCAACCGCCATGGCAACTTTTTCCACATCATAGAGACGAGTCGCGACCCCAGGCCGCCCCAATTCAACTGCGATACCGACCCAGCCTTTTTTAAAACGACCGGTAACATCATTTGTCTTCATTTCTTCGGTGCCACGACCTGGTATCATAGTCGCCGCTGAAACGGCCTGGACATCACTCATGAATTTGCGGATGGATCGTGGCCATTCAAGCTCCTGCTGCTCAAATGATTCTGACGGGCATATTCGCCAACGTTTACAGACACCACATTCCACGCATTCGTCCTGATCAATTTGCACCCCGGCATCCGTAGATTTGATCGCACCTACCGGACAGCGCGACACACATTGGCCACAAGCAAGGCATGTTTCCTGATTAATTAACATATGCTAACCTCCTAGTTTTGAATATTCACGCCCGGCTCCACAGTGCTAGATTACCTGCTACCGACATACGTAGCAGTCGCATGTTGATGAGCCCGTTGTTGCATTAAATTTTGTTTCAGCCTAATCATTTAATTTCGTAATTCTTCATAATCTCATCCCGGAACTTTAGTCCATGTCCCGGCTTTTTCCAAGCGTGAATATGTCCGCCTTTAATTTCCGGGAGTTCTTCGAAACAATTGTCAAGCCAGTCCATATATTCAATATAAATCGAATTAGTGGTCGCACAAGTGAGTTGAACTGAGATTTCCCAAAATAGATGCGGGGTAACCTTGATTCCCATTGTATCTGCTGTATTGGCAACACGCATCCATTCTGTTATACCGCCGACGCGCTGTAAATCAATTTGCAAAATATCCGCTGCCTTGCGATTAATTAAGTCTTTATATCCATAACGACCATATTCGTTCTCACCGGCAACAACTCGCATATCAAGAGTAGCCGCTATGTCACTTAAGCCCCCAATGTCATCGGCATGAATGGGTTCTTCGAACCAAAATACCCCCAGCTTTTCCAACTCTCTTCCCAGTATAATCGAGGACGGAACGTCCAGTCCCTGATTTAAATCGACCATAATCTCTAAATCATAGCCAAAGGCTTCTCGTAGCGCGCGAATGCGATCTACATCTTGGCGCCAGTTGGTTGAGCCAGCCCTCATCTTGTATGCCTTAAAACCGAATTTTTGTTTAAAGGTATTCACTTCTTCCAGCATGTCATCAATGGACATATATAGCCAGCCGCCACCACCATAGGCTTCTATACTGTCACAGGCTGGGCCAAGCATCTGGTGAATCGACTGATTCGTCATTTTACCGGCAATGTCCCACAATGCTACGTCTATAGCAGAAATTGCGTAAATTGCTGCTCCTTTTCGGCCGATTTTATGAAGACCCCACCACAATTTTTTCCATATTTTTTGTCTATAAAGTGGATCTTCATCAATCACTAAACTCCGAATCTCATAATCAATCACTGCTTTTAAGGCATGGATGCCGCGCCCTAAAGTCATAATATAACTCATTCCTGTGATGCCCGCGTCTGTATCAACCTCAATAACAACTATATCTTTGTGATTAACAGAGAACGTCGCTGTCGTAATAGGTCTATCAAAAGGAACTGATAACAATCGAGTTCGGATATTAGTAATCTGCATTTGGAAACCTCCATACTTTTTATATTAACTATTCAGCAAACATCCTGTCCCCCAAAATCGCCCCTACCTTTTGACATACTTTCCATTACAGGCATTTAACCTGGATGTCCAGGCAATGTCTTGTTCATTTTAAAGTAGGGTATTAGGCCACCCGCGCGAAGAATAACAGCCATAATTGGTGGCAGTGATTTGAAGTTAGAAAGCTGTGACCTAGTCTCATTGTTGATTACGCCAAGATTAAGATCGATTGATAGGCTGTCACCTTGTTCAATTCCGTTCCAGTCCATCTCAACGAGAGGCAATCCGTGATTGGCCGCATTTCGAAAAAAATTCCTGCCGAAAGATCTAGCCACCACACAGCCGACGTTCAAGACTTTAAGTAGTTGGGCAGCATGTTCCCGCGAAGAACCTGCTCCAAAATTGTCGCCGGCCACTATGATATCACCCGCTATAACCCGCTCAAAAAAATCAGGTTGGATATCTTCAAACACATAAGGAATAAGATCGGATATTTTCGCCGTTTTACCGAGATATTTGGCAGAAATAATATAGTCGGCGCTAATGTTATCACCAAAAACGTGGGCTTTACCGTGAAATATCATGCTGACTATCACCTCCTACGAATGCAGCATTGATTTTGCCCGTAAGGGCCGTGAAGGCCGCAACATTCGGTGATGATATATATATTTCGGCCTTGTTACTGCCCATTCGACCTCGCATATTGCGATTCGTGGTGCTGAGGACCACCTCACCATCACCGACTAATCCACCGTGTAGTCCGGCGCACGGGCCGCAGCCAGGCGGATAGATAACAGCACCGGCTTTGATGAAGATGGAGAGAATTCCTGATGCGACAAGCTCTTCAAGAATAATTCTGGACGCAGGAACGACAATCAACCGTGTGTCTGGGTGAATAACTCTTCCCTGCAGGATGGTGGCTGCTGCCCGGAAATCTTCCATCCGACCGTTGGTACAGCAACCGATAATAATTTGGTCGACCTTTTTGTCGCGCAGAGCTGCGACGTCCACTACATGGTCAATATTAGGATGACAGGAAACCTTGGGGCCCAGGATGGAAATATCAATATCGATAACCCGCGCATAGGAAGCATCAGCGTCCGATTGCACAAAGGCAAACTCACCCATCCCCCGCCCAGTCAACCATCTGGCCAAAACATCATCGCCTGGCATAACTGCTGTCTTTGCACCGATTTCAGCCATCATAATGCAGAGTACAAGTCTACTTTCTATCGATAGGTCTTTGAGAGCTTCTCCACCAAACTCGATACATTGATATATCGCCCCCTGCTCGGTCAACAATCCGATCAAGTGCAAGGCGATGTCTTTGGCACTAACGAGGGACGACATTCGGCCGGTCAGATTGATCTTCACCGTTTCAGGGACTTTCAGCCAGCAGCGCTTTGACGCCAAGATAACCGCTGCTTCAGAAGCGCCCATTGCAACACCGACGGCATTGAGAGCACCATAAGCAAGGGTATGCGAATCAGTACCCACTGCAAGCATGCCGGGATAAATGTGACCTTTTTCCACTAACAATTGATGACAGATGCCCTCTCCTGGCTCATAAAGAACTGTTCCAAATTCTTTGGCAAATTGTCGCAACTTCTTGTGAAGATTAGCGGCACTAAATATTGGACATGGAGCAAAATGGTCAAGTACTACAGCGACGTTCCGAGGAGAAAGTTTTAATTCTGTTTTTAGCTCTCTAAAACAATCCACAACCTGCGGTCCATTAATGTCATGCATCATAACGAAATCAATGTCGGCAATAACAACGTCTCCCGCTAAAGCATCAGTATTCGAATGAATACTAAGGATCTTTTCCACTATAGTCCTACCCATCTTATCCTCCTTTTGTTCAAAAGAATGTTCTATTCCATTAGCTAGGCTGAAATGCTGTTGGTTTGGTATCGTCTACAACAGCTAAATAAAATACACAAATAACGACTTATCTGAAAAATCGCTGATATCAGTTGTGTGAAGAACAGGCAACTGCTTTCTTCTCAACAGATGGGTAAAAATCATTTAATCAGACCTATCCTATTTGACGATGCAAGGCTTTAGATTTGGTTGGCACTACGTCTGTGATCATCAAAACTAACTCTTTTAATGAGGCGTCTTTCAGTCTATTCCAGTTTTGAAATTTTTTCATGAAAAGATACTAACTGTCAGAGAGCGCATTTTTGACTTGAACTCCCGCTAAATTTTAGCGGGAGTTCAAGTCAATTTTATCATGCCTATTTAATATAACTTATTGTTTGCTCTTTTCTTGGTGCCGCTGCAGGAGCATCACCTTTTTTATACCCCAGCGCCACTGAGTAAAACGGTTTAAAGCCTTCTGGAACATTCAACAGTTCTTTATAATGCACGCCTTTTTCACTGCCAAACACGAACAGGCCAAAATTGACCCAGCACCCACCCAGCCCAAGAGACTCTGCTGCCAGCAGAATATTCTGTGCTGCAGCGGCGCAATCTGCACTCGACCATACGTTTTTCTCAACGCCCGAAATAACGATCACTGTTGGAGCATTGTAGAAAGTATTGAATTCCGTCTTATTGGCTAATTCTCTAAGGAAACTTACTTCATGGTTCTTAGCGACTTCTTTTGAAGCACTGCTCAGTTCTTCAATTAATTCTTTTCTTTGAATAACACTAAAGAACCACGGCTGCGTACCTCCGCCGCTCGGAGCATATTTTGCGGCTTCAATAACAGCTTGCAGGTCGCTGTGCTCAATTTGCTGATCTGCAAAACTTCTTATGCTTCTCCGGTTCAAGATTGTCTTTAACGTCTCATTCATATTTATAATCCCCCTGGCAAATTCTCCATAATAAATCACTTATTGAGGTGTTTTTTTCTAAAAACCGTAATGGTCTCTCCACCCATACCCCAGTTGTCCACATCCACTTCATCAATTACGACAACGGTGGTAATCGGCGGTTTGCCCAACACGTCCTGCAGAAGCTGTGTTGCTCCTTTTATCAAATTCTCTTTTTGTTCTCTTGTCGCACCTTCTCGTGTTATCTTGATATTGACGTAAGGCATTTTTCATTCCCCTTCCCTTAAAAATGCGCTTGAAGGGCTATTTCCTTTGTTATTGCCAAATCAATTCGGAACTGATTTTTTCCATCGTACTGCAGCCTGTCAGGTTCATGACTCGACGCAGTTCTTCGTTAGTGCCGGCTATGAGCTTCCTTACGCCTTCGGCGCCATCGACCGCCAATCCAGCCATAACCGATCTTCCGACCAGGACACCATTCGCCCCAAGAGCCAGCGCTTTGAATACATCCGTACCTCTTTCTATCCCACCATCCACAAAAATTGGGATCTTGCCGTCAACCACTTTGGCAATGCGCGGCAGTATTTTAAGAGGGGGTACAGCGTAATCGATAGCATTTCCCCCGTGATGAGAAACTACGATGGCTGCTGCTCCGGCCTCCAGTGCCTTTTGAGCGTCTTGTTCACTCAGTATTCCCTTGAGGATAAAGGGCAGCTTGGTCGCTTTCACAAAACTTTGAATGTCTGACAGCGTTTTGGGGCTCATGAGATCGGGACGAATGAGACTGTCCCTAGACTTGCCGCCAAAACCAAAGATAGTATCCATTCCTACGGCAAAGGCTCCATATTTTTCAGCCTCGGCTATTTTAGCGAAAATCAGGTCTTTGTCGCGATATGGTTTGATTATCTTTATTGTCTTGGCGCCTGTTTCAATAATCGCCTTAAGCTCTTCCCCGCCTCCTATACCAACCCACATCGCCGCCCCGGCTGCTTTTGCCCCTTTCGCCACTTCCACCATGGCATTGGGGCAGATTGCATCCAGTCTTGAAAGAGCCGCCGTCATTACAGGAGTATCAAAGACTTCATCAAAAAGGTGTATTTTAGTAGAAGCTTCCATGGAATCAATCGCTCGGACCTCTATTGTAAGTGAGTCCATGTATTGACGGGTGATCCGGGAAGAACTACCGGTCTCGGCCCCGTTTTCCTTTAAATTGCCGAGGCCCAATTCTTTCAATTTGCTAGCCCCTTCGGCCAGTAATGTGCCAATCACAGAAAATCCTCCTCATACTCCATACCTGAAGATCTCACTGGACCACATGCCGATTTACAATTCAGAAACCAATTTACCTGCCTTTGCCAAGTCGGTTTTCTGAAGGTCAGTGAAGATAACCGCTACCGCTTCCGGTTTGCTCTGTGCAATCTCAACAAAAGCGTCAGTGATGGCTTTCGCAAGCGCGGCTTTTTGTTCAACTGTCTTTCCTGTCAGCATTTGAATATTAACAAATGGCATTTTTTTCGTCTCCTTTTTTAGTATTGAAACACTCTTGAACGTTCATCTACTTTGGTGTTTTGTAGAATGATCAAACCAGATCAAATTCGGTTCCGTAACATGGAGCCCAGAATTTTTCCCGCCTTATAGGCTTGATACTGCGCTTGTTCTTGCTCTTTAAAGTGAGGTGGCAAGTCCTTGTCCTCGATCTTGTCGAGAAAGCCGTTGACTCTGACGACGCGGCCAACCCCGCAATCGTGCCCATAGCCGCACGTATAACATTGGCCGTACCCTTCGACCCGCACCGATTCAACAACCACCATCTTGTTGCGCAACATGAAATCTTCGATCTGCGGTTTTACGAAATCTTCCCCTTCATACCCGGAACTTACAATCACTCCAAGTTTACCGGCTAGATTGAAGATTTCCCGGTGCCGGAAAGAAAAGGCTCTTTCCCAACAAGCATGCCCTAAAGCATTCATTTTGCTGAAATAGTTTGGCGCCCCAAATACGATGGCGTCGGCTTTGAGCATTTTATCGCCTATTTCGTTCCAGTCGTCTTGAATCTTGCACCGGTTGTCCGAAGCGCAGAGCGTACAGCCTATGCAGCCGTTTATCCGTTTTCCGGCGAGGGAAACGTAGTCGTATTCCAGTCCGGCGGCCTCCAAAACCGCTTTCACGGCCTCACTGGTCACTCCATTGGCGCGACCGCTCGCGCTAATACCCAAAATCATATTTCCACCCCCTCTTTTGCTGTTTCATCTTTTAGTCAGTTCTTATCCTACTTCTTTACATTGTAGCGCCAGCTCGGCGCAGCGCTGTCACCGCTGCGCCAACTTTTCGTTTGAATAGTTCTTATTTAGAATCTTTTGTTCTGTACTCGTCACGCATACAACATACGATTACCGGCTTCTCGCGGTGAAACTGAACGCATTCGTAGCACTTTCCGTGTCTTGGGCAGTCTTTGGGGCAAGGGCAATCGGCTGCTTCCTGATAGTTTTTTGTCATGATAATCTCTCCCTTTTTATTGGATTTTTGTTTTGCCAAATCTTATAAGAATCTTAAGGTTCTTCTGGGAAAAATCCTAATGATATTGGATATGGTATACGTCCGACAGGAATTTTGCCTTCGCAAGGAACCTTGGTCTGGCAGAGTCCGCATCCGGTTTCCGGAACCCCATAAGATTCCCCTACCTTTATCGGAACGGTGCCGTATACATGTTCACAGCACTTATCTTTATCATGTCCCTCAGGAGATAAAGCTTGGGCCGGGCAGCGACTTATACACAATCCGCAACTTTGCTCACGAAAGTATAGGCAATTCGAACGATAACTAGGATAAACTCTCTGGGATGGGGTAATCTCTAAATCAGTAATTACACTACCTAATCGATGAGCAATACCTTTTGGCGTAATCAGCGCGTCATTCAGGCTAAATGTTCCTAACCCGGCCGCGTAGGCGGCGTGACGTTCCGACCAAGTCGAAGCAATCCCAACGGGTGTCTTCTCCAATCTCTTCCAGACCGAAAGTAGTTGAGGAGCCTCCGCATGATATCCTTCACCGACAAGATATTCGACCATATGTCTTCGGAGAAGAACATTGAATTTTTCGCCAAAACTTCTGGTTTGTGCCCATTCTTTCGATGGATAGGTTGTTTCGCTACGATTGGTCATCTTTGTAGCGAGTGCAATTGGGAGCACCCAACAGATTATTGTGACAGGTTTCCATGACTCCGGTCCGATCGCTTTTTCGATCAGTTCTTGCGGCGTCAGATGAAAACTTCCGATGACTGTTTTATACTGGGTAAAGAGTAAATCCTCAGCGCTGGCAAATCCGACCAAAGGCTTTTCGAAATATGGCTGTTCTTGTTCTGGAAAGTCGTTGTCCGGACTCTCTTTGACAAAACGACATATCTCTTTAATTACCTTTTCGCGCATAGTCTCACCTCTGTCTTTACTATAGACTTCGGCACACTTAGTCTGTGGATTTAGGAATAGGTGATTTTAAATTGGTTCTGTTCATCCGATGGCTCGTGAGTCGACCTAAAATCCCAATTCTTCCCCAACGATAAAAATGTGGATATCGGACAGCCTGGGACGTTTATTTAGAATTGTCGTAGCGTTGCATATCCTGGTGGGACTCTGGCAATCCATGCACTCGCCCGTTTTGATGCACGGATTCGGGTAATTCATTCGCTTGTTATTGATCGGCGCAGCGACTGATTTGATTCGTTTTTCTGCTTCGGCAACATCTCGTACTATTTTGTTAATGCCAGCGATCAAAATTACTTTCTTGGGGCCAAAAATCATGGCCGCCACCCTGTTGCCTATTCCATCGGTATTGACCAGTCGGCCATCCATAGTCACCGCGTTCGTACTCGTCAAAAATACGTCGCAGGTCAACTGCGCTCGCCGAATTGTCAGTTTTTCCTCATCGCTTAACCCGGGTTTGTTGTGATTAAAGATTGTGTGGCCTTGTACTGCCAGCGTATCAAGCACACCAAGTTCATTTATCGTCCAGGATCCACCGACGCCGATTGTCGCCGCATTTGGTATCATATTGAGTACTTGTGTAACAGCCTCTTGGCCGGTTTGACAGTAAGTTGCCCGAAAATTGTTTTTGGCCAACGCTTCCACGACTTTAGTGCCCATGGTGTCACGATGCCACGCAGTAAATTCATTCATCTAGAGTCTCCTCTTTTTTGAATTTCTTCTTTTTATTGAATCAGATACTTCAAAAAGTAATTAGTTTGGAATTCCGTTTCAACATGTGGGTTAGCGGCTGGCCCATAAACTTGACTTCAATACCGAGTTTTTCCACTTCGTCGGAAATACCGTAACTGTCGGTGCAAGCCTTGCAAGCGACTACCTCTATGCCGGCTTCGAGCATTCTGGCCACATATTCTTGTAGTTCTTTATCTTCGGTCAGAAGTTTACTCGACGGACCCCAGACGATCAGGCAGACGTCTTCCCACCACCCTTTTGTCTTAGAGTTAAATGTGTACATAAAAATCATCTTCAGCGCGACTTCACGGTCTCCACTGGTCCAGAGTACAACCAACTCATCCGCTTGCTGCGATTGTTCAAAAGTATTATCCATGACAATCTCTCCTTTCATCAATTTCGTTAGCTGTTTTTCACTACACATCATCAACATCCATAAACCTTTTCCTTTCGTCTTTGCATCTCTCCTTAACATGTATTCTCCACTTGTCTGACTTAACATTAGATGTAATTGGTTATAAAGAAACACAGTTTTTGTACCAACAGGTCGGTACAAATAGAACATTAAAAATAACTCTTGTGTAGGAGATTGAGGATCGGAGAGTCTGATAGTGATTTAATCTCATTAAATTTCGGTTGCCTTTTTTCTCTGAAAGCGGCAATCCCTTCCTGATGCTCTTCAGTCAGCATGCAATATGACTGGACGTCTGCTTCAAACTCTAAACACGTATCCAAATTAACGCAGTAATTGCGATTTACGAGTTTCTTCGTGAACCCAAGGGCTATCGGAGCATTATTTGCCAATTTAAGGGCAAATTTTTGTACTACATCCTTTAGCTCAAAATCTTCGGTTACGCGATTTACCAGACCCAGTCGGCAGGCTGCCTCTGCATCAATAAAATCGGCTGTGAACAGTAATTCTTTTGCCCTATTTAAACCTATATGCCGCGACAGAAAAAAGGTCCCTCCACAATCCGGCACCAAGCCGACTTTCACAAATCCTTGTCCGAACTTGGCAGAACGGGAAGCGAAGATAAAGTCGCAAGCTAACGCCAGGTTAAATCCCGCCCCTGCGGCAACGCCATTGACCATTGCAATGACAGGCTTTTCAATATCCACAATAGTCGAAGCTATCCCTCCTGCGTCTCGAATAAACTTTCGGGAAAGTGTAGCATCTTTGAGTTTTGACAAATATTCCAAATCGCCACCAGCGCAAAAAGCTGGTCCATTTCCTGTGATTACAATGCACCTAATTGAATTGTCATCACGCAATCTATGTAGTATATTGGCTAATTCATCGACTAAAGTTATGTTCAAGGAGTTGAGAGCCTTCGGACGATTTAAAATAATGGTTGCTATATTGTCTTTTTGCTCGACAATTGTTGTTTCAGTCATCTTATCTCTCCTTTCCGCCAGTTTGAAATTGCAAGATGCTTCTGTGTGATAAAACCCTATTCCAAAAACTTCACTTTAGTTGCAAAGTCCTTACGGGCGGGAGCTGTGATACTGACATCGGTATAGCCCAGGCAAATAATTGCAACTGGGTCAAGCTTTTTGTCAACCCCGAAGATTTTTCGCACATCTCTCTTTTCGAACATAGAAAACCAGAGGGTAGCCAGCCCTAGCCCGTGAGCGGCAATCAGCATGTTTTCTATGGCAGCGCAGCAACCATGTTCATAGCCTTTTCCCGGTTCATCCAGGAACTGCTCCGCACCATTGCGTTCAGGATCGCCATTCACGACTATCAGAACAGGAGCTTCAAGCAAAAAATCCACGGAAAAGGACGGCAACCATTTCCACCCGCTCCTTTCGGCCAGTTTCCCCTTCGTCACTTCTACCGCAGCTTTCAATTCGTGATTGTATTTTGGGTTGGATGTCACGACAAATTCCCATGGCTGCTTATTTGCGGGCGAAGGCGCAAAAATCGCGCACTCCAAAATCTTCATAATCTTTTCCTGTTCAACCGGTCGTGCCAAAAAGTGGCGGCAACTTCTCCGTCCCAGCAGAGCCTCGAACACATCCACGCTTAGCCACTCCTTTCAATATTTTTCAAAACCCAAAGACATGCAAACGGCCAAATTTGCCCTGGCCATTATGGGCAAAAGGAGAAGTCAACTTTTCTTTTCAAAAGAGTGATCTTTCACAAAAGTGTTAACCAAATATCTTACTAGGTCAGTAACATTTATCAAAACATCAATATCTTGTTTGCTTTTCATGAGAAGAATTCCGCCTTCCAGCATGGCCACTATTCCTTGCGCCAACTTGTCTATTTCCTGAGGTTCCGCACGGGACGGCGACTTAACCATGCCGGCCAGAATTGGCTTTAATTTTTCCACCCATGTTTCGAAAATAACGTTAACTTTTTGACGGAAAGTCTCGTCATGTTCGCTCATTTCTATAGCAAGATTCCCAAATACACAGCCGCATTTTGCTTGGCGAGACATCTGGTTATTGACGACCCATTCCAGCATTTCGTTGAATCTGATTTCCGGATCCTTTTCTGAACTTAGAATATTTGTCGCTACTCGTTGTTTCCAATTATCAAAGAAGAAGTCAATGACGGCTAGACCCAACTCGTGTTTGGAAGAAAAATAGTGGTAAAATTGCCCTTTACCGATCTCAGCCGTCTCTAAAATATCGCTGAGTTTGGTATTCTCATACCCCTTCGAGTGCATCAGCGCCGCCGTTGCTGCCACAATATCCTGACGTTTGTTTGACATAATATCTAACACCCCCGCGTACCTACCAGTTGGTACAGTTACATGATATAACACCAATAATCATCATGTCAATCCTTTGTAGTTTATCGTTGTTATTTGTACCGACCAGCAGGTGCATGGTCATTGAATGATTATTGACTTGAACAATCAATCATTGCGCCTGTTAGGACCTATGGTCACGAATAAGTGTAGTCTTGTCTGCAGAGGTGATAGACAACTCTTGATAACGTGACCTTCCCTCTTTGAACTGAGCCACGAGGAAAGTTATTTTCCGTGGCAGGCAAAGAATACCCATACCAACACCCCATAAGCAGCCCAGTTTAACCAGTTCCTATTGGCACATTGTATTTATTTTTAGTTATATGCTTGTCTATAAGCACATTATATTTTGGACAAAAAGGGAACGTCCCCTAATACCACAATCATATAGAGGATAATTCCGCCTTGCTGAAGAACTTTGCAAAGAACTTATGACGGAACTGATTAGATGGTAGCATCTGATATGGTACGAAATTTCTTTTGAGCCTTAAACCTAACAAGGGGGGCAGATACACGTGAGCGCAACGATTGTTGGCTTCGACGGCAAACCGCGCTGCCGCTGGTGCAGCGTTGCGCCAGAGTTTCTTGACTATCACGATTCCGAGTGGGGATTCCCCGTTCGCGATGATTTTCGTCTGTTCGAGAAATTGAGCTTGGAGGGTTTTCAATCCGGGCTGAGCTGGCGTATTATCCTTGCAAAGCGTGAAAACTTCCGTGCAGCCTTCTATGATTTCGATTTCAACAAAATCGCGCACTTCACTGCCCGTGACATCGACCGTCTGCTTAAGAATAGCGGCATTGTCCGCCACCGTGGCAAGATCGAAGCCGTCATCAATAACGCACAACGGGCGCAGGAACTTGTCAAACTTGAAGGCTCATTAACGGCATTCATCTGGCGCTATGAACCTGACGCTGATCAGCTTGCGGAACCTCAGACGGTCTCAACCTCTGCCGCTTCGATCACGCTGTCGAAGGACCTCAAAAAGCTGGGGTGGAAATTCGTTGGCCCGACCACCGTTTACGCCTTTATGCAAGCTATGGGGCTGATCAACGATCATGCTGAAGGTTGCGTCATCAGGTCGAAGGTTGAACACGCGCGTGAAAATTTCGGGCGACCAGGGCGCTAAGAATGGTATTATGGGGGAGAACTAACCGACTACTCCATATATAAGTATAACAATTTTAATAGGATCACCCCTGAAAGAGGTAGTCCTGCCAAAGCCCTACAAGGGCGTATTACTTGCCAGCGCTTAAATGACGCTGGCATTTCACTTCGTTCAAGCCCTCGATCACTGATTACACTAAAACTGATTTCTACTGAAGGAAATTTGCTGCTGAATTTACCAACGATAGCAGAAAGAATAAACTTTCCCACTGTAGAAGATGCACCAATATCTTTTATAAAAAAGGCGTCGATTTCTTTAGGTAAGGTACAATAAGTTTCGCAAATTGAAAAAAGACAAAAAGGACAAGTTTGCAGTCCAATGGAAGAATGAAGTCACCACACCCATTCACCGAAAGGAGTACTGCAAACATGTCCGAGAAAATTATACAGTTGAACGAGGAAATCATCAAGGGCGAACTAAAGGAGCTAGTGCGTAGTAGTGTCGAGGAGACGCTGAACAAGCTGTTGGATCAGGAGGCCAAAGACCTGACCCAAGCTGCAAAATACGAGCGTACCGAGTCTCGCCAGGGCTATCGTGCTGGACATTACAACAGGAACCTGACAACAACCTCTGGCGAAGTAACTCTACAAGTACCAAAACTCAAAGGAATCCCCTTTGAAACTGCGATCATTGAACGGTATCGTCGCCGGGAAAGCTCCGTAGAGGAAGCCCTCATTGAAATGTATCTGGCCGGAGTCTCCGTCCGCCGGGTGGAGGATATCACTGAGGCCTTGTGGGGAAGCAAGGTGTCTCCAAGCACCATCAGCGACTTTAATAAGAAAGCCCATGTTCATATCGAAGAGTGGCGAAACCGCCCATTACAGGGTGGAAAACACCCCTACGTCTATGTAGATGGAATTTACCTGCGCCGCAATTGGGGCGGCGCGTATGAGAACGTGAGTATCCTTGTGGCTATTGCTGTCAATGAGGATGGCTATCGTGAAATCCTAGGCGCTGCAGAAGGCATGAAAGAGGATAAAGCAAGTTGGGTGGAATTCTTACAATGGCTAAAAGGTCGGGGCCTCAGTGGTGTGAAGCTGGTTGTCGGAGATAAGTGTCTTGGTATGTTGGAGGCTGTGGGCGAAGTTCTTCCCGAGGCCAAATACCAACGCTGCACCGTCCATTTCTACCGAAACGTTTTTTCGGTCGTTCCCCGATCTAAGATCAAACTAGTGGCAAAGATGCTCAAAGCCACTCATGCTCAGGAAAGTAAATCTGCCGCCAAAGAAAAAGTTAACCAGGTAGCTCAGTCTTTGCGTGGCGAAGCTAAAAGAAGCGGCTGTCAAAATAGAAAATGGTATGGAAGAAACGCTGCCCTATATGGATTTTCCCTTTGAGCATTGGACAAGAATCCGTACAAACAATGTGATCGAGCGACTGAACCGAGAAATCCGGCGCCGCACAAGAGTAGTCGGCACTTTCCCTGATGGCAACTCCGCGCTGATGCTGGTCTGCGCTCGTCTGCGTCACGTTGCTGGAACGCAGTGGGGTAACAAGAAGTATATGAATATGAAACACTTGGAAAGTACCGACCTTGAGTCGGATTTTATGGCTGTCTGACTTTGGTTTCTGCCAGACTGCAAACTAATTTGCGAAGAATTCTTGACGGTACCTAAAAAATAACAGGTGGTTTTTACTCAACTTCTTTTTATAGGACGTAGCAAAGCGTCCGATAAATTTCACTTATGAAAAGTGCCCTGCTTTTTGTAGCAGGGCATTTCTTTTCCATATATGACAATCTACATTTTAGGAGAGCATCTCTGAAGATGACCCGCTTGCATTGATTTACACGAACCTTCGGATCTGTTGAAAAGAGCAGTTCACTTAATGCTCATATCTTACATAGATTAAATATTCCGCCCAAGTTTTTGGCACCCGCAGATAAGCTTTTAAATTTAAAATTTTTCCCAAATATTTGGGTTTCCTGCCCAAAACTTTGATGATGTTCCCGCTGCAAACGTCTTGGCCATTAGATTCAAGTTGATCAACAGCCCACAGTATCTGTCTCGCTTGGTAAGAAAAATTGCTTTCGGCAATAGCCGTTAAGAATTCTGCCGATTTAGGATAGTTCGAAGGATGAAACCACCCAGTAAACACTTTATCCTTGCTCAACAATTCCCTGACCCCCGAACGAAAAATCCGTTGAAACGGAAAGGCATTAAATAAACCCTCCGCTATAACTTTAGCCCTTTGTAATATTATTCCGTCTTCAGCCTTTAAATCCTTAGTTTTTTTTCGCCCGCTATTTCTTGGCTTCGCAGGAACTTCACTGTATAGCCATTCACGCACGTATTTTTTTAACCATTTATATTCTTTGGTTTGAAATAAGTCGCGACGTCCATACTCCGGATTTCTCCGCATTATTTCGACAATTAACTTCTTACGTTCATCTAACATATGGTTATGACGACTGCTTTGTCGCTCGTAAATCTTCTTAAGTGCTAATTCTGCTACTGTTTTCCCGCATTTTAGTTCATCCGCAATCTTGCGGATTGACATTTTATGCTCTTGTCTTAAATGTCGTAATCTTTCTTCCCATACCTGTCCGTGTCTTACTAAATAATCATATCTATGCCTATCGCTTATTTGAATATCAGGGCCAGTACGCTGATATATAAAGCCGCATTCGCAGGTAAATATTCCGCTAACAATATCAGAATCCGGTCTGGTCTTTATTTTACATTCTTTCACAACCTCTTGTAAGTGATGGTCACCCGCCACATTTAAGCAAGGCCAGGGGCCAGATCCAAAAGGGGTATATTCAAAAACAGGATCATCTAGAAACGCTTGTATCGAGCCATATAAGAAGCGAATTGCAAGCATATATTTTATCGGATGAGCGGCGCAGGTCTGTTGTACTAACCGAAATGGCCATGCCGAGTCTTGATTCTCAATCACACAATCAAGTGACTGTAAAAAATCGATACCGTAAAAATCATGAATGGCGATTGTAATCTCTTTGCGTTTAAGCCGTCTAGAACTGGTAGCATATCCTTGTGCAATCATTTTTTCTAAAAACCACCGTTTTGTTGTTTCCGGATCGAAACATGCCGACGTATTTAGCATGGTATGCACATCTAATGCAAATTGCATAGAGTGTTCTACTACCTTGTCGTTTTTGATTACAGCGATAGGCCGATCAGCGCCATATTTATACAAGAGTTCCCCGTGTTTGTAGCAAACCATGACACCCGGAACATTGTGTGCTCGGTACCAATATGTCTCCCCCAAATTTTTAAGATCCTCTTGATCGCATTTGAGGCATACATGCGGGTGAATTAGAGGTTGCAACAAGCTTTTCCTCAGGCCTAATTTCGCCCTGAGTTGTTCAATAGCGGTTTCTCCTATCATTCCTTTCTCAATTTCTCGCCTAAGCTGTTCACCTGCGAATGCAGTAACAAGAGGAAACAAAGTATGTTTTCGTATGATTTCGGAAGCATTATACACGCTCCCGAGTTTTGTTTCGTCCATGATCCTCTGTAATCGGGTAGGAAGGTCTATCGCCGCAAAATATAGATGGTCGGACACGTTTTGTGGCTTTCGCTTACTAGCATGGTCATACCCTCTTCGTATTGCACTCAACAACAATTCATTATCATATAAGGACGGAAAATACTGCAACATAATACCCTCCTGAGCTATATTTATGGAAGAAACCGTAGTTATTTCCGTATGCAGCGCATCCTTAACTGAATCACGACTTCGCGAATACAATAATCATGTTATTGTTATAGCATCATAACCTACGATGTTCATCACTATATATGGGTGGGAAGATCTAATGCCAAAGCTTGTTTTGGTCGTCCCTTTTGAATGCTTATTGTACCTATCCTCCATGCTCAGTAGTAGTTGTCCCCGGCAAGAGGATTGAGCCAAAACGGCCATATATATTGAGTCACCCCCGTACGCAAAAAGAAAGTCGCCATTCGTAAATAGTGTTGGTTTTACGCTCCCTCCATCTACTATTTTAGCCGCTCGTTCTCCGCCTTTAACGCCTTCACCTCCTCGCCCCGTGCCCGGCGTAAGAAACGCTGCATCACTGTTTTGTGATCGAGTTTATTAAACAGAGGCTTGGCCAATTTTGCGTCGACGACGGCGAGGTCTTGCCGATAATCGTCTTCTGTTTTTTCGACTTGATGAACGGAAGCCATTAAGCGGTTGTAATTCACTTTGCTGCTGCGAATAAGCTGATCTTCATCCAGATGCGACATCAAATCATCCATAACGTCTTCCGGCGAATGCCCCTCAAATCCCGTATCGGCTTCAAATTCAGCTTCGGCTAACTCGTTATACAACTTCAGCCGGGCCTTCTTTTGCCGCGCAAGCTCCTCAATCGCCTCATCCGCGGACATCATGTTACCCTGCCTGTCATCGACTTCTGACTGCCAAAGATCTCGGTACATCTCTGCTTTATTTGCTAACCCAACCATTTCGTTATAAACATTAATATTTACTATAACCAGCTGGACTTCATCACCTTCGACCAATGCCACGACTTGGTCTTTGTCGCACAAGTCGTTTAGCTCAGTAGGATTGCGCAAAACGTCACCTAAATTTTTGCTTATAATTTCCATCTAATTTGCCGCCTTTCGCCTCTTTCCAGCATTTCATCAGGATGTGGCCGTGGATAATATTCTTTCATATATTCCCTCCAATGATAATAGTTATATATCTAATTCATCTTTTGCAACATTACTTAACATTGATTTTGCGGAAGCGTCGTCGCGGGTTACTTTATTCTTACTGTTAGTCTGGCCCGAAGCTTTGTTTGACAACTTGCCCTTATTTCTACCTTTAGCCTTGGTTGCCTTTACAATGAGATCAAACGCATGGTATTTAGCGGTTTCAAGGTTTCCTTCTCCCAACTGAGCAACAGCTTGTTCCGCCGCTTCCTGGGCTTTTTCATTAGCTACTCCCGCGTCTCGTAGCCATGCTGCTATTTCTTTTATATTCGTGCTTTTACCATCGGCGCATTGCTCTATATCAGTAGATGGAGATTTCTTCATCAAATTATGAACATCGGCCCATGAAATTGACAGGTCAGAGTACTCGGAGATGCGCTTCACATCTTTATCACGTAAGGCTTTCAGCATCGGCGCAACAAGCTTTAAGCACCTCTCGGCCACGTCACGCACACGTACAGGCGAAAGTGGACTGGCGGCATCACTGGTGTTATCGTCATCACTTTTACTTTGCTTTTTCTCAGCGCGCACAGCGTCCCACTGAGCCATAGCGTATAGCTTCACCGCGATGTCAGGTATACCTTGGGCTAATTCGTAAAATAGATTTACGTAATCTTTGTAGTTCACATTTATATTAGTCCACTGATAATCAAAGAGGGTTTCAATTAGTTCCTTCCACTCATTGTCATTCTCCATGCGGTCCCATAAAAAATCCCCATATCCGGTTTCCCGACGCGCGTTGGCAAAGGCTCCGCCAAAAAGTCCACTAGCAGCAGGCGTCCCTACAAAAATGATCGGAATACCCACCTTATCGACAAGGCTTACGAAAAATTCCAATATCTTCGCCGAGCCTTCTTGCGCATATTTAAGCCTTTGGATTTCATCAATACAAAGCAGCCCGACTCCATGTATATGGCACTTATTTCCAACATCATTTAGGACTTCTTCCATATTATACTTTCGCCTTTTTGCCTCTAACGCGTAACTCGTCCCCAAAACACTGTCCATTGTTTCTAGAATAATGACGCCTAGTGCCTTCATCGTGGTATTATTGGCAAACGAGGGGCAGTCCACCTTAAGCCAAACCAACTGCGTAAAAGGGGTCTTTTTCCTTTGGTAAACAGAATGATAAATGACCTGCGGATAGCTTAAAAGAATAATCTCCAAAACCCTTGATTTACCCATACCACTTGGTCCTACCAAAGCAAACGAGCCCGCCTTGCCATACGCCACCATTTCTTTTATGCTATTTTTTCGAGCTTTCTTTATAAAATCAGGGGTAAACGGATGTCTGCCAATATAACCATTGCGAATTTGGGCAGAAATGGCCAAACGTAGATCCTCATGCCTGGAAAATGGTTGAAAGATAAGGGTTAAGTTATAGGTTATGCTATGATAAATCAACTCCTGCGGGTAGTCACGTTCTGCAGGGTCAAAAGCCGGCAACTGGAAAAGACTGGCCAGGGCATTCTCTGCTACCATCACTTCAGGTAAAGCCTCAATGAATGCGTGGTCTTTATACTGGTTTAACTTTTGCTTAGTGTAAACCGCGTTCATCCGTGTTCCTTTAAGGACCGGTCTTTGCTGTTCTATCATTATTTTTTCCCCTCTAAATATATCGTTAAGCCGGAAATCGCTAATTATCGCCTGATACCCTTAATAAGCAAAAACGCGAATCAACGTAACGAGTATCCACTGAAAGAGGCCGGGCTTACCATGTGATCACCTTGTAGATGATAGTCCTGATCAGCTCCAGAGACTTCTCTTAAGGAAGTTATTTTTTTATTTGCGCCTTTCCCGTTAGATGAATTGAGTTTCATCATATTTTTTTACCAACCTTGATCATCTCTTTCACCCTACGAAAATCTTCCTGTCGATCATTGGTATGTCGCCCAGATGGGCTTTCGCAGTTGGCTACCAGGGCCGTTTCGACGTTTTGAGATATTTTAGAAAGAGCCCGGTCATGGTTCACTAATGCACGTTTTTCTTGTTCACGTTCCTGGGGCATTCCGGTTTTCATAGCACCCTTACTGAGGTTAGCCTCGGCACGTTTCCGTTTAGTGATATCCCTCGCAACTTCCACATCTTCTTGAGTTTCCTTTTGGCACTTATCAAATTTGACGATATCACTGGCAATCTGGCGCGACTTTATTGTTTTTTCATATTTGATAATGTCATCTGCTTCAGCGCATGTCAAACCTTTATATCTCCTGTCCCCGTCCAAAAGCGGGCATACCTCAAGATCACCATCTTTATTGAGATCAAGATAGATTTTATCGGCATACAAGCTGTAGTAATATACATTCATTTTTTGGCTCTTTGTCCCAAGTTTCTCCAAGTATCCGCTCTCGTGCAAGGTTTTAGA
>JARLHX010000282.1 GCA_031292035.1 Negativicutes bacterium | reverse complement strand
ATGCCGGGAATTGATGAGCAGTTGCATGAACCCCGCTGTACGTGTACAGCAAGGGCTTAGTGCAATGATCCACAGGCAGCCAGTTTTGGCCAGGTAGTTACCTACGCATTAGTCCCGGAATTCGCCCCCCGATACGCAATCATTTTGCTGTATCGGGGGGCTTTTTTATTTTATATGGAACGTCAACTTTTGCTTCAGGCCGGAGCCGAACTGGGTGCAATGATCGCGCTTATAAAAACCGGCCAAATCAAACCCTATATCACAAAAGCCGAAGCCTTTCGCCGCTACGGTCGCAAGAATATAGAGCGCTGGCTGGATGAAGGTCTGCTGACGCCCCGTAAAGATGGCAACCATTCCGCAGGCTGGCGCATCGACCGTCTTGAAGCCGAACTGATCGTCAAAGCCCGCTTTTTACTTCAACACTTAGAATTATGAACACATCAAATACAATCCAGGCAAGGGAAATCAAAGACACGGTCTCCATCGTTGACTTGCTTGCCCGCCTCGGCTATGAACCGATAAAGATTCATGGTCAGGAAAGCAAATACTTCAGCATGCTGCATATGGAGACCATACCGTCCTTTTATGTCAAAGACCAGTTAGGCGTCTGGTATGACCAGGGCTTAGGCAAAGGCGGAACTATCATCGACTTCGGGCTCGCCTACTGGAACCTGCCTTTCCAGGAAACACTCGAAAAAATCGTGCAGGTTTGCGGCACGAACTTGCCGCTGGTAAACTACGACCGGAAGGAAAACGCCCGCAAACGCAGTGCCGTCAAAATCCCGCACTACGAGATTGAGGACATCAAACCTTTAGGCAACAACCCGGCAATCACCGAATATCTTCAATATCGCGGCATCTGGCAAGCAGCGCAAGGTCGTTTGCAAGAGGTTTATTACCTTGTCGAAGACCAGAAAAAACAACGCAAATATTTCTTCGCCGCAGGCTGGCAAAACGAACTCGGCAGCTGGGAAGTGCGCAATAAATATTTCAAAGGCTGCCTGGGCCATAAAGCCATCAGCTTTATACCCGGCGACGAAAACCGGCTCGCCGTGTTTGAAGGCTATATCAATTACCTCAGCTGGCTCACCGACAATCCCGGAGCAGACGACAGCGTATTGGTGCTCAATTCCATTGCGCTCCTAAACACCGCCGCCAAAAAGGCGCAGTCATATAGCAACGTAGCCATATACTTTGACCGCGACCAGACCGGCCACAACGCCACCCTGGAACTCATAAAAGCTGTACCGCAGGCCCGTGACCATTCCTCGGTATATGACGGACACAACGATTACAACGACAGGCTTCGGGCCGATCAAAAGCAACACGCTAACGCGCTAACACGATAGCAAGCTAACAACTGAACACGCGAACATACTATCAAACGAACATTGTCACTTTCTTTGTTTGCCCAAAGAAAGTAACCAAAGAAAAGGCATTGGTGAACGGTTGCACACTCCTCCAAACCCCGGCTAAGATGCAACGTTTGACATATCGCTCAACGCCTGTTATAAAGTTAT
>JARLHX010000281.1 GCA_031292035.1 Negativicutes bacterium | reverse complement strand
CCTGGAAATTGCCGAAATGGTGCATATCGCTGCCATAAGCAGCGGGGTAAGCGGGCAGCCGCCAGAGCAAGTTCCCATCGCTGTCAAATTTGGCCAGGCTGTAGCCCCAGTTCTCGCCCACGTAAATACTCTCGCCGTTGCTGTTGTTCGGATCTGCGGGATCGATAGCCAGACCCCACGGGCGGTTCAAATAGACTACTCCCCCGCCATCGGGATAAGGCGATCCGGTCGAGCCGATCTGAAGATAAGGGTTCCCGTTAGAAGCCATAAAACCCAGGATGCGCTGGTTATTCTGGTCGGCCACATACACCAGCGAACCGCTGGCTAAGACACTCACCGGCCAGTTGAATTGAGTATTGCTGGTGCCGGTTGCACCCGGCGTCCCAAGGAAATCAACGCAAGCTCCATTCAAATCGCATTCATCGACAGTCTGGCGCTCGGCGTCGGCAATAAAGGCATTCGTGGCGTTGAATGAAATGGAGGTTGGCCGCTTGAATGGAACAATATAATGGCGGATCGTACCGAGTACCTTTATAGTGATGACGATGTTGCTGGCGAAAGTGGTGCAGGTGGCGTTGTCCGGATCGCATTTCTGGATGCGGTGGTTTTGCGAATCGGCTACGTAAAGACTATCGCCTGAAAAAGTAATTCCCCAGGGTTCGTTAAAATGAGCATCGTCGCTGCCGGCTACACCACTGACGCCGATCGTTTTGATGTAGACAGGTTTACCGCTGGAGACGTTATACAGCTGGATACGGTGGTTGAAGCGGTCCGACACGAACATGACAGTTCCGGTCGAATCGAAGGCAATCCCGCGGATTTCGGAAAAGTGGGCGTTATCGCTGCCGCTTACCCAGGGGTTGTCGGCCGGGAACTGGCTGACGAAGCGCTGGGAGGCCGTCAGGCTGGGGTCGGGGTTGTATTCGACCAGGCGGGTGCTGTCTCCCAGCCAGTAATGGCCGGTGACCGGCTGGACGGCCACGGCCATCAGGCTGTTGAACTCATAGTTATCCATATAAGAGATACCCGGCTTATCGCCGATGACCAGGTCGCTGGTGGATAGGCTAAAACGCACCAGGCGGTTGCCGTGTTCCTCCACCTCCAGCAGTTTGCCGTTGTCATTGGCCAGGGCGGCCGGGGCGTTGAGATGGGTGATGGCGCCGACCGCTTCTACCTGGTAGGGTAACCCGGTTTGGCCGATTTGCCAGCCGGGGATCATCGCATAGGCAGTCCCTGACTGCCCGACTTTATAAGCAGATTGGGCGCTGATCTCACCGTCGCTATTGGGCGGGCTATTTGTTACATTGGTCGCCAGTGTATGTGCATAGTTGACGGTCATGGGTTGGGTGGAGGCGTTCACCGGCAGGGGTTGTGCGGGCACGTAGAAGTCGATCCCGCTGACGCTGGCATCCAGCACGTTCACTAGGCGGTAAAAAGGGACCAGATTGACATTGTCCAGGTGGGCCTGGATGAGGTGTTCGCCAGGCGCCAGGCCATCGATAGTGTAGCTGCCGTTAGCGGCGGTCTGCACTTGCAGATCCTGGTCCGCCGAGACGGTCACGCCGGGCAGGCCCTTTCCGTTTGCGCCCCTCACCGTGCCGGAGATGCTGTAGGTGGCCTGCGGCAGGATTTGCGTCGGACCTCCGGTAGGCGCCTGGGGTAGAGGCGTTTCAGTAGCAGCCGCCGGGGTAGCGCTGGCCTCTACCTGGGTAGAGGGTAGGGAGGTGGCCGTGGTGGGTGCAGCCGTGGCTGGCTCACCAGCCGGCGGGGTCTGGGTGGACGCTGGCGGAGTCGCATCTTGAGCGCGCACAACGGAGCTATTTGCCGAAACTAAAACGAAAATGACCAGCAGAGAAACTATTTTGAACCACAATGATCTGGCAGCCATACAGCCCCCCATATTCAATTGTCAAAAATATGAACGTGAAATAAATTGCAAACCATATTCATTATAGGTCGAGGGATATGGAAGTTCAATAGGGTTTATGGGAATAAACCCTAAGGGTACCGACGAACCTCGGGGGTAATTATGTTTTAGGTGGGCGCAAGAGGGCTCGAATAGCATACCCCTTGTGGGGTACCTCCGAACCTCATGGATGTGAATCGTGCGCTCTGACCAACTGAGCTACGGACCGTAAAGCTGTTGTTTTTGGTTATTGATTGGAGTCAAAGGTTACAAATTCTCGAGCCTTGTTATACATTATTATTGCCCTAAATCAACAAATACTTTTTGTCCATTGCTGATACTGTTAATATCAAATACGAATTGAAACCCTTTCGCATCATTTGGAACCTGATAACCAAGCTGCCCGCGCAGCGTTTGTCCGGCCGCCAGGTCTCCCAGGGGGGAATTTCCACCAGATGCTGCTTCGGCAGAGTCATCGACACTATAAGTTTGGCCAGCACTATCTTTCAATGTCATTTGCATTAAAGTTGACAGATTTTCTGTT
>JARLHX010000280.1 GCA_031292035.1 Negativicutes bacterium | reverse complement strand
AGCCGGCTTTGCCTGCAGAGCAGTTGGACAAGCGACTTCAGCGGGATTTCAGTCAGTTTTCCCGTCGTCAGTTCAAAAATTCCCTGAGTGATCTCCTTCCCGCCAAGATGATCGATGTGATAGTCGATTTATCCCATATCGATCCTGAAAAACCGGTCCACCAAATTACCAAGGAGGAGCGCGGCAGATTACTGCACCTCTTGCAGCATCTCAGCTTTACGATTACTGCCACCCGTCCCATCGGTGAAGCGATTGTCACCGCAGGCGGCGTCCATACCAAGGAGATCAATCCGAAGACCATGGAATCACGGCTGGTGCCGGGGTTGTATTTTGCCGGCGAGGTGATTGATATTGACGGTTATACCGGCGGCTTTAATCTACAGGCGGCCTTTTCCACCGGTTTTGTCGCCGGTAGGGCGGCGGCAGGCGGGGAATAGGTTTGGAAAAGGATGGGAAAACTACGCAGGCTAACCGCATTTTAGGAGGCCTGCAGTATGCGCCGTCGGGATAGAAATAAGTTTTTTGAGTTTTGGGAAAAGCCGTTATTCTATGCGGGGGTAGGCAGTGTCATTCTTTTGCTTTTGGCCCAGGCGCTGCTGCTGGGAGAACAGTCCCGCCAGTATCTTTCTTGGGTAGACAGGCTGGAGGGGGAGTCTATTTCTTTGTCCACTCCACTTACTGCCGGAGACCCGGTAAAAGTCACCGAAAGCTTTCCGGTGGCCAATCCAGTGGATAAAGAGCGTCAGCATAAGACTGTCACTATCCGAATGCTTAAACCGGCTGAGGGCCGAGAGATATTTGTCACCGTCAATGGAACCCGGATGGGGGATTTTCGCCAGGGAGAACTGGCCTTGTCGGTATATGAAGGGGACTTTCTGGCGATCGATGCCAGTGCGCTGACGACGCCGGGAATTTTCCGGATCAACACCAATAGCGATGGTGTTATCGCGCCTCAAGACGGATCAGAGGTTGCAGGAAAAGCCCAAATCCTGCCGGTTGGAGAAGTGAAATTCACTCATTAACCAAATGGAGGAAATCGGCTTTAAGGCAAGAAATATAATATGGTTACGTTGCGTTGAATCGGCAGAAGATGTGCTGCATAATCGCGGCAATCGCACTTTTAGTCATATTTCCGAAATACTTTTGATATTAATGCTGTAGCGGTGGTCAGACTTTCGATCCCTTTGACCAGCTCATGCAAGACCTGTCGTATTAGCAGACGTGGTGGGTCGAACGGTCGCCCTGCCCGAATAAACAGCAAATGAGGAATTGACGATGAGCGAAATGATTACACCGCTAAAATCCCTTGCCGGAATTGTTGATATTCCCGGTGACAAGTCCATCTCCCACCGCACAGTCATGTTGGCTGGACTGGCGGCGACTCCGGTGCGGGTGACCAATTTTTTATCAGCAGCCGATTGTTGGTCGACCGTCAGCTGTATGCGGGCACTGGGTGTCCAGGTGCAGCATACCGGCGAAAACGAGCTATTGATCAAAGGAAACGGCCTTTACGGGCTGACGGAGCCAAGTGATATTTTGGATGCCGGCAATTCCGGCACTACCACCCGGCTTTTGACAGGGATATTGGCTGGCCAGCCCTTTTTCACCATTCTGACTGGCGACAAGTCAATCCGCCACCGGCCCATGGCCAGGGTCATTACCCCGCTGACCAAGATGGGCTGCCAGATATACGGCAGGGATCATTCCCGTTACGCCCCGCTGGCGATTGTTCCCAGTGAAGGAATTCACGGTATCGAGTATACCATGCCTGTTCCCAGTGCCCAGGTGAAGTCGGCCATCCTATTAGCCGGCATGTTTGCCGATGGGCCGACGGTCATTCATGAGCCGCTTATGTCCCGGGATCATAGTGAAAGAATGCTGCAGGCCTTTGGCGTCGACGTAAAACGAAAAGGCCTTACTATTACGTTAAACCCGGTCAGCGAACTGACGGCGCCGCCGGTCATCGATGTTCCCGGTGACATCAGTTCGGCCGCCTTCTGGCTGGTGGCCGCCACCATTATTCCCGGCAGCAAGCTGCGGCTACGCAATGTCGGTATTAATCCGTCCAGAACCGGAGTGATTGATGTCCTCCTGCAAATGGGGGCTAATATCACCACCTACAACCATCGTCTGGCCGGTCAGGAACCGGTTGCCGACATCACGGTTGAGTCAGCCGAACTCACCGCCACCACGGTAGAGGGAGAAATCGTTCCGCGATTGGTAGATGAAATACCTGTGCTGGCTGTGGCGGCGCTGTTCGCAAAGGGAACCACGGTGTTTAAAGGGGCCGAGGAACTGAGGGTAAAAGAAACTGACCGGTTAAAAGCCATTGCGCTGGAGCTTGGCAAGATGGGGGCCCGAATCACTGAAGCGGCCGATGGGCTGGTTATTGAAGGACCCCAGACATTGACGCCGGCTTGCTGCGATGCCCATGACGATCACAGGATGGCGATGGCTCTTGCCGTTGCTGGTATGGCCGCCAAGGGAGTCGAAATTACCGGCGCCGAGTGTATCAATATTTCTTATCCGCACTTTTTTACTGAAATTCAAGCTTTGAGAATCGACTGACCGGAGGAATTATGGATAAATTGATTGTTGCCATCGACGGCCCGGCCGGCGCTGGGAAAAGTACGGTAGCAAAACTTGTCGCCGAGCGGTTGGGCTACACTTATATTGATACCGGGGCGATGTACCGGGCGGTGACCTGGCAGGTCATGGACCACCAGGTCGATCCGGCCGATACGGCCTCCGTCGCCCGAATTGCTGAGAGCCTTAATCTTAGCTTGTCTAATATCCAGGGTAAAACGGCGGTCAAAGTGGATGCAGTCGATGTCACCGACGCCATTCGCACCCCTGAGGTTTCCCGACTTGTATCGGTGATATCGTCAAATGGCGGGGTTCGGACGGCGATGGTTGATTTGCAGCGTCAACTGGCCGAAGGCGGCGGGGTGGTTTTGGACGGCCGCGACATCGGCACCCATGTTCTTCCCAACGCCGACATCAAAATCTTTCTGACTGCCTCTATCGAGGAACGAGCCAAGCGGCGCTGGACAGAGCTTGGAGAAAAAGGTTTTATCGTTGATTTAACCCAGCTGCAGCAGGAAATTGCCTGCCGCGATCAAATGGACTGTGAGCGGGAAATAGCGCCCCTGATTCAGGCGGCGGACGCTGTCCTGATCGATACTACCGGGCTGACGATCAATCAGGCGGTGGAACTCATTTTGACGTTGTGTAAGGAGAAAGGCAATGGTCTATAAGATAATTCGCTTTCTCGTCAAATGCCTGTTGGTAGCTGTATTCCGCCTGCGTGTCACCGGTCTTGAAAATATGCCGTCCGGCGGCTGTATTGTTGCCTCCAATCATATTAGTTTATGGGATCCGCCGTTGATCGGCTGTGCTTTGCCGGTCAGACGCCCTATCCATTTCATGGCCAAGGAAGAACTGTTTCGGATCCCAATTTTCTCCTGGGTGATCACCCAACTGCAGGCTTTTCCTGTCCGCCGTGGCGCTGCTGACCGCAATGCTATCCGGGCGGCCATTCAATTACTGTCTGACGGCGAAATCGTCGGTATGTTCCCGGAAGGAACCAGGAGCAAAACCGGCCGGTTGGGCACAGCGCAGCCGGGATTGGGCATGCTGGCGGTAAAAGCCGGAGTACCGATCATTCCCGTCGCCTTGACCGGCTCCAACCAAGTCTTTGGCAAAGGACAAATCTTTCCCCAATTCACCGTTCGGTTTGGACAGCCGCTGTATCTTGCATCTAACAAGACCGACCGGGAAAATAGCGATTATATTAACGCCACCATTATGCAAGAAATCGCCAAGCTCTTGGAACAAGAAGGGAGGTAACCGGCATGGAGGACAGTCTGTCCATGATCCTTGTTCAACGGATTGCCATCATCGCCGTCATTGCCTACGTATTCTCACATACCAAGGCCTTCCGCCTGATGTTTAAAGAACAGACAACATACCGGGAAAAAGCGGTCCTGATCGCGTTTTTCTCGGCGATATCCATCGCAGGTACCTATTTTGGCATTCCGATTGAAGGCGGCATCGCCAATGTGCGGGATACCGGCAGCATTGTGGCCGGACTGCTCGGCGGTCCAGTTGTGGGCGTCGTCACCGGCCTGATCAGCGGTCTGCACCGTGTTTATATCGGCGGCTTTAGCGCCCAGGCCTGCGGTTTGGCCACCATTTGCGGCGGAATTCTGGGGGGATATATCCACCGGAGGATGAAACCCAAGCTGCCTGACTGGATTGTTGGGGTTGTTACCGGCGTCGGTGTTATTTTATTCAGCATGGGGCTTATTTTGGCTATCTGTCCGCCCTTTCCCGCAGCCTGGGCATTGGTCAGCAGTGTCACCATTCCCATGTCCCTTGGCAACGCCTTGGGCATTTCGGTATTTATGATTATCATTCACAACGCCCGCGAGTATCAGACCAAGATTGGGGCGTTGCAGACCCATAAGGCCCTCCGTATTGCCAACGCGGCGTTGCCCTATTTTCGTCAGGGACTCAACTCAGTTTCCGCCGAGCGGGTGGCGACCACCATCCGCAGCATGACTTCGGCCTCCGCAGTGGCCATTACCAACCGTGACCGGGTTTTGGCCCATGTCGGCTTGGGCGAGGATCATCACCGTTCCGGACTGCCGCTGTTGACTGAGGCCACCAAGACTTGCCTGGCGACAGGACAGGTCACTCTAGCCCAAGATCGTTCAACTGTTGGCTGCGTTCAGCCCAACTGTCAGCTGAAATCGGCGGTTGTGGTGCCGCTTCGGTGCCGCGACGAAGTTGTTGGCACACTAAAATTGTATTACGCCCATGAAGGCGCAATGACTGCGCTCGACATGGAGTTCGCCCAGGGGCTGGGCCAGATATTCGGGACCCAGCTGGAACTGGCCAGCCTGGAACAAATGGCCGAGTTGGCAGCCAACGCAGAACTCAAAGCGCTCCGTGCCCAGATCAATCCGCATTTTCTCTTCAATGCCCTGAATACCATCGTGTCTCTTTGCCGGACCAGTCCGGAGGAAGCCCGCAGACTGATTATTGAACTGAGTGATTTCTTTCGCCGCAGTCTGAAATCGGCCCGGGATTTTGTCACGTTAAAGGAAGAACTTGAACACGTGGATTCCTATTTGAACCTGGAAAAGGCACGCTTTGGCTCACGTCTGACCATTGTCAAAGAACTGGACGAGGAAGTGCTGAACATTCTCATACCCGCCTTTACCCTGCAACCGCTGGTGGAAAATGCCATTAAACATGGCCTGTTGCCCAAGGAGCAGGGCGGGACGGTAACGATTTCAGCCGCGAAGTCAGGCCATCACGTAGAAATCTTTATCAGCGACGATGGCCAGGGAATTGCCCAGCCTCAGCTTACCCAGGTACTTGTAAACGGCTATGGCAAGGGTGCCGGTGTCGGGCTGTCCAATGTCAATGATCGGCTGAAAAATCTCTACGGGCCGCAACACGCGCTTCAAATCGACAGCGCGGAAGGGGAAGGAACGACGGTGCGGTTCATCATTCCGGCAAACGTCCGTGGTAGCGTGGCATGACCGGGGCCAGTCTCATCCGGGCGATGATCGTCGATGACGAATTGCCGGCCCGCAGCGAGCTGCGGTTTTTACTTGAACAGCACCCTGAAGTCTGCGTTGTCTGTGAAGCCGGCAATTTTCAGGAAGCCATGACTAGCATCCGCCTCTGTCAGCCTCATTTGATTTTTCTCGATATAGAAATGCCGGGCGTCAATGGGATCCACCTTGCGGAAAAGATTCTCGAAGAATATGCACCACTCATTGTTTTTGCAACCGCGCACGAAGAATTCGCGGTAAAAGCCTTTGAACTAGACGCGGTCGATTACCTGTTAAAACCGTTTGCGGCTCAGCGTGTTGCCCAGTGTGTCGCCAAGGTCCGTACCTTTTTGGCTGCCCGTCGCCCTGTTCAACTGGCCGCAGGACAACCGCGGGATCCGGTTTCGCCTTATTATCGCCAGAAAATCGCGGTGGAGCAATGCGGCAAAACCTGTGTCCTTGATGCAGAAGATATTATCGCAGCCGCCAGTTCGGAAGGCTCTGTCTGTATTTACACCGGTGAGAAGGTCTACCATTCCAACATCCCCCTGCAGGAACTGCAGACCCGCTTGGATGAAACCCTGTTCTTTCGCTGCCATCGCGGTTTTTTGGTCAACACTGCCTATATCCGCGAAATCATTCCTTGGTTCAACGGTACCTACAACCTTGTGCTCCGGGGATTGCCCAGCCTGGAGATTCCGGTGAGCCGCCAGCAAGCCCCCAAACTCAAGAAAATCTTTTCGTTATAGTTGCCGCTGAACCGTATTTTGCTACCATTCAGCGCCTTTTTTCTGCCGTTCAGCTGGAATCTGTTGTTGTTTTGCGCCCAACCCGCTATACTAAATTTGGATAGTTTTAATTATTTGAAAATTAGAAAATCAACGAAAGGGGGTAGGAGAGAAAAACGATTGCCGTTTTATTATTTTAGATTGAAGGAGGAGGAAATTATATGAATTCCATTTATTTACTAATAGTAGCTTTCTGTACTTTTGCTCTCGCGTACCGCTACTATTCGGCTTTTATTGCCGCAAAAGTCCTTATGCTAAGCGATTTAAACCAAACACCGGCTCATCGTTGCAACGACGGGCGCGAATATGTACCAACAAATAAGTGGGTATTGTTTGGTCATCATTTTGCCGCCATTGCCGGTGCCGGTCCGCTCGTAGGCCCGGTATTAGCCGCCCAGTTCGGCTGGGGCCCCGGCTTTGCCTGGCTGCTGCTGGGTGCTGTGTTTGCCGGAGCGGTTCATGACTTTGTTATTCTGTTCGCCTCTATCCGCCATAACGGCGAGTCCCTGGCCACCATCGCCAGAAAAGAAGTCGGCCCCGTCACCGGATTGGCGACGTCTTTTTCAATTCTCTTCATTATTCTTTTGGCTATGGCTGGTCTAGGTATTGTTGTTGTTTTTGCCATGATGAATAACCCTTGGGGTGCTTACACCCTGTTCATGACCATTCCCATCGCCATTATTATCGGCCTCTATATGTTTAAAATCGCTCCAGGATCCATCCGCTCCGGTTCGATCGCCGGCTTCCTGCTAGTAATGGGAGCCGTCGTCACAGGTCACTGGGTAATGCCTGGCCAACGCTGGGATGTATTGGCCCCTTTCTTTGACCTAACCCGGACCCAAGTATCCATCGCGTTGCCGATTTACGGCTTTATCGCTGCAGTATTGCCGGTTTGGCTGCTGCTAGCGCCGCGCGACTATTTGAGTTCTTATATGAAGATCGGCACCATTATTGCATTGGCGCTGGGCATCCTGATCGTTCAGCCGGTCATCAATATGCCGATTACCACCATTTATACCGAAGGCGGCGGCCCGATCATTCCGGGGCCTGTCTGGCCATATGTATTCATTACCATTGCCTGCGGCGCCATCTCCGGCTTCCATGCCCTGATTAGCTCAGGCACGACACCGAAAATGATCGAGACCGAGAGTCAGGCCCGGATGATAGGCTATGGCAGCATGGTGACCGAAGGCTTTGTCGGCGTTATGGCCCTCATTTCCGCCGTCGTCATGTATCCTGGCGACTATTTTGCCATCAACACGCTGGCTCCGGTATATGCCAAAGTCAGCGCCCTGTTCCCGCCTGTTGAAATTGAACAACTCCAACAGATGGTTGGCATTAATGTCATGCACCGTCCCGGCGGCGCGGTATCGCTGGCAGTCGGCATGGCCCATATCTTCTCCAGCCTTCCTGGCATGAAGAGTCTGATGAACTACTGGTATCAGTTCGCCCTGATGTTCGAAGCCCTGTTCATCCTTACCACCATTGATGCCGGCACCCGGGTTGCCCGCTATATTCTCCAGGATATGCTGGGCACCTATGTGTATGCACCGCTCAAACAAACCAACTGGTGGCCTGGAATCATCTTCTGCGGCGCCATTGTCAGCTTCTGCTGGGGTTACCTGCTGTATAGCGGTGATGTCAGTACCATCTGGCCGATGTTTGGTGTCGCCAACCAATTGTTGGCTGTGCTTGCTTTGGCTATTGGGACTACCATTATTCTCAAATTGTCGGTCAAAAAGTCTTATGCGTTGATCTCGCTGGTGCCATGCGCCTTTTTAGCAGTCACCGTTATCACCGCAGGAATCCTCAATATTAGTAATTATCTTGCACCAAAAACGTTGAACGGCAATATCAATGCCGGTCTCAGCATTACGCTGATTGCTTTGGTCATCATCATTCTGGTGGATTCCATCAGAGTATGGCGGACCTTGTTCAAAACCAAAAAGCCGCTTGGCCTTAATACAGATGTTCCCGCAGTCTGCCAATTCGGCGAAACCCAACCCACTATCACTCCTTGATGTATAGGTATTAAGAGAGCCGCAAGGCTCTCTTTTTTTTGCGCGGGCGTAGTGAGGTAGTGAATCACAATCGTCAAAACTGCCTGTGTCGAAGATTTTTTTGGGTCAAACCACCATGATCTGGCGATATTATAAACAATAGACAAAAGGAATTAGACTGTTAGTGACCGAATACAAAAACAGGGAAACAATTCCTGGGAGGCCATATCGTGAAAATCATTCTGGCAAAACATAGCGGGTTTTGCTATGGCGTGGAACGTGCCGTTCGCATGGCGAAAGGCTGTGCTGAGGGAAAAGGGCATGTAGCCACTCTGGGCCCCATTATCCATAATCCCCAGGTGGTCGAAGATTTGCGGCGTGAGGGGATCGCGGTGGCCGACGATCTGGCGGATATTGAAGCCGGTACAGTCATCATCCGCTCTCATGGCGTCGGACCGGGCGTTTTTCAAGAAGCAACCCGGCGCAACCTGACTATCGTCGACGCTACCTGTCCCCATGTAAAAAAAGCCCAGACCGCTGCACAAGCACTGAAAGAAGCTGGGTATCAAGTGGTGGTGGTCGGCGAAAAACGCCACCCGGAAGTACAGAGCATTGTGGCCTGGACTGACAACACTGCTTTGGTGGTGGAGACGCCGGAAGAGGCTGAAGCTGTGACACGCGAAGCCCGAATGGGGATCGTGGCCCAGACCACCTTTCCGCCGCAGCGGTTTGAAGAAATTGTTGCCATTTTGAAAACCAAAAGCCCTGAGGTAAAAGTTGACCGGACTATTTGCCGCGCCACCGAGCTTCGCCAGCAAGCCGCTGTTGACCTGGCGGCAGAGGTCGGGGTGATTGTAGTGGTTGGCGGTAAAAACAGCGCCAACACGGCCCGTCTGGCAGAACTTTGCCAGCAGGCGGGGGTGAAAGTTTATTCTGTTGAAACAGCTGATGAAGTATCGGCTGACTGGTTCGCGGAAACGAAGGTGGCGGGGGTCACCGCCGGAGCGTCCACACCGGACTGGATCATTGAGGAGGTAGTCAAAAAGATGCAGGAAATCGACCAGGACTTAAACCAGGATGTCGTGAGATTGGAACAGGGGAGTATTGTTAAAGGCAAAGTTGTTAGTGTTCGCCCGGATGAAGTGTTCGTGGATATCGGCTACAAGGCCGAAGGGATTGTCCCGCTGGCCGAATTGGCTTATCCGATACCCCAATCCGCCGCAGATGTCGTCAGTGAGGGTGATATGATTGACGTTCTGGTGCTGGATGCCGACAGCAGCGAGGGTGCCATCAAACTATCCAAAATTCAGGCTGATCATATTGTCGCCTGGGACAAGCTCGAACAGGCGCTTCAAGATAAGCAGCTGTTAGAGGGGAAAGTTCTCGAGGCGGTAAAAGGTGGTCTCTCAGTTGCGGTCCTTGGTGTCCGCGGTTTTATCCCGGCATCTCAGGTCGATCTGAAATTCGTTGAGGATTTAAGCTCCTATGTTGGACAAAGCTTTTCTTTGCAACTGATTGAGGTTGATCGAGAAAAACGCCGAGTGGTTCTGTCCCGCCGGGTTTTGCTGGAGGAAGAACGGCGTCGTCTGGAAGAAGAGACCTATGCTAAAGTTACTCCTGGTGCGATGATTAAGGGCACAGTTCGGCGGTTAGCCGACTTTGGCGTCTTTGTCGACATCGGTGGGGTTGACGGGCTGATCCATATTTCCGATCTGGCTTGGCACCGGGTTAAATCGCCGGATGAAATCGTCAGTGTCGGGGACGAAGTGGAAGTCATTGTCCTCAAAGTGGACCCGGCAGCCAGGAGAATTTCCCTCAGCTTAAAGGCAGTCCAGCGCGATCCTTGGTTCGACGCTGTGGATGAATTAGCCGAAGGCAAGATCGTGCCTGGCAAAGTAACCAAAACAACGAAGTTCGGCGCCTTTGTCGAAATTGCCAAAGGGGTAGAAGGCTTGGTTCATATTTCCGAGCTGGATGATCGCCGGGTGAATAACGCTGAAGAAGTAGTGACTGCCGGCCAGGAAGTGCCGGTGAAAATCCTCGGCATCGACCGGAAAGCCAAACGCATTTCGCTGAGTGTCGTCCAGGCCAGGCAAGATGTTGACCGCGCCGAGTATAGTTCTTTTCTGGATAAAGAGACAGCCGGGATGGGCTTCACCATCGGCGACAAGCTGGGACACTTGTTCAAGAAGAGGGAAGACTAAGGGGTTGTGGCGGTGCGACAGTCACGCAAACGCGATCATTTAGAGCATTCCGCGCAGTTGGCCGATGGGCCGGGAGTGACCGGCTTTGCCGACGTCCGTTTGATTCACCATTGTCTGCCAGGTCTGGCCTGGGAGGATATTGACCTTGCCACTACTGTGGCCGGTCAAACGTTGCCGCACCCAGTGATTATCAATGCCATTACCGGTGGTGCGTCCGATGTGCAGACGGTGAACGGCGCGCTGGCCGAGCTGGCTCGTCGTACCGGCGCAGTCATGGCAGTCGGTTCCCAATTTGCGGCCCTCGAAGACCCAACAGTGGCAGATTCATACAAAATCGTCCGGCAGGTGAATCCAGACGGTATCCTGTGGGCCAACCTCGGTGCTCATGCCACCCCTGACGAAGCCCGCCGTGCGGTGGAAATGATCGGCGCCAGCGTCATCCAGATTCATCTGAATGTGGCCCAGGAACTGATCATGCCGGAAGGCGACCGTAATTTTCGCGGCTATCTGGCTAATATTGCTGCCATTATTTCCGCTAGCAGCGTGCCGGTGATCGTCAAGGAAGTTGGCTGCGGCATCGCCCGTGAACAGGCTAGGACACTAGTCGAAATCGGTGCGGCGGCCATCGATGTAGGCGGGAGCGGTGGAACCAATTTTCTGGCTATTGAGGCTGCCAGGGCCGGAGGAGCATTGTCGCCGGACGCGCTCGAGTGGGGCATCCCTACAGCCGTCAGCGCCCTTGAAGTGGCTTCTGTCCTACCGGCCGGCGTTGATCTTATCGTGTCAGGCGGCATTCGTAATTCACTTGATGTGGTAAAAGGGCTGGCGCTGGGCGGTCAAGCAGTCGCCGTAGCTGGCCCTGTGGTCAAATTGCTGCAGCGTGAAGGATTGGCGGCAGCTGAGACATGGCTCACCGATTTGCTGGCAGGCCTGAAACGGTTTATGCTGTTGTCGGGTGCTGCCAGGGTATCAGAGCTTAGCCGGGTGCCACTGGTGATCAGCGGCGATAGCCGTGACTGGCTGACAGCCAGAGGGATTGATATAACGAAATACGCAACCCGTTAACGGGTTGCAGGCAAGATAGTTAAAGCATGGCTGCGCGCCATGCTTTTTTGTATGATTTCTATAGCCGCGGGATACGCTAAAGTTGCAGCATTATGAAAGATAAGAGGTGAAGGTATGAGTTTGCCGATTGGAATGATTGTCTTGCTGGTGGTCGGAGTGCTCGTGTACTTCGGGGTGGCCCAGCGGATCCTGGATCGGATGCGGCTGACAGATAAGCAGGCGCTCATGGTCATCGCCGCGATTATCGTGGGAAGTTTTATCAACATCCCCATTATGCGTACCCCGGTTGCGCTGAGTATTAATGTCGGCGGGGCGTTGCTGCCAGCCATCCTGTCAGTCTGGCTGATCGTGAAAGCCGACGAAACGGTGGAACGGGTAAGAGCAATACTGGCCAGCCTGTTGGTTATGGCGGCAGTGCTTTTAGGTTCACGTTATCTCCCCTATGAACCGGAGAATATGTTCATGGACCCTAAACTGATTTATGGCATCGCAGCCGGGCTCATTGCCTATCTGGCTGGACGTTCTCGCCGCAGTGCCTTCGCCGGCGGTACTCTCGGCATTGTCCTTAGTGACATCGCCCATTTTGTCGGCATTTACCGTGACGGTGTTTCGGGAACCACAGCCATTGGCGGTGCCGGAGCCTTTGATGTAGTCATTATCTCCGGTATTGTCGCTGTCATGGTCGCCGAATTGGTGGGCGAAACCCGTGAGAAGCTGCAGGGGGGGCCGGTACTGGGGCCCAACCGTCCTGAAGGGTTATATGAGTTTAGCGAAGAACTCGGCCATAACAAAAAAAACGAAGCCGATACAACAGCTAAAAGCGCTGGCGGCGAGGATTCCGTGGGTAAGGGGCAGAAGCGAGGTGACCAAAAATGAATAAACGTTGGATAGCTTTGTTTCTTTTCCTGTTTATTGCTGCTCTAGTCGTGCCGGTTTATGGTCACGAGCGTAATGACGGCGGATACTTCTCCTTTGTTGACGAAGATGGCAATCAAGTATATGCCACTGCCTGGCAGGTCCGGGTCGGGGACGAGTGCCTGACTGATAAAAATCAACGATACCAGGTCACAAGGATCGAAGGCGACACCGCGTTTGTTAAATTGATCGGTCAGGTCGATCTTGGTTCTACCTCAAGTCGGCGCGATCCTTTCAGTGTTACCCAAATCTTGATGCCCCGTATTGCCGCGGCAGCCCAGGGCGGCAAAGTGGCTATCTATCACAGTCATTCGGACGAATCATATGTACCCACCGATGGCTCGGAGAGCATCCTCGGTAACGGCGGGATATACAAAGTCGGTGATGCCTTTGCAACCGCCCTTGATGCCAAGGGTATGCAGGCCATTCACTCGATGAACAAGCATGACCCACATGATAACATGGCCTACGAGCGGTCGCGGCGAACGGCGATGGATTTATTAAAACAGCAGCCTGACGCGATATTCGATGTTCATCGAGACGCTCTGCCGCCGCAGTTTTACCAGACCACCATCGACGGCCAGGATGTCACCAAGGTGCAACTGGTAGTCGGCCAGTACGGACCGACCGGCAAGCAGATCGAGGACTATGCGCTAAAAGTCAAGGCGGCGTCCGACCAGCAGCATCCGGGATTGGTCAAAGGGATCTTCTTCGCCAAAGGCGGCGATTACAATCAGGATCTTCATCCCCGGTCACTATTGCTGGAAGTCGGATCCCATACCAACACTCGCGATGAAGCGGAAAGAGGCATCGCCTTATTCGCCGATGTAGTCCCCACTGTACTTGGTGCGACCAGCGGCAACCCTGGTAATGCCGGCGGAACCACGGGATTTGGCACCACTGGCGCCGGAGCCTCCGGAGCCAGCAAAAACATTGGCTGGATCGTGGGATTCTTAATTCTCGGAATCGCGGTGTTCCTTTTTGTCGCGACTGGGTCTTTCAAGGAAGCGAGCTCTAAGCTGAAGCAGTTCGGCAGCACCGAATTTGCCAACTTCTTTGGGCCCAAAAGCAAGCGTAAACACAAAAAACATGGCCGGCAGGACGACGATGACAGTAACCGTCAGTGATTACCATCTACCACGGCATGCGTCCGAATCTGCCGCTGGCTGCCTGCTCGCGCCACCTTGGGCGACCCGTCCGTGCTGATGGCTGGGTTTGGCGAGAAAATCCACTCTGGGTCGCCGGATCGGATGACGGCGGTATGGTATGTTGCCTGGTCCACGGTCGCCATCAGAGTCTGTATCGTCGGGCGCTCGCCGGGACTGGCGAGATTTTTGGAATCGCGACAAGTTGGGTAAATACCGACCAATTGGTGTGGCAGACGTTCCCCTGTAAATTGTCTATTTACTGTACGCTGCTGTTGTTTGATGTTTTGCCGGAAAAAATAGGCTGCTATTTCCGCCCTACAGTTGATAACCTTATTGATAAATGGTTATACCATGAGCAGGAGGGGCGACGCTGAACATTATCTATTACTGTTTTGCCGGCGCCCATGCTTCTGTTGTGGCGGCAGCCATTCACTGCCGCAAATTGCCGGATGACCGCATTCCCACTTTTGCTGAATTCACTGCCTTGCCGTACTATGACCGCACCGACCCGCAGTTGGTCGGACAACTATACTGTATGGGCTGTGATGAATACGGGCACAAGACATATTTCATGGGACTATGGACGGAAAGATCAAAGCTGAATGCAGCCATTCAGGCCTTCTTAGATGTCGCGGGAGTGGGGCGCAGCGAATATCTGCTGCAAGACGCCTTTCCCCTGATCAACTTTTCCACAAAATTGGGCGGATTGTTATCAAAGCGCTATCACTTTACCAGCTTCGGGCGAAAAATTACTGTTTGGGGTATGCAGCGCCAATATTGGTCTTTTGTTGCAATGGTGAAATCGGTTAAAGAAAAGTGCGGTAGAGTTGCCGAAAAATGAATAAAATGCCTACAAAGCTGGTTGGCCGGTTTTGTCGGCATTTTATTTTGGCAGATATTCGGTCAGGGGCAAAAAAAAAGCCGCCTTACCCGCAGTGGGGCAAGGGGGATGTTTATCCTGAACGATACTACGGTTGGACAAAGGTGCTGTGAGAATAAGTTCCGAGGCGATGTTTTCTGAGCTCGCGGCGCAGTTGCAGGAGATCAATCACATGAGAAAGTTCTTCGGAAACAGCTTTATGAGTGGCCGGGTCCAACCCGGACTGGTGAAGTTTTTCATAAACGACTACGATTCGTTCGATTGTCTGCTGCTCTTCCGCATCAGGGTCATTGATCATCAACAAGCAGATACAACTCCCTTCGCATGAGAAACCTCGGTATTCAAATACCTGTATTTATGATTCTTTCGCTAAAGGAATGGGAATTCCTGCTATTCTGAAAAAAAACTGAAAAAGTACATAATTATCGTATTATGAATCCGGTATTCGTTTTTCTTTTGGCCTAATTTCCCAACCGGCAGGAAAACATATTGAAAAACGGAATACTTACTAGCAGAGGTGAAGCACTTTTGACTCCTAAAGGACATATCGCCAAAGTAGCTGCCGGCAGTATCGCCGCAGAGCTGGATCTGGTGGCTGGCGACAAAATCATCGCCGTGGATGGCAATGCAGTCAGCGACATCATCGACCTCAGCTTTGCTTTGGCTGGAGAAGAGGTTGAGCTGCTGATTGAGAAGGCAAGCGGCGAGCAGCAACTGCTGGAAATTGAAAAAGAATATGATGAAGATCTGGGACTGGAATTTGAAAGCGCCGTATTTGATCAGGTTCGGCAATGTGCCAACAAGTGTCTTTTCTGTTTTGTCGACCAGATGCCGCCAGGCATGCGGCAGAGTCTCTATGTCAAAGATGATGACTACCGGCTCTCGTTTTTATACGGCAATTTTATTACCATGACCAACCTTGCCGCGCATGATTTGGACAGAATCCAGCGGTTGCACCTGTCGCCGCTGTACATTTCCGTGCACACCACGGACGGAGCGCTGCGGGCCAGAATGCTCGGCAATCCCCGGGCTAAAGATGTGATGGCCCAACTTCGTAAATTAGTGAGCTATGGGGTGGAAATCCATACCCAGGTGGTTTTGTGTCCCGGCTGGAATGACGGAGCCGCTCTTGAAAAGACCATCGACGATTTGTGGTCGCTGCGGCCCGGGGTGTTGTCGCTGGCCATCGTTCCTGTGGGGGTTACCAGCCACCGACAGCACTGTCCGCCACTGGACTCTTTTACTCCGGAAAAGGCCGCCAATGTAATTGAAATGGTTGCCGCCCGGCAACAGAAATGCCGCCAGGAGAGCGAAACCAGTTTCGTTTATCTGGCTGATGAGTTTTATCTGGCCGCCGGCCGCGCCGTTCCCGAGTATGACCAATACGACGGCTTTCCCCAGTTGGAGAACGGAGTGGGGATTGTCCGCAGCTTTCTTCAGGAATGGGCGGAAAACAACTTCAGTAAGACCGGTTACGACAAATTGCTCCGCTTAGATTTGGTATGCGGCGTGTCAGCACAGAAAATTATCGGGCCGCTTCTGGCTGAACTGGCAGTTCCCAATTTGGCGGTTCGCTTGATTCCAGTGGAAAACAAATTCTTTGGTCCAGCCATTACTGTCACCGGACTGTTGACCGGACAGGACATTATTGCCGCCCTGGAAAGGGCCGGCAAAGAGCGCGACGGCGTCATTTTGCCGGGTATCGCTTTGCGTAAAGGGGAAAATGTATTTTTGGACGGCGCCACTGTAGATGAGATCGCAGTCCAGGCGGGTGTGCCGGTGCGCACCGCATATTTTGCTAGTGATCTTGGCCGTTTACTGGCTGAATGGAGGTAAGTTATGCAGCACTTAGGATTGATTCAGGTGTATACCGGGGATGGTAAAGGAAAAACTACTGCTAGTTTAGGCCTGGCCTTTCGGGCGATCGGTCACGGCCTCAAGGTCTGTATGATTCAGTTTATGAAAGAATGCACTGACTACGGCGAATTCAAGGCTGCAAGTCTCCTGCCTGGTTTTCGGGTGATTCAGGTCGGACGCAATGATTTTGTCGACCTCGATCAACCGGCTCTTGTGGATCGGGAGCTGGCTGAGGTGGGTTGGCAGCTCGCCAAATCGGTCATCGATTCCGGCGAGGACGATATTGTCATCTTGGACGAAATCAATGTAGCCATGTCTTGTGGTCTTCTGGATACCGCAGCAGTTGTCGGTTTTCTGACAGCCGCACCACGCAAGGTCGAAGTGGTCCTTACCGGGCGTTATGCCCCGGCGGCAGTGGTGGCGGCAGCTCATCTGGTAACAGAGATGGTTGAGATAACGCACCCCTTCCAGCAAGGAATCACCCAGCGTGAGGGAATTGACTGCTAGGGAATATGAAGTAAAAAGGTGATGAATGATGAGCAAACCAATAGTGGCAATCGTCGGACGTCCTAATGTCGGAAAATCGACACTGTTCAACAAAATTGCCAAAAAACGAGTTTCTATTGTGGAAGACATTCCCGGTGTAACTCGCGACCGCATATATATGGACGCCGAGTGGCTCAACCATGAATTTACGATGATTGACACCGGCGGCATCGAACTGGAAAATACGGACGAAATTTATACCTCCATGCGCCATCAGGCTCATTTGGCGATGGAGGAGGCTGACGTCATCCTCTTTGTTGTTGACGGAAGGACCGGTTTGACAACTGCGGATGAAGAGGTTGCCCGTCTGCTGCGCAACACCCGTAAACCTGTCATTCTTGTCGTCAACAAGGTGGATAAACCCAAAGATAATCATGATATTTACGAGTTTTACAATCTTGGCCTTGGTGAGCCAATTCCTATTTCCGCAGTCAATCTTTTGAATCTCGGTGATCTCCTGGACCAGGTCGTCGATGCTCTGCCGAAAGATCCGGTTGAAGCCGAAGACGCCGACATCATCAAAGTCGCCATTATCGGTCGCCCCAATGTGGGCAAATCTTCCCTGGTTAACTCGTTGCTAGGGGAGGAACGGGTGATTGTCAGCGACATCGCCGGCACCACCCGGGATGCCATCGACACCTATTTTGTCAAAGACGATATCAAGATGATTCTAATCGATACCGCGGGGATGAGACGGAAGGCGAAGGTCGATCTGCCGGTGGAACGCCATAGTGTGATTCGTTCATTGCGGGCTATCGACCGAGCCGATGTTGTTTTAATGTTGATCGATGCTGTTGATGGCGTAACCGAACAGGATAAAAAGATCGCCGGATATGCTCACGAGGCCGGCAAGGGAACCGTTCTGGTAGTCAACAAGTGGGATCTGGTAGAAAAGGACAGCAAGACTTCCTTGCGTTTTACAGAGGCTGTTCGCGCCGAACTGGCGTTTATGCAGTATGCGCCCATCGCTTTCATTTCCGCTCTCACCAAGCAGCGGATTCATCGTGTGATCGAACTGGCCAAATTTGTGGCTGAGCAGCATGCTATGCGCATCTCCACCAGCGTCCTCAACCAGGTAGTGGCTGAGGCTGTGTCCCTCAATCCGGCGCCGTCGGACCAGGGGAGACGGCTGAAAATCTATTTTGCTACCCAGGCGAGCGTCAAACCGCCGACCTTTGTGTTATTTGTCAACAATCCGGAGACTATGCATTTTTCCTATCTCCGCTATCTGGAAAATAAACTCCGCGAAGCCTTCGGCTTCGAAGGCACACCGCTCCATATGGTGGTGCGGGGACGAAAAGAAGAAGAATAGGTTCGGTAAAATTGCGATGGGGGGGTGATAGAATGGAGTATTTTTTGATATTTTTCAGCAGTTATCTGATCGGGTCGATTCCGAACGGTTATCTGGTCGGAAAATTTTATGGCATCGATATCCGGCAATTCGGCAGCAAAAATATCGGGGCCACTAATATTTTCCGGGTGCTCGGCCCCCGACCGGCTTTTTGGGTATTTCTCACCGATGCGGCGAAAGGAGTGGCCGGAGTCTATGTCGGCCAGCTTTTGCTGGCGGCTCCCATTGCAGCCCTTCTTGGCGGCATCGGAGCGATTGCCGGACACAACTGGTCGGCGTTCCTCGGTTTCAAAGGAGGCCGCGGCGTAGCCACCGCGCTTGGAGTGATCGCTGTCCTCATGCCAAAAGTTACCGCCATTGTCTTTGTGGTTTGGGCTATCATTGTTTATTTTACTCGCTATGTTTCACTTGGCTCCATCGTTGGTGCTGCGCTTGCCCCACCACTGATCTGGCTTTTTGGCGAACGGACTGAATTTTTGATGTTCGGGATTGTGGCTGCGATCTTCGTGATTGTCAGGCATAAGCCCAATATCCAGCGCCTGCTGAAAGGCGAGGAACTGAAGATCAAGCCAGGCAAACTTGCCAGTGCTGACAAAAAGGAGCAGTGAACAGGTGAATATTGCGATCATTGGTGCTGGCGGTTGGGGTACGGCTTTGGCCGGCATGCTGGCCCAGCGTCATCAAGAGGTTGTTTTGTGGGCCAGAAACGGCGAAGTAGTGAACGACATCAAGGTGAAAAAGGAAAACCAGCGCTATCTCCCTGGCGTTATCTTGCCGGAATCGTTGACGGTGACCGGCAATATGGCGGCGGCAGTCAAGGAAGCCGCTGTGATAGTTATCGCAACTCCATCGCATGTAGTACGGGAAACGGCGGCACGATTGGCGGGTCTTGTCAGTCGCGGCGCCGTTGTCGTGTCTGCGACAAAGGGACTGGAAGTCGGCTCTTTAAAACGGATGTCAGAAGTCATCAGCGAAGAGATGCCCTTTTTAGATGGAAGGATTGTGGCTTTATCCGGCCCTAATCATGCCGAGGAAGTAGGTCTAAGGCAGCCCAGCGCCACAGTGGCGGCGTCTGCCTGCCGCGAGTCCGCCGAGCTGGTGCAGGAAACCTTGATTCAGCCTTATTTTCGTGTTTACACCAATCCGGATGTGACTGGGGTGGAACTTGGCGGTGCCTTGAAAAATATTATCGCCCTCGGCGCAGGGATTGCCGATGGACTGGGCTTTGGCGACAACGCCAAGGCGGCCTTGGTTACCCGTGGCCTGGCGGAAATCGCCCGACTCGGGATGGCGATGGGCGCCCGCCCGCTCACTTTTGCCGGCCTCTCCGGTGTCGGTGACCTGATGGTGACTTGCAATAGCCGTCACAGCCGCAATCGCCGTGCAGGCGTACTTTTGGCGGAAGGAAAAACACTGCCGGAGATCCAGGCCGCTTCCGGTATGGTGGTTGAAGGATTTCGTTCGACTCTGGCCGCCCACGAATTAGCCGCCAGACATGAAGTGGAAATGCCGATTACCGAACAAATATACCGGGTATTGTACGAGGGTGTCAGTCCCCGGGAAGGCGTTGTGGAGCTGATGGCTCGCGGCCGTACCCACGAGATAGAAGAAGTGGCCAGCGGCGACAATTGGCAGCAATAGGGTAACACTGTAAATTTATCGACTGCATGGTGCTGTCAAAGGATGGTTTATCTTGCCGAATATAAACTGGCAGGCCGATTTAGATCAACTGGCCACTGAGTTGCCGATGCTGCATAAAAATCTATTTTTCCATCAGGAGAAAGACCAATTCAATGCCAGCATTACCACCCTAAAAAATCACGTGGAAGACATGGATATCTATACAATTGTCATGGAAATCGCCCGGATTGTCGCAGCCATCGGGGATGCGCATACCTCGGTAACTTTGCCGCGATACAACCGGTTGCCGTTCGAATGCTATTGGTTTCAAGAGGGAATCTTTATTACAGCTACCCTGCCGGAAGGGAAAGACTTACTCCACCATAAAATCGTTAGCATTGACGGGATGCCCATTGACCATGTCGTCGAGCGCTTATCCAGCATCGTGTCCCATGAGAACCAGGGCTTTTTAATGTCTCAGCTTCCGGACTTTCTTATTTGTGCCGACATCCTTTTCGGTCTTACCATATCCCACCATAATAAAAGCGTGAAAATAATGCTGGAAAATCAAGATAATCAGCAACGAGAGGTTACTTTAGCTACAATAAAATATGAAGATTGGCAGTCTGCTATCTTGCAAGTACAGGATGAGGGATACGGCGAATTACCGCTTTATCGCAGAAATTCCGAAAAGTATTTCTGGAGTGAATTCGATCCGACCCAAAAGCTACTATATATCAACTACAACAATTGCAAGGATATGCCAACCGCGACGATCAGAGAGTTTTCCCGCCAGCTCATCAAGGAGATCAAAAGCAATGCCGAAATAAAAAGTATGGTCATCGATCTGAGAAATAATGGCGGAGGCAATTCCGAACTTTTTAAGGGCTTTTTAAAGTGGCTTAGTACCTTTGGCAGGCTGAATCGTCAGGGCAGTCTCTTTGTTATTGTAGGAAGAGACACCTTTTCATCGGCTTTGCTAAATACCTACTATTTGAAATTTCATACACAGGCAGTTTTTCTCGGCGAGCCGACAGGGGGCAAACCGAATCACTATGGTGAAGTAAAATATTTATCCCTTAATAGTTCCGGACTTTATATCCGCTACTCCACAAAGTATTATGAGCATGTCGATGACGATAATCTGCCTTCCTTTATGCCTGATGTGTCATTTGCCATATCGTTTGCAGATTACCGCCAGCATATCGACCCATGTATTGATTGGATCTATCGGAAAATCGGTTAACGCGGGGAGAAAACGTCAGGCCATGGGCTTGGCGTTTTTTGCTGCCCCCAAATCGTTGTGTCATTCTCCGCCAGGCACGGGGTGACGCTTTTTATACTCTTTTTTCAATTTGTAATAATCTTAGCGGCATGTCATATATTTATAATGATTAATTCGGGTTTACCGGTTAGCGGGAACCTTTCCTATCTTTTGTGAGAACGAGTCGAGGGAGGGGTGACAAGGCTTTGCGGAGCAGTTGCTCAGTTTGATTAGAACCAGTGAGTAGGGGGAGGGAAACAAATAGAATGGAAAAGTTCGACCTGTTCCGGGATATTGCCGAACGTACCGGGGGTGATGTCTATATCGGCGTGGTGGGTCCGGTGCGGACCGGGAAGTCAACGTTTATCAAACGGTTTATGGAAATAATGGTATTGCCGAACATTGCCGATCCGTATGATAAAATCCGAGCAAAAGACGAATTGCCGCAAAGCGCTGCTGGAAGAACCATCATGACCACCGAGCCCAAATTCATCCCTAACGAAGCTGTGGAGATCACCGTAAAAGACAACGTTTCGGTCCGGGTGAGGGTGGTCGATTGCGTAGGGTATACGGTGGACGGGGCTCTTGGCTATGAGGAAGAGGAAGGACCACGGATGGTGTTGACACCGTGGTTTGATGAAGAGATTCCCTTTCAGGAAGCGGCTGAAATCGGCACAAAAAAAGTGATATCCGAACACTCCACCATCGGTTTGGTAGTGACTACCGACGGCTCGGTGACCGACCTGGCACGGGATAAATATATTCCGGCAGAAGAACGAGTAATCAATGAACTCAAAGAACTGCAAAAGCCATTTTTGATTATCCTCAACACCGGCAATCCATCTGCCAAGGAAACTCGTGAACTTGTCGCCAAACTGGAGAATAAATATGACGTGCCGGTCATTCCGGTGGACTGCATGCAGATGACTCATGACGATATCTATGCCGTTCTGCAGGAAGTATTGTATGAATTCCCGGTGAAGGAAGTCAATATCACTCTGCCGCGTTGGGTGGAAGAACTGGAGACCGAACACTGGCTCAGGCAGAAATTCGACGGCGCTGTGCGGGATGTGGTGCAATATGTGCGGCGGCTGCGCGATATCGACAGGGCGATCGATGATCTATCAGGCTATGATTTTGTCGCCGATGTCATTCTCCATGACATGGATCTCGGCAGCGGTGTGGCCGTCATTGAGATGACCGCCCGCAGTGAACTCTTGTATCAAGTCCTGGAAGAGCTCACCGGATTTACTATCAGCGGCGAACATCATGTACTCAGGTTGATGCGGGATCTGGCGGGCGCGAAACGGGAGTATGACAAAATCTCGAGTGCCCTTGAGCAGGTACGACTCACCGGCTATGGAATCGTGCCGCCACAGCTGGATGAAATGGTGCTGGAAGAACCGGAGATTATCCGCACCGGTAATCGGTTCGGCGTTCGGCTGAAGGCATCGGCACCATCGCTACATATCATCAAAACCGACGTCCAGGCGGAAATATCACCAGTAATCGGCACCGAGCGGCAGAGTGAGGAACTCATTCAATATCTGCTCCGCGAATTTGAAGGCGAACCGGAAAAAATCTGGCGCACCAATCTATTTGGCAAATCTCTCAATGCCCTGGTACGGGAAAGCATTCAGAACAAGCTCACCTCCATGCCGGAAAATGCCCAGATTAAGCTGCGTGAAACCCTGCAGAAAGTGGTCAATGACGGTAGCGGCGGCCTAATTTGCATCATCTTTTGACCGCGTCTGGTCAGTCTGTACAGACTGACTTTATTTTTTTTTCCGATCCCTTGTTTTTACAATAAGGCTAATGTTATAATGTCTACTATACAAAGATAAGTATCCGTTTGTACAATACTGAGGGAGGGAAATGAATGTCGGCGCAAAAGTCGGTTTTTTATCTAGTCAGAGAAGAAATCCTGCCGGAAGCAATTAAAAAGACGATAAAAGTCAAGGAACTCTTAAAGCGTGGTGACGTCCGCACCATTAACGAAGCAGTTGAAAAGATGGAGCTTAGTCGTAGTGCTTATTACAAATATAAGGATTTTGTCTTTCCGTTTTACGAGGCCAGCAAAGAAAAAATTGTGACTTTAGCGGTACTTCTCGAGCATAAGCCTGGTGTATTGTCCCGGGTGCTCAACACCATCGCCGGGGAGCGCGGCAGTATTCTGACCATTAACCAGGGAATTCCCCTGCAGGGTGTGGCCAATGCCACCATCTCTGTCGAAACGATGGACCTGGTGATTGATCTGGAGGCTCTTTTAGACAAATTGCGCATGGTGGACGGCGTCAAGCGGCTCGAAGTGCTGGGACAAGCATAACATTTTATAGGAGTGGACATTTCATGGAAAAAACAATCAACATCGGATTACTGGGATTAGGAACAGTGGGTTCGGGCGTGGCCAAAGTACTTGCCGGAAACGGTGAAAATATTGCCCAAAAAATTGGTGCGCCGGTACATATTAAAAAAATCCTTGTCCGTAATCCTGACAAGGCGCGCAGCGTCTCCGTCGATGCCCAATTTACCACCGACATCAATGATATTTTGGATGACCCGGATATCAGCATTGTTGTAGAACTCATGGGTGGCGAGGAGCCAGCCAAAGACTATATTCTCCGGGCCTTGCGGGCAGGGAAGCATGTTGTCACTGCCAACAAGGACGTAGTCGCCAGATTCGGCCGCGAACTCTTTGCCGCAGCGGAAGAACATTCAGTCGATCTCCTTTTTGAAGCCAGCGTGGGTGGCGGGATTCCCATTATCCGGCCCCTCAAACAATGTCTGGCCGGCAACAAAATTACAGAAATCATGGGGATTGTCAACGGTACCACCAATTATATGCTGACCAAAATGACCAAGGAAAAAATGGACTACGCCACCGTGTTGGCTGAAGCCCAAGCCAAAGGCTACGCCGAATCCGACCCCACCGCCGATGTGGGTGGCCTTGATGCAGCCCGTAAAATCGCCATTTTGGCATCAATCGCCTTCAGTACCCGGGTGACCCTTGACGACGTCTATGTCGAAGGCATCACCGGCATTACGCCGGAGGATATTGAGTATGCGGGGGAACTTGACTATGTGATCAAACTCCTGGCCATTGCCCGTGACACTGACAATGGAGTCGATGTACGGGTGCATCCTGCTTTTATTCCCAGAACCCATCCCCTCGCCTCGGTCAACGACGTATTCAACGCTATTTTCGTTAAAGGGGACGCTGTCGGCGAAACGATGTTTTACGGCCGTGGCGCCGGAGAGATGCCTACTGCCAGCGCCGTGGTAGCCGATATCATCGACGTGGCCCGTGATATTCGCCATAATGTCAGCAGCCGGATTCTCTGCACCTGCTTTGACAATAAACCGCTCTGCTCAGCAGAGTTCACTCAGTCGCCGTATTATATCCGCCTCCAGGTCGCTGACCAGCCAGGGGTCCTGGCTGCCATCGCCGGTGCCTTTGGAGCGCAAGGCGTCAGTCTGCATTCGGTTATTCAAAAACGCAAGGTCAACCGTGACGCTGAAATCGTTTTAATTACCTATAGTGTATCGCACGCCAGCATGCATATGGCTCTCAGCACCCTGTCAGGCATGTCGGCAGTCACGAAAATCAGCAGCGTGATCCGGGTGGTCACGGAAGATATCGGATAAACCCCGGGGAGGAATTATGGCTGTAACCGTAAAAGTACGCGTACCAGGAACAACGGCAAATTGTGGTCCAGGCTTTGATACCATTGGCATTGCTTGCACCATATACAACGAGATGACTTTAACCCTCAACGATGACGACAGCACCCTGATCGAGATTACTGGCGAAGGCGCAGGACTTATTCCTGTGGACGAAAGAAATATTGCCTTCCGCGCCGTCCGGGAAGTGTTGCGCCTGACCGGGAGCACTTTCACCGGCATTCACATCCAGATGAGCAACACCGTGCCTTTGGCTCGCGGCCTTGGGAGCAGCGCGGCAGCCATCGTTGCCGGGCTAGTGGGGGCCAACGCGGCCACCGGGGGGCAACTTTCGCAGCAAACCATCTTTGAATTGGCTACCCGGATGGAAGGCCATCCCGATAATGTAGCGCCAGCCATATTTGGAGGTATCACCGTCAGCATCCTGCGGGGCGACACTCCGCACTTCATCCGCTTTATCCCACCTGTTCCGCTGAAACTGGTGGTGGCTGTTCCCGATTTTGGCCTGTCAACCAGAGTTGCGCGGCAGGTTCTGCCGAAAACCGTTTCTTTGCAGGACGCGATATTTAACGTCAGCCGTGCTGCCTTGCTTGTTGGTGCTTTATGCCAAGGCCGCTTCGAATCTTTGAAATATGCATTGGAAGACCGTCTCCACCAGCCCTACCGGGAAAAGCTTATCCCCGGGATGCCGGATGTTCTTGTCGCCGCCATCGAGAAAGGCGCCTTCGGGGCGACCTTAAGCGGCGCCGGACCATGTCTGATCGCCTTTACACAAGAATATGAGGCGGCAATCGGCGAAGCCATGGTGCAGGCCTTTGCGCGTCACGCTGTAAAAGCCAGCTATCTTGCGTTAAACATCGATAGCAACGGCGCAAAGATTGTAGCAGCGCCTTGACAGTCGACTGAAAAGACGGTAGAATAGACTTTGTCAGTCGGGGCGTAGCTCAGTTTGGTAGAGCGCTACCTTGGGGTGGTAGAGGCCGCACGTTCAAGTCGTGTCGCTCCGACCAGTTATAACGAAGATTCCCGGGTTCTTAGGAACCCGGGATTTTTGATTTTATTGCCTATGCGCTTTTAGTTCTTGTCGTCTGCCCGTTTTGCTACTATCGCTTTTTTAGCGGAGGCTTCTTTTTTGCTTGTTTAACTTTACTCCAATCCATGTTTATGAAATAACTCCCTAATATCCACGAAAGGCCATGTGCGGGTGTCTTTTTGCTTACAGGCTTGAACAAATCTGCTACCTTGGTGCCTTAGTGCGGCTGTTTTATCTTGCTTTGGGTGGTGGACTGCCTGGTTTACAACACCTTCCAGGCATAAGGCAAGGAGGTTTTTTTGCTTCGGGACTGGAATGTTATAGTGGGAGTATGCGGGGTTGGTGGCGGTGGATGTCATAGTTTTGGCATATTTACCCGTTATCTTTATAGCAATGAAATGTTCCAATGATTATTGTTGTCAACTTACTACCGCCCTATATGCGTAGACAACCAACATACATATGCTGACAGAACAAGTCTATATTGGCAAAGGATAGAACCCTGAGGAGTGAAGTGAATTGAGCGGTACGCCGAATACCGGACAGCGCAGGCTGGCGAATAACAAAAAAATCAAAATAGTAATTGGTATTGTTTCTCTTGTCATTTTGGCATTGGCACTCTATGGTTATCAGTCGCAAAAAGCAGTTGTAACCCAGCGCTCTTCCGACATTAAGCCTGTTGTCGATATCTTGCAGCTCGAGCGCCGGGATATGACGCGAAAAATCGAATTGACAGGTAAAACGGTACCGGAATCGCAAGTGGACATTTCGGCCAAATATTCCGGTAAAATTACGCAAATTAACGTCGCGCTCGGCCAGCGGGTTGAATCTGGACAGTTGTTGCTTGTACAGGATACTGACGACATTGACGCTGCGCTGGCTCAAAATGAAGCTTCTTTACGGGGGGCCGATGCAGACGCCGTCGAAAGCAACGCAACCTTTCAGTCCAGTTACGAAAAGGCCAAGTCTGATTACCAGCTTAGCTTAACGAATTATCAAAGATATAAGACGTTATATGAAACAGGAGCGGTATCCAAACAGGCGCTGGATAATGCCGAACAAACCGTGGTTGCGGCAAAAGCTGCCGTAGATATCTGGGCCAACCAGCTTATGGCAGGCAGCTCGGCGTCCGTTATGTCCAAGCAAGCCGCGAGGGACAAAGCCCAGGGCGGCATATACGCACTGCAAAACCAAAGGGACGATATGATCATGCGAGCGCCGCGAGGCGGGGTTATAGGCTTCAGGCAAGCGGAAGTCGGCAATTTTGTTCAGGCTGGCCAGAAATTATTGTCGATTGTTGATAATAGCAAAATATATGTAGATTGTCCGGTGTCTGAACAGGATGTCGGCCAGATTGTGGCAGGAATGCCTGCTAAGGTTGCGATTGAATCCCTGGGAAAAACCTATAATGGTAAAATCATTTATATCAGTCCGGCCTTGGACGCGACAACCCAATCTTTTACCGTCAGGCTGGCACTGGAGGATATTGATGATACTCTCAAGGCAGGGATGTTTGCGCGAACCGACATTAGTATACTCTTGCGTCCTAAGACCATATTTGTGCCGAAAGAAGCGGTTATTTCAATGAACGGCAGGGATAAGGTGCTGATTATCGATGACAATAATCAGGTTGTTGAACGCAATGTTCAGATTGGTTTACGCAATGACAAATTCGTCGAAATCACAAAAGGAGTCAGCGAAGGCGAGCGGATCGCTGTTTCTAACCTGGCGCGGCTGAAAGCCGGGATTGTTGTCGAGCCTTCTGCGGTGCCTAAATAGCCGGCGCAGCGAATTGGAAACCAGAGGTGGTGGTAACGTGAATATTACCCGATTTTCCATACAGCGACCGATCGGCATTACAATGATTATTATGCTGTTCGTGGTGCTTGGTCTATATAGTTTTCAGAAGATAGGGGTTGAGCTGCTTCCGGCCCTGAATACGCCATATGTCACGATTTCTGTTCATTATGATGGCGCAGGCACTTCGGAAATGGAGACTCAGGTAATTAAGCCATTGGAAGAGGCATTGTCTTCGGTGGCTCATGTAAAACATATCACTTCGATTGCCAGTCCGGGAAATGCAACGATCATCATGGAATTCGATTTAACTGCCAACGCGGATATTGCTTCCATCGATGCGACGAAACAGGTCAACTCCGCCAGAAGGGGCCTGCCTGACGGCATTGATGAGCCGGTGGTGGTCAAACGGGATGTCAACGCGTCGGCAGTGCTGGAAATCGCGGTGCTATCGGCGGAGCCGCTTGATGATGTATATTCCAAGGCAAACAATATTTTTAAAGAACGGCTGCAGCGGGCGGACGGAGTTTCCGAAGTGCAGCTTGACGGCGGCCGGGATAAAGAGGTAGCCGTAGAGGTCGACCGGAACAAACTGCGCTTTTACAATCTGACGCTGAATCAGATTGTGAATTCAATAAAAGGCGAAAATGTATTACTTCCTTCCGGTACGGTATATAACAAGAATACGCAGGCTGACGTCCGGCTGGTTGCTCAATATCTGACTCCCGAAGAAATTGCCAAAATAAATGTGCCTAACGCCGCCGGGGTTGCCATACCGCTGAAAGACGTGGCTACCATCAAGGAACAGGACGCCCGGGTTACCCGTTACAGCCGTACCAACGGGTCAGATGCCGTTTCTTTGTCGGTCTATATGAACAGCGATGCCAACATTGTCAGTACCGTCAAAAACGTCCGGGAGCAATTGGCTGGTTTACAGGCGGAATATCCCAACTACAAATTCGTCGTTATTACCGATGCAGCCCAGTATGTCAGCAATTCCCTTTCCAATACGCTCGGCAGTTTGATGGAAGGCCTTTTCACCACCGGCTTGATACTCTATCTGTTCCTTCGGGGATGGCGGTCCACTGTTGCCGTTATTATCGCCATTCCGACTTCGCTGATCTCTACCTTCTTTATCATGTATATTGCTGGTTTCAGTTTCAACATGATGTCACTGATGGGGATGGCGCTGTGTATCGGCATTTTGGTGGATGATTCGATTGTTGTGCTGGAAAACATCCACAGGCATATGAATATGGGAAAAACCCCGGCAGCAGCCGCCGAGGAAGGGCGAAACGAAATAGGCATGGCGGCTATTGCGATTACCCTTTGTGACGTGGTTGTGTTCATGCCGATTGCCTTTATGACCGGAATGACCGGGCAGTTTTTCCGCCAGTTTGGCCTTACGATTGTATTTGCGACCTTGTTCTCGATGTTCGTTTCCTTTACCCTTACCCCGATGATTGCCTCTATCCTGTTTAAAAATGGGCTAGTCGAGGCCAAGGGGCGTACCTGGGACTTTATGAACCGGTTGGAAGAAAACGCGACTGTCCAATATGAGAAAATCCTAAGAAAAGCTTTGGCTAACCGGAAAAAGGTCATTGTCGGTGTTTTGACCCTTTTTGCGTTTTCAATTGCATTAATTCCGCTAGGCTTCATCGGGGCGGAATATATGCCCCGAACCGACGAGGCTGGCTTTCGGATAGCGGTTGAATTGCCTGTCGGGCAAAATATTGAACAGACCAACAAGGTCATTGCCAATCTTGAACAATATTTGCAGACCGTGCCGGAAGTGACAAACTACTTATCAAGTGTTGGCAGGCCGACCACTAACAACGGCTCAATCTCAGTGCAGCTTGTCGATAGAAAAGACCGCAAACGCAGCGTCTGGGAAGTCACTGACCAAGTAAGGGCCTATGCTGCCCAAAATATTACGAACGCAAGCACCAGGGTCAGTGAAACACAGTCTTCCGTGGCCGGGGTTTCCGGTTCCGGGGGAGGGGGATCATCGGCTCCGGTTCAGATTCAGTTGCTTGGCGCTAACATGGAGACACTGGTAAAAGCCAATTCCCAGGTGCTGAGCGTCCTTTCCCAGGTAAAAGGTCTGAAAGATGTCAAAAGCAACTATACCGAAGGAATGCCGGAGATCCAACTGGCTGTGGACCGGGAGAGAGTGAAATTTTTTAATACGTCGGTTGCCGAGGTAACCAATGTTTTCAACGTCGCTATTACCGGGCAACAGGCTGGTGTTTACGCCAATGATCCGAGTAACGACGGGCAAGATACCGATATTAATGTGAGGCTAAAGGGCAGCGACGGTTTCAGACTGTCTGATATCAAGTCGTTGCCGATCATGGCCGGTAAATTCCAGATCGCGCTTGGTGATGTTGCGAAAATCACGGAAGGCACCGGTCCGGTGCAATTATTCCGGATTGATAAACAACGGTCTATTACGATCACGGCCAATATCACCGACCGGGCACTGCAAGAAGTTCTAAATGACATTGCCGGCAGAATAACACCCGATGTACTGGGGCAAGGGGTCGCCTATCGTTTTGCCGGGCAAGCCACCAGCATGCAGGATACTTTTGGCCAAATGTACCAGGCCCTGGCCTTGTCGCTGGTACTGGTGTATATGCTGCTGGCTGTGCTTTATGAGTCACTTTCAACACCGCTGATCAGGATGTTTTCACTGCCGCTTGGCTTAATCGGGTCGCTGCTGCTACTTGCTATTACCCACAATACGATCAATCTTTATTCGCTGATCGGCATACTGGTAATGGATGGACTTGTGGCGAAAAACGGAACCTTGTTGCTGGATTATACCCTTACCTTAATGGAGCGTGGCGAGAGTGCCTTTGACGCGATCGTCGAGGCCGGAAAAACCAGACTGAAGCCGATATTTATGACAACGATAACCATGGTGGTGGGCATGCTCCCGACCGCTCTGGCGATGACAGAGGGGTCCGAAACAAGGGTGTGCATGGCCTGGGTGATCATCGGCGGTCTTTTGACTTCCACGGTGTTTACGCTGATTATAACACCAATCATATTTCTGTATTTCCAGACCAACCCGTTTGGCAAATGGTTTAACTATCAGGCTATCTTGGAGCGGATAAAGGGTTTAAAAGCCGAGGCAGCTTTCAGCCGTAGTAATGGGAGCAAATAACTCAACTGGTCTATACCTGTCGTATCCTTTCAAGTCTTAGGCACGGTGGTCTTTTCTTTGGCCGGATGCCAGGATTCGAATGTGATTGAGCAGCAATGTGAACGAGTTTTGGGCGTGTAAAAAACAGGTACTTGTCGGTATAGACAAGTACCTGTTTAACTTTATTAGCCGAAGGAACTTATTGTACAAAGCTATTTTTATAAAGAGTTCTTTCCATATAGCCAGTGAAACAATGTTTACATATAACGCAGAACTTCTTCCCTTGATTTTTTCAGCTCCTTTTGCACAGATAGGATGACACTATGCCAGTCGCCGGGCTGTGGCTGGCGGAATATGCGTAGCGTCGGATACCAGGGACTGTCATCCCGTAGTCTCAGCCAACGCCAGCAACTGTCAAAACGGTTTAATAGCCATACTTTTTTACCCAGAGCGCCAGCAAGATGAGCTACTGCTGTATCAACACTGATCACAAGATCAAGATTCATGATTAATGCTGCGGTATCAGAAAAATCATCACATTCAGCCATCATGTCAATGAAAGCAAATTCTGCAGGGGCTTCCGGCCCCATTTTTTGCAGACTATAAAACTGTATACCTGGAACTGCCAGGAGGGGGGCAAATAAAGAAGGATCGATTGATCGTCTGCGGTCTGTGACTGCCAGTTCCAGTGAAGCGTTACGTTGCTTTCCCGCCCACGCGATACCAACTTTAAGCGGAGTGTGTTCAGCGGCAGGCATACGCTGCTGCCATTCATCCCTGCTCTCTTTAGGCACAGTGAGGTAGGGTATCTTGTCGGGTATTGTTTCTAACTGTGTGTGAAAGACAAACGGCAGACTCATCAGCGGGCAATAATAGTCGACAGCTGGTAAAGGATCACCGTAAGCAACAACTTGCTGCGGTCCCGAGAGCGACGTCAGAAGTCTTACTAATGGCGGCTGCACCTCCAGTATGACCTGGTATCCGCGTGCCGCCACCAATGGCATATAACGGCAAAACTGAATAGTATCACCATATCCCTGCTCGGCTCTTATTAATACAGTCTGACCGTTGCCAGCCTCACCGCGCCAGAGTGGTTTTGTTATTTCCTGTCTGTCGGCGAAAAGCTGAATCAGTTCGGTTCTCTTTTCGAATGCACGCCACCCTTCGTCCATTTGGCCGTTGGCTAAAAGAGACAGTGCCAGATTGAACTGAGGCTTCAGACATTCGGGATCTAATGCAATAGACTGACGATATACCGCAATTGCTTCGGTTAACTTGCCTGCCGATTCTAAGGCTGTCGCCAAATTACCAAGCGGTATCGGATAGTTTGGCCGAAGTGCTAACGCCTGTTTATAGAAGGCAATACTATGGTCAAACTGGCCTTGACAGTTTGCGATGTTTCCAAGACAATTCAGCGCATCTGCGTCATTTGGATCGAGTGCTATTATGCGCCGAAAGCATTGTTCAGCTTCTGCTAATTTGTCAGCAGTCATCAATGCCGTGCCAAGCCGATGTAATGACTCGATATCATCAGGTGCCAACTGGAGGGCGGTTTGATAAGCCGCAATTGCATCAGTGCGTTGACCGGCTTCCTCATAGATTATCCCCAGGTGAAAAAAGGCCTCAGCCTGGTGAGGATTTGTCCGCACTCTATGTTGTGAAACAGCTAAGGCTTCGGCATATTTCTTCTGTTTGACAAGGGTAAGCGCATAATTGAAGTTCAATTCTTCAGAATCAGGTTCAAGCTTCAACGCTTGCCCCAACCACTTTTCTGCTTGTTCAAAACGACCAGCTTGATAGTCAATTTCAGCAATCAGACGCAAACAAATAAGATGATCAGGGCTATGCTTTAAAATAGCAAGACAGGTCTTGCGACCTTTTTGTATTTTTGCAATATCATTGTCTGCCAATGCTTGTACAATAACTGGATATGGCATCAATTGCATCTGAATTCCTCCATAAGCAAGTAGTTTATATTTTGATGTTTTTCTTAATCTTATCATTGAGGCAGACAACTTTCTACAATTTAATAATAATCTCGGTAGCGCGGGACGAAAAGGGAGTGGACGAGGCGACTGTTGCAAACTAAAAAGGACAGGTTTTTTTGCCTGTCCTTTTCTTTGCCTTCGGTCAACGGATAACTAGTAGTTCCATTTTCCCTTCATGGTTTCGCAGCTAGACATGGATTCACAACTTGTCATGGACTCACAGCTCGGCTCGCAGCTTGCCATCTTTTCGCAGATCTCGCACTTAAAATACTGCTTATGCCAGCATTTTACACATTTTTTGCATGTCATACGGTGAGGGCATACAAAACAGGTGCATTTAAGGCATTTTATCGGCTTGTAGCATGGAGGGGAGCTGGGGGGGCAGTTCATATAATTGTATCCGTAATACATTTCGACACCTCCAGATTATTGAGGGAGTTTCTATTACATAATATGGCGTCAGATTTAAAATGGTACGATGGTGTTCAAATACTGCAAAAAATAAGACCGTCGACAATACTTGGTCGACAGTCTGGTACAGGTTATTTATGTACCCTATCCCTTTTAGGTTGTGCAAGTTTTCTGGAGCAGTTTATATTTCCAGCTGACATCTGCCGAATGCTGTTCGGTTGACGGGCGTTCTCCGTAGTAGGATTGAAAGCGATAGCATACATTATTGTAGGAGGTGCGAGAGATGGATAAGACCCCTGCAGATATGTGCGAACGGTGTGGGAATCGGTATTTTGATTACCACGGTGTCTTAATTTGCCTGGGTTGCGATTATGCCTTCGGAAGATTTACGGACTAATCAGCCTGTATCGGGCTGTCGAGTATGCCGAGAAGGACAAGGGACAGGTAATGGGCGGATTAGATAATTATACATTTTCCTTTTCATCATCATAAAATGACGTAGAGGTGAAAGTATGACACACTCCATTACCGTCAATTTAGCGGTTCGCCAATTGATACTGTATGAAAATGGCCTTCTCCGGAAAAAATACGCTGTTGGTATCGGGAGAATGCTCACACCGACGCCCACTGGAACCTTTACGATAGTCAGTAAGACCTCAAAGCCAGGGGGGCCATTCGGCGTCGTGTGGATGGGACTGAGTGCACCCCACTATGGAATTCATGGAACAAATGATCCTGCTTCTATTGGGCACATCGTTTCCCATGGGTGTATCCGGATGTATAACCAGGATGCCGCTGAATTAGCCCGGATTGTAGAGATAGGTACTCCGGTTAAGATCGTCGATACAGTCAGTGGTGTCATGTAAACAAATGCATAAGAGAAGACATCGCACGCAGAAAACCGGGGAATTAGTTCCCCGGTTTTCTCTTTTGGGCCATATAGGCAAATAGCGACTGCCGTTTCTGAAAGTTAGCTTTTCATTGGACAATCAACATTCATTTGCTTGTATATCGTATGATATACCCAAATTGCATTTACCAACAACAGTGTTCCGCTAAAGAAAAATACGTAGCGGATACCGATTGTAGCTGCGATTTGCCCGCCGAGCACTGCGCCGATGAACATGCCGATAAATTGTGCCGACTGGTTATAGCCAAAAGTCCGGCCGGCAATCAAATCAGGGATACTTCGTTTGAGCAAGTTATTAATAGAAGGTACCAGGCCGGCGGTAGCGATTCCCAATAAAAAATATAGCATCCCGAGTTGCCAAGGGCTCGTAACAAATGCTTGGGGAAAGAAAATCAATCCCGCGACAATCAACGCTGCCAACAACACCTTTTGCGGCCCGACACGATCGGCAATTTTTCCTAATTTGGGAGCAAAAAGAATGCTTGCAAGTCCGGCAGCAGCGAAAACAGCGCCTGATATCAGCGCAATATGCGACGTGTCTGAAGATAATTGGGTAATATAGACGGTAATAATCGGCTGTACCGACATAAGAGCCAGTTGCATGACGAAGGTTGAAAAAAATAAGCTTATTGTTATCGTACGATTGGGGATACAGCGCCAAAGTTCACTAAAATTAATCGTATTTTTAGTTACAGTAATCTTTTCTTCTTTTATAAAGAAGAACGAGGCGATAAACGCAATGAAACACAGGATGCCGACGATAATGAAATCCTCCCGAAACCCGATGGTTTCCGCCAGGTAGCCGCCGATAAAAGGTCCTAGCAAGGTTCCCCCGACCTGCCCGCTGAACAGGACTCCTAAGGCCCAGCCGGACCGTTCCTGTGGGGTTTGCGTGGCAACTAAGGTAACCACTGCCGATTGGTAGCCGGAAAGAACGCCCTGGAGTATTCGCAGCCCTGTCAATTGATATACGTCATGTACGAAACCCATGCAGGTCACAATGATCGATAAGCCGAGGCTCGCCCGCAAAATCATCGATTTTCGCCCATATTTATCCGCAAAATCGCCCCATATAGGAGAAAAAATTGCCAAACTGATAAAAGTACTGCCAAAGGCAATTCCCGACCATTTTGCAATACTTGCAGTATCATGGATACCAAGGTGATCGATATAAAGTGGCAGCATCGGAGCCATTTGGCTCATTCCTGACGATACAATAAACGCCCCAAACCAGCATGCCCAAAGATTTTTCTTCCAAATTTCCATAAAACACCTGCATATTCTATCCGAAAGTACGAGTATGATTTTACATTTTACCACCATCCTCAGCTTGTTACCAGAAAAAAGTAAGATGTTGGTATAATATTTTTCTCATTACTGGCTAAATAGGGACTCTACGTGTGCTGTGACAAGGAACGGAATAATGTGGCAGAAATGCAGGAATAGAAGGTAGCGGTGTTTAAAACGATAGAAGAGAGTGAATCAATGAGGAGGCTTGATCATGGATATTTTTGAGTTTGCGTTAAAAATGGAATTGGAGGGTGAAAAATATTATCGAGATCTTGCCACAAAAGTAAAATATGCGGAGTTAAAACCGGTTTTAGAAGGTCTTGCAGACGATGAGCAACGTCATTACAAAATTATTCAGGCGGCTAAAAAAGAAATTTGGAACTATATTGAGGCTGATCCTTCTTTAAACAATATACAAAGTATTTTTGCCAGCAACAAAAATAAAGAGTCTATTCTCACCCTAAAGAAAGAACAAATTGATGTATATCAGGCAGCGCTAGCAAAAGAAAAAGAGAGTGTGGAGCTATATCTAAAACTAAAGGAAAATGCCGTAGGGCAAGAGGCGAAAATGATTTGCGAAAAACTTCGGCATGAGGAAGAGAAACATGTCGAAGTGATTGATACCATTATTGATATGCTGAACCATGTCAATGACTGGGTGGAAGCGGCCGAGTTTAATCATCGGGATACCTATTAAATTGATTTTTCACGGAAAAATTCCATATTTTCAGGATATTCTAAAAACTTTCCACTCTGTGGAACATCTCCTTATGGGCCTCAAACCCTTTACTTATGCCGCTTCAAGAGGATAATGCCCTGAGTTAGGGCTTTAATGCAGTGATTGTAAGACCTAAATTGAAGACATATAATGGAGTTAGGCAGATATGCTCTTATAAAAACATAGGGAGGTAAATCATGGTCATCAATCAATTTTTCAAAAGGTCCTGTGCCCTTCTGGTAGCCGCTGTGTTTATGATCGTTCTTCTTTCAGGTGCCAGTGTTTACGCCGCAGAGAAACCGATTGTTATGAGCAAATACCCCAACTTGAAAATTGGCTTTACCAGCCAGAATTTCTCCAAATGGCTTCCTCCTACCGTCCCCAATCTGAAAATAATTATGGATTATGCCAGCCAAAAAGGATTTGCTTTCATCGAGATCCGTGATCCTGCTGCAAAACTCTCTCTGAGTGACTGCAAAGAACTCGCCGCCTATGCAAAGCAAAAGAATCTTGAAGTCGTCTATGCGATGGGGGTAGGCGGACTTGACGACAATTACTTTGAAGCGTTTTCGCGTGGGTTAGCCAATGCGATGGTTTTTGACGGGCCGAAATACGTCAGGACTGGCGCCAATGGCAATGAAATGAATAATGATCTCAAAAAACAATTTTGGACTTCCGCAGAGTTCACTCAGTTGGTTTCGAACCTGAACCAGGCTGCAAATACCGCCAAGACCTTTGGCATGACTCTCTTGGTTGAAAATGCCAACGAAGGTTTGTCAGGCGATGGCGTGAATACTTTCGGAACCTCTGACCTGTTTGGACCGAGCGGAATGAACGCCAATGTCGGACTCCAACTGGATATGGCCAATTTCTTCTGTACATCCCGGGTGGAAAATTCCCCGACCGATGTCCGGAAATTCTTTGAAGCCAACGTTACCAAGATGGGCTACTCCCACTTGAAAACTTCGATCAATCATAAGCCGGCTCAATACCTCAATGGCAATGAACTGGCTTTTGACGTCTATTTTGCATCCCTCTCGAAATTAGGAAAAGTCTATGTTGCCATTGAGCTTGCCAACGCCGACAATCTGGAGCAGGCGTATGCCAATCACGAAAAGAGCGTTGACTATTTGCTCAAAAACTTCTAAATTTTATTGTGAAATAAGCTAGTGGCTCCCCGGATGAAACATATCATCCGGGGAGCTTTTTCATGGGGAAATGCAGTTCTTGCATCTTGGGAAAGCAGGTTTTCCAAAACATTAATAGAAATACCAGAATATTCATAAAAATCATAAGGGAGGGGTCCTGATGGCCAGGCTAAAAAGTCGTTGTTTTTTGGTCCTGTTACTATTTCTGGTAGTTGCTTGTCCGGTAGTTTTCGCTGAAGGGGCTATTCCATCAACCGGTGATTTGGTCGGTACCGAGCATTGGGTACAAAATAGCGGTATCAATATTTACGTCTGGGAAAAGTGCCAAGGTAGTTCTTACGGAAAGCCTGTTGTTGTTTTAGCCCACGGTTCGGCGACAGCAGGGAGGGAGAGCTTTGACCTGCAGGTGCCAGGCAAGCCGTCATATAGCTTGATGGATTTTCTGGCAGAGCAAGGGTTTGACGTTTTTGCGTTGGATACTCGCGGTTTCGGCCGGTCGACTCATCCCGAAGGACTCATGACGACTGCGCAGGCGAGCGAAGACCTAAACGCCACTGTCGAGTATATCCTGAAGATGCGCAACACCTCCAAAATCAACCTTCTGGCTTGGTCATGGGGCACACAATATGGCGGCATGTATGTAATGGCTCATCCGGATAAGGTAATGAAATATGTCAGCTATGCGCAGATGCATGTGAATAGCCCAGACATTGCCAAGAGGCGGCCGCGAGTTGAGATTTTCCGGGCTAATCCCTACCTCGTTATTCCCGAAGCAGCTTGGAAACCTCGTTTTTATTCGATGACTCCAACCACAGCCAATGATGTCGATGTCATAGACGCCTATGCTAAAGCTGCCGTCCAAGTCGAGACGCGAACCGCCACCGGGCCGCAACTGGATATGGTCACCATCTTGCCGATGGTGAATCCACGGCTAATCCCTGTACCCATGATGATCATCCATGGGCAATATGATGATGTCGCAGACGTGGATGGACTGCTGCCCTTCTTTCAACAACTTCCCAACCCTAACAAACGGTATGTGATTATTCCTGATGCCGGTCACATGATGCACCTTCAGAAGGGTCATTTGCTATTCCAGCAAGAAGTCGCCAGCTTTTTCAAGGCTGGGGAATAGCATGATCGCTGTAAACCGAGTGTAGTACGTTGCCTGGTGAAATCAAAAAGCAGTAGTAGCCCCCTGTAATAATCTTACAGGGGTTTTTTGTTGCGCAGAGGTTAAATTTGGGCTATAATAAACACGAACATATGTTCTGGTGGTGAAGTGATGCGTCGCACAATCTTACATGTTGATCTAAATAGCTTTTATGCGTCGGTGGAGTGTCTTTACCGCCCTGAACTGCGCGAAGTGCCGGTCGCTGTGAGTGGTGATGCCGAGGCCAGGCATGGTATTATTCTGGCAAAAAACAACTTAGCGAAAGGCTATGGAGTGAAAACCGGGGAAGCCATCTGGCAGGCCCGGCAAAAATGCTCCGGTCTTGTCTGTGTGCCGGCTGACTATCGAAAATATCTGCGCTTTTCGCAGTTGGCAAAAGATATCTATGCCGATTATACCGACCAGATCGAATCTTTTGGAATCGACGAGGCGTGGCTGGATGTGACTGCTTCTACGCGATTGTTCGGGGAGGGTGTCCAGATGGCTGATGCCATCCGCACCAGGATGCGGGCGGAGCTCGGTATTACCGTATCTGTCGGCGTCTCCTTTAATAAAATATTCGCCAAGCTGGGCTCAGACCTGAAAAAGCCAGATGCCACGACTGTGATTTCTGAGAATGACTTCCGTGAGATTGTGTGGCCGCTGCCGGTGGGGGAACTGCTCTATGTCGGGCGCTCTACCGAACGCAAACTGGAGAATAGAGGCGTTTTTACCATAGGCGACATTGCCCGGCGGGATGTGCATGCCCTCCGGCTGCTCCTCGGGGTATGGGGTGAGACCCTTTGGCATTTTGCCAATGGCCGGGATGAAGCCCCGGTTGGTCACATCGGGGCCGAGAGCTTTATCAAGTCTGTCGGTAATAGCACCACGACACCCCGTGACCTTGTCAATAACGAGGATGTAAAAATGATTGTGTTTGTCCTGGCTGAAAGCGTTGCAGCAAGGCTTCGGCGACATGGCCTGAAATGCAAAACTGTGGTTATACAGGTTCGGGATGTGGAACTATTTACTTTCGAGCGACAGGGAAAGCTGACGCGGCCTTCGTTGGTGTCGGGCGATATTGCCCGGAAGGCAATGGAATTATTCAAAGAACATTACCGGTGGGAAAAGCCAATCCGTAGCATCGGCGTCCGCGGCGCTGACCTGGTGACTGCCAGCGGCCTTGTACAGCTTGATCTTTTCAATCGGGATGCAAGTGAAGCAGAAGCACTGGAGAAGGCTGTAGACAGCATCCGGCAACGCTTTGGCCCTTATAGTGTCCAACGTTGCGCCCTGCTCCAAGACCGGAGGTTAACCGGATTTAACCCCAAAGACGATCATGTCATCCATCCGGTATCATTCTTTCGATAGGTGGGAAGTATGGGTAAAACATTTGTGAAAGTGATGGCAGAACACGACGAGGGCGGGCAGATACGACCGGTCCTTTTGACCTGGATCGACGGCCGGAAATATGAGATTGACCAGGTGATAGACGTACGTCAGGCTCCCTCTTTAAAAGGCGGCGGTCTGGGCATGCGGTACACTTGCAGGATTCGCTGCAAAGAGATCTACTTGTTCTGTGACGAGGGGAAATGGTTTATCGAGAAGTGAGGCAAGCAAAGTCAATGTTAGAGCAAACAGAAGGAATGTGTGGATGATAAAAGAATCCTATTATGAGGTGCGCGGACTTATAAGCGCAAGGAACTTGAATGATCTTCTCCTCGCAGGAAAAGAAGAATACAGGGTACAAGTGACATCGTTTATTGTGAATGAAGACGGAAGAAGGGGTGTATATGAAAATAAAAATCCTCGGTATCTTGCTGGGGTGTCTTGTTGTTTTCTTGATTTCAACAACTTGCTTTGCTGCTGAACCACAAAGAATAGCTATCTTGCCGGTAATCAATCAATCCTATACCCATGATGATGGGGTGGAAAGGGTGATAGCGGACGCGGTGGCAGCGAAGTTTCACATGCCATTGGATAAAATCGTGATCATTTATGACGTAATTCCGGCTGCCGAGGTACGCGCCGCCGTTTCCACTGCTGCAGACCTTGGAGTCAAAGCGAAGAATTTTGATATGAAAAAGCTGGCAGAAATAGCGACAAAGCTCAACGCGGATGTCGTAATTGGGGCCATTATTACCGAGTTTTCGGAGAGTCAGCTAATAACAATGGACTCAGGTCTTTCGCAACAGACTTCGATTTCATTACGCATCGTGGGATATCGCGCCCTCGAAAAGAAAACTTTTGATCTCAGCAGTCACGAAGAATACACCGGTGAGTGGTCAAATACCGGCAACGCCGATTACCTGGCCGGCGTTATTATGGAACGATTGCTCGGCAAGCTTTCGTTCCCGTATACTAAAGGGTAAGACGACAGGATCATTATCGCTTAGCTAATATCATTAAAATTAAAAGGATGGGGTTTGCTGAATTAGGCAGGTACCATCCTTTTTGCCATTTCAAAAGTGTTAAATTTTCTTAACATTTGGGACCGCTTCTGAAAAGAAGGCCCACCGTTTCTATAGTCTAGGACCTAGGTCCTAAAGGACATGTCGGAAAATAGGGACTTCGCCCTATTTCAGTGGACTCTTTAGTGTCTGATAATAAGAACACGACTCGATGTAAGCCTGCGATTTTTCGATGGGAGGTGTGGATATGACATCCACAGGAGAGATCATCAGTAGCCCAGTTGTTCAACATTATCTATATCGGTTGAATTTCCGTCCGAAGTTAGGTCGACTGAAACCCTTTCAGGAAGATCTCGTATGGGCGACAGTTTTGACCTGGGTGGCAGTCGTACTGTTTATTGCGTTATTGCTGGTTTCGCTATAATAGTCCTCTGGTTGATGTTGTCACAACTTTGTCACATCTTGGGGGGATAATAAATGAAACAGCGGATTTCCGGCTTGTTTTATGACGCCCATGTCATGCGACAACTAACAGCGGTATATAATAGTATATGAAAGTCATGCCGAAGGCGGGACTTAGGGAAGGAGCGCAAGGCAATGTCCAACTGTGTTGATAGACTGTGCCCGTTATGCTTGTTTCCGGTTGATCGCGGTCATACCGTCAAATGTCCAGACTGCCATACTCTGCACCATGTAAACTGCTGGGAGTTGAATGATAATCAGTGTGCCGTTTTTACATGTAAAGGAAATGTGCCCTTTCTTGTGACAGTGGCTGATGAAACTCGTCCCTTGCATCCTTAGGACTGAGCGACAGCAAATATATTGGAGTTGCTGCGAGATGTCGCGGCAAAAGAGCCAGGGGATATTAAAACGATGGAAGCTTATGTGACTGTTTATCAGGGTCCTCATTGAGGACTCTTTTTATATCTGGCATTGATTTTAGGAAACGTAGAAATTCAGCCGGTTGGTTGCGTTTCTCCGGGCGGTTTTGCAGGAAAACGCGGCGCAAGGGCGAATCCATTTATGAAGAAATCTCTTGCAGCTTAGTTTTCGCCCACAACCACGGCAAAATAGCCGTGGTTTATTTTCCACTCGGTTGGGTGGTATGGAGGGTGATTTATGAATGTGATTCCCTGCATCTGCGGCAGCCGGGCGCCCTATAGCCGGGTGGTGATTGACCGCTTGGACGATGGTCAACTCAAAGCGTCTGTCGAAGGAGTTTGCGAACAATGTGATAAGTTGCTGGTGAAAGCCATCAGCGTTGAAGATGCAATTTTACTGCAACACGAACTAGCCAAGAAGAAACCGGGTCTTTCGCTGCAGGATGCAAAGAAAATCACCGAAATGGTGAGTAATTTATGGGTTGACAGAATTAATACCGAAGGCAAAATATTGGATGCTATGCGTGTCATGACTGGTCGCAATCGGTATACTGCCGACGAAATGGCCTCCCAGCTTCGGAGTATTCGCGATCGACCAAGTGATGAATCAGTATTATCTGCAGAACAGTTGCGCGACTTCTTGAAGGATTTTTTGGCCAGTAGTTAAAAAACGTGATATCCAAGTATTTATCCCCCTAGAAATAGTAGTTGCAATATGTAATATTTATTACAACTATCGTAGTAACAATAAAAACAATAAATACCACTAGCTTTCCTTCGCGTTTCATAGACCGCTAATATCCTGTAGCGATGTGGTGTCAATGGTGTATTCCATCCCAATATATGTGATAATAGAAATGATTCACGGTCCGAAAAAGCGAAATAAATTGTTGGAATTACAGCGAAATAATTTGCGGTATGAGTTTACAATGAAGTGATCAAGAAAATATATTTTAAGGCAATTGATTTGACGGTTTTGTTTTTGTTCATACACTTATTAACGTAAATTCGCGCAACAACAGGGATTCGGTTAGCTTCTTGGAAAAATGTACATAATAAATAATAACTGATGAGAGGAACTTGCGTTCTCGTAAATAACCTGTCTAGAGCAGGCGGGGGTAGCCTACTTTTATTATTAAAGAGGATTTTTCGATTGGAAAGCGAAAACACAAGCGGGAATAATTGGAGGTGATGACGGTGGACAAACAGCAAATCATTGACCAAACCGTCGAAAGATATGAAAACTACCTAAACCCGGCGGTAGCTAAACTGTTCCGGTTCATGGGGCTGGCCACCGTGGAGTGGCAGGCTGAAGGAAGCATTATTCGTGATATTGAAGGCAGAGAATATATTGACTGCCTTGGCGGGTACGGGGTCTTTAGCCTCGGGCATCGCCATCCTAAGGTAGTTGCGGCGGTGAAAGAGCAGCTGGATACTATGCCAATGTCCAGCAAGGTGCTTTTCGACAAGCCAATGGCCGACCTGGCGGCACTATTAGCCGAGATTACACCAGGCGATCTGCAATATAGCTTCATTGTCAACAGCGGCACCGAAGCGGTTGAAGGAGCACTGAAACTGGCGAAGATTGCCACCGGTCGCCATAAAGTGGTATCTACCGTCAACTCGTTCCATGGCAAGACACTGGGAGCTCTTAGCGCTACCGGCCGTGATCTCTTTCGCGAGCCATTCCAGCCGCTGCTGGCCGGATTTAGCCATATCCCGTTTGGCGATATCGCAGCCCTGGAACAGGTCGTAGACGATGCGACTGCAGCAGTGATTCTCGAGCCGATACAGGGGGAAGGCGGCATCATTGTTCCGCCGGACGGCTACCTGCCGGCGGCGCGCAGGCTGTGCGACAAAACCGGTGCTTTACTGATTTGCGACGAAGTCCAGACCGGACTCGGCCGTACTGGCAAGATGTTCGCCGTCGACCATGAGGGCGTAGTGCCGGATATTCTGACCACCGCCAAAGCGCTCGGCGGCGGAGTGATGCCGGTGGGAGCCTTCACCGCGCGGCCTGGCGTCTGGGAAAAATATATTACCGCTCCATTCCTTCATACCTCTACTTTCGGCGGCAATCCACTGGCCTGCGCGGCAGCCATTGCCACCATCGGTGTTCTTCGGGAAGAAAAGTTGGCTGAAAAGGCGGCGAATACCGGAGCGTATTTTCTCGGGGCACTAAAGCAGTTAGCCCAGGACTATCCCGAGGTCATCCGCGAAGCACGGGGCCGTGGTCTGATGATCGGAGTCGAACTGACCAAAGAAGGAATCGGCGGACTGTTGATGTCGGAGATGATCAATCGGGGCGTTCTGGTAGCTTACACCTTAAATAACCCCAAAGTTATCCGGATCGAGCCGCCGCTCAATATCGAGCGGCATTTGGTGGACACTGTGCTCAAGGCGATTACTGAAGCCGTAGAAACGGCCCAGTCCATGGTTGAAGACCTATAAGGAGGGTTTCCTGTGCCATTTGTGGAAGTGACTCTGCCGGTGAAAGCCGAGGCGGCCGACATCTATCCCATATTGAAAGAGATGGAAAAATACCCGGAATTTATGCCTGATCTGGTCAGTGTTGAGGTTCTCGAACGTCTGGAAGGAGCAACCATTACCAAATGGGTCTCCAATGTGGACGGCCGTATCATCCGCTGGACTGAACGGGATGTGTTTGACGACGTCAACAGGCATATCAGCTATTGCCAGGTGGAAGGCGACCTGAAAAAGTTTGAGGGTGAATGGGTGCTGACCCCGATTGACGGCGGTACGGAGATCAAATTGACGGTGGATTTTGAGTTTGGCATTCCGATGATTGCCGGCCTGCTGAATCCAATATTGAAGAAGAAAGTACGCGTAAACAGCGAAAATATGCTGAAAGCAATCAAAGATCGCTTGGAAAGCGTGTAATTGACTGTTGTGAAATAGCAGCAACTTCCTTATAATTATCAATAGTACCTTGTAGGAGGAGGTGGGACAGCCTTCAGGCATATTTATAGAAATCAAGATGATATAATCATATAGACTCTACATTCGCTAAAGCGAAACGGAGGTCGGTTGAATGAATACCTTCAAGACTAGTATACTATTGGCTGCGTTAACCGGGATTTTACTGGCGGTAGGAAACTTTTTCGGTGGCACCACAGGAATGAGTTTCATGTTGGTCATTTCAATTTTAATGAACTTTGTCAGCTACTGGTATAGCGATAAAATTGTCCTCAGTATGTATGGGGCGAGAGAAGTCACACCCCAACAGGCCCCCGACCTGATCCGGATGGTTTCCGGCCTGGCACAGAAGGCGAAATTGCCGATGCCGAAAGTGTATATTATCGACACTGACGTCCCCAACGCTTTTGCCACCGGACGCGACCCGGAGCATGCCTCTATTGCGGCTACCACCGGAATTATGCGGGCCCTCAAATATGAAGAACTGGAAGGCGTACTGGCCCACGAACTGGGACATGTACGAAACCGTGACACCCTGATCAGTACTGTCGTGGCCACCCTTGCCGGAGTGATTACCATGATTGCCCACATCGCGCAATGGGCTGCCATTTTCGGCGGTGGCCGGAGCGATGACGACGAAGGCGGTATGGGCGGGATTATCGAAATGGTATTTCTCATTGTGCTGGCCCCGCTGGCTGCCACCTTGATTCAGCTCGGCATTTCCCGGGCAAGGGAATACCAGGCGGACGAAACCGCCGGTACAGTGTCCGGCAATCCGCTGGCGTTGGCCAGTGCCCTGGAAAAAATCGAATACTATGCCCAGCGCCAAGTGCTGCCTGAGGCCACCCCGGCGACATCCCATATGTTCATTATTAATCCGCTAAGCGGCGCCGGTAGCTGGGTATCCAGCCTGTTCAGCACTCACCCGCCCACAGCAGAACGAATCGCCAGGCTGCAGCAGCTTTCCAAGCGTGGACGCTAAACTTGGGTCCCCCCTTCCTACAGGGGGGATTTTTATTTGCCAAGCTACCGGCAACACTGTGATTTTGCGGCCATTTTGACAAGGAACCGAGCCAGCCATATAATGGTAGCAGAGAATAGATACAGCCGCTTTGCCGCAAGATAAAGGTAAAAGTGATGGGAGGAATGTTCTTGGATAAGACGTTGATATGGTTAAAAAAAATTAGTGAGGTCCCTGGCGTGTCGGGGTATGAACAAAGAGTCAAATCCTTGCTTACCGAGCGACTCGGTGGGTTTACCGAAGTGTCAGGCGATAAAATCGGCAGCGTCATTTTCAAGAAAAAGGGGACAGATGATCAGCCCCGGATTATGCTGGCCAGCCACATGGACGAAATCGGCTTTATGGTAAAACATATTACCAAAGAAGGATATTTAAAATTCACCACCCTTGGGGGCTGGTGGGAGCAGGTGATGCTTGGCCAACGGGTGACTGTTATGACCGCCAAGGGTGACATCCCTGGGGTGATCGGCAGCAAACCGCCGCATATTCTGAGCGCCGAAGAACGCAAAAAAATCGTCCAGAAAAAAGAAATGTATATTGATATCAGCGCGGTGGACGAAAAAGACGCCAAAGAAAATCTGGGTGTCAGGCCTGGGGACCCGGTCGTGCCTTTCAGTACCTTTACTGTGATGGCCAATGAAAAATATCTCATGAGTAAAGCCTGGGATAACCGGATCGGCTGCGCGATCATGGCTGAGGTGATGGAGCAGTTGAAAAAGGAACAGCATCCCAACACCGTTTATGGCGTCGGCACCGTGCAGGAAGAGGTGGGGCTGCGGGGCGCAAAAACCAGCGCCAGTGTGATTGATCCTCATTTCGCTTTTGCGGTGGATACTTGTGTGGCCGGGGATACCCCGGGAGTGTCGGATGACCAGGCTGCCAGCCGTCTGGGCAAAGGTGTGGCCATCTCTATTTTCGACTCCAGCCTCATTCCCTCTCCAAGGCTTAGGAATTTTGCCATCGAGACCGCCGAACAGAATAATATACCTTATCAGCTTGAGTTTACCGAAGGCGGCGGCACCGATGCCGGCCGGATTCATATCCATGGGCAGGGAGTTCTCAGCCTGGTGGTGAGTATCCCGACCCGTTACATCCACAGCCATAACAGCATCATCCATCGTGACGACTACGACGCCGCAGTGCGATTGCTTGTGGCTATTCTCAAACGCCTGGATCAAAAACAATATCAGGATTTGACCACATGAAATCCGGCTCACTGATTCCTTTTCGGGGCCATATGCCCAGGGTTGATGATCAGGTCTTTTTGGCCGAAGGCTGTAAAGTCATCGGCGACGTCGAAATCGGTTTGGGCAGCGGCGTCTGGTTCAACGCTGTGATCCGCGGGGATGTAAACTTTGTCCGTATCGGCGCATACTCCAACATTCAAGACGGCGCTCTTGTCCATGTCCACCCCGGCACCCATCCGGCGGCTATCGGCGACTATGTGACAATCGGGCATCAGGCCGTCGTCCATGGCTGCACGGTGGGAAACAACTGTCTGATCGGTATGGGGGCCATTATCATGGACGGTGTGGTGATCGGCGACAATTCGCTCATCGGAGCCGGGACGCTGCTCACCGAGAAAAAAGTATTTCCGGCGAACGCGCTGCTGGCCGGTTCTCCCGGCCGCGTGGTCCGCAAGGTCAGCGATGCCGAGATTGCGATGATCCGCCAGTCGGCTCTGCATTATTACGAACTTTCGTTAGAATACACGCACCAGACGAATGGGAGGGGATAATATGAATAAGACGTTGGTATTAGTCAAACCGGACGGAGTGGCCAAGGGCCTGACCGGAGAAGTGATCAGCCGACTGGAGAGAAGAGGTTTGGTGGTTGCGGGCCTCAAAATGCTGCGCCTGACTCGGGCGCAGGCCGAAATCCACTATGGGGAACATGTAGGAAAGCCCTTTTTTGCCAGTTTAGTTGATTTTATCACCTCCGGTCCGTTGGTGGCGATGGTGGTAAAAGGCAACAACGCCGTGCGGGTCGTCAGGACGATGATGGGGCCGACCAACCCTGCCGAAGCTCCCCCCGGCACTATTCGCGGCGACTTCGCTCTCGATATCGGCAGCAATATTATCCATGGGTCAGACAGTGACGAAAGCGCCGCCAGGGAAATCTCTATTTATTTCACTCCTGAAGAAATAGTGCAATAGGATAGGTGGGTGCAATGAAAATATACACCAAGAGTGGCGATAAAGGGACCACCTCGCTTTATACCGGCGAACGGGTCGACAAGGACAGTCCGCGAGTCGAGGCGTACGGCACCATTGATGAACTGGATTCAGCATTGGGGCTGGCCCGGGCTTTCTGTCGCAATAAAGAAGTAGGCTCCGCCGTATATGATGTGCAGAAACAGTTGGCAAGGGTAATGGCCGCGGTGGCGAGCAGCGGCGACACCAATTCTTTGGTAACAGCCGAAGATGTCCGGGGAATCGAACTGGTTATCGATAAGTTCGACTCCCGGTTGGCACCGCTGACCCATTTCCTCATTCCCGGCGACAACCCTGCCTCGGCAGCGCTGGATCTGGCCCGGACGGTAGCCAGAAGGGCCGAACGCCAACTGTGGCACCTGGGCCGCCAGGAGCCGGTAAACGAACAAGTATTAATGCTGCTCAATCGCCTGTCGGATTTGTGTTTTATGCTGTCGCGGGCCGAAAATGAACTGCAGGAGTGACGCACATGCCACTTTATGAATTTATTTGTAAGGATTGCAATCAGCGTTTTAGTGAACTTTGCCGCCTGCAGTGGGAAGGTTCGGTAAAATGTCCGAAGTGTGCCGGTACAAAGATGGAAAAAGCAATATCACAGTTTTGTAGCCCCGGTGCAGACGGTGGCACAGGCGGCTCGGCAGGGTGCGGCTCCTGTTCTTCGAAAAATTGCGGCAGCTGCCACTAGATTTTCCGCACATGTCGTCCTCTCGTGGCATAGACTATAAAGAGTACGCTTTGAGGGGGCGAGCGGGGTGAAAGGATTAAGAGTCTATTTGATGTCTATACCACGGCCATTACGGAAAATCATGCGTATTTTTTGTAAAACTGACTAATTCAGGTAATAATAATAACCGCCTTGATAAGGCGGTTATTAATTTGCCGGTGAATCGCCTGAAAAGCAGGAATATTTCCATTTAACAGAGAATTGAGAACCAACTTAACCACATATTGTACTATTGTGTGGCACAAGAATCATATCATCAGGAGGGACTTGCTTTGAAAGAGTACAAAAGCGAAAAGCTCAGAAATGTCGGTATCATCGCCCATGGCGGCGCCGGCAAAACCTCCCTTTCGGAAGCACTGCTGTACAATGCCGGAGCTGTGAATCGCCTTGGGCGGGTTGATGACGGTTCTGCGACTACCGACTTCGAACCGGAAGAAGTCAAACGAAAAGTAACAATTAGTACGGCGTTGGCCCCCTGTGAGTGGCGTGAGCATAAAGTCAATTTCCTCGATACACCGGGATATTCCGATTTCGTAGCCGAAGTAAAAGGAACCCTGCGCGCCGTGGATACCGCGTTGGTTGTGCTGTGTGCAGCCTCGGGCGTAGAGGTTGAAACCGAGAAAGTCTGGCGCTATGCGGTCGAGCAAGACTTGCCCCGCATTGCCTTCATTAATAAAATGGATCGTGAAAACGCCGATTTTGATGCGGTTATCGCCCAAATGAAGGAGTCGTTCGGGAGCGGGATCGTTCCTGTTCAGCTGCCGATTGGCGCTCAGGACAGTTTTAAGGGTATTATCGATCTGGTCAAAATGAAAGCCTTTATTCCTGCCAACAGCAGCCAAGGAGCGCAGCAAGCGGAAAGCGAAATTCCCGCCGATATGACCGATCAGGCCGCCGAAGCCAGGCTGGCCATGATTGAGGCTGCTGCGGAAACTGATGACGACCTGTTGACGAAGTATCTGGAAGGCGAAGAGTTATCAGACGAGGAAATTTGCGCCGGACTGGTCGCCGGGGTAGCCCAGGCGAAATTCTGCCCTGTATTTTGCGGTTCGGCCTATAAAAATATCGGAGTACAGCAGCTTTTAGAGGCAGTTGTCGCCTATGTGCCATCACCGGAAAACAAGGTTGTGGCAGGTATTCATCCAGTAAAGAAAGAGCCGCTGGAACGGAAAGCATCCGATCCCTTCTCAGCGCTGGTCTTCAAAACCACTGCCGATCCATTTGTCGGTCGGCTGAGCTATATTCGTGTATTTTCCGGACAGATTAAGCCGGACTCCGCACTATACAACGCTACCCGGGAAAAAGCGGAGCGGGTCGGCAATATTTTCACCCTGCGGGGAAAACAGCAGGATATGCTGACTGTCGCCAACGCTGGCGACATCGTGGTGGTGCCCAAGCTGCAGGAGACAAAAACCGGAGACTCTCTGGCCGACAAAGACAAGCCAATTATTTTCCCGCCCATCAATTATCCCAAGCCAATGTTTACCATGGCTGTAGAGGCCAAAAATAAAGGTGATGAAGACAAAATTGGCAACGCCCTTAACCGGATGGCTGACGAAGATCCCACCTTCACCCTGGAGAAAAATACGGAGACTCATCAGACCCTGATCCACGGACTCAGTGATATGCATCTTGATGTTGTTGCCGAGCGGATGAAGCGGAAATTCGGCGTAGATGTCAAGCTAAGCGATCCCAAGCTACCGTTCAGGGAGACTATCCGTGCCAGCATCAAGGTCGAATATAAACACAAAAAACAGAGCGGCGGGCATGGACAATACGGTCATGTCTGGCTGCAAATCGATCCACTGCCTGCAGGCGGCGGCTTTGAGTTTACGGAAAGCATTTTCGGCGGCTCTGTGCCGAGGCAATATTATCCGGCGGTGGAAAAAGGGGTCAGAGACGCATTGGTTGCCGGTGTCCTGGCCGGCTATCCAGTGACTGACATCAAGGTCAATTTGGTGGACGGATCTTATCATGACGTCGATTCCTCCGAAATGGCCTTTAAAATCGCGGCGTCAGGGGCCTTCAAGAAAGGCGTCCTCCAGGCAAAGCCAATCCTGCTCGAGCCGGTATACTCTTTAGAAGTGACGGTTCCGGAAGGCAGTATGGGTGACATTATTGGCGATTTTAACAGCCGCCGCGGCCGCATCCTCGGGATGGAGCCCATCGGCAAAGGCTTGGGTGTTGTCAAAGCCCATGCACCGATGGCCGAAGTGTTCCGGTACTCCATTGACCTCAGGTCGATGACGCAGGGGCGCGGTACATTTGATATGGTATTCGACCATTATGAAGAGGTTCCCCAGCGCATCGCCGAGCAGATCATCGCTGCTGCCAAGAAAGACAAAGTAGAAGAAGAATAGCAAAAACGGCCGGAGAATTCTCCGGCCGTTTCTTATATTAGTTTGGCTGGGGCGGCTGGACTCGAACCAACGCATGCGGGAGTCAAAGTCCCGTGCCTTACCAACTTGGCGACGCCCCAATAGGTAATTCAATTTCAGTATACCATGATCGCCTGAATTTATTCCGAACAATGGCCTTCCGACAAAAAGAAAGTGATGCATCGACTGAACCTGATACAGCTTCATGGAGGAGCAAAAACAACAGGCCTTCCGGTAAAATCCGGAAGGCCTGTTGAGCTGGTCGGGGTGACAGGACTTGAACCTGCGGCCTTTCGGTCCCGAACCGAACGCGCTACCAAACTGCGCTACACCCCGGCATTCACATTTATAAAGTATACACATCTGGGGACCGATTGTCAACATAATATACGCAAATTGGCACTGGAAAAATTATATTTCTTATGTTGAGGTGACACAGGAAAAGTCGGATTTTTAGCGAAATGTACCATAGAGATGTGTATAGGGGGGGAAGCATGAAAAAGGGTTTGTTAATTGCGCTGAGTTGTATCTGCGCCCTGCTGTTTGTAACCCCCGTGATGGCTGCTTCTGCTCCGGCCGGTCAACTTTTAAAACAAGGTGTTACCGGAGACGAAGTCTATAAATTGCAGCAAAAACTCCAGGAATTCGGTTATTATCAGGACAGTCCTGACGGGATATTCGGCAATGACACCAAACAGGCGGTTGTTTCTTTTCAAATGGATGCCGGACTTCAGCCTGACGGTATTGTCGGCTCTGCCACTTTGGCTGCTATAAAACAGTTTAAACCCGGCAGTTTGCCAGTCAGCCGTGGGTTGAATGATTCACGAAAAGCCCAGCAACTGGTTATCTTTGCGAAGCAATTTATCGGCGTTCCCTATGTTTGGGCGGGCCGCTCGCCTGCAGGCTTCGATTGTTCCGGATTTATCAGTTATGTATTTGATCACTTTGGAGTAGCTCTGCCCCGGATGGCTGACGAGCAGTTTGAAAGTGGACTGGCAGTCAATCGTCGCGACTTGCAGGTGGGGGATTTAGTTTTTTTCAGTACCTATGAGCCAGGTCCATCCCATGTCGGTATCTACATTGGCAGCGGCCAGTTTATTCACGCCAGCTCGGGCGCAAATGAAGTGACCATTACCCCAATGGCCAAACAGTATTACGTGGAACGTTATCTTGGCGCGCGACGCGTCTTACGCTAGAAATAACCGGGGCATCCCGGTTATTTTGCATGAGTGGATCACTACGGATAGCCGTGAATTTTTATGGAGTAAACTTTAAAGGCTCTTTGTCTCTGCAGCCAACGACAGGGTAGGTTGCAGCCAAACTTCAAAGGTCCGTTGCCAGGGCAGTCGGCTTTCTAGCTGCATATCCAGTACGGTCAATTGTTTTGGCCCCTGATCGGTATTGATGGGTAAAGGGTGGTGCAGCCATACTCTTTCGCTTAAGGCAGTTGCCCGGGACGACATGAGTCGCTGGACGAAATGATTGACCTCTTGATAACGGTTCCCGAGATTGTTGGCGTCAATTTTCAAGTTGTGCAAATCATTTTTTACCGTCACCTGGACATCTTTTTGATAATACCAGTCATCGAGAAACCGGGCGGCGAGAAATTCCAGATTGAATTTATAAACCCTGAGAACATGATCAAAGGAATTGTTTTGGTCTAGCGCCTGACTAAACAACGTGGCCTGAGTGACTGCTGTGCCGATCGAGTTGCTGGTTGTATTCCAGCCTGCATAGGCAATGAGGCGGTTTACAGTCACATCCTCTTTCAATAAATAAGGCAGCAGGGTTTCATGACCGTAAAAATCTTCACTAAGATCCACTAAGGCTACTCGCTGTCCCGCGGCTACCATCTGACCAACTTCTTTCGCAGCGGCGAGGAGACTGCTTGTTTTTGTTTTATGGGTTCCGATATGGACATATAAGGTGTAGTCGGCCGTCGCTGCGTCTTCAACAGGTATGGCGCCGACCATGGCCAACTTTTCCTCGACTGTACGGGACACCGAGTGCGGCATAAATGGCATGACAATTCCCGCGCTTTCCGGCTGCGAGTATTTGACGAATACCCGGGGTTGCCATCCGGCGTCCTGGGTGGCGATATGGCCAAGAAGGGTCAGGGCGACCTCGTCGGTGCCGCGGGTGATAAAGACGTGGCCGGCAAGCTCAGGCCGCTGGGAAAGATACCGCTGCAACCGGTTTTTTGCGAGGTTGGGCAGGCCGAACGGCTGGCCGTCATCCTGACCGATTACCAATCCGGCAAGCACGTTATTGTCCGCCAGATCGATAAGCGTCTGATTGACCTTCACGCTGGTCTCGTGCAGCACCTGGTATTGTTGGATAATTTCCGGCGGGAGCCCTTGTTCCAGCACCTGGAGCTCTTTTATGTCTGTTGGGTTCTCGAAAGCGAGGACTTCGTCTTTCAGCAGCGAATATTTGAGCATTTTATTTTGGTAGGCAGCGTTTCCCGCGCTGTCAGCAAGGAGTAAGCGGGGAATAATATTAAACCCATACAATTTCACGGTGGGATGATCATGATGGATGTTTTCCAGCAACGCCACCGTGGCAGTCACATCATCGGCAGTGCCCAGGGAAAGCCGCGAGGCCAATAGTCCGCCGTGAATCAGCATGTCGGTGGAAACAATGGCGGCATCGGCACCGGTTATAGCAGTACTTAGCCATTCGCGAAGAGCTTTCTTATTACCTGGGGTTTTGTAATTATCCAGCATTTCGGACGGCGGTAAAATGAGCCTGATGTCGGCGATCGCCGCCAGTTGTTCGACAAATTGGGTACAGGGCGGCCGGCTGTCCAGCGGCAAGAGGACGATGGTAAGCCGAGGTTTGGCTGGCGATTGGATGGCGATAGGCCGTCGGATGGACAGCATGGTGGTAGTCAGGGCGAGGGTAACCACGGTGACAGCCAGCATGACGACTAAATAAGTAAAGAAGCGTTTGCGCATTAGACACCTCGATGTTGGTTTGACGTGTTTATTTCGACCATAAGCGCCAAATTCCTGTAATTTAGTGAAAATCTGGCCGTCAGGAAGTAAACCTCTAGTACAGTGTTGGCTAGATATGTTAAAATAGAAAAGATAATAAGGTAGATGTCTATGCGAATCATAACCGGCAGCGCCAAAGGATTAAAACTGAAAACACCAAAAGGCTTGGCAGTACGGCCCACCGGTGATCGGGTCAAAGAGTCGGTTTTTAATATTTTGGCCGACAGGGTAATTGATGCAACCGTAGCCGATTTTTTTGCCGGGACCGGCAACTTAGGGATTGAGGCGCTGAGTCGGGGGGCGTCGGGGGCGGTATTTGTCGATAACAGCCAGGCCAGCGTGAGCTTGTTGCGAGCTAATGTCGCGCTTGCTCGTCTTGTTGACCGGGCAGAAATCCACAAAGCCGATGTTTCTGCTGCGATTAGTCGACTGGCGCAAGCTGGCCGGCGCTTTGATCTGATTTTCTGTGATCCCCCGTATAACCGAGGCCATGTGGCAGCAGTCCTGCAACAAATTGCCGCACGGGACCTTCTTTCACCAGATGGTTTGATTATTATCGAACATTCTCAGCATGAGATGATCCCCGATGATTTATCTTCGTTGCATATTGTCCGCAGCCAGCGGTATGGAGAAACAATGGTCAGTTTTCTCACTCGCAGCAGAGAATGAACAGGAGGCGTAGCAGTGCGAATTGCAGTTTGCCCCGGAAGTTTTGATCCGGTGACCAACGGTCATCTGGATATCTTCGAACGGGCTAGTAAAATTTTCGATGTATTGATTGTGGCAGTATTTCATAATCCGAATAAAAAGCCCTTTTTCTCGATGGAAGAACGGGTGGAAATGCTCAGAGCAGCCACCGGCCATATTGCCAATGTGCAGGTGGATGGGTTTTCTGGACTGCTCACCGAATATGTTAGACAACAAAATACGACCATTATCGTTCGCGGCCTGCGGGCCCTGAGTGATTTCGAATATGAGTTCCAGCGGGCTCTTTTAATCAAGAAAGTCGACAGCGGCGTAGAAACCGTATTTATGATGACCAGTAATGAATATTCCTTCGTCAGTTCCACCGGCGTCAAGGAGTTGGCCATGTTTGGCGGCAACATCACGGGATTAATCCCCAAACCGGTGGAAGATTTGGTATTCAAACGTCTGAAAGAGTTGCGAACCTAAAGCCGCAGGAGAGCGAAAGGGGAGGTACGTATGACGATCGAGCAAATATTAGAGGAGATGGAAGCGTTGCTGCTGGACAGCGGCCGCGTCCCGTTTACCAACAAACGCCTGATAGAGGAAGATGACTTAGGGCATTTGATCGATGAAATCCGCGAGGTCCTGCCAGGGGAAATCATGGAGGCCAATCGCGTGATCAGCGAGCGGCAGCATATTTTGGAGCAGGCGCAAAAAGATGCTCAGAATATCGTCGATCAAGCCAAGAATTATATACATAAGTTAACCGATGAAAACAATATTACCCGCCAAGCACAGGAGCAAGCCAATGAAATTCTCCAACAGGCTCGCAAGACGGCGCGTGATCTGCAGGTTGACTCGGTGAGTTATGCCGACGATGTGTTTAGTTATTTGGAAGAAAATCTTACCCGGACGTTAGAAGCCGTCCGGCAGGGACATGGTAAGCTGCACCAGACCAAAAATGAACCGTAAGCGGAGCAGCGTGACGTCGCGATCATAGCCGAATCGACAGGAGGAGTTCCTTGAGCCCAAGGGATTCCTTATTTTTTTCCCATTAGCCGCAGACTCCGCGCAAGATGGAAGATGAGGGAAAGGCTTAGCAGGATGGCGACGAACAAGGTGAGCTGATAGCCAATTTGTTCGATTCGGGTGAGCCAAAAGACGAGAGGCTGATTATCGCCAGGCATGAAGATCACCGGCACCGAGTAGTAACTGGCAAGGCTATGGCCCGGTCCCATGAGCAGCAAAGTCAGGCCGGCGGCAAAGATGGCATGCAAAACACGGCCGAACATATAGGGACCCATCCGGATGCCGGATTCGATAACAATGCTGGCCACCTGTCCGTGCACCGACAGACCGCTCCAGGCAATGATGGCACCGGCTACAGCTACCTTTTCGATAATCGGGGCGTCGGCTTGGCTGGCAGCCAGTGTGCCGAGATCAATTTCAAACAGGCCGCTGACCATCGCCGGTGCGAGGTTGGTGTCGAAACCCACCGAGCTCAACACCCAGGCAAAAACAGCGTTTAAAGTACTGGTTGCACCAATTACCGTGACGATACGGATCATGACAGAGAATACAATAATAAAGCCGCCGATTAACAGGATGGTATTCATCGAGCTTTTCACCGCATCTCCCAGCAACTGTCCGGGTGAACGTTTGTCTTGTTGTCTGGCGTTGTACAAGGCGCGAAAAGCTCTGAGAATAATGTTGCCCTGCGGCCGAGCGGCATCTTGGCTCTCTCCGTCGTGACGACGATGATAGCGAAAAATAATCCCCACAAGGAAACTGGACAAATAATGGGCCAATGCGATGGTGGCGCCAAGCTCAGGCATGCCAAACATACCAACAGCGACTGCTCCGAACATAAATAAGGGATCTGCAGTATTGGTGAAGGAGAGCAGTCGCTCGGCTTCCACCGCGGTACACAGTTGGTTTTTGCGAAATTTGCCGGTGATGACCGCGTCCATGGGGTAGCCTGAGGCGAGGCCCATCGACAGAGCAAAAGCACCGACCCCAGGAACATTGAACACAGGACGCATCAGCGGTTCAAGCAATACACCGATGAAGTGCACCACTCCCAACCCCATGAGGATTTCCGAAAGGATAAAGAAGGGCAGTAAGGAAGGAAAGACGATATTCCACCATAAATTTAGCCCAACCACGGCTGAGTCAAAGGCATCCTTAGGGAATTGCACCATGGCGACGGTTATAAAGACAGTGGTAAAGGCCATAAAATATGTCAATATCCGCGAACGATAACGTTTTCCCTTCCTCCAGATAACCATCCAAACTTCCTCCTTGCCCCAACAGTCTGTTAATATATATATTGGGGCGGCTGGGGTATTATAACTACGAACAGGGCGTAAGCGAGCCCAGATGGAGGTAGATGTGATTCCAACCATCGGATTAGCTCTCGGCTCCGGAGGATTGCGCGGGATGGCCCATGTCGGCGTGCTGCGCGTCCTGGAACAGGAAAATATTCCCGTAAGCTTTATTGCCGGCAGCAGCATTGGAAGCCTGATTGGCGCATTGTATGCTGCCGGTCTTAACAGCGATATGATCCTTAAACTGGCTTTGAATCTAAAACGGCGCCACTGGCTGGATTTTATTATCCCGAAAATGGGGTTGGTGGCAGGCGACCGGGCATTGGAAATGCTGCGCCTATTGACGCAGCATAAAAGTTTTGATCAGATGAATATTCCGTTGGCGATTGTTGCTACCGACTTAAATCAAGGCCGCGAAGTGGTTCTGCGCGAAGGTGAAGTAGCCCAGGCCGTCAGGGCCAGTATTTCAGTGCCCGGGATTTTTGTGCCGTATCAGATGGGTGACATGCTGCTCGTGGATGGGGCTGTGCTGAATCCTACGCCTATCGATGTGGCGCATCGCATGGGGGCCGATATCGTCATTGGAATCGACCTTGTGCCAAGTGGTACAGTTGCCAATATTACCAATATGTTTGATGTACTGATCCAATCCATTGATATTATGGAGCGGGAATTGTTTCAAAACCGCCTCCCGTATTGCGATGTACTGGTGAGACCGGATATTGCCCATATCTCGCCCAGCGCCTTTGACTCTGTGGAAGAATGTGTCGCTCTGGGGGAAAAAGCAATGGTGGCGGCTTTGCCGAAAGTCCGCCATTTGCTTGACGGTACTACAGATAGCGCGGCGATGTGCGGAAATCGCCCCCTCCAAGCCGCTCCTGAGGATTAGGCATGGCAAGCATATAAAGATCAGTAGCCAAGGTATCGACAGCCAGCATTGCCTGCAAGGGAGTAAGAGAGTGAGAATCGCGTTGGCTGCTGTTTAAAAACCGGGTAGTCTTAGTGATGACAGGAATGTCGGATGTTCGGGACAGTTGCCGCAGTAAAGTCCGGCCCCGGTCGCTGAAGGCCAGCACCCTGGCATATAAGGGGCCGGTGGCGTCAAAATCCCGCAGACGACTTTGGCTGCAGCCCAACAAGGCGTGAATGAGGATGCGTTGAAGGCGGGTATGGGAATAGCGTTTTGATTTTATGTTACTCAGCAGATCTCGGGCAGTAGTGACTTGTAACGCCGCTGCCTTGATCTTGTTTTGTAGACCTTCGTTGACATCAGGGAGATCTGCCAGGTCAGCCAAAGGCATGGAACGCAATTTCGCCAGGAGCATTTGATCGAAGTCCGCAAAAAATACCGGACCGCGACCGCTGACCATAGCGGATTTGATGGAACTGGCACTGAATGCCGGCATCGCGGCGCAGATTGCTTCCTGATCGATAGTCTTGTCTGCCAGCGCCTGGCGAATTGCGGTGGCGCTGGCGATGGGACCGGTGATGTCTGCTTCATGGTGGCCGACACCGCGGCGGGGAATGGGCAGGGGACAAAGGCGGGGAGCAAACCGCCGGATAGCTCGAATATATTCAATCGCCAAGATGTTGTTCGGAGCGGCAATCACAGCTGCCGCCGCCCCCGACTTTCTGGCCAGTGCCCTTCCCAGTGCTTTGGCGTAAGTCTCGCCACTCTCCAGGCCGAGCTTTAAATACTCGATGGTTATCGGGTCGTCAACAGCATCGGCAATCGCGGACAACACCTCTAAATCGGCATTCTCAGCGCCGAAAGCGACCCGGTCAACCACCCCAAGCGACTGAAGAAGGCGGATGCCGCCGGTGGCAAAATACTCGGCACTACGGACGGCGAATACCGCCGGCAGCTCCAGCACCAAGTCGACGCCGGCTGACACAGCCATCTCGGCCCGAGTCCACTTGTCGAATGCGGCTGGTTCACCGCGTTGAACAAAATGGCCGCTCATCACGGCGATGACCAGATCCTGGCCCGATATTGCGCGGGATTGGTCGAGATGCCAGCGATGGCCATTATGAAAAGGGTTGTATTCGGCAATGATGCCTATGGCCTGCATCCAGTTCACTCCTTCTGAAACACTCATACTTGCCTTCGCGCTAAGTTCAGCAAGTCCTCCCGCCGCCATAAAATTTGCTATTAAAATCACAAGGTGGCAGGGAAAAGAAGGGTCATGTCGAAAAAGATAATAGGTGTCTGGTGGTCAGACCAAGAATGTTATTTAACCAACAAGGGGGATTCCTGAATGAAAGTGCTTGTTGTCAATTGCGGCAGCTCATCACTCAAGTATCAGCTGTTTAGCATGACTGATGAATCTGTTTTAGCGAAAGGGCTGGTTGAACGCATCGGCCTACCCGGTTCGGTGTTGACCCATCAACCTGCCGACAAGGAGAAGGTCGTCCTAACCGCTGATATCAGTAATCACAGTATCGGTATCAAAATGGTGCTTGGTGCGCTAACAGACGCAAATCACGGTGTTCTCAAAAGCATGACAGAGATTTCCGCTATCGGTCATCGGGTCGTTCATGGCGGGGAAAAATTTGCTGACTCGGTGCTAATTACACCGGCGGTCATGTCTGCTTTGGAAGAGTGTATTGAAATGGCTCCCTTACATAATCCTCCGAATATCATGGGGATTAACGCCTGTGCCGATATTATGCCTGGTGTTCCGCAGGTGGGCGTATTCGACACGGCTTTTCATCAGACCATGCCCAAATATGCCTTCTTATATGGCCTGCCTTATGAGGCTTATGAGAAATACGGTGTTCGCCGCTACGGCTTCCATGGTACCTCCCATAAATATGTATCACAACGGGCTGCAGAACTTATGGGCCAGCAGGTAACCAGCCTTCGGATCATCACCTGTCATCTTGGCAACGGCGCCAGCATCACCGCCATCAAACATGGCAAATCGATTGATACCAGCATGGGTTTCACGCCTCTTGAGGGGCTTGTCATGGGAACCCGTTGTGGTGAAATCGATCCGGCCATCATTCCCTATCTGATGAAAAAAGAGAACATGTCGCCTGATCAGATGGATAACTATCTGAATAAGAAGTCTGGTGTTCTTGGTATCTCAGGTATTTCCAGCGATTTCCGCGATATCGAGCAGGCCGCAGATGAAGGCAACGAACGTGCTGAACTGGCGCTGGAAGTATTCGCTCACAAAGTGCGCAAATACATCGGCGGTTATGTAGCAGCCATGGGCGGAGTTGACGCAATGGTATTTACCGCTGGGCTGGGTGAGAACGCCATTACCATGCGGGATAGAATTTGCCAAGGGTTGGAGTTTTTAGGGACAAGGATTGACCCGGTGAAAAACAATGTCCGCGGAAAAGCTCAGGAAATCAGCGTTGATGGGGCTAAAGTCAAAATATTTGTCATTCCCACCAACGAGGAATTGGTTATTGCCCGCGATACCCGGGAAATTTGCGAGAACTTGGCATAAAAATCAAGTTTAAACTTTTCGTGGGGGAGCAAAGTGCTTCCCCATTTTTTATGTAGTCTACCATCCCCGCTTTTCTTGACAAACCATAATGGTGTCGCTATAATTAATGAAGGTTGGGGTGGAAAAAGATGAAAATTAACGTAAACCAAGTACGGCAAACCGTTGGCGAACGCCAATCCTTTCATTTTGTCCAACCGGCTGCTAAATTTGCAGACGGCTCTGATCAGCTTTGGCTGGACGGCCAACTCGAAGTAGTGGGTGAGGTTGTCAATACTGGCCAACATCTGTTAGTTGAGGGACAGGTGACAGGAACGGCCCATGCCGATTGCCACCGCTGTTTGCGGGAATTTCGCAATCCGGTGACCATTCCATTTGCAGAGACCTTTCGCCCGGAACCCACGCCAGATTCAAAGTCAGAGGGCGAGGAAGCCATCTTTTTTAGCGGTGATGAGATTGATCTTACCGACCTCATTCGCGAGACGGTATTTTTAGCTGAACCGATAAAGATGTTGTGCTCTGAAGCCTGTAAAGGGCTTTGCCGTGAGTGTGGGGTTGATTTAAACCAGGTTTCGTGTGGCTGTAATTCGGATAGCCTTGATCCGCGTCTAGAGGTTTTAAAAAATCTTTTAAAATAGTCGCAATTATGGTTCATCAGCCGGTATTTCTGTATTTGCCAGTGGCATTACAAGGAGGTGGAATAGAATATGGCAGTTCCAAAACGAAAAACATCGAAAGCGCGCCGCGATAAACGCCGCGCCAACTGGAAACTAACTGTTCCGGGGCTTGTTGCCTGCCCGCAGTGTCACCAGCCGACAATGCCGCACCGCGTGTGCGCCGAATGCGGGTTTTATAAAGGGAAGGCTGTTGTTACCGCCGCAGAATAAGAATGTTTTGAGTGAGCAAGATAAAAGACAAATTGTACTTTTATCTTGCTTTATTTTTACTTGCTAAACTTAGTAGCGGGCGATATAATAGTTACTAGCAATAGGTATTATCATCTGCTTATAAGTTGGGGTGAAGGAATGGCGCGGGCACAAAAGAAAATTCGACAAGAAACCCTTATCGAAAAATTGAATACCAGCCCTTTTCTCACCGATGAAGCGTTGGCTGAGATTCTTGCGGTCAGTGTCCAGACCATTCGTCTGGACCGTCTTGAACTTGGTATTCCTGAACTAAGGGAGCGGACCAAGCAGATGGCGGAAGAGGCACAGACCAAACTCAAGGCCATCGCCCGCACCGATGTGATTGGCGACCTCATCGATCTTGAATTGGGCAAATCGGGTATTTCACTTATGCCTATTACAGCAGACATGGTTTTTGAAAAAACTCATGTCGCTAGAGGGCATCATATTTTTGCCCAGGCCAATTCACTCGCTCTTGCAGTTGTTGATGCGCCTGCTGCCGTGACCGGAGTGGCCAACATTAAATACAAAATCCCTGTACATATTGGCGAAAAGCTGATAGCCAAAGCAGAAGTCGTCAAAAAACGGGGCAATAAATATTTTGTTTGGGTAAAAACTAGAAATGATCATCAGGAGGTTTTTCGCTCAAAGTTCATCATGGTCTCACTAGAGCATTGAGAGGAGATAGTATGAGGGTTGCAATAGATGCGATGGGTGGAGACTTTGCGCCTGCTGAGATAGTGTTAGGCGCGGTCGAAGCTGCCAGAGAATATGACTGTGAAATTGTTTTAGTGGGAGACGAAGCGAAAATACTACCGGTACTGGCGCAATATCCTGGGTGGGAAAAAACGGGGATTAGCGTCCACCATGCCAGCGAAGTCATTGAAATGACCGAACATCCCGGCGCTGCAGTCCGCAAAAAAAAGGATGCGTCGGTAGTTGTTGCCACCCGGCTAGTCAAGCAAGGAGACTGCGATGTGGTCATATCAGCCGGTAGCACCGGCGCTGCCGTGGCAGCCGCTTTGCTGGGGCTTGGCAGGATCAAGGGGATTGAACGGCCGACCATTGCCACACCGATTCCCAATCTGACCGGCACCACCGTGCTTTTGGATTCCGGGGCCAATGTCGACAGCAAGCCCAAACATTTGGTTCAAAGTGCCATTATGGGGTCGATATATGCGCAATGTATTTTAGGGGTGAAAGATCCGCGGGTCGGGCTGCTTACCATCGGAGAGGAAGAGACCAAAGGCAATGAAGTGGTGCTGGCGACTTATCCTCTATTGAAGAAACTGGAGACCATTCGATTTATCGGCAATGTTGAAGGACGCGACATACCCAAAGGGACTGTTGATGTGGTAGTGTGCGATGGTTTTGTCGGCAACATTGTTCTAAAAACCGGCGAAGGCTTCGCCAGCGCTATCATGCAATTACTGAAAGAATCCATCAACAGCGCAGGTCTGTTGGTTAAATTAGCTTCTTTGCTGGTGTTACCGGCGTTCAGAAAATTGAAGGCAAAACTTGATTATGCCGAATATGGCGGAGCCCCCTTGCTGGGTGTTGAGGGCGGTTTTATCATTTGCCATGGCAGTTCGCGGGCAAAAGCATTGCGTAATGCCATACGAGTGGCCAAAGAATTTTCGGAAAACCAAGTGGTTGAACATATCCGCGAGAATATCGCTAAGGAGGGAATCGTTGCGAATGAAGAGTGAAAAGTCAGTTGGAATCATCGGTCTTGGTTATTATGTCCCGGAAAAGGTCGTTACCAATAAAGATCTGGAAAAAATCGTGGACACTAATGACGAATGGATAGTAGAACGAACTGGTATCCGGGAACGGCGTGTAGTCGACCCTTCGATGGCTACATCGGATTTGGCGACCTTCGCAGCGCAAAAAGCCCTGGATGATGCCGGGGTGAGCGCCGAGGAACTTGACCTGATTATTGTGGGAACAGCCACACCGGACATGTTCTTCCCCTCCACAGCCTGTTTAGTGCAAGCCAATCTAAAGGCTACCCATGCTGCAGCTTTTGATCTCGCAGCCGGATGCTCGGGTTTTGTTTATAGCATGGTGGTTGCCTCTCAGTTTATCAAAACCGGTTTTTATAAAAAAATCCTGGTGATCGGAGCAGAATCACTGACCCGCATCATCGACTGGACCGACCGTAATACCTGTGTCCTGTTCGGTGACGGCGCCGGTGCGGCTGTTATTGCGGAAACTGCCGATGGCTATGGCATTTTGGGTGCTAATCTCGGAGCCGATGGCAGCGGCGGCGACCTATTGAAATTACCGGCCGGTGGAACGCGGATTCCGGCCAGCGCAGAGTCGGTGCAAAACCGTCTGCATTATGTACATATGAACGGCAACGAAGTCTTTAAGTTTGCCGTCAGAGTGATGGGCGAATCGGCGCTGAAAGCGTTGGATAACGCCGGACTCGGGACTGATGCCATCGATGTTTTGATCCCGCATCAGGCCAATATGAGGATCATCCAGTCAGCCGCCAAGCGACTCAAAGTCCCGATGGAAAAAGTTGTTGTCAATGTCGACCGTTACGGCAATACCTCGGCTGCATCCATCCCCATCGCCCTGAAAGAGGCGGTGGTGGCCGGTAAGGTCAAAGATGGCGACACGCTGGTACTGGTTGGCTTTGGCGCCGGCTTAACCTGGGCATCCTGTGTCTTGAAATGGGGCAAGGGGGCAAAGCCGATTGCTTAATACCGGGTTGTGTCGTCTGCTTAACATCAAGTATCCCATCTTGCAGGGAGGCATGGCGTGGGTAGCCACCGCCGAACTGGCCGCAGCTGTTTCCAACGCTGGAGGACTTGGTTTGATCGGGGCGGGCCATATGCCACCCGAGCCACTACGAGATGAAATCCGAAAGGCGAAAGCAGCCACAAATAAGCCTTTTGGTGTAAATATTATGCTCATGTCACCATTCGTAAACGAAGTGATGCAAGTGGTTGTCGAAGAACGTGTTCCGGTTATTACCACCGGAGCCGGCAACCCCGCAGAATATATTCCTGCTTTAAAAGAAATTGGCTGTAAAGTGATCCCGGTGGTTGCATCGGTTGCCTTGGCAAGGAAGCTGGAGCGTTATGGTATTGATGCCGTTATTGCCGAAGGCATGGAAAGCGGTGGTCATGTCGGTGAAATCACGACCATGGCTCTTGTACCCCAAGTGGTGGACGCTGTGAAAGTTCCGGTTATTGCTGCCGGAGGCATTGGCGACGCCCGCGGTGTTGTGGCAGCCTTTGCGCTTGGCGCCCAGGGAGTACAGATCGGCACCCGGTTTGTCGCTTCCACCGAATGTACTGCCCACGCCAACTATAAAGATGTCATTATCCGCGCCAAAGACCGGTCCACTGTGGTTACCGGCCTATCGTCCGGACATCCGGTACGCATCATCAACAATAAATTATCGCGTGAATTCGATGAATTAGAACGGCGGGGTGCATCGCCTGCGGAATTCGACCATCTGGGAGCCGGGAAACTCAAAGCTGCCGCCCGGGATGGCGATATCCGCTATGGTTCGGTCATGGTTGGACAGATCGCCGGAATGGTGAAATGTATTCAACCAGTGGATTCCATTTTGCAGGAAATTATCAACGGTGTTCCGCAGGTGATCAGGCAGATCAGTCGGGCGGCAAAATAGCGTAAACTAATAATGTTATCAGGTAAAGGGGATGCTTAGGTATGGTGAAAACGGCTTTTGTATTTCCCGGTCAGGGTTCTCAAGCTGTAGGTATGGGCAAGGAGCTCTATGACCAATTTCCCGTTGTGCAGGCAGTATTTCAAGAGGCCGACGCGGCACTGGGTTTTTCTATCACTGACATGTGTTTCGGCGGGCCGGAAGAAGATCTTCGCAAAACATTCAATACCCAGCCGGCTATTCTCACGGTCAGCATCGCTTGTTATAAAGTCTTACAGCAGGCGGGGCTGGTCCCATCGATCGTCGCAGGTCATAGCCTAGGCGAGTATTCGGCACTGGTTGCCGCTGGCGCCCTTTCTTTCAGCGATGCCGTGCGTCTGGTGCGCAAACGCGGCCAGTTCATGCAAGAGGCCGTTCCGCTGGGAGAAGGCGGCATGGCTGCGATTTTAGGGCTGGATCGCGATCAGATTATCGCCATCTGCGGCGACATTCAGGCCAAGTATGGTGCCGTACAAGCCGTTAATTTCAATTGTCCTGGGCAGGTTGTCATCGCCGGCGCCACTGGCGCGGTCGAGCAGGCAATCGAGGCCTTGAAACAGGCTGGCGCCAAGCGGGCCATTCCTCTGCCGGTCAGCGCTCCTTTTCACAGCACATTGCTGAAGCCTGCAGCTGACAAGCTTTCGGCAGAACTCGATAAAGTCACTATTGCCGACGCCAGTATTCCATTTGTGGCCAACGTCAGCGGTAAACTCCTGACCAAGGGGAGCGATATAAAAGCTTCGCTTGTTCAACAGGCCGCCAACCCGGTTTTATGGGAAGACTGTGTGGCCCAAATCCTTTCCTTTGGCGTAAATGCTTTTGTCGAAGTTGGTCCCGGCAAAGTTTTGTCTGGCTTTACCAAAAAAATTACGAAAGAGATGGAAACTCTTAACGTAGAAGATGCCAGTTCATTACAAAAAACCCTTGATTATTTCAAGGAGGTTAGCTAAAATGCTTTTAGGTGGTAAAGTAGCCATAATAACTGGCGGTTCACGGGGAATAGGCCGGGCTGCAGCGATTGAACTGGCGAAAGCTGGCGCAAAAGTGGTTGTCAACTACGCCGGCAATAAAGCGGCGGCGGAAGAAACCCTTGCTACCATCCAAGCCGCCGGCGGTGAGGCTATTCTTTGCCAAGCCGATGTAGCCGATGGATCGGCTGTTGAGATTCTTATAAAAACCACAATGGACGCCTTTGGGCGGATTGATATTCTGGTTAACAACGCCGGCATCACCCGCGACAATCTTCTGATGCGTATGAAAGAGGAAGATTGGGATGCGGTCATCAATACCAACCTAAAGGGTATATTTCATTGTACCAAAGCCGTTTCCCGGGTGATGATGAAACAGAAAGGCGGTCGAATCATCAACATGACCTCGGTGGTCGGTGTTATGGGTAACGCTGGCCAAGCGAATTACGCAGCCGCCAAGGCCGGAGTGATCGGTTTTACCAAATCAATGGCCAAAGAATTGGCCTCCCGCACTATCACGGTAAACGCGATTGCCCCCGGGTTTATTGCTACTGATATGACAGCCGGCCTGCCAGAGCAGGTGAAGAGCGACCTAGCCAAGGGGATACCCTTAAATAGGCTAGGGTCGCCTGAAGATGTTGCTGCTGCTGTGTTGTTTCTGGCATCAGACGCAGCAAACTATATTACAGGTCAAACTTTGAATGTTGACGGCGGTATGGTCATGTAACTATTCTTGGAAGGAGGTGAACAATATGACAACATTTGACAAGGTAAAAGAAATCGTTGTAGAACAACTGGGCGTTGACGAGGCTGACGTTGCTATGGATTCTACGTTTATTGACGATTTGGGTGCTGACTCACTTGATATTGTTGAGTTGATTATGGCCTTTGAAGAGGAATTCAATATCGAGATTCCTGACGAGGCTGCAGAGAAAATTAAGACTGTTAAAGATGCTGTGGAGTACATAGACAAAGAAAAGCAAGGTTAACACATTACCTGCTAAAAAAAGAAAGTCCCGTGGAATCTTTTCGCGGGACTTTCTTAAGGGTAATTGCCCTACTGATTGGAGGAGTTGTTACTTGAAACTTCCGGAACTTAGAATAGGTCACCTGGTGGCCAGGCTGCCTATCATTCAGGGCGGCATGGCAGTGCGGATATCGACTGCCCGCCTGGCTGGCGCCGTGGCTGCGCAGGGTGGTATAGGTCTGATTGCTGCCTCTGGGATGACTTTAGACGAACTCCGTCAGGAAATCAGACTGGCTCGTTCGTTAGCAGCGGGTGGCATTATTGGCATCAACGCCATGGTAGCGGCAAGAGTATTCTCTTCCTTGGTGCAAACCGCCATCGAAGAGGGGATCGACCTTGTTGTAGCTGGTGCCGGCTTTTCCCGCGACATGTTTGGTATGGGGAAGGAATCTGGTACGCCGATTGTCCCGATAGTATCATCGGTAAAATTGGCTAAAATATCCGAGGCTCTGGGTGCTACTGCAATTGTTGTAGAAGGAAAAGAAGCAGGTGGTCATCTGGGGACCGACCAGCCCCTAAAAAGTATCCTGCCTGACATTAAAAAAGCGGTTAAGATCCCAGTAATTGGCGCTGGCGGGATCATTAACGGGCGGGATATTGTCGAGACGCTTAAGCTTGGAGCCGATGGTGTCCAAATGGGCACAAGGTTTATGGCCAGCGAGGAATCCAATGCCGGGCCGTCTCTAAAAGAATTTTACTTAAAAGCCAAACCGGAGGATGTGGTTCTGATCAAGAGCCCTGTTGGTCTTCCTGGGAGGGCAGTGAAAAATCCTTACGCTGCGAAAATCATTGAAGGTACTGTCGCTATCCCTGATTCTTGCGATGGTTGTCTGAAACATTGCGCGCGCAATTTCTGCATTGTGAAGGCTTTAATTCGCGCTCAACAGGGTGACGTGGAAACCGGATTGGTTTTCACAGGCGAGTATATTCATAGAATAGATGAGATTTTACCGGTAAAAGAAATCTTTGCACGACTACTAAACGAAGTGGAAGAGATAAATATATAACGCGAGGTGAATCACGTGAAAAAACGAGTTGTGGTGACAGGTTTGGGTGCCGTGACGCCCATCGGTATTGGCGCAGATGCCTATTGGCAGGCACTTCTTGCTGGCAAATCAGGAATTTCAACAGTTACACGCTTTGATGCCAGCGAATACTCCACCCAAATTGCCGGTGAAGTAAAAGATTTTGATCCGTCGAACTACATGGACAAAAAAGAGGCCCGCCGTATGGACCGGTGCACACAGTTCGCCCTTGCGAGTGCCACCATGGCCATTAAAGATTCTGGGCTCGATCTTGAGAAGGAAGACCATGACCGCATCGGAACTTTGATTAGCAGCGGAATCGGCGGGATGGAAACCCTGCATGACCAATATAAAACACTCTTTGAAAAAGGACCTGGTCGTGTTAGTCCCTTTTTCGTGCCAATGATGATCGCCAATATGCCTTCAGGCCAAGTATCGATTACGTTCGGTCTCCAAGGTCCTTGCCTGTGTGTGGTGACAGCTTGCGCCACCGGCACAAACTCGATTGGTGAAGCCTTTAAAATTATTCAGCGCGGCGACGCAGATGTCATGGTGTGCGGCGGTACAGAAGCAACCATTTCTCCTGCGGCCATGGCCGGCTTTTGCTCAATGAAAGCTTTGTCCAGTCGCAACGACGCACCTGAAAAAGCATCCCGCCCCTTTGATAAAGACCGTGAGGGCTTTGTTATGGGCGAGGGCAGTGGTGTAGTTGTCATTGAGTCGCTGGAGCATGCTCTGGCGCGTGGTGCCAATATTTATGCCGAAGTGGTCGGATACGGCTCTAATGCCGATGCGTTCCACATGACGGCACCGGCACCAGAAGGCGTTCAACAAGCCAAATGTATGTCTTTGGCCATAAAAGACGCTGGTATCAATCCGTCAGATGTCGACTATATTAATGCCCACGGCACTTCGACTCCGATGAATGATAAGAATGAAACTCATGCCATTAAAACCCTGTTTGGCGAGCATGCCTACAAACTGTCTGTCAGTTCCACCAAATCGATGACAGGTCATCTGTTAGGTGCTGCCGGTGGTATTGAAGCGATCGCCTCGGTACTGACTGTGAAAAATGACATCATTCATCCCACCATCAACTATGAAACACCGGACGACGACCTTGACCTGGACTATGTTCCCAATCAGGCCAAGAAAAAAGTCGTAAACTATGCTCTTTCCAATTCATTTGGTTTCGGCGGACACAATGCCACTCTCCTGGTTAAAAAGTATAACGGTTAATCCTGATGGACCTTCATCCTGAATCGCAAAAAATTTCCGCACTCGGGCGAAAACTAGGGGTGACCTTTTCCGATAGCGGCCTTTTGCGGCAGGCGTTGACCCATACTTCATTTGCTAATGAAGCCAAAGGAGAAACCATCCCGAACAATGAGCGACTGGAGTTCCTCGGCGACGCCGTGCTGGATTTGATTGTCAGCGAATATCTATATCGTCAGTACTCTCATTTGCCGGAGGGGGAACTTACCAAAGCCCGGGCGGCGATTGTTTGCGAGCAGGCTCTGGCGAATCAAGCAATAGCCATTCGTCTTGGTGAAAGCCTTCTCTTAGGCAGGGGTGAAGCCGCGTCCGGCGGTCGCGAGCGTGTTTCGATCCTGGCTGACGCATTTGAAGCCGTTATTGGAGCTATTTATCTTGACGGTGGCTATGCAGCGGCGCGACAGTTTATTCTGTCCCACCTCCAGCAAGGTCTGGCTTCGATTGAACGGGGCGAGTATGCCAAAGACTATAAAACCCTGCTGCAAGAAATCGCGCAGCGTAGCGGCGACTGTAAGATCAGCTACGAAGTGATCGCAGAGAGTGGGCCAGATCATCACAAGACATTTGAAGTGGCGGTATTCGTCAATGGCGGACGTCAAGGGACTGGCACCGGCCGGAGTAAAAAAGAAGCCGAACAACGTGCTGCCCTTGAGGCGCTGCATCAATTCCATCCGCTAGAGATTTAAAGACAAGGCGACCATCGGTCGCCTTTTTCTTCATTCCACTAAATTTTTATAAGGTGTTTGTTATGCGACATTACATTATACCGATATTCATACCGCACTATGGTTGCCCCCATCAATGCGTATTTTGTGATCAACAGAGCATAACGGGGGTCAGACAGTGGTATTCAGAGCAGGAAATCACGGCGATTATCGCGGAACACTTGGCAAGATTGCGTCCAGGACGTTCTGTTGAAATTGCCTTTTACGGCGGCAGTTTTACTGCTTTGCCAGCTGCTATTCAAGAACGGCTGCTGAAACCGGCCATGGCGGTTTTGCAGCAAGGGAAAGCAGCGGCCATCCGGGTGTCCACTCGGCCGGACGCCATTGATACTGTCACTATCAAGCGCCTGCAGTTATATGGCGTATCGACAGTCGAACTCGGTGTTCAATCACTGGATGACTATGTCCTGGAGAAATCGGAACGCGGCCACTCTGCAGCAGAGGCTATTGCTGCTGTTGCTCTTTTAAAAAGTTTTCAAATCAAGTGTGGCGTACAACTAATGCCAGGTCTGCCGGGTGAGGACTGGAGAAGCCTGATTCATACTGCAACCCAGGCGGTCGCACTGATGCCCGATTTTGTCCGGATTTACCCTACTGTGGTTTTGGCAGGCACTAAGCTGGCTGCAATGTTTAAGAGCGGCACCTACCAACCATTGTCCTTACGCGCTGCCATTGTCCGAGCGGCTTATTTAAAGCTGCTGTTCGACCGACAGCACATACCGGTCATCCGTCTAGGACTGCAGGCCAGTGAAGCGCTGGAGGCTCCGGGGACGATCATCGCCGGACCATACCATCCGGCATTTGGTGAGATGGTTTCCGCATTTTGGTTTGGCAATATGGTGTCGCGTTTTCTCGAAGAGCTTGGACCCAGTCCACGCGGACCGCTCATTTTACGGCATCATCCTCGTGATCACTCCAAACTCCGCGGGATTGCCAGCGCCAATCTCACTCATTGGCACCAGACCTATCCCGGAGTTGCCATCCGCCCCATTCCTGATTGGTCGCAGCAGGATGAGGTTGAAATAGAGTGGCAGGATATCCGGTATGTTGTAAATCAGGCGATGATATTTAACTGTTAAAAAATAACCAAGAAGGAATTTTTAGGAAATATGCAGAATAGTTTAGTACTAACATGGCCCTGAGTTGCAAAGGAGGAAAATCTGATGGAAGTACTCAAAGTATCTGCACAGTCAAACCCAAAATCTGTAGCTGGAGCCCTGGCCGCAGTACTGCGTGAAAAAGGTTCGGCCGAAGTACAAGCAGTGGGGGCAGGAGCCGTCAATCAAGCGATCAAGGCGGTGGCGATTGCTCGCGGTTTTGTCGCTCCTAACGGTATTGATCTCATCTGTATCCCAGCATTCGCCGAGATCATCATTGATGGCGAGGAACGTACCGCCATCCGCTTTATTATCGAACCCCGCTAGTCAGGGCCGGACTCGAAAAACCTGTTCAATCCATGAACAGGTTTTTTATGTTGTGTCAAAGCCTGTTCCCATGGTATTATTTTGATGATTGTATAGCAAGAAGAGCGAGGGTGGTCTATTTGCTGTTGCGTAAATTAGAAGCCTATGGCTTCAAATCGTTCGCCGAAAAAACCGAAATTGAATTCAAACCCGGGATTACGGCTATCGTCGGACCGAACGGCAGCGGCAAGAGCAATATCTCCGACGCGGTGCGCTGGGTTCTCGGCGAGCAGAACATCCGCAATCTTCGCGGCGCCAAAATGGAAGACGTGATATTTGCCGGTTCTGCGAAAAGGCGTCCCTTAGGTGTGGCAGAAGTATCCTTGGTTTTTGACAACTCTGACGGCCTATTGCCGCTGGACTTTAGCGAAGTAACCATTACCCGTCGGGTATTTCGTTCCGGCGATAGCGAATACTATATCAACAAATCGGCTTGCCGTCTCAAGGATATTCATGACCTATTGATCGACGCCGGCTTGGGACGAGAATCGATGACAGTGATCAGTCAAAACAAAATCGATGAGGTACTCAACAGTAAAGCAGATGAACGCCGTTTGCTATTTGAAGAAGCCGCCGGCATCATCAAATATAAGAATCGAAAGAAAGATGCCTTGCGCAAACTGGAGGACACCGAGCAAAATCTCACCAGGGTCTTTGATATCACCAGTGAGATAGAGACTCAGCTTGATCCCTTGGCCGAAAGCGCCGAGCGCACGGCCCGATATAACGAACTGGCTGCCGAGCAAACCTCCTGTCAGGTCACAATGCTGCTAGATCGCCTGACCCATGCCGAAAAAAACCAGGAATCGGTGGCCTTGGAACAGGCCGCTCTATCAGACAGTGAAATCGAGGTCAGCACCCGCCTTTCGGTGGGTGAAGCGGAACGGGAGCGTTTTACCGATCAACTGGCCGAACTGGACGAAATTGTCCGCAATATGGAAAGCGCTGTCACCGGCACCATTACCGAAATCGAGAGGGTGGACGGCAAAGCGGCGGTACTTGCCGAGCGCATCGGTCAGGAACAGCGCAATAAGGATCGACTGACACTGGAAATGGAGCGGATCGGCCAAGAACGGGAAGAATCCCAAAGCAATCTGGCTGCCCGCCAGGAAAATCTGGCCGGAAAACGGCAGCAGGCCGATGAATTGGCTGCTATGGTCGAAAGTCAACAGGCTGAGTTTAGTCACATAACTGCGGCGATTGGACTGGCGGAAAAACAGATAGAAGAAGCCAAAGACCAAACTTTTTCCCATTTGCAGGAACTGGTAACCCAGCGAAATGCGCTGCGGACCATGGAACGCGACCTGGATAACCAAAAATCGCAGGAAACCGAGCTGACAAAAGAACGGGAGCAGTTCAGACTGCAACTGCAAGATGCAGAGCAACTGCTTGTTGCCACCAAGAAAGAAAAACTCGCATTAGAGGATGAGACTAGGCAAACCGACGCGAAAATCGCCTCTCTGACCGAACAAAAAAAGGATCTCGAACATTCGGTCAATCAGCTGATGATTTCACAGTCCCAGGCGACGACCCAACTCAATGAAATGTCGTCCCGCCTGAAAATATTGGGTAACATGCAGGAAGATTATGAAGGATTCGGTCGAGGGGCAAAAAGCGTTCTGAAAAGCAATGCTCCTTGGCGCAAAGAAGTTGGCGGCGCTGTCGCGCAGGTGCTGTCTGTAGCCGATAAATACGTTGTTGCAGTCGAGACCGCTTTGGGTGGTGCGCTGCAGCATATTATCGTCGAATCAGATGCTACCGCCAAAAGCGCCATCGAATTTTTGAAAACCAATAATGTTGGACGAGCCACCTTTCTTCCCCTTAACACAATTAAGGTTATGCGCCCCAGAGATTCCGAGTCAGCGGCTGCGCATGCCGCGGGTGCTCTGGGTTTTGCCTCAGATTTAGTTACTGTAGAACCGAAATTCCGGCCAGTGATCGATTCTCTTTTGGGACGAACCATTGTCGCCAAAGACATTGATGCGGCGCTGAAGATCGCCAGACAACAGGCCTTCGGTGTTCGAATCGTGACCTTGGACGGAGAACTCCTTAACCCAGGCGGCAGTATCGCCGGCGGCAGTACCGGTAAACGCGAGTCTAGCTTTATCAGCCGCGGCAATGAAATTGAAACCTTGAAGCAGACGATGGTCGATCAGGAGGCCAAGCGTAAAAGTCTCCAGCATCGTATCGAAGACTTCCAGGCCGACGTGGCTGCCATCCAGGAAAGGCTGACTGCCACACTTAACCTCAGGCGCACCGGAGAACTTCGCCTGGCTGAGCTAGCTGTCCACATTGATAATACCGTGCAGGACGTCAAGCGTCTTAGCCTGGCTTTCGCCACCCTGGAAAGCGAATTTAAAACCAGCCAGAAAGACGGCGGACGTATTGCCGCCAAGATTGCCGATATCGGCATCCTAGTCACGGCCTTGGAAGACAAAGACAATGATCATAAGCGCTACCTTGCGGCCATGCAAGATGAACTCAGAGTGCAGCAGGAGAAGCGGGAAGCGCAGAATGGCCGACTGACAGACAGCAAAATCAAACTATCAGCTCTGCAGCAGGAAGTCAACGCCATCGCCCACAACTGTGCGGAGTACGAACAAGCCTGCCGCCGCTTCGTTACGCAAATTGAGGCATTGGGCCGGGAAAAAAGCCAGGTCGAAACTGAAATTACCCGCGCCAATGCTGAATTGAATGCGATTGTTACCATGAAAGACAGCCTGTTTGCCCGCAAGGCGGAGCAGGAGGAGCAACGCACCGTCCATATGACCGAAAAACTTGGCCTGCTTGCCCGCCAACAAAAGCTGGAACGCGAAGTGCGGGATCTCAGACGCAAACTCAATAATATCCAAGCCAGGGCGCACGAACTCGAACTTCTGGCTGCAAAATTCGGCTATGAATTCACCTATTGCAGCGACCAACTTCGCGATCATCACGCCTTGACCCGTGATGAGGCTCAGGTTCTTTACCGGGAGGAAGACCCCGATGTCCTTGCAGCGCGGATTCAGGAGCTGGAGACAGAAATAGAGGCTTTAGGGCCGGTCAATCCGGCGGCCATTGACGAATATACCCGCCTGAAAGAACGCTACGAATTCCTCCGCACCCAGTATGTTGACCTGAAGGAAGCCAAAGACTATCTAATGACCATCATCAAAGACATCGACAACACCATGTCCAAGCAATTTAAGGCCGCCTTCCAAAAAATCAACGAGAATTTCGGCGATCTTTTTGTCCGGCTGTTCGGCGGCGGCAAGGCCCAAATCGAGCTGCTCGAACCGGATAATATCCTTGGCAGCGGCATCGAAATCGTAGTGCAGCCCCCAGGGAAAAAACAGCAGAATCTCGCCCTTTTGTCCGGGGGGGAAAGGGCGCTCACCGTCATAGCCCTGCTATTCGCCTTTTTGACCTATCGTCCTTCACCGTTTTGTGTGCTGGATGAAATCGATGCAGCTCTCGATGAATCCAACGTCCAGCGCTTCAGCGAGTTTCTCCGCGACTTTGCCCGCGACACGCAGTTTATTATTGTCACCCACCGCAAAGGCACCATGGAAGTGGCGGATGTCATGCATGGCATAACGATGGAAGAATCCGGCATCTCAAAACTAATTTCTGTCAAATTTATGGATAAGGCAGGATAACATTTCAGGAGGGCAATTCATGGGTTTTTTTGACCGGCTTAAAACAGGACTGAGCAAGACTCGTCAAGGTTTTACAGAAAAAATTGACCAGCTCATCGGTGGTTACACTCAGATTGACGACGAACTGCTGGAAGAACTGGAAGCTGTCATGCTGGCAGCTGATATGGGGATCCATACGACAACCAATTTGATTACAGCCATCAAACAGGCGGTGAGAGCAAGAGAAATACAATCGCCTGACCAGCTTCGCCCCTTTTTAGCGGAAAAAATTGCCGCCATGCTGGCAGATGCCGCTACACCAACCAGTGAACCGGTGACAGCACCGACCGTCATCGTGGTCGTCGGCGTCAACGGGGTGGGGAAAACCACCACTATCGGCAAACTGGCTCATTACTATCACGACCAGGGTAAAAAGGTGCTGCTGGGGGCGGGAGACACCTTCCGGGCCGCGGCCATTGATCAATTGGAAATCTGGAGCAACCGGAGCGGGGTGGAAGTCATCAAGCACAGCGAAGGCTCTGACCCAGCAGCGGTGGCTTTTGATGCCGCCCAGGCGGCCAAGGCCCGCAAAGTAGACTACTTGATTATCGACACTGCCGGCCGGTTGCATACCAAATCCAACCTGATGGAAGAATTAAAAAAAATTCACCGGGTCATCGCCCGCGAAATACCCGGCGCACCGCATGAAGTACTGCTGGTGCTTGACGCTACCACCGGTCAAAACGCGATCAGCCAGGCCAAACTTTTCCAGGCAGCCGTACAGGTTACTGGAGCGGTTCTGACCAAACTTGACGGTACAGCCAAAGGTGGTGTGGTGGTGGCCATCAAAGCCGAACTCGGTCTTCCGGTAAAATGGATCGGGGTGGGGGAGAAGATGGACGACCTCCGGCCCTTTGTCGCGCAGGATTTCGCCAGTGCTTTGTTTGCAGATAGGTGACAAGCTAAAATGCTTGACATCTTTCTTTTTTTTTCTTATAATCATAAGGTGTAAAGGCGAATACCTTGTCAGGTATAGGTGAATATATGCTCGCAAAAGTCTTACGGATCGGGCAGTTATATGATTTTTACGGTGCTCTACTGACCGATAAACAACGCCAATGCCTGGAAATGCATTATCTCAATGATTTGTCACTCGCAGAGATTGCTGACGAGTTTCAGGTATCGCGGCAAGCCATTCATGATATCCTGCGCCGCGGCGAACTGATCCTGGAGGAGTATGAAGCCAAACTCGGTCTGGTAGATCGCTACCGCCAGGAACAGGAAAGTATCCGTCAGGCTTTTGAAATGCTCAATGACCTGCCGCACGATTTTCATCGGTTACGCAACTTTGGATTTGCTTTAGATCTGTTAAAACAACTACTTGACCGAGAAGAGGAGGGCTGACATGGTTTTTGAAGGTCTGGCCTCAAAGCTGCAGCAGACTTTTAAAAAGCTGCGCGGCCGGGGCAAACTGGGAGAGGCCGAAGTCACAGAGGCCTTGCGTGAAGTGCGCATGGCACTGCTTGAGGCTGATGTCAATTTTAAAGTCGTAAAAGACTTCGTTGCCAAGGTTAAGGAACGCGCTGTAGGGCAAGAAGTACTCGATAGTCTTACCCCCGCTCAATTGGTTATTAAAATCGTCAGTGATGAATTAACGGCGCTGATGGGTGGCACCCAAAGCCGTATTTCCATCTCGCCCCGACCGCCAACAGTGATTATGCTGGTAGGTCTGCAAGGGGCAGGTAAAACTACCACCGCCGGCAAGCTGGCCCATCATTTACTCAAACAAAGCAAACGGCCGATGCTGGTAGCGGCAGACGTCTATCGTCCGGCCGCCATCAAGCAGCTACAGGTACTGGGAGAGAAACTGGAAATACCGGTCTTCGCGATGGATGATAAGGAGAACCCGGTCAATATCGCCCGCAAAGCCATCGAACAAGCCCAGGCACTCGCCCGCGACATTGTCATCATCGATACCGCCGGCCGGCTGCATATCAACGAAGAGCTCATGGCCGAGCTGAAGGCCATCAAGCAAACCGTCAAACCTCATGAAATCCTCCTGGTTGTGGATGCCATGACCGGCCAGGACGCAGTGACGGTGGCTGAAAGTTTCAACGCTGATCTGGGCCTGGATGGTATCATCCTGACCAAACTGGACGGCGACGCCCGCGGTGGTGCGGCTTTATCGGTCAAGGCGGTCACCGGTTGTCCCATTAAATTCGCCGGTATGGGCGAGAAGCTTGACGCATTGGAACCCTTTCATCCCGACCGGATGGCATCACGGATCCTGGGGATGGGTGATGTACTCAGCCTGATCGAAAAGGCCGAAGCTTCGATCAACATAGAACAAGCCCAGGCGATGGAAAAGAAACTCCGCAAAGAAGATTTCACCCTAGACGATTTTCTCGAACAACTCCAGCAGGTGAAGAACCTCGGACCACTGGACCAGATTCTTGGCATGTTGCCCGGAATGGGCAACATGAAGCAGCTGAAGGACGCCAAAATTGACGAAAAGCAGCTCAAATTCACCGAGGCCATTATCCGCTCAATGACCCGCAAAGAGCGGCGTGATCCGTCGATATTGAATGGCAGCCGCCGCAAGCGCATCGCTACCGGCAGTGGCACAAAGGTCCAGGATGTCAACCGGTTGTTAAAACAGTTTGAAGAAGCTAAAAAGATGATGAAACGCTTTCAAGACATGCAAAAACACAAGAAAAAGGGAGGCGGTTTTAAACTGCCTTTCATGCAGTGATGAAAGCCATTATCATATATTGTTTGATTTTATAAAGGAGGTGATAGTATTATGGCAGTCAAAATTCGTCTAAAGCGCATGGGCGCCAAAAAAAGCCCGTTTTATCGTGTGGTTGTTGCTGATTCCCGTTCGCCGCGCGACGGTCGCTTCATCGAGCTCCTGGGACATTATGATTCCACCACTCAGCCCGCTATTATCAAGATTGATGAGGAAAAAGCAATTGAGTGGCTGAAAAAAGGCGCTCAACCGACCGATACCGTGAAAGATCTGTTCAGCAAAGTTGGCATTTTGCAAAAATGGGATGAGCTCAAGCGTACCAAGAAAGAAGCGTGATAACGATGAAAGAATTAGTTGAAGTTATCGCCAAAGCATTAGTCAGAAATCCCGAGCAGGTCAACGTTACTGCGACCGAAGACAGCAGCGTCACCGTATACGAAGTGCGCGTCGCCCCGGAAGACATGGGTAAAATCATTGGCAAACAGGGCCGTATCGCCAAAGCACTCCGCACCGTGGTTAAGGCTGCGGCGGTTCGCGACAACAAGAGAGTTATGGTCGAAATCCTTTAAGAGGGTGTACAGCATGGAAAACATGATGTTGAAGATCCCGGTCACAGTGAAAGCCAAAGTGACCGAACAACTCAAAACCCAACTGGCAGCTGAAATCCAGGACGCTTTGAAAAAAGCGGACATGGAGCTCCAACAAATCGACTTTCACGCCAAGCGGGTAATGACCGAGCAGGCTAAACTTGACGCTCAAGGTCTGACGGCCCTTCGCCAGCAGATCGAGGCCGAAAAGCAAAAACGGATGGAATTTAAGGCACACATGACCGAGCGGCTCAAAGAAACTGCCCAACTGGAGATCGGCGCCGAGATCGTTCAGGGCAATATGGAGCGCGTTATCACTATCGGAATTGGCGATGACCTGCACAAAATCATGGCTGCCGAAATCCTTTTGGAAGACGGCAAGGTCATTGCTTTTCGTGATTGATCATGACTGACGCCAGTTTAATCATTATCGGCAAAATTGTTGCCCCGCACGGCGTGCGGGGTGACGTTCGTGTTACTCCTCTTACCGATTTTCCAGAACGTTTTCATCAGCTGAAAAAAGTGCAGTTAGATGACGGGCGCGTCTTGCAAGTAGCCGAAGTGCGCACCAACAACCGTCAGTTTATCGTCAAATTCACCGGCTTGGATGACCGCACAACAGTCGAGGCCTTGAAAGGCAAACTGCTCAAAGTTACCAGGGAAGAATTGGTGAAGTTGCCTGAAGGCCATTTCTATATCTTCGATATTATCGGCCTTCAGGTTTATGACGAGGCCGGTGTCTGCCTCGGTGCTGTGACTGATGTATTATCGACCGGCAGCAATGATGTTTACATCACTGAGCAGGAAGGCCAAAAACCATTGCTCATCCCGGCGATCAAAGACGTTGTCAAAACCATCGATATGGCTGGCGGCCGGATGATCGTTAAATTACAGGAAGAATGGGAATAATCATGCGTGTCGACATTATTTCCTTATTTCCCGAAATGTTTGCTGGACCGCTTGGTCATAGCATTATCAAACGGGCCTGCGACTCTGGGCTGCTCAGCGTTGACGTTACCAACCCGCGGGATTTTACTATCGACAAACACCGGATTGTCGATGATTCTCCCTTCGGCGGCGGTTCGGGAATGGTTATGAAACCAGATCCCTTGTTTCGAGCGGTCCGGAGTCTGCCTTCCGATCCCTCGGCGCGGCGGCGTGTTGTCCTCATGTGTCCAAGCGGACAACGCTTTGATCAGGCCAAAGCCAGAGAGCTGGCCGGGTATGATCATCTGATTTTGGTCTGCGGTCATTATGAAGGGATCGACGAACGGGTTCGCCAGCATTTGGTGGATGAGGCCGTATCGATTGGCGACTATGTACTTACTGGCGGGGAACTGCCAGCCATGGTCATTACTGACGCTGTGGCCCGTATGATACCTGGTGTGCTTGGCGCGGCTGACGCGGCTCAGCACGATTCCTTTTATCATGGTTTGCTGGAGTATCCCCAATACACCCGTCCACGAGAGTTCGAAGGCATGGAGGTTCCGGAGATGCTTTTATCCGGGGACCATGCAAAAATCGCCACTTGGCGGCGCAAACAGTCGCTAAAAAACACCTTAAACAGGCGGCCTGATTTGCTGAAGATGTTCGATCTCAGCCCAGAAGACGCCAAGTTATTGGCGGAAATACGGGAAGAACAGGCAGGAGAGACGAAGTGACGGCACCGATTTACCTGGGACTATTGCATTATCCCATTTACAACAAAAACAGCGAAGTCATCGCCACCGCGATCACTAATTTTGATGTGCACGATATCGCCCGTACCTCACGTACCTATGATCTCAAACGCTATTTTATCATTCATCCCCTCGAGAGCCAGGCCGCGTTGGCCCGGGAAATGACCGACTATTGGCGGGAAGGGTTTGGCGGCGAATACAACCCTGATCGCCGTGACGCCTTCTCAATTCTCGATATCGTACCTGATATCGCTGCCGCTGTAAAGACCATCGAAGACCGCGAAGGCTGTCTGCCGCTGGTGGTTACCACCGATGCTCGAAAATACGCGAATACCACCACTTATGCAAGTCTGCGGAATGTAATTGAAACTGATTCCCGACCTTGCCTGCTGCTTTTTGGCACCGGTTGGGGCATCGAAAAAGCGGTGATGGCCCAGTTTGATTACATTCTGGAGCCGATCTACGGACGGGGAGATTATAACCACCTTCCGGTGCGGGCAGCAGTTGCCATCATTTTGGATCGTCTCCTTGGTCATAAGTGGTGGAAGTCGCAAGAATAGGGTATTTTTAGTTGTGTTTTAGGAAAACATATGGTATAATCCATCTTGTGTAAAACGGACGGTCCGCTGCCTGAACCGGTACGAACGTCTAGTATGAGGAGGAACTCCTGTGAATATATTACAGACTTTGGAACAAGAACAATTACGAACCGATATCCCTTCCTTTAAACCTGGCGACACCGTCCGGGTCCATGTAAAAGTTGTCGAGGGTACCCGCGAGCGTATCCAGGTATTCGAAGGGGTTGTTATCAAGCGGTCTGGCACCAGCGCCAGAGAAACCTTTACCGTACGAAGAGTTTCCTACGGCATTGGCGTCGAAAGAACCTTCCCGGTTCATTCTCCGCGGCTGGATAAAATCGAAGTCATGCGCCGCGGTATAGTCCGTCGGGCAAAACTGTATTATCTGCGCAACCTGACCGGCAAAGCGGCTCGGATCAAAGAAAAACGCTAGTTAGGCTAGGGACTGTACACAGTCCCTTTTCTTCTTTCGGTAGGAGGTAAATTTTTGGACAAAACGACTCTCGGTGAAGAAATCAAAGACTGGGTCATATCGATACTGATCGCCGTTGTCCTGGCCTTCTTCATCCGTTACTTCATTGTCGAGCTGTATATGGTCGAAGGACCGTCTATGCGCCCGACCCTGCTTAACGGTGAACGACTGGTGGTCAATAAATTCATCTATCGTTTTAAGACTCCGGAGCGTGGCGATGTCTTGGTCTTCCGCTTTCCCAAAGACCCTTCACGTGATTTTATCAAGCGAGTGATTGCCATTCCCGGCGATACGATTGAGATCAAAGACAGCCGGGTGTTTCTCAATGGTCAGCTGCAGAATGAACCATATATCCTAGAGCGCAGCCGCATTCCCTTTCCGCTCAAAACTGTGCCGGAAGGCCACATCTTTGTCATGGGGGATAACCGCAATAATTCCGAAGACAGCCGCTTTTCCGACGTCGGTTTTGTGCCATTCGACTTGATAAAAGGCAAAGCGATATTTGTTTTCTGGCCGTTAGATCAATTGAAATCTCTTCCGTAAAACAGGTGGCACACCACATTGCGTTGGTGTGCCATTTTCATTTCCTGCCTGACACAAAAGGGCAGCGGCAGACAGAAAGGTGAACATTTATTATGCATATCAACTGGTATCCCGGACACATGGCCAAAGCGCAGCGCATGATCCGCGAGCAGCTCAAACTGGTGGATGTGGTCATTGAGCTTTTGGACGCTAGAATTCCAATCAGTAGTGCCAACCCGGTCATCGACAGCATTGTCGGTGACAAGCCACGGGTAGTGGTGTTAAATAAGGCCGACCTGGCTGAACTACAGTGGACCGAACGCTGGTTGGCCGCCCTTCACGCCGCCGGACGGCCGACAACAACGGTAGAAACACTCAGCGGCGCCGGGATAAAACAATTGATTAGCCGCGTCGAAGATGCCGCCAAGGAAAAACTGGCTAAATTGGCAGCCAAGGGCATTCGTCCGCGCCCCATTCGGGCGATGATTCTAGGAATTCCCAATGTCGGGAAATCGTCGTTAATCAACCGCCTGCTGGGCACCGCCACTGTCCGTACCGGCGATAAACCTGGCGTCACTCGGGGCCAGCAGTGGCTTAAAGTTGGAAAAAACCTGGAGCTGCTGGATACCCCTGGGGTGCTGTGGCCTAAATTGGAAGATCAGGAGGTAGCCTTTAGACTGGCTATCACTAGCGCCATCAGTGACGATGCCTTTGATCTGGAAGATGTGGTCGCTAAGCTGGTGCTGCTACTAGGAGCGAATTACCCTTCGCGCCTCATCGAGCGTTATAACCTGTCCGGTCCGTTGCCGGAGGAGGCTGATGATCTCTTGACCCTGATCGCGGAAAAGCGCGGTTGCCTGCGCGGCGGCGGGATGGTCGATTTTGACCGGACCAGGCGTATTGTTCTTGCAGAATTCCGGGAAGGAAAAATGGGACGATTTACACTGGATTACCCAGAAGAGTGATAAGATCATACTGTTTCATCAACTTGCTCTGACTCGGCATTAATGCCGAGTTATTTATTTCCAATTCGCTTGGCAGGGATTTTCTGGGTTTTCCTCGAATAGTGTATTCAGTCTTAATCCGACCAGCAGAAAGGGGATGGCCAATGAGCTGGCTTGCAGGCGACGCTGCGGCGAATCATGCAGCAGGCGAAGGGCGCATCGAAAATATCCGTAAACGGAAAACGCGGACAATCCCAGATGAAAAACAACGATTGGTTGCTTTGCATCACCACGAAAATGAATTTTACACCCAAGGTTATCGGCTGATCGCAGGGGTGGATGAGGCCGGTCGAGGCCCGTTAGCAGGCCCAGTGGTGGTGGCTGCAGTCATCCTGCCGGTTGAATGCCGAATACCTGGTTTAAATGATTCGAAAAAATTGTCTGCCAAGCAGCGGACAACCCTTTATACATCGATTTGCAGTCAAGCTATCGCTGTGCAGTGTACCATGATTGACGCGGCACAGATCGACAGAGTCAACATATATCAGGCTACTTTGCAGGGGATGTATGCAGTCCTTGCCGCACTCCGGCCGTCACCTGATGCGGCCCTTATCGACGCCATGCCGCTGCGAAACCTGACCATTCCCCATCTTTCTTTGATCCATGGGGACGCTCTTAGCGCTTCTATTGCCGCTGCTTCGATTATCGCGAAAGTCGAGCGCGACCGTTTCATGGAAGAGCTTGATACACAATATCCCGAATACGGGTTTTCTCAGCATAAAGGTTATGGAACACCGGCGCATCTTGCGGCATTGCATCAACATGGACCATGCCCAATCCACCGGCGAAGTTTTTCCCCGGTAAAATCATGGGGGGCGTTATTTGATGAAAATTACTAACTTCTCCATGGATACGGCGCTGAACATAGGCAATTCCCAACAGAGTAAGCAGGGAGAAGTTTTACCGACAACCGCCAACGCCCCGGGGCAGTCCCAAGTGCAACTGCTGCTCGAAAACCAGGTCAAGACGATGTTAGGGGAATTGGTCAAAATACTGGATCAACAAACGGCGACAGTGCAAAAGCTGCCGCCCGAAGTCGCTTCAGTGGTGGAGCAGTTACTCCAGCAGCCGCTCGCCGGCGAAGAGGTGATCCCCCAAGGGCTGACAGCGATGCTAAAAGGTCAAAAGACAGTGTCTCAGAGTCTTACAGCCCTGGCCGGAACTCTCCAGGATGCCGCTGCTGGCAGCGAGGTATTATCTAGTACTGTATCGCCTACGCTGGACAACCTGATTGCGCAATTTACCAATCAAACTACCAAGCTGGGACCTGATCTTGGAAAAACCATCCTTACCCTGGCTAGCCAGCTTGCTGATGATCCGGCGCCGCTCACCGATGTCTCTGCTTTGTTGCAACAGGTCGGGCGTCAAGTGATCGACGCATTGCCGCGGGATCAGTTTACCGTTTCTCGCCGTGATTTTCAAACTAAAATACCTGAGTTTTTAAATACACTTCTTGATAATTTCGAGCAGGAAATAACTAAACTTCAGCTACCGCTGCAAACAAAACAAGAGTTGGTCACCAGTCTGCAGCAGACCTGTCAACAGCTGTTTCAAGAACTATCACCTGCTGCAACACCGAAAGGAAGTCTACCACAATTCATCAGCTTACCGGCTACGCTCGACGATATTATCGAGCATTTCGAGGGTCAGTTAGTCCAATTGGATACATCACTGGAAAATGGGATTACGGTAGCCAATCTCAGGCAGATTTGCCGGCAGCTTACTCAGGACCTTTCAACAGAGGATCAGGCGGTTCTTAGTCGTCTGACGCAACACCTGGACGATACCATGCCGGACAAGGTGAAACTCGCGGCCGCCAATCATAATCTGCCGGAACTAAAAGAAGCCTGGGTCCTCCAGCGACTGGCATCCGGTCGTCAGTGGCTGGAATCCGCACCTGATTCCCTCCGCCAGGCCAGCCAATCCCTGAAAAACATGACGACAATCGTTCCGCGCTCCTTTGAGCAACCTGCTGATTTCGGGTCTGGGAAAACCACCTTTAATCTGGCCATTCCCTTTTATTTCGGTGAGGAAAAAAAAGCGTATCCTGCTTATATTCACGTTTATCAAGATCAAGACACCGGAAGTGGAAAGTCAGGGCAGTCCTATCGGGAAACCTGGCTCAGGGTATGCGTGTCCACTGAAAATGTCGGTGTGGTTGATATGGTTTTTCATGTCTATGGCCAAAATCAGTTAAGCATCAAAGTCAATTTTACCGATTCTGGGGCGGCGGAGCAGTTCAAAGCCCAACTAACCGAACTTCGTGCCAATCTTGATGATTCTTCGCTTACACTTGCTGACCTTTCTGTAAGTCCTCTCCAAGCCGACGACACCGCATAATTTTTAATAAGGTGGTTTTTATGGCAGACTCCGACAAAGAGGAACGTAAACAGGCAGTTGCCATCAAATACGAACAAAAACATAGCCAGGCCCCAGTAGTTGTAGCCAAGGGGCAAGGGCTTGTTGCCGAGCAAATTATGGCGGCTGCCAAACAGCATGCCGTCCCGGTGTATCAGAATAAGACCTTGGCGGGAATGCTTATGGCGGTTGAACTTGACAGTCAGATCCCGCCGGAATTATATAAGGCGGTGGCTGAAGTTTTGGCCTACGTCTATCGATTGGATCAAAACCGGCAGAGACGGTAACTTGGAGGTAAGGAATGCGTCGCATTCTTCTGGACAATGTTTCGGCAGGAATGAAGCTTGCCCGTCCGCTTTATAGCGCAGACGGAAAAATTCTCTTGAATGCCGGCTTAGATTTAAAAGAACGCTATATCGATCGCTTACGCGAGCTGGATCTGACCTATGTCTATGTTGAGGACGAGCTGACTGCTGATATTGACATCCCCGATGTCGTCAGTGAGAAGGCCCGTCTGGAAGCAGTTACTTCGGCCAGAACCATCATGGAAGGCCTCAAGGTCGGTAAAATGGTGGATGCCGGACGGGCGAAAAAGATAGCTAATAATCTTGTCGATGAATTGTGCAGGAATAATGGTATTTTAGTCAACTTTGTCGACATGCGCACCAAAAGCGATTATTTATACGGACATTCGGTCAATGTTTGTATATTAGCCATCATGACCGGTATTAGCCTGGAGTATGACGAACTGCGCTTGCGGGATCTTGGCGTGGGTGCTTTGCTGCACGACGTAGGTAAAGTGCAGGTCGCTCCAAAAATTCTCAATAAAGCTGATCGTTTGACAGCCGACGAGATTGTCGATGCCCGTCGCCACTGCGAAATCGGTTTTGAGATTTTGCGACAAAATCCAGAAATCAGTCTGATATCTGCCCACTGTGCGTTTCAACATCATGAACGTTATGACGGTAAAGGATATCCCCGCAACCTGAAGGACAACGAAATTCACCAATTTGCTCAAATAGTGGCCTTGGCGGACGTCTATGACGCATTGACTACTGACGCGGTCTATCGCCAGGCTATTCCGGTTTACGAAGCCCTCGCCCTTATCACCAAAGCTGCGGGCTCCTATTTTGACCCCGAACTGGTTGAATACTTCACTGGCAACATTGCTACCTATCCAATCGGATCGGTAGTCAGACTCAGCAATAATGAAATCGGTGTTGTTGTCGATTTGTCTAAGGAATCAAGAAACAAACCTGTAGTAAGGCTCATTGCAGATGCCAACGGGCAGCGAACCAATCGGTTGGTAGAAATCGACTTATCGAAAAATCCCCGCCTGTATATCGCCGATGTGACCGAACGGTAAGACACAGAAGGTAGGTATTGCTATGGGCAACATAGAATTCGGGGATGCCGGTGAAAAAATTGCCGCCGCCTTTCTTCGTAGAAACGGATACGAACTATTGACGCAGAACTATCGAACGAGAATAGGGGAAATCGATATTATTGCCCGTAAGAGCGGCACAATCTGCTTCGTCGAGGTAAAGACCAGACGCAATCAACGTTTTGGATCACCGGCGGAAGCTGTGACCTATCAAAAACAACGTAAAATCATCAATACTGCCCTGATTTTTCTTAAAGCCAGCGGCAACACCGATACCCCGATACGGTTTGATATTATGGAAGTTATCGCGAAAAGCACTAATGATGCAGCCCAGTGCCGTCATATTATTAACGCTTTTGGATATTGAGTAAAAATCACACTATATGACAAAGAATGAATCCCGCTACAGACTGTATTCATGCTGATAAGCTGGAATAGATCATGGGGGGATTTTTTTGTTTGCACAGACATTTGGCTCCACAGCCTTAGGCATCAACGGCGCCTTGATAACAGTTGAGGTGGATATCGCCAACGGTATCCCCGCATTGGACATTGTCGGGCTGGCTGACACCGCAGTTAAAGAATCCCGCGAAAGGGTAAGGGCGGCGATCAAAAACGCAGGATTTGAATATCCCATACGGCGAATTACCGTTAACCTTGCCCCGGCGGACATGAAGAAAGATGGTTCAGGTCTTGATCTGCCTATCGCCATTGGTATTCTGGCTGCCAGCGGTCAAGTTGATCCTGAACGTTGTCAGCAATATGTTTTTGTCAGCGAACTTTCACTGGAGGGGAGACTGCGCGGTATTGCAGGGATACTACCGATGGCCCTTGGGGTGGCGGAGCAAGGCAAAAAGAAGATTTTCGTTGCCCCGGATAATGCCCAGGAGGCTCTTCATGCCGGGCGACTGGAAGTTTATTCTCCGTCGACCCTCCAAGAAACAGTGGCTCATTTGCGTCAGGAATGTCTATTAACACCGGTGCAAAAAGTCCCTCTTGACCAGCCGTTGTCTCACGGTGGCGACGATTTAGCTGAAGTTCAGGGACAGTTTGCTGCTAAACGGGCGCTGGAGATCGCAGCAGCTGGCGGTCACAATATGCTGATGGTCGGTCCGCCGGGCTCGGGGAAAACAATGCTGGCCCGGAGGTTGCCGTCCATTTTGCCGTCAATGTCGGATGAGGAGGCCTTAGAGGTAACCAAGATTTACAGTATTGCCGGGCTGTTAAAAACAGGAGCCGGTTTGATACTGACGAGACCCTTCCGCAATCCCCATCACACCGTTTCTGACGCCGGGATGATTGGTGGAGGACGACTGCCGAAACCTGGTGAAGTAACCCTCAGCCACAACGGGGTACTCTTCTTGGACGAATTGCCTGAATTTCCCCGGCAGGTACTTGAGGTACTCCGCCAACCCATTGAAGATGGCGAGGTCACCATCTCCCGGGTGAGCGCATCATTGTCCTATCCAGCCAAGTTTATGCTGATTGCCGCGATGAATCCCTGCCCGTGCGGTTATCACGGAGATTCCAGCCGACAATGCTCCTGCACGCCAGGTGACATCCGGCGCTATGTGCGGAAAATATCCGGACCGCTGCTGGACCGCATCGACATCCATATTCATGTGCCACGTTTGGAATACAAGGATTTAACCAGCGAAGCACTGGCCGAATCTTCCGCTGCCATTGGGGATAGAGTCGGCCGGGCTCGCGCCATTCAACGCGGTCGATTGGCGAAAAGCGGACTATTTTGCAACGCCCAGATGAGTCACCGTCATCTTAAGGCAAGCTGCCGCCTTACCGTTGACGCACAAAGCTTGTTGCAACAAGCCTTTGTCAAAATGAATTTAAGCGCCCGAGGCTATGACCGGATATTGAAAGTTGCCCGAACAATCGCTGATCTGGCTGGAGAAGCTGATATCACAGTGCAAGCTGTGGCAGAAGCACTCCATCTACGCAACAACCTTAAAGAATCGTTGCTTTAGCACTAGTATTATCTTGAATGCCACTAGTTGTATTTTGTGATTTGTTACTACTAGCATAAGGATAATATATGATGACAATACAACTATGATTGTTTAGGGCGTAAATCTGAAAGTTAGCATAGAATTGTGATGAATAAGGCCGTTTTTCTAAGATGGCTGATAGATATCGTCACCTTTGCCCATATTTTGCAATCGGTGATCTATAGAGGGCTGAAAAGAATCTTATGGCGATTAGCAGCTAATATTGGTAGAATTTTGCGTATATAGGGGTTGAATGTTATAAAGTTTATGCTATAATAAGGATAATTTTATAGAATGACCTAGGCAATGAAGCCAAGACCGACTGCGCATTTGCGCAGTTAGTTTTGGTTTTTTGTGTTTTTCTTTATTTTTTTTATTTGAGAGAGGAGAATTTAATAATGGAAGTAACGATTCATTCATTGGCGACAGGTGTCGACACCACATGGGTTTTGCTTTGCGCTGCGTTGGTTTTTTTCATGGAAGGTGGCTTTGCTGCACTGGAAGCCGGGTTTATCCGCAGTAAAAATTCGCTTAATGTCATCATGAAAGTGTTTATGGACTGTACTGTGGGTATGTTTGGTTATTTTGCTTTCGGCTTTGCAATTATGTATGGCTTGGATAAGGCCGGCATTATCGGGATCTCTGGCTTTTTTCTGAAAGGCGATTTGAGTCATCTTGGACTGAGAATTCCCATTTATGCCTATTGGCTGTTCCAGGCGGCTTTTGCGATCGCCATGGCAACAATCGTCACTGGCGCGGTGGCGGAACGGATGAAATTCTCGCCCTATATCGTCTTTTCTTTTGTCGCTGCCGTCATTATTTATCCGATGGCCGGACACTGGGTATGGAGTGCCGACGGCTGGCTCAATAAACTGGGTATGCTCGACTTCGCCGGCTCAGCTGTTGTCCATTCTCTTGGAGGTTGGGCTTCGTTCGCGGCGGTATTGGTACTCGGTCCGCGAACAGGAAAGTATACGAAATCTGGAGCCGTCAATGTTCTTCCTGGTCATAATCTGCCATTGGCTGCATTAGGTGCATTTATTCTTTGGGTGGGCTGGTTCGGGTTTAATCCTGGCAGTACTTTGTCCGGTCTCGATTTGAATATTGCCCGGATTGCTGTCAATACCAATTTATCTGCCGCTGCCGGGGGAACGATGGCGGCTCTATATACCATTTATAAATTCGGCAAAGCTGACCCGAGCATGACCATCAACGGCGCCCTGGGCGGGCTTGTCGCCATAACAGCTGGCTGCGCCTATGTGGAGCCAATCAGCGCCTTGGTGATCGGTGGCATCGCCGGGATCCTCATTGTCTATGCTGTACCGTTTTTTGACAAGCTGAGGGCCGACGATCCGGTGGGAGCCATCGCGGTTCACGGAGTATGCGGCACTTTTGGCACTATTATGGTCGGCATTTTCGCCGAAACCGGCGGCCTTCTGTATGGAGGCGGGTTCGGGCTCCTTGGTATCCAGACATTAGGGGTTCTCGCGGTATCGGCATGGGCTTTTGCTACCACTTATGGTATTTTCAGCATACTGAAGGCGACGGTAGGGATCCGAGTTTCACTTGAAGATGAAATAGAAGGCTTAGATATCAGCGAACATGGTATGACCGCCTACAATGACCTTGAGTATAATCCTCTCAAAACATTGAGTCACACATCGAGCACGATGAGCTCTGGCTCGGACTGAGGCCATTTACCTTCACTTAGCAAAAAAATGACGCCAGTTGCTGGCGTCATTTTTTACTATAATAGATTTGAAAAAGTGTTTTAACTATTCGAGTCAAAAAGGTCAAGAACGCTATAAAAATAAGCGTTTGAAGGATTAATGGCAGTTGTTGTGATTGTATATTATTTGAAATTGCCTTTATTCTAAATGGTGTAAATAAGTGGATTACGGCATAGAATTAACAAAAACCCGCCATCATAATGGCGGGTTTGCTATTAGACCCGATTTAGGCGGGGATTTGGTCGGTAATGACGACCGGCCTTTGCGCAAGGTGTGCCGTCTACCAACACAATATCAGCGGTAAAATGAATATTGTCGTTAAAAAGACTGCCGCCAACAGCATAAATATCGGTTGGAACTTTGGCAGCTTCAAACTCAGCGATTCGTTCTGCGTTAAAGCCGCCGGAGACCATGATTTTAATATGAGGATAGCCGGCGGCATCAAGGGCTTCCCGTACGTTATTCACCAATTGGGCGCATACGCCGGTTGGTTTAAAGGTGCCCATGTGCGGCATGACAGAGACGTCAACCATGCTGTCACTGGTATCGAGGCGGATGGCCCATAATTTATCACCTAACGACTTGGCGACCGCCAAGGCAGTCTGGACACAGTCGTTGTCGTAATCCACCAGAGCCACTCGGCTGACCGCAGGATCGATATGCCTGTCAAAGGCATCTGTGGCCCGGACGGTGTCGCCATGATAAGTGGCAATCAACGAATGGGGTATGGTGCCCATGGCCGGGGCTCCCCAGTAGCTGCCATTGGCAGGGGTGGAAACACCGGCGACGCCTCCGATATGTGCAGCATAGCCGTCACCCGCTTGGACGTCGAATACATCGAAACGGGAAGGGAAAAACATCACTGGTTTTCCCTGAGCGGCCGATACTACTTTGTGTACATTGGTGGCAATTTTAGTTTGACGGGACAGAATACCAAGATAGACTGTTTCCAGATGAGAAAAGTCGGACAGGTCGCCCTCGATTGTCATAACAGTTTCCCATGGCTGGATTTCGTCGCCGTCGAATAGGGCATGGATGACTAGATCTTCAGGGTTGTGGGCGCATTTCTGGATAACGGCGATCGCCTCGTCAATACCGCAAATGACGGCGTTTTGCCGCTGAAAAACCTGCATCATCACCCGGGGATGATGGTTGTCCTTATCGAGGATCTCCCGGGTGCGCAAAAAGTAACTGTCACTATAGAAACCACTTTTGATTTCTTCCACAGGTATACGGAAAACATCAGGGGATAGACGTTGTTTCATGGTATTGCCTCCAAGTTCTACGCCATTTCCAGATATGGCAATCACATTGTTTATTTACATATAACCATGATACAATAAAAACGTATTTTACGGCAATAGGAGGGCCGCGATGAATTTCAATCCGAGAGTAATTCCTATTCATAATGAAGCCGATTCCCGAGCTGAACTAGAAAAAATCGGTTGTGATCCTGCAGGGTTGGCAATCATGACTAAAAAGGCTCTTTTCACCGTCGTGAAACTGGAACAGGTGCCGGCGAAGGCCGCTAATTTATTGAAACAAACTTTTCTGGCAAAAGGCGGGGAAGTGGCGGTAGCCCGTGGTACCGCTGACCTCACGATAGAGAAGACAGATGTACTGATCTCGGCCACAGCAAAACAATATGGCTTGGCACTGACCCAACTGAAGATGCAACCCTGGGGGCTACCCAAGGTCGCAGCAGCCATAGACAGTGCCCTTTGTGGGGCGACTATCTTTCCTCATCGGGAATATCGCTGGCCGCAACATCGCCTTGTGATCCGGCCGGGGCGCACTTTGGTCATGGGAATCCTCAATCTCACGCCTGATTCATTTTCCGACGGCGGTAAATATAACCGCCTCGACGCCGCTCTGCGTCAGGCCGAAAAACTAATTGAAGAAGGCGCTGATATTCTCGACATCGGCGCAGAATCCACACGGCCGTATGGGGCTGAAAAGATTTCAGCAGACATCGAACTCGAACGCCTGATGCCGGCTCTTGAAAAAATACTGGCCTTTTCATCCGTTCCGGTTTCTGTGGACACCTACAAGGCGGCGGTAGCAGAAGAGGCTGTTAAATGCGGCGTACATATGATCAACGATATCTGGGGCCTGCAGCATGACCCGGATATGGCCAAAGTTGCTGCCGCTTATTCTGTACCGGTCATCGTCACCCATAATCAACACGGCGCTGAATATTCGGGCGATATCATGGGCCATATCACGGCCTTTCTCCGCCGCAGTGTTCAGTTGGCTACCACTGCCGGATTGGACGAGCAAAAGGTGATTATTGATCCTGGAATCGGGTTCGGCAAGACACCTGCGCAGAATTTACAGGTCTTGTCGAGATTGGCAGAACTTAAATCCCTTGGTTGTCCGATTTTGTTAGCGTCATCGCGGAAGAAGTTTATTAGCGACGTCCTCGGCGGTTTGCCGGCCGAGGAACGCGAGGAAGGCACAGCAGCCAGTGTTGCCTGCGGAATCATCAGTGGGGCGAATATCGTCCGGGTGCATGATGTGAAAACGATGGTACGCGTCAGCCGGATGACAGATGCGATAAAAGGAGGCCAATTCGATGAATGACAAAATCCTGTTGCAGAATATGATGTTCTATGGGTATCACGGTGTTTATGAGTATGAAAGGGAGCAGGGGCAGCGCTTTTACGTCGATGTCGAGCTTGAGTTGAACTTTGGTAAAGCGGCCATCTCTGACGACTGGCGCGACACCATCGACTATGTCGGAGTTTACAACCAGATCAAATCCATCTTTGAGACCCAACGTTTCAAACTGATGGAAGCACTGGCAGGCCATATCGCCGCGACTCTGCTTAAGGAGCCGGTCCTGCGGGTCACTGTCAGCGTTCGTAAACCAGGTGTACCGCTACCTGGTCAGGTTGACTTTGTCCAGATAGAAACAACGAGAAGCCTGCAGGGATGATCTTTCTCGGCTTAGGTTCCAATCTGGGTGAGCGCGAACAGATTATTATCGACGCGATTACCATCCTCGCGGCCCATCCGGCAATAAAGATCGATAAAACATCTTCGTTCTATGAAACTTCGCCTGTGGGCTATCTAGACCAACCTGATTTCCTGAACGCTGTCATAAGCATTGAATCGTCTTTAACTCCTGAGCAATTATTAGCGGTGTGCTTAGACGCCGAAGAGCGGTTGGGGAGGATTCGCACCTTGCGGTGGGGGCCCCGGACGATCGATATTGACATTCTCATTTTTCATGACATCCACTGCCAAACAGACAGTTTGACGCTGCCTCACCCCCGTTTGCGGGAGCGGTGTTTCGTACTGGCACCACTGGCCGAGATTGCCCCGCCTGTCCCGCTGTTGGATGGCTTAACGCCTCATGATTTACTTGGCAATTGCCAGACGCAAGATGTGCGTCTGTATAAACAATTGATTTGGGAGGAGAAATAGTGGCTGAGCAGTGCAAGATTTTGTTCTTGAGCGCGCCCATCGGCTCAGGGCACGTCCGGGCGGCTCAGGCCGTTGGGGCGGCTGTTCGCACTTTGTCGCCAACGGCAGAAATTTCTTTTGCCAATGTGTTTGATTTTTTTAGCCCGGTTTTGGGGCGAACTATTTTACGGAGCTATCTTCGCCTGCTGGACTTATATCCCAGGGCCTATGGGATGATGTACGGCTGGGGCAATACCAGCAGGTTCGCGGTTGCCGGTCGTGAACTGATCAGCAGATTCCTGGCTGATCGAATGTTTCAGTACATTCAGCTTCATTCGCCGACCGCTATTGTTTGCACCCATGCCACCCCGGCCGGACTTGTTGCTCATCTGTGTAAAACCGCCCGGATTACCATCCCCGTCTTTGCCGTTGTCACCGATTTTGTTGTGCATCGTCTGTGGGTCTATCCCGAGATTGACACATACTTTGTGGCTGATGATGCCATGCGGACCTACCTGGACGATCAGGGCATCTCTCTGGCAAAAAGCCGCACAACCGGGATACCGGTAGATGAAAAATTCACCTTGCCGTCCGACCGTGCAAAAACCCTGACGACACTGGGCCTTAGCCCTGATAGAAAAACGCTGTTGATTATGGGCGGCGGTGCTGGAGTACTGCCGATGGCCGATATCATTACTGTCTGCGAAGAACTGGCCATACCCTTGCAGATCATTGCCGTTGCCGGCCACAATCGCGCCCTGCTCCACCAACTGGACAGTAGGGCTAAAACTCTGAAATGGTGCACTTTGCGGCCGTTAGGTTTTGTCAATAATGTTCATGATCTCATGGCTGTTTCAAATTTATTAATCAGTAAACCTGGCGGCATGACGGCGGCCGAGGCACTATGCCGCGGCTTGCCGTTGCTTATATTCCGGCCCATCCCTGGTCAAGAGGAAGCAAACACCCGCTATCTTATAGATCATGCAGCTGGAGAATCGGTTCATTCCCCACAAGAGTTGCAGACCCAGTTGACCAAACTGCTGATTGAGCAACCGGATACATTGTCTGTGCTACATCAGCGCGCTACCGCGCTCGGTCGACCAACAGCGGCTCAGGAGATCGCCCAAGCGGTTTTGGCGGCGGTGTCAGCCAGGTAAATTCCCGGTAAGTATTGACTGGAATTTATTGACTAGTTTATAATGAGTCAAAATGGTGTGCAGGCGGAGGGAGCATGGAAAGGTATTTTTGGGCAGCGCTGCAGACGGTTCCTGGCCTAGGCAATGCGCGTCTCAAAAATCTCGTCGCGTTCTTTGGAAGCGCTGAGCAGGTCTGGAAGGCCCACAGGCGCGATTTATTTTTGTGCGGTTGCCTTGATCACGGTACTTGTAATAATCTCCTGACTCAGCGGGAAAAGATAGATATACATAAATGCGCTGAGGACTGGACGCAAAAAGGCATCCATGTCCTTTCACTGGCGGATGGCGAATATCCTTCGCTCCTTGCGAAAACTTGCGACCCGCCGACGGTGCTATATTATAAAGGCCGCTTGCCTGCGTTGCAGCCATTGATTGCCATTGTTGGCGCCCGCCGCTCATCGGCTTATGGGCAGAATGCGGCCGGCATGCTGGCTGCCGAGCTTGCTGACGCCGGTGTTGGTATTGTCAGCGGCGCTGCGCGTGGCATCGATACTGCCGCCCATAAAGGGACTCTCAAGCAGGATGGCTATACCATTGCAGTCTTAGGCTGTGGCGTCGATATCTGTTACCCGCCGGAAAATGCCATACTCCTGGCAGATATCGCTGAAAAAGGTTTAGTCCTTTCCGAGTATGCTCCTGGTACAGCCCCACTTCCAAAATTTTTCCCCATTCGCAACCGTATTATCAGTGGTTTAGCCCTCGGCGTTGTTGTGGTCGAAGCTGCAGAAAAGAGCGGCTCACTGATTACCGCCGATTTTGCCCTGGAAGAAGGGCGAGAGGTGTTTGCTGTTCCTGGCAGTATTTTCTCCGCCGCCTCAAAGGGCACTCATCGTCTCCTAAAACAGGGAGCCAAGCCGGTGGAAACCGCCGCCGACATTCTGGAAGAATTTCGCTTTACCCAACCGGTCAAACCTGTCAGGACGCTTCCCCTGCTAAGCGGTGATCAAGCTGCCGTTTTGCTCACATTATCCTTTGATACTCCTATCGGCATGGACGAAATTATCGTAAAAAGCCGATTATCGCCCCAGGTGGTTGTCCCCATGCTGGTGCAACTGGAAATACAGGGCTTTGTCGCCCAATACAGCGGACAACGTTTTGTCCGTATCCCAGGGAGGGAATCGGTTGAATAAAACTCTAGTTGTCGTAGAATCACCAGCCAAAGCCAAGACAATCGAAAAATTTCTTGGTAAAGGATATACCGTCCGGGCCTCGATGGGTCATCTCCGCGATTTGCCGAAAAGTCAATTCGGGGTGGATGTCGAGAATGACTTTGAACCGAAATACATCAACATCCGCGGCAAAGGTGACCTCATAAAAAGTCTCAAAGATGAGGCGAAAAAGGCTAATATTGTCTATCTGGCAACTGACCCGGACCGCGAGGGAGAGGCCATTGCTTGGCATCTTGCTCATATCCTTGGTATTCCAGATGATAAAGCCTGCCGGATCGAATTTAACGAGATCACCAAAACCGCCATTCAAAAGGCTGTTAAAAAGCCTCGATCCATTGACCTTCCCCGGGTTGACGCTCAGCAGACCAGGCGAATCCTTGACCGCATTGTTGGTTACAAGCTCAGTCCGCTTCTCTGGCGCAAAGTCCGCAAAGGGTTGAGCGCAGGACGGGTGCAGTCGGTTGCCGTTCGGCTGATTTGCGACAGGGAAAAGGAAATTCAGGATTTTGTCACCGAAGAATACTGGACAATTACTGCCAAACTGCGCGAAAATGCTAAGACGCCGCTTTTTGACGCCGAACTTGTTCAGGTCGACGGCAAAAAACCGAAGATCGGTGATGAAAAACAGGCGCAGAAATTTACCAAGGAACTTGAGAAGGCGGCCTATCAAGTCAGCGAAGTCAAGCGTCGTGAACGCCGCCGCAACCCATCACCACCGTTTATAACCAGTACCCTGCAGCAGGATTCTTCGCGCAAGCTGGGTTTTACCACCCGCAAAACCATGATGGTGGCCCAACAGCTATATGAAGGTCTTGAAGTGGCCGGGTTTGGCCCTGTGGGTTTAGTGACCTATATTCGAACAGACTCCACCCGGGTAGCAACATCGGCCCAGGAAGAGGCGCGTGACTATATCACCAGTAAATACGGGGCGTCTTATCTGCCGGCAAAATCTCCGATTTATACCACTAAAAAATCCCAAGACGCTCATGAAGCCATCCGGCCAACCAGCTTGGAGCTGTTGCCTGACTTAGTCAGCAAGAGCCTGTCGCGGGATCAACTCCGCCTCTACACCCTGATCTGGGAGCGTTTTCTTGCCAGCCAGATGAATGCTGCTGTCTATGATACATTGACGGTGGAAATAAACGCGGGGCGTTTCGGCCTAAGGGCCAGCGGCTCGCAACTTAAGTTTTCCGGCTTTTTGGCGGTTTATGCCGATACCAAGGATGAGCAGGAAAAAGACACCACTCTGCCAGACTTGAAGGAAGGTGCAACCCTCAAACAGCAAAAAATCGTGCCTATCCAGCATTTTACCGAACCGCCCCCTCGTTATACCGAAGCGTCACTGGTCAAAATTCTGGAGGAAAAGGCGATCGGTCGTCCCAGTACTTATGCGCCGATTATTGAAACAATTGTCGATCGCGGCTATGTTATTCGCGCCGAAAAGAAGTTTCAGCCCACCGATCTTGGTTTTGTGGTTGTCGACTTATTAAAAGAATATTTTCCCGACATCGTTGACGTCGACTTTACCGCCGGGATGGAGCATCGCCTGGATGACATTGCCGATGGTGAGCGATCACGCAATACTGTTTTGGCAGATTTCTATCAACCATTTGCTACAACCCTGGCCAGTGCCGAAGAACAAATCGGCAATGTTGAACTGCCGGTAGAAGTATCTGATGTGCAATGTGAAAATTGCGGCAAGTTCATGGTTGTCAAGCATGGTCGTTACGGCAATTTCCTGGCCTGTCCGGGTTTTCCCGCCTGTCGCAACACCAAACCGATTCTGATTGAAACCGGCGTAGTTTGTCCGAAGTGCCAAGGATCGATCGTGCAGCGGCGCACTAAACGCGGCAAGATTTTTTATGGCTGCGCCAATTATCCGCAGTGCGACTATACTACCTGGGACACTCCACTGAAAGAGAACTGTCCGGAATGCGGCTGCTTCAAAGTCCGCCATAATTTCCGCAAAGATCGTTTTACCATCTGGTGCGGCAACGAAAAATGCTCCACCCGGCCTGCCGTTCCCGAACCCAAAAAGACAGTTGCCAAAAAGAAACGGAGTGTAAAACGTGGATAGTGTAGTAATCATCGGCGCAGGGCTTGCCGGCAGCGAAGCTGCCTGGCAAGCAGCTCAAGCCGGCGTTGACGTCAAACTATATGAGATGCGGCCCCAGGTGATGACTCCGGCCCATCATACCGGCCAGTTCGCTGAACTTGTCTGCAGCAATTCGCTAAGGGCGGCGGCACTAGAAAATGCGGCCGGACTACTGAAAGAAGAAATGCGCCGGTTAAATTCCATCATCCTTCAGGCCGCCGATTTTTGTCGTGTTCCTGCTGGCGGAGCCCTAGCCGTGGATCGGCAAGCCTTCAGCGAAAAAATTTCCCGCACCCTTGCCAATCATCCCCGAATTACCATAATTTCCCGGGAAGTAACTGCTATTCCGGCCGATACTCCGCTGATTATCGCCACCGGACCGCTGACTTCACCGGCGTTGTCGACCACAATTGCCGGACTGACAGGACAGGAGCATCTTTATTTTTATGATGCAGCAGCTCCCATTGTCAGCGCCGATTCGATCAATATGGATCAAATTTATCGCGCATCGCGTTATGACAAAGGCGATAGTGATTACCTGAATTGTCCGATGAGCAAAGCGGAATACGAACACTTCTGGCAGGAACTCACCCGCGCTGAAACAGCGCCGGTGAAAGAGTTTGAAAAAGCTGTTTTTTTTGAAGGCTGTATGCCGGTCGAAGAAATGGCCTCACGGGGTATTGATACATTGCGTTTCGGTCCGTTAAAGCCAGTCGGACTGCGTCACCCGAAAACAGGGGAGATACCCTATGCCGTGGTGCAGCTCCGCCAGGATAACGCCGCCGCCACTCATTACAACATCGTTGGCTTCCAGACCCATCTGAAGTGGCCGGAGCAGGAAAGGGTCTTCCGACTGATTCCCGGTTTAGAGCAGGCAGAATTCGTTCGCCTGGGGGTCATGCATCGAAATACCTTTATCAATTCACCTCGCCTCCTTAATCCGACATTGCAGCTAAAAGAGCAGCCCGGCATCTTATTCGCTGGACAGATCACCGGGGTAGAAGGCTATATTGAGTCAGCTGCCACAGGTTTAATTGCCGGCCTGAATGCCGCTCGGCTGTCACGCGGTCAAACAGCGCTCGAATTTCCTGAGGAGACTGCTCATGGCGCATTGTGCCGCTATATCACCCAGGCCGACCCCAAGCACTTCCAACCGATGAATATCACATTTGGCTTGTTGCCGCCGCTGGAAAGCAAAGTACGGGACAAAAAACAACGCAACCGTGCCATCGCAGACCGCGCGCTGTGCGGGATTCAAAAATTTATTGAAAAGTGTGACAACATTCTTGCATAAACCAAGCTAGTGTGCTAGTATAAATTAGTATTTCTCAAATTAAATTCGACATAAAGCGTGATTGTATGGGCGTCTCGATTCCTTATTTGGATCAATTTATCCTCTACCTGAAGATTGAAAAAAACGCCTCTCCGCACACTATAAATAACTACCGGGCAGATATCGAGGTTTTTTTCGATTTTGCCAGAGAGCAAGGTGTCGGTGAGGTACTTTTTTCGCATGTAACCCTCATACTCATTCGAGCATATTTGGCAGACCTCAAAGAAGAGGATTACGCACGGCGCACTATTGCGCGCAGAGTGGCCGCGCTACGATCCTTTTTTCGTTTTCTCTGCCGGGAATCGGTAATTGCCAACAATCCTTTCAAGGGCGTGCATACCCCCAAACTGGAGAAACGTCTTCCCATTTTTCTTGATCCCGACGAAATTACCGGGCTTTTGGAATTGCCGGACAATACCGCGCTAGGTCGGCGTGACGCCGCCATACTGGAGCTTTTATACGCCACCGGGGTCAGGGTGAGCGAACTGGCGGGGCTTACCATCAAGGACGTAGACTTGACCAGCGGCTATGCTCTGGTGTATGGCAAGGGATACAAGGAACGAATCATTCCCGTTGGCCGAAAAGCCCTTACTGCCGTCAAAGTCTACCTTTCAGACTCTCGGCCTCGTCTTTACAGCAACGCAAAAACTCCGCACGAAATTCTGTTCGTCAACAAAGCCGGTGGACCACTTACCGACCGGAGTGTAAGACGACTTCTTGATAAATATGTAGATCAACTGGCAATTAATAAAAAAGTCAGTCCACACACCATCCGGCACAGTTTTGCCACCCATCTTCTCAATAACGGGGCTGATCTGCGCTCGGTTCAAGAATTGTTGGGCCATGTCAATCTTTCCACCACCCAGCTATACACCCATGTAACCAAAGAGCGACTCAAGACCATATACCTGCAAGCCCACCCTAGGGCATAGGAGGAGAAGCCATGTTTCACGCAACAACCATTGTTGCCGTGCGCCACAACGGCAAGATCGCCATTGGCGGCGACGGTCAAGTCACCTTTGGTGGCAATACCGTAATGAAGCATAATGCGAAAAAAGTCCGACGTTTATATCACGGCAAGGTTTTGGCTGGATTTGCGGGTTCGGTTGCTGATGCATTTACGTTATTTTCGAAATTCGAACAAAAACTCGATGAATATAATGGGAACATGATGCGGGCTGCGGTTGAACTTGCGAAAGAATGGCGCTTAGACCGGGTATTGCGCCGTTTGGAAGCCCTGCTCATTGTTACCGACACCGAGCATTTGTTGATTATATCAGGCAATGGTGAAGTCATCGAACCCGATGATGGCGTCACCGCCATCGGCTCCGGCGGACCATACGCTCTGGCGGCAGCTAGGGCGCTGATTGGCTACTCGTCACTCAGCGCACCGGAGATTGTCAAACAAGCGCTGGAAATCGCCTCCGAAATTTGCGTTTTTACCAATAACCATATTACCATTGAGGAACTCTAACACGGAGGGGGGAGGATTTTGAGTGAATTAAAACCCAGCCAGATTGTAGGCGAATTGAACAAGTACATCGTTGGCCAACATCAGGCGAAACGATCGGTGGCTGTCGCACTGCGCAACAGATGGCGCAGCAGACACCTGCCGGCCGGACTAAAAGAAGAAATCATACCCAAGAATATATTGATGATCGGACCAACCGGCGTTGGAAAAACTGAAATCGCCCGCCGGCTGGCAAAACTGGTCAGTGCTCCATTTATTAAAGTTGAAGCTACTAAATTTACCGAGATTGGCTATGTAGGCCGAGATGTCGAATCCATGGTCCGTGACCTGATCGAAACTGCCATCCGCATGGTAAAACAAGATAAGATGGCCGAATTTACCGACAAGGCGAAATATCTTGCCGACGAACGAATTTTAGAACACTTTCGCCCGTCAGCAAAAAAAGAGCAGCTGCGCAACCCGTTTGAAATGCTCTTTTCCGGCGGCATTGGTTCATCACCGACGCCCCCGCCACCGGAGGATGTTATTCCCGAAAATGACCGGGAATACTGGCGTCAACGCCTGGTGAACGGCGAATTGGAAGACGAATTGATCGAAATACTAGTCGAAGATAACAGTCATCCCATGATCGGTATGTTTGCCGGTTCGGGCATGGAAGAAATGGGCATCAATATTAACGATATGCTCGGGAATCTCCTGCCCAAAAAACAAAAAAAACGCAAAGTCACTGTAGCCAATGCCCGTAAGGTTTTTGTGCAAGAAGAAGCCCAGAAACTGATAGATATGGATGAAGTGGTGGCAGAAGCCATCAGCCTGGCCGAAAACTCCGGCATCATCTTTTTGGATGAGATCGACAAGATCGCCGGACGGGGACAATCCTCGGGACCCGATGTATCCCGTGAAGGGGTTCAACGCGATATTTTGCCGATTGTCGAAGGATCAACGGTGGTCACTAAATATGGCTCAGTGAAAACAGATCATATTTTATTCATTGCTGCCGGAGCCTTCCATACCGCAAAGCCTTCAGACTTGATACCTGAACTTCAAGGACGCTTTCCCATTCGTGTCGAACTCACCAGTCTTTCCAAAGAAGATTTTCGCCAAATTCTTACCGAACCAGCCAATGCGTTGATAAAACAATACATATTTCTACTCCAAACAGAAGGTATAACGCTGGATTTTAGCGAAGATGCTATTGATGAACTGGCAGAAATTGCTTGTTTGGTTAATTCGCAGACAGAAAATATCGGTGCCAGGAGGCTACATACCATTCTGGAAAAACTCCTGGAGGATATCGCCTTTGATGCGCCGGATCTGGCTGACAAAACCATCTTGATAAACCGGGATTATGTAAAAATGCGCCTTGATCCTATTGTTGTTAATCAAGATTTAAGTCATTTTATACTATAAAAAATGTTGTTGAATGAAAGGTAGGTAGATTTACAGTGTTAACATTGCTAGAACGCACCCGTAAAATTAATAAGCTGCTGCAAAAGTCGGATAAGGTCGGTTATGATGAAATGTCGGCTGTTCTGAGCACAGTTATGAGTTCCAACGTGTATATTGTCAGCAAAGAAGGAGTGTCGCTGGGGTATGCCTTGCTGCACGATTTTGAATGCGAGATCATGCTGGAACGCGTATTGTCACTAGGGTTGTTTCCGGAACGGTATGTGGAGTGGCTTCTGAGGATTCAGGATACTTCGCCTAATCTGCGGCTTGAGGGCGGACAGTGCGCGTTCAGCGCTGACACCACTTGTATTTTCCGCGATAAATTCACCACCATTGTTCCGATTCATGGTGGTGGCGAGCGGATTGGGACATTGATTGTTGCAAAATTCGAGAACGAATTTACCGATGACGATCTGATTCTGGCTGAATATGGCGCCACTGTCGTGGGAATGGAAATGCTGCGGGACCGCAGTGAAAAAATCGAAGAAGAAGCCCGCAAGAAAGCGACCGTCCAAGTCGCCCTTGGAACTTTGTCATATTCCGAGCTTGAGGCAGTCATGCATATTCTACATGAACTGGATGGCAACGAAGGACTGTTGGTTGCGAGTAAAATCGCCGACAGAGTCGGTATTACCCGCTCGGTCATTGTCAACGCCCTCCGTAAGTTTGAAAGTGCCGGAGTGATTGAGTCAAAATCCCTGGGAATGAAAGGTACTTATATCAAGGTTCTGAACGAGCGCCTGCTGGATGAACTTAAAAAAATGAAAAAATAGGACTAAAGTCTCAGATATTGACTAACTGATGATGGGCTTATAGGTATATAGTCCCAAAATATAGGACTAAGGACTCAAAACATCCACTATTTAGTGGATGTTTTTTTTATTTGGCACTTAACTAAATGAGTTTTTAATACGAAAATAACAATAGAGGAGGTGGTTTGCGACGACAAATAGTGGCATTATTAGAGGATATTTTTTAATTATGTAGAATGATCCATAAGATATAGTAGTCCAGCATACATTTTTTGCGAGAAAGGGGGGCTATTTTGTGGTTAAATCAATATTATCGTCACCTCAGGAAATGATTCTTGAAAACGCGCTGAGCGGCTCGGCGACCCGCCATAAGCTGATCAGCAATAATATAGCAAATGTGAATACTCCTGGTTTTAAACGCAGCGATGTCGCCTTTGAGGATGTATTGGCAAGTGCTGTTGGCAATGGACAATCGCAGCTTTCGCAGACCAACAGTCGCCACCTTCCAGGCCGCCAAAATACTGGGTTTTCGCCGGCAATCACTACTGATTCCAGCACCTCGGTTCGTACGGACGGAAATAATGTCGATATCGACATTGAAATGTCTAATCTCGCGAAAAACGATATTTATTACCAATCGGTTGCCCAGACACTGAACAGGTATTTTTCTGACCTCCTGACAGCGATCAAAGGGCAGTAAGTAAGGGAGTGAACACATATGAGCATGTTTGGAGCGATTGACGCATCGGCTTCAGGACTGACAGCCGAACGTCTCCGTATGGACGTAATTTCAAACAATCTGGCCAATGCCAATACCACCCGCACAGCAGACGGCGGTGCCTATCGTCGTCAAATGGTGGTATTTCAATCTCGCGATGGCGGTTCGCCTTTCGGTCAAATGCTATCCAGTCAACTCAGTGCCGGCAGCGGAGTTCGTGTAGTCGGCATCGTCAAAGACAATTCGCCTTTCCGTAAAGTGTATGACCCTAATCATCCTGACGCCAATAAAGATGGCTATGTTGATATGCCAAACGTCAATATGGTTTCTGAAATGGTGGACATGATGACCGCTACCCGGGCCTACGAGGCCAATGTTACCGCGGTGAATGCCGCAAAAAGCATGGCCATGAAAGCTCTCGAAATTGGTCGTTAAGGAGGATGAATCATGAAAGTTGACTCGCTGAAACTTTCCCCGGCTGGTGTTTCGCGTATATTACCGGATGAATCAACTGATTCGCCGAAAGGCACACAGAGTTTTGGGGAGGTTCTCGCCAACGCCCTTGGTGATGTCAATAAATTGCAACAAGATGCGCAGCAAGCTTCTGTCAACCTGGCGACAGGTAAAATCCAAGATGTTTCGGAAGTGGTTGTTGCCACAGAAAAGGCAACCATTGCCCTGCAACTTACCATGCAGGTCCGAAACAAGGTCGTAGATGCATATCAAGAAATTATGCGGATGCAAGTTTAATTGACGGAAGTAACAGTATTATCATTTGTCGCTTAAAGAGGTGGAGTCGATGCCCGAATGGCGTGAACAGATCATGCGTCTTTGGCAGAATTTCGGCAACAGACAGAAATATATGATTGTCGGTTCTGCTGTTGTTCTATTTTTATTGATTATTGCTGGTACATATTGGTGGGGAGGCCGTGCGGATTACGTGCCTTTATTTACCGGTATGGACGCAAAAGACGCAGGGGAAGTCGCGGCAAAACTGAAGGAACTGAAAATCCCCTACGAAATTGGCAGTAACGGTACTGCAATCATGGTTCCTTCCAAAGAGGTCTACAAAGTTCGTCTGGACCTTGCTAGTCAGGGATTACCCCGAGGCAGCAAGGGCTTTGAGATTTTCGACCAGACCAAATTCGGCGCCACTGAATTTCAGAATAAGGTCTATTACTTACAAGCTTTGCAAGGCGAGCTGACCAGGACCATTGAACAGATGGCCGAGGTCGAAAAAGTCAGGGTTCACATCGTCTTGCCTGAAGACAGCCTTTACAAAAAGAATGAAAAGCCGGCCACGGCATCGATTATGCTTAAACTGCGGCCTTCAGCCCAATTGACGCGCGAGCAGGTTAAAGGCATAGTCAATTTGGCTGCCCACAGTATTCAAGGCTTGAAGCCGGAAAATATAACCGTTGTCGACAATTTCGCCCATGTGCTCAATGACCAGTCAGATGCCCCGGGAATGCCCAGCGCGGCTACAATGACGCAGATCGAACTTACCAAAAAAGTGCAGGAAGATTTGCAAAAAAGTGCTGCTTCACTATTGGAACAGGTGTTGGGACCAGGGAAAGCGGCAGTCCGGGTTAGCGTGGACCTGAATTTTGATCAGAAAACTGTTGACCGTCAAGTATTTGAGCCAGTGATCGAAGATAAAGGGATTGTCAGAAGTTCTCAGGACTCCAGCGAAAATTATAAAGGCAGTTCTCCGCAGTCCGGCGGGGTTCCAGGCACCACCTCGAATATACCTGGCTATGTAACAGGCAACAACAATCAGTCGACCTATGAAAAGAAAGATGTAACCCGCAATTATGAAATCAACGAATTGAAAGAAAAGGTCGTTGTTGCTCCAGGAGCAATCAGGCGTCTGACAGTCGCAGTATTGGTTGACGATAGCGTAACCAAAGCGCAACAGGATGCCATCACTAAAACTGTATCCTCGGCACTCGGTTTTAATCAGGCACGCGGTGACGTCGTTTCGGTAGAAAGCATTTCCTTTAGCACTGACGCAGCTGATAAACAACGCAAAGAAGAACTGGATCTGGAGCAACAACAAGCCCGGTCACAATGGATGAAACTTGGCGCCGCTGCAGTCGCTGTTATCGGTTTCTTTTATCTCTTGCGCAGCCTGATGCGTCGTCGCCAGGCGGAAGATGCCGAGCCGGAGGTCATTGATATTGAACAGGTACTGCAAGAACAACATGTCATGGATAAGCAGTCTACCGAATTGACTCCTCAGGAAAAAGAACGATTGGCCCAGCGCGAGATGATCGCTAAGATGGCAAAGGGTAAACCGGATGATGTAGCTCAATTGGTAAAAACCTGGTTGAGCGAAGAGTAATTAAAAGGAGGGTGAGTCTGTGGCTTTTGCGGTCAGTGATTTGAATGGAAAACAAAAAGCTGCTATTCTGCTCATCGCCTTGGGGCCCGACATTGCGGCCTCGGTATTCAAGCATTTGCGTGAAGACGAAATTGAAAAACTCACTCTGGAAATTGCCAATTCACGCAAAGTAACCCAAGAACAAAAAGATAAAGTGCTGGTGGAGTTTCACCAGATGGCACTTGCCAAAGAATATATCTCCAGCGGCGGTATCGATTATGCCAGAGAAATCATTGAAAAGGCGTTAGGTACGGAAAAAGCGGTCATGATTATCAACCGTTTGACTTCCAGTCTGCAAATACGCCCCTTTGATTTTGCGCGCAAGACCGATCCCAGTCAATTGCTGAACTTTATCCAGAATGAGCATCCCCAGACAATTGCCTTAATTATGGCCTATTTGCAACCCGAGCAGTCAGCGGCGATCATTTCGGCTCTGCCGCCTGACAGACAGGTCGACGTCGCCAAACGTATCGCCCTCATGGATCGTACGTCGCCTGATATCATCAAAGACGTAGAACGTATTTTGGAACGAAAACTTTCTTCCATGGTTACCCAAGACTTTACCGCCGCGGGCGGCGTCGACTCGATTGTTGAGGTGCTGAACCGGGTTGACCGGACAACCGAGCGGACCATCATTGAAAACCTCGAAATTCAAAATCCTGAGTTGGCCGAAGAAATCAAGAAACGGATGTTTGTATTCGAAGACATCGTTCTTCTCGATGACCGCTCCCTGCAGTTGGTGCTGCGCGAAATCGAATCCAAAGATATGTCCTTGGCATTGAAGGCTTCGTCTACCGAAGTGGCCGAGAAAATATTCAAAAATATGTCCAAGAGGGCCGCCGAGATGCTGCGTGAGGAGATCCAGTATATGGGTCCAGTCCGCATTCGCGATGTTGAAGAAGCCCAGCAAAAAGTGGTCAATGTTATCCGTCGCCTCGAAGAGTCCGGAGAAATTATAGTTTCCCGCGGTAAAGGGGACGAGATCATTGTATAAAATCTTCAAATCTGTATCGCTGCGTGAAACACCAGTGATTATCGCCGCTCCCATACGACCGGCGCCCATAGAAGCTGAGCTGCCGTCTCTTGATGATGCCGCATTTGACGAATCATCATTAGAATTAGCTGAGACCATTCGCACGGAAACCTTGGAAAGTGCACGCCAGCAAGCCGACGACATCGTTGCAACTGCCAACTTTCAGGCTGAGGCCATTGCCGCCGCAGCCACTGAACAAGCCGAGCGTCTCAAAAGAGAAGCTGTAGAAGAAGGTCATCGCTTAGGGTACAACGACGGTCTTGCCCAGGCTAACAAGGTCATTGAGGAAGCTACTGACCGTGCCAAGGCAATCATCGACGAAGCGGCCGAACAGTCCGCTCGCATGTTTCGTTCTTCTGAACAACAGATGGTTGAGATTGCTCTGGCTGTCGCCCGGAAGATTCTAAACCGGGAATTGGCTGATTACCAAATGACGGTTTTGCCTTTAGTCAAAGCTGCATTAGATAAAGTCCGCGACCAAGACCGGATTACCATTCGGGTCAGTCCCCAAGACGTTGAAACTGTCCAGATGGTAAAATCTGACCTGCAAAGTTCCCTGACGCGGGACGGCACGATAACAATTGCCACTGATGATGGTCTTAAAAGCGGCGACTGCGTGGTAGAGACACCATATGGCGCTGTGGATGCTCGAATCGACAGCCAGCTCGAAATTGTCGAAACCGCCTTACGAGATGCGTCCAATGAATAATTTCAGCACAGAGAAATATCTCAAAACTCTCAATAGCGTTGATCCGATTCAACAGATCGGCAAGGTTTCCCAGATCATCGGCCTGTTGATCGAATCCCACGGACCCCGCGTGAATATCGGGGATTTGTGCTACATAAGGGCTCCTGAGGGCAGGTTGACTCTCCCGGCGGAGGTTGTCGGCTTTCGCCAAAACCAGGCGCTGCTGATGCCGTTAGGGGAAATGTTCGGCATCGGGCCAGGTTGCGAGGTCGTATCAGCCCGCCGTACCCTCAAAATACCTGTCGGCAAACAATTATTGGGCCGCATTTTCGATGGACTGGGTAATCCCATCGATGGCAAAGGACCAATCGAAGCCGACTGCGAATATCCATTGCATGCCACACCGCCGCCACCCCTCAACCGCCGGCGGATTACTGATAAATTATCTGTCGGAGTTCGCGCAATCGATGGGTTGCTAACCCTCGGGCGTGGCCAACGAATCGGCATCATGGCCGGCAGTGGTGTCGGCAAAAGTACCTTGCTTGGCATGATTGCCCGCAATACTGAGGCAGATGTCAGCGTCATCGCCCTTGTGGGTGAACGCGGCCGTGAAGTAAGAGAGTTCATTGAGCGGGACTTGGGTGAAGAAGGACTCAAGCGATCAGTAGTCGTTGTAGCGACCTCTGATCAACCGGCTTTGCTTCGACTCAAAGGGGCTATGACCGCCACCGCCATCGCAGAATATTTCCGCGATCAAGGTCTTGATGTCATGCTTATGATGGATTCGGTCACTCGTTTTGCCTCTGCTCAGCGTGAGATCGGGCTGACCATCGGCGAGCCTCCGGCAACCCGTGGTTATACGCCGTCTGTCTTCGCGCTTTTGCCTAAATTGCTTGAGCGCACCGGAGCAGGGGAGCGTGGTTCAATCACCGGTATTTACACCGTCTTGGTTGATGGTGACGACATGAATGAGCCAGTTGCTGACACCGTTCGAAGCATACTGGACGGCCATATCGTCCTATCCCGCCGATTAGCGTCCCAAAATCATTATCCGGCCATCGATGTGTTGCAGAGTGTCAGTCGGCTAATGATGGAAATTGTCGATAAAAACCATTGGCAAGCCGCCCAAAAAGTGCGTTCCTTGCTGGCCACATACAACGAAGCCGAAGACCTCATCAATATTGGCGCCTATGCCTCTGGCAGCAATCCTGGCATCGATCGTTCCATTCAAATGATTAAACCCATCCGCGAATTTCTCCAGCAAGAAATTTTTGATCAAACCCATTTTTCGGTGACCCAACAGCGTCTTTTAGCGATGGGAAACTAAGAGTCAGGAGTGAAATTGACTCATGGCGGCTTTTCATTTTCGCCTTGAAGCATTGCTTAAATTACGGCGGATGCAAGAGGAAGATGCTCAAATCAAGTTAGCTCAGGCTACTGCCGCGTTTCTCAGCGAACAGGAACGGTTGGACGCGCTGAATCAACAGCTCAATTCCCATGTCGACAACATACGCAACCAACAACAACAGCCAACAACGATCGCAACACTTAAGATGTTGCAGGAATATCACGATAAAATAAAAGAGGACATAAAATTACAACATATCAATCTACAACAAGCGTCATTACGGCGCCAGGAAAAGCTAAAAGTGATGGAAGAAGCGCTCAAAATGCGCAAAGTGGTAGAAAAACTACGGGAAAAACGCTTCCAGCAACACCAGAACGAAGTTCTTGTCGAAGAGCAAAAACAATTGGATGAACTGGGCCTGCAGATTTTTTCCCGCAATCATTGAGGATGTTAATTTATGAATAATATTGAAAAAGTAATGCAACGTATATCGACAATCGAACAACGCATCGGTCGGCTGGCTGATACCGATTCCCCGTCTGCAAGCTTTGCTGAGACCCTCAGTCAGGTTCAGCAGCAATCGACCAGCGGCGATAGTTCCAGCTACGACGTGCAAAACATGATCAGCACCACTGCCAATAAATACAATATCGATCCGAAATTGGCACTTGCTGTTGCCTCAACCGAATCAAATTTCCAACCTCACGCCGTTTCCCCGGCCGGAGCAGTCGGTGTCATGCAACTGATGCCTGATACAGCGCGTAGTCTGGGTGTTACCAACCCGCGCGATCCGAAGGAAAACATAGACGGCGGTATTCGCTATTTAAAACAGATGCTCGCCGCTTTTAACGGCAATGTCGAAAATGCAGTAGCGGCGTATAATGCCGGTCCCGAGGCAGTGAAACAGTATGGCGGCGTGCCTCCGTATGCAGAAACAAAAGACTATGTGAACAAAGTACTTGGACAACTCCGCTGATTTTGAAAATGATGTCATTTATGGATAAAGGCAGGCAGACAAATATATGGCGAAAGAGATAAAAGAACCGGCCGCCGCGGCTGCACAACTTAACAAACCTGGTAAAACTCCGCCGCCGAAGAAGAAACGCTCTTTCCTCATGATTTTTTTGGTTCTTTTTCTTCTCCTTGTTTTGGCAGGCGGTAGTTTTGCTGCCGGAGTTTATTTGAAGCTTATCGATATACCTGAATTGGCGCAAAAATGGAAGCTTTACGATTATCCTGTTGTCGGTAAATTCTTCCCGCGGCCGGCAACCAATTTTGAAACTGTGGATTTACCACCTGAAAGTACGACGGAAGTCAAACCAGAGACTCCGCCGGCACAACAAGTTTCCGCTGCTGCTGCGCTTCCGCCGCCCCAGTCCGATATCGAAAAAGAGAAACTTGCCAAAGCTGCTAAACAAGAAGAACTAAAGCGAGTCGCAAAATTGGCCCGGCTATACGGCGGCATGAAACCTGATGAGGCCGTACCGATTCTAAATCAACTGGATGACGCCACTGTTATCGCCATTTTAAATAAGATGGAAGATGATCAAGTTTCCAAAATTATGGCGTTATTTGACCCTAAGCGTGCCGCCCGCATAACGCAGAATATCCTTAAAGGCAAAACAAGTTAGCCTTTTTGTATATCATTTCTAGGAAAGGAGGTGAATGAATGAATGGAGCGATAATGCCTTTTGTCGCAGATGTCCAACCAGTCCTTCCAGCTGCGCAGCTCCCGGGAAAAACTGCCGACAACGGCAAGGCCCAAAACGGTAGCGATACTTTTAGCGGCATTTTTTCGGCGATGATCGGTTCGACAACGACCGCTAAAACGCCGACAAAAAACACGGATACCAAGGATTCCGCCGATCCAAAAGCGAAGGCCTCAGACGCTGACAACCAAGGGAACACTGCTCTGGCTATGCCGTATGTCGTCCCGCAACAGGCCCCTATGGTGACTAGTGTGCCAACGATTGATCCCGCCGCTGTTACCTCGGCTGTTGGCGCAATTACTGGGACTACCTCGACAAATGCAGCTCTAAACTTGAGTGCAGCTTCAAACCTGAGTGCAATTCCCGCCACAACGGTGCTTACGCCAGCTGTTAGCCTGCCCGCAAATTCGCCACTATTATCGTCAAGCGTCGATACAAGCACCATGAGCAATCTGGTCCAGACAAGCGCCCAACCCGCTTTACCAGCCGGTACTGTTGTACAACTGCCTTCAGTAAACAGCCTACCAACATTGAACCAGTCGACGCAGACTCCGCCGGTTCTTCAGCCAAGCAACGCCGCAGTGTCTACCGACTTGCTCAGTTCCAACACACCGATTGCTGCCAACCTTATGCCGACCGATAATGTCCAGGCGACAGCACAGCCCCAGCAGACATTACCGGGGCTGACTACAACCGTAATGGAAGCTCCGCAAACGGTGCAAGTGCCACAAATCAACCAAGCTGCGACTCTGCCGCAAAGGGCAAAGGCAGAGCCAGTATCCAAAGCTACCGACCTTAGCACGCCAGCGATTGACCCAGTAACACTTCCGGCGAAGGCGATGGAGACAGTGGCCAGCCAAGTTCCGGCACATAGCCAAAACCCGGTTGCTGTTGCAGCCCAGCCGCCTGCTCCTGTCAGTCAGACCAATCCGGCCGCAGTGCAAACTGCAGAGCATCCCGTCGTTGCCGCCGCCACTCATAGCGATGCATTCGACAACAAAAACGACGCCGCTTTTACCGCCGATGATCTGGCCACCATCAAAGCGGCACCGGAGAAAACCGACTCTGTCGGCACAATATCTCAGTTTGCCGGAATACTTGACCAACAGGCAGCGAAAACGGATCAGGCAGCATCAACAGTCGATGCTTCGCAGGCAACACGTCCGGACCCTTACAACATCGCCGGACAGATTGTTGAGCAGGCCAAGCTGATTTCCCGGCCGCAAAACACGGAAATGATCATCAAGCTCAAACCGGAACACCTCGGTGAGCTGACCATGCGCATCGTAGTAGCAAATGGAGCGGTCTCCGCCACATTTCACTCCTCAAACCCCGAAGTGAGGGGCGCGCTGGAATCCTCGCTTGTTCAGCTCAGGCAAGAACTTGCTAGTCAGGGTCTTAAAGTCCATGATGTCGGTGTTTATACCTCGCTCAACCAATTTTCCTCCAACGACCAGAGAGGTAACTCACAGCAGCAGGTGATAAAAGTCAGCCCCAAACTTCGTGACGATCAGAGCTTCGTCGAAGCAGCTGACGCCATTGCCGCAACCGACGCAAATACGGCGAGCAGCGGCGTCGATTACCGAATTTAACCTAAAAGGAGGTACAATATGACAACTCCGGTAAGCAATACAGGCTCAACTGCTACCACTACTTCCACAACGCAAACGACGACAGTCAACAACGCGGCAGCATCTTTAGGAAAAGACGATTTCCTCAAACTGTTGATGACCCAGATGGAAAACCAGGACCCCTTAAAACCCACCGATGATACCCAGATGGTCGCCCAGATGGCCCAGTTCTCCAGCCTGGAGCAGATGCAGAACATGAACGCTTCAGTCCAGACAACACAGGCCATGGGAATGATCGGTAAAACTATATCATGGGCTGACGACAGCGGCAATTCGGTTAGCGGTATCGTCCAGTCGGTCCAAATTTCCAACGGAGCAACTTCGCTGCAGATGCAGGACACTTACGTCAATCCGACCTCGGTAACTTCGGGTGTCTCCACTGATCTCTCCAAGATGGTGGGAACAACCATTACCTGGACCGACTCAACCGGGCAATCCCAATCCGGCAAAGTTAGCAGTGTAATGACCGGTACCAACGGAACCCAATATCTCGATATTCCCGGAACAACGGTTGATGTTAGCAAGGTTCTCTCAGTAAGCGCGTAAGCAAGGAGGCTTGGGCAATGACCGACAATCGCATATTATTTCCCCAGCAGCCGATTCTGCCGGTTAACAAGCCTGCGGCGTCACCGGCCAGCCAACAAGGCAAAACCACCAATCCATCTGCCTTTAGCCAGGTCCTGAGCCAGCAACTGACCGGTCTTAAATTCTCGCAGCATGCCCTGCAACGGCTGCAAAACCGCAATATCCAGTTCAATACCGCCGACCTTGCCAAACTGAGTGATGCGGTGGACAAAGCAGCACAAAAGGGTTCCCAGGACTCTCTCATCCTCATGAACGACACTGCGCTGGTAGTCAGCGTAAAGAACAGGACAGTCGTAACAGCCATGGATGGCGCGAGCATGAAAGACAATGTCTTTACCAACATCGATAGTGCAGTGATCGTATAGGGCTGGACCTCTTTAGGAAGCCCTGGCCGTTGAATGACTGATACGGCCGTCACCTAAAAACAGAAATATAGGAGGTCATTTATTATGCCGCGTTCATTATTTGCCGGCGTATCCGGCTTACGCAACATGCAGACCCAGATGGATATCATCGGCAACAATATTTCCAACGTCAACACCGTCGGCTTTAAGGCCAGCCGGGTCAACTTCCAGGACGTTCTTAGCCAGACCATGCAGGATGCTTCTGGCAGCAATGGCAACACTGGTGGTACCAACCCTGTACAGGTCGGCCTCGGGATGAGCATTGGCAGTATCGATACATTGTTCACCGACGGCAGCTTCCAGCCGACAGGCAAACAAACCGACTTATCAATCCAGGGGCAGGGATTTTTCATACTGTCCACCTCCAACGGCCAGGTCTATACCCGGGCCGGCAACTTTGACTTTGACAACACCGGCAGCTACCTTGTTCCCGGCACCGGCAACAAAGTCATGGGCTGGGAAGCCGACAATGCCGGCAACATCAACACCACTGGCACTATGACCCCCATTCAGATCCCCATTGGCTCGTCCATGGCGGCCAAAACCAGCACCCAGATCACCTTTGGCAACAACTTGGGCGCCGACGCTACCACCGGCACCTCTACTGCAACCACCATCAACGTATATGACACCCTGGGCAGCAGTCACAAGGTAGTCCAGAGCTTCACAAAAGTGGGTGCCAATACCTGGCTTGGTGGCGTCTCTGTACCTGATGCAACCACAGGAACTCTCACTGGTGCTTTGTCCCAAATTACCTTTAATTCTAACGGCACCGTCCAGGCCATCAATGCTCTTTCAGCTACACCGACGACAACTCTTGCTGTACCAACCATGCAGCTGGACAACGTCCTTGGTAGTGTTCATACTGCCACCTACAAAGTGTATGACGCCAATAATGGCGTTCACACATTGCAAGCTACCTACACCAATACTGCTTCAAATGCCTGGACACTGGATCTGGCTGATACCGGTACCACCCCTCCTACAGCTGTGGTCACCGGCGGTGCGGTAAGTTATGCGGCTGGCGCTTATACTCTGCCATCCTTCACCTATGGCGGCAATACCATTAATTTTGCCCTAGGCACTCAGTCTGTTCCTTCGGCAAGTGGTTCCTTTACTGCTACCGGTGGCGGTCAGGTTCTCAACCTTTCTAATAATTTTCAGATGGATTCTACGCTGGGGGACGTCAACTCTACCAACTATACCTTGTTTGACGACAATAACGTGCCTCACGTCTTCCAGGCTACCTTCACTACCACCAGTGCTTCATCCTGGTCGTATAAAGTAGTCGACCTGGCGAATCCTTCCGGCACACCGGCTGCCAACGGCACTGTCAATTTCTCGGGGACAAGCACTGTGACTATCCCCACCCTGCGAATGGATTCCACTGCCAATAGCACAAATACAGTACCTTATACATTGTACGATAGCACCGGTTCACCCCATACAGTCAATGTCACCTTCACCGCGAATTCCACAGGTACTGCCTGGACCTACGGTGCTGTTGACGCTTCGACAGGCGCAGTTGTCGTATCTCCGGGAGCAGGACCTATGGCCTACGTCGCTGGAGCTTACACTAACTTTGGACCGATCACCTACAATGGCATCACTACGACCCTTTCGCCCACTGCACAAGCAGCCGCAACTGCAACTTTCGCAGGGGCATCCACCGCGACTAGTGTTCCTACCGGCAGCTACAGTGGCTTTGGTCCGATCAATTTCGGCACCAACACCGCTTATGCCGAGTTTGGCACCACTAACTTGCCCCAGGCAGGCCAGACTTCCTTCTCTGCCGGTGCAGCCCTGCCGTATACCACTGGAGCATCGTCCACGCTGTCCTTCACTCCGACCGGCGGTGCAACGGCCATGTCTGTCAACCTGACGATGACCGGCATCACCCAGTACGGCGGCGCCTCCACCGTCCAGGCGCTGAGCCAGGATGGCTACGCCTCCGGTACACTATCAGAAACCTCGACCGATCCTACCGGGGTTATTGTCGGTAAATTCACCAATGGTCAGAGCAAAGACCTGGCTCAGGTCGCCCTGGCCACCTTCAATAACGCCGCCGGCTTGACCAAAGTCGGTGACAGCATGTTTGCTGAATCCAACAACTCCGGTGTCGCCCAGATCGGGACTTCCGGCACTGGCGGCCGCGGCACGTTGAACCCAGGCACCCTGGAGATGTCCAACGTTGACTTGGCTCAGGAATTCAGTAATATGATCATCACTGAGCGTGGTTTCCAGGCCAACTCCAAGATTATCACCACCACTGACGAAATGCTCCAGACCCTCTCTGATTTGAAACGATAGGATAAATAGGGGATAGGAGGGGAGTTTAATTCCCCTCCTGATCCCCCATCTTGACATGGAGGTCTACAGATGATTAAACTAACCAAATTCAAAACAAAAGACCACGAGTTTGTCCTCAATTCTGACCTGATCGAAACCATCGAGGAAACTCCCGATACGGTAATCACCATGACTAACAGCAAGAAACTGATTGTCGAGGAGTCGATGGACGAGGTGGTGCGCCGGGTAATGGAATACCGCCGGACCATTTATCGTAATTCGCGTTAGGTGAGGTGAGGACATGGATATCACTACCCTTTTGGGCCTGATCGTCGGCATCGGCGGTCTCCTGATCGCAGTTCTTCTCGAAGGCGGTCATCTGTCCAGTCTCATCAGTCTTCCCGCGTTCGTCATGATCGCCGGCGGCACCCTCGGTGCTACCGCGATCGGGTTTACGATGGAGGAGCTAAAAAACATTCCGGTATTATTGCGTATCGCCTTCCGCGAGGAAAGCCACGATATTGGCCAACTGATCTCCACTCTGGTGGGATTTGCGGAGAAGGCCCGCCGCGAGGGCTTACTGGCGTTAGAAGAGGATTTGGCTGTTCTCGAAGACAAATTCTTGCGCAAAGGTATGCAACTGGTTATCGACGGCACGGATGCCGAATTGGTGCGCAGCATCATGGAAACCGAACTGGCTTTCATCCAGGAACGACATCATAAAGGCGCCAGCATTTTCGAGGCAGCTGGCGGCTACGCACCCACAATGGGGATTATCGGTACAGTCATGGGCTTGGTACATGTTCTCGGAAACCTGAAGGACACCGATTCCCTCGGTCCGGCCATCGCCACCGCCTTCCTGGCTACGCTATACGGTATATTCAGCGCTAACATTTTTTTCCCACCCATCGCCGGTAAACTAAAAAACCGCAGTTCTCATCAAGTACTGGTTTATGAAGTCACGTTGGAAGGTATCCTGTCTGTTCAGGCAGGCGACAATCCAAGGATCGTCGAGGAAAAATTGGAAGCCTTCCTGCCGCCGGTCAAACGGCAAAGTGCCAAAAGCCAGTCTGAATAAAATATAGCTCTCAAACAACGAACCAGGGGGGTGCCGTTATGGCGGGAAAAAAATCATTAGTGATGATTGTGGGATTAATTGTAGTCGGCCTGTTGCTGGCTGGAGGTGTTGCCTATTTTATTGCGACAAAAATCGTCGCCGATAAATCGGAGGGCAAGGCTGTGGCCCGTGAACCAGGGGTTTTTGTTAAGATTGGCGACCCGAAAGATGGCCTGATTATCAACATCGGCGGTGTCAATAGCGGTCGATATTTGAAGATTGGACTCACATTAGAGCTAAAACCTGAGAAGAAAGCGAAAGAAGGAGAAGGAAAAACGGTATCGCCTGAGGAAATAAAGATACTTGATACGGTTGTTTATATCCTTCGATCCCAGAAACTTGAAGATTTTGACCCAAGCAAGCAGGAGCGCCTCAAGGATTTGATCAAGAATGAGGTCAATAAAGCCTTAGGTCAAGACCGTGTCTATGACGTATATATCACGAACTTCGTCTTGCAATAGATGTCGAAATATCGGGAAAAAGCGCGAAAGGAGGGGTAGAGTTTGGCAGGTCCAGACGTACTCTCCCAATCCGAAATCGATGAACTATTATCGGCAATTTCGACCGGTATAGTTTCTGCTGATGACATAAAAATTGAACAAGCGCAACGCAAAGTCAAACTATATGATTTTAAACGTCCGGATAAGTTCTCAAAAGATCAGATCCGTACCTTATATATGCTCCACGAGAACTTCGCCCGTCTCTTTAATACATATCTGGCCGCACTTTTGCGTTCCTTCGTACATATTAACGTTGCTTCTGTTGATCAGCTGACCTATGAGGAATTTATCCGGTCATTGCCAAACCCTAGCGTTATCAGCATCTTCCAGATGCGTCCCCTCAAAGGTAATGTACTGCTTGAAGTCAACCCCAATATCGTTTTCGCCATCATCGACCGCTTGTTTGGCGGTCCGGGCAATCCGCCGGCGAAACCGCGACCGCTCACCGATATCGAAGAAGCCATCGTCAAGAGGGTGCTTACCAAAACGCTGGAAAGCTTCCAGGAAGCCTGGAAACAGGTTATTTTACTTGAACCTAGACTGGAAGCCATCGAGACCAATCCTCAATTCACTCAAATCGTCCCTCCCAATGACATGGTTGTTATTGTTACCTTACAGACAAAAATCGGCCAGGCTGAGGGACTGATCAATCTGTGCATCCCTTACTTGGTTCTGGAACCGATTATGACGAAACTGTCCACCACCTATTGGGTGGCATCCTCTGTAGCCCGACAATCTTCAGAGGAAAACATCAGCGCTTTGCAGCGCAAACTCGAAAAAACGCCGATCCCGGTTATCGTACAATTAGGAACCATCAATGTGCATGTCCACGAACTACTGCAGCTTTCAGTTGGTGACGTATTGCAACTGGAGACAAAGGTGGAAAGTGAATTGAATATCGTAATTGGTACAAATGAAAAATTTAGGTGCAAACCAGGTGTTTCTCGTAAAAAACTTGCAGTTCAAATAACAGAAGTCATTTCAAAAGGAGATGATGGTGATGAGTGACGGATTTCTCTCGCAAGAAGAAATAGACGCCTTGTTACGAGGCGAGCCCGCTGCCGCCCCTGCTGGCGACAACAGTGAACTCCTTGGCGATATTGAAAAAGACGCGATGGGGGAAATCGGCAATATCTGCATGGGCAGTGCCGCTACAACTCTATCCATTTTGCTGAGCAGACGAGTGTCGATCACGACACCAAAAGTCAGCATATCCACTATTAATGAGATCAAACAGCAATATCCTTTGCCCTATCTTGTGATAGAGGTGGGCTACACTCACGGTTTATTAGGTTCTAATCTGCTGGCCATTCGCGAACAGGACGCGTTAATTATCTCCGATTTGATGATGGGTGGTGACGGCTCAAATCCGCCTGCCGAACTCAACGAATTGTATATGAGCGCTGTTTCTGAAGCCATGAACCAGATGATGGGCGCAGTGGCCACATCCATGTCAACGGTTTTCAAAAAGAAGATTGATATTGCGCCGCCCCAGTGCAATCTGCTCGATTTTGCTTCTGAAGGCAGTTTCGGCAGTATCGGCAGTAATGATGACCCCATTGTCCAGGTCGCTTTCCGGATGGAAGTAGAAGACCTTATTGACAGCCAAATCATGCAAATCTTGACCATTCCGGTGGCCAAAGACCTTGTTGGTAACCTCTTGAACTCGGTCCAACCTGCAGAGGCGGCAACGGCCGCGCCGCCGCCACCCCAGATTCCACAGCCGATGGCTGCAGCACCTCCGCCGCAGGCCATGCAGTACGCTCAGCCGATGGCACCACCTCCGCCGCAGGCTATGCAGTATGCACAGCCGATGATGCAGCACCCGCAGCAACCCCACAATGTTATGGTTCAACCAGTACAGTTCACTCCGTTGACCGGCACTACCATGCCGGGGTACGACGGAAATATCGGTCTGATCATGGATGTACCGTTGCAGGTCACGGTGGAACTCGGACGAACCCGTAAACTAATTAGAGAAATTTTGGAACTCGGTCCTGGCTCGGTAGTTGAACTTGACAAGCTTGCCGGCGAACCGGTCGACATCCTCGCCAATGGTAAACTGATAGCCAAGGGTGAAGTCGTCGTCATTGATGAAAATTTTGGTGTCAGAGTCACCGAAATTATCGGTCAGCTTGATCGGGCCAATTTGCAGTGAACTATAAAATAATGGATAGGAGAGGTATATGAATGGCTATTAAAGTGCTGGTTGTTGACGATGCAGCTTTTATGCGGATGATGATCAAGGATATCCTGACCAAAAACGGTTTCGAAGTAGTTGGTGAAGCAGAGAACGGGTTAAAAGCGGTAGAGAAGTACCAAGAATTGAAGCCTGACCTAACCACGATGGACATTACCATGCCGGAAATGGACGGTATCTCGGCTGTAAAGCAAATTAAGAAAATTGATCCAAACGCGAAGGTTATTATGTGCAGCGCGATGGGGCAACAAGCCATGGTTATCGAAGCCATCCAGTCCGGTGCCCGCGACTTCATTGTAAAACCTTTTCAACCGGATCGCGTACTGGAAGCGCTGCGCAAAGCTGCTGGTTAATATGAAAAATCCACGTTCTTGGCTGGTTTTAATGCTGTTTGTTTCATTTCTGGTGCTGAATCAAGTGTTTCCAGTGTTTGCCGCCGATCAAACCGGGGATTTTCTCAATTACCAGGAGCCGAAATCCTCTGGTTCATCGTGGTTTTCCACCATCGCTTATTTGTTTTCCCTGCTTTTTACCTTTGTCGTTGTGATTGGGCTGGCTTATGTTACTTCCCGCTTCCTCGGTCAACGACTGGGAAAATCAGCTGTTGTCGGTGAGAATAAAGTAATCTTTAACCTTCCGCTGGGGCCTAATCGCGGCGTCTATATCGTTGAAATTGCCGGACGATTTTTGGTTCTCGGCGTAACCGATCATAACATTAATGTCTTGCAAGAAATTTCTGATCCTGCTGAAGTGGAAAAACTACAAAATATGAATACTGCTTTACCTGCGACGCAATTTGACGCCGTCTTGCAACGACATCTCAACTCTCTGCAGCAAATGTCTCAACGTTTCCCTGGTGTTTTCGGGGGCTACAACAGGAGCAACAGTGAAAATGATCGCGAGAAGAGGTAAGCGTTTGCCAAAGCGACTTTTATTTCTGATCTGCCTTTGTGTATTGTCCAGTTTAATTTTCATACCTCAGACCGCTCAGGCTGCGCCCTTGATTCCGCTGCCCAATATTAATATCGGCGTTGATGCGGCTAACAGTCCGAAAGATGTGGCTCTGAGCTTACAAGTTTTGTTTGCCTTGACAGTGCTTACTCTGGCACCGTCAATTTTAATAATGATGACATCCTTTACGAGGATCATCGTAGTTCTGTCCTTTGTCCGCAGCGCCCTTGCTACTCAACAGATGCCACCCAACCAGGTTCTAGTTGGATTGGCACTGTTTCTGACTTTCTTCACGATGTCTCCGTATATCGATAAAGTCAACACTACAGCACTTCAACCTTATCTTGCCGGTACAATAACCCAAGATAATGCGATGACAGCTGCCTTAAAGCCGATGCGGGAATTTATGCTCAAACAAACCCGGGAGAATGACTTGGCTTTGTTTGTTAATCTGTCTGAGACCCCTCGGCCAAATTCTGCTGAAGACATCCCAACGACGACCCTTATTCCGGCTTTTGTCATCAGTGAACTGAAAACCGCCTTTCAAATCGGGTTTCTGATTTACATCCCGTTCATCGTTATCGATATGGTGGTGGCTAGTACTCTGATGTCCATGGGGATGATGATGGTGCCACCGGTTATGATCTCGTTGCCATTTAAGATTTTACTGTTTATTCTGGTAGACGGCTGGCACTTGGTCGTCCGTTCGCTAATTACCAGCTTCAACTAGGAGGCTTAGCATGTCCAATGACTTGGCGATTCAAATTGGTCGAGATGCATTATTCATGGTTATGCTAGTATCCGCGCCAATGCTGGGGCTCGGACTCCTTGTCGGTATACTTGTCAGCATTTTTCAGGCCACAACCCAGATTCAAGAACAAACGTTGGCGTTCATTCCCAAAATCGTTGCTGTTTTTGTTGCCATCCTGGTCTTTGGCCCTTGGATTCTAAGTTTGCTAATCGATTATACAAGGGAACTTTTTCTGACCATACCACAGATGATTCGGTAACAGCAGGGTGGTAACAGGTTTTTGGATATATTATCAGTCTTACTTAATCAGACAAATATCTTCTTGTTGATTTTCGCCCGAATCAGCGGTATTTTTACCGCCGCACCCTTTTTTAGCAGTAACAATATTCCGCGCTATGCCAAAGCCGGTATGTCACTGCTTTTGTCCTATATTTTGCTTCCCCTGATAAGTACAGGCAAAATAACCCTGCCAGATACATTTTGGACCTATATTGCGCTGGTAGTCGGTGAATTCATACTTGGACTGCTTTTCGGTTTTGTGAGCTATCTCATCTTTTATGCCGTGCAAATGGCCGGCCACCTGATTGATCTACAGATAGGGTTTGGTATTGTCAATATCTTTGACCCCCAATTTGGCCAACAAATTCCGCTACTGGGCAACTTTCTCTATATTCTCGGTATGCTGGTATTTTTGATTACCAATGGTCATCACATTCTTTTAACCGCTTTATTTGCCAGCTTTAAAGTTATTCCGCTTACCGGTGTCGTTTTTCATCCTTCATTGGCCGAATTTATTACTAACTTGGTTATCGACGTTTTTATTATCGGCTTCAAAATCAGCTTGCCTGTTTTGGTAACGCTCCTGTTGACTGACGTAGCTCTTGGCATTCTTGCCCGCACTATGCCTCAGATGAATATTTTTGTGGTTGGAGTTCCCGGCAAAATCGCCATTGGTATTTTTATCCTCGCAGTAGCCTTGCCTTTTTATATCGCCTTCTTGGAGGTTGGATTCAATGGAATGTATCAAAATATATACCACCTCCTGGCTCAATTCGGATAAACCCAATGCGCCCCGTTACCGCCTAAACGGCCTTGACCTCCAATTATTTGCCGGAGAAAAGACGGAAGAGGCAACACCGAAAAAGAGAGACGAATCCCGTCAAAAAGGGCAGGTCGCCAAAAGCCAAGAACTCAATTCCGCCTTTGTCATCTTAGCAGCCTTTCTGGCCCTTAAAGTCGTCGGATCCTATATGTATACAGAACTGGCTGACTTTATGCGCTTTATGTTTTCTCACTTTTCCACTACCGATATGACAATTACCGATATCCATGTCTTGTTTTTCACCATTACCTCGGTATTTTTGAAAACAACGATGCCAGTGATGGTTTTCATTCTTGTTATCTCGCTGGCTGTGGGTTTCCTCCAGGTTGGATTCGTCTTTTCGTTAGAACCGCTGATGCCTCAATTTGACCGAATCAACCCATTGAGCGGGTTTCAGCGAATGTTTTCCAAGCGCTCGTTGGTTGAGCTAGTTAAATCATTGATAAAAATACTGATTATCGGCTTTTTTATCTACCGATTCATGTCCCGCCAAGCTGAGCGCATTCCCCAACTGATCACCGCCGACCTCATCGATACACTGCAGCTTGTCAGTTCTTTAATCCTTGATTTAGCCTTTCAAATTGGTGCTGTTATCCTGGTGCTGGCTGCCATCGACTACTTTTATCAGTGGTGGGAGCATAACGAGAGCATCAAGATGTCAAAACATGAGATTAAAGAAGAATATAAACAAACCGAAGGTAACCCCCAAATTAAAGGCCGAATCAGGGAACGACAGCGTGCCATGGCTATGCGCCGCATGATGCAGGAAGTCCCGAAAGCGACGGCAGTCATCACCAACCCGACCCATTTTGCCATCGCCATTAAATATGACAAAGAGATGAACGCGCCACTAGTTGTTGCTAAAGGCCAAGATTTTTTGGCTGAGCGCATCAAAACCCTGGCAAAAGAGAACAAGGTGGCGATTGTTGAAAACAAACCTCTGGCCCGTGCACTCTATGCGACTGTGGAAGTCGGCGAGGTAATCCCTCCGGAACTGTACCAGGCCATCGCTGAAGTATTGGCCTATGTGTACCGACTAAAAAGACGCCTGTCCTGAGTAGGAGGATAAAAAATACGTGGCAACCCCAACATCACCCCAAGCGTCTCCGTTTGAAAGTATTCTTAAATACAGCGACATTCTGATTGCCGTCGTCGTCATTACGATTGTTGTGATGATGATTATTCCTTTACCAACCTTCCTGTTAGACCTTTTTTTGACATTCAATATTACCATCGCCTTAATTATAGTTATGGTGGCAATCTATAATGTCGAGCCACTGCAGTTTTCCGTTTTCCCATCCTTGCTGCTAATTACAACCCTTTTTCGATTAGCTCTCAACGTTTCTTCCACCAGACTGATTTTGCTGGACGGTTATGCCGGCGAAGTGATTACCGCGTTTGGCAACTTTGTTGTCGGCGGCAATCCGTTGGTAGGGTTTATCGTCTTCGTCATTCTGGTCATTATCCAATTCGTTGTTATCACCAAAGGTGCCGAGAGGGTCGCTGAAGTTGCAGCCCGCTTTACGTTGGACGCCATGCCTGGCAAACAAATGGCGATTGACGCTGATTTGAATGCCGGACTCATCTCTGATGTTGATGCCCGTACCAGGCGCCGCAATATTCAACGGGAGGCCGACTTTTACGGCGCTATGGACGGCGCCAGCAAATTTGTCAAAGGCGACGCCATCGCTGCCATTATCATTATTATCATCAACATCGTCGGCGGATTCGTTGTCGGTATGGTGCAGCGGAACATGGATGTGTTACAGGCCTTACAGACGTATACCTTGCTTACAGTAGGAGAAGGATTGGTCGCGCAGATCCCGGCACTGATGATTTCAACAGCAACAGGCATTGTGGTCACCCGGGCGGCGTCAGAATCCAATCTTGGTCACGATATCGTCAGCCAGATTCTTACCAATCCGCGAATCTTTTTCATCGCGTCCGGTGTACTCTTCATGCTTGGTATTGTTCCCGGGTTGCCAGGCATTCCGTTTATATCGCTCAGCGTTCTCTCGTTTCTGTTTGCTTACACCCTGCGGCGCAGTTTAACCGACATGGCGCAAACCGAAATCAGTCGCCAGGAAGAAAAAGAGATAGAAGATGTCCGCAAACCGGAAAATGTTGTGGCCTTGCTACAGGTTGACCCCATGGAACTGGAAATTGGCTATAGTCTGATTCCTATGGTTGATGCCAGTCAAGGCGGCGATCTCTTGGACCGGGTGGTCATGATCCGTCGGCAGTGTGCGCTGGAAATGGGACTGATCGTTCCCACCATCCGCATTCGCGATAATATTCAACTCAAGCCTAATTCCTATGTTATCAAGCTTAGAGGGGTTGAAGTGGCTAAGGGAGAATTACTATTAGATTATTATATGGCCATGAATCCTGGCACAGTTGCCGAAGAGCTGACAGGCGTAGAAACTGTCGAACCTGCATTTGGTCTGCCGGCGGTTTGGATTCAGGAAGACAGCCGTGAACGCGCTGAATTGGCTGGCTACACGGTAGTCGATCCGGTATCCGTTTTGGCAACCCACTTGACAGAGGTCATCAAATCCCATGCCGCGGAAATCATCGGTCGCCAAGAGGTACAAACTCTGGTGGAATCTGTCAAGCAAAACAATCCTGCTGTTGTGGACGAACTCACCCCAGGCTTGCTTTCACTGGGCGACATTCAAAAAGTCTTGGCAAATTTACTGTCGGAGCGAGTATCTGTCCGCGACATGGTAACCATTTTTGAGTCCTTGGCTGACCATGCGCCAATGACCAAAGACACAGAAATTCTTTCTGAATACGCCAGGCAGTCCCTTGCTCGCAATATTTCCCGTCAGTATATCCATAATAATACCCTGGTTTGCCTTACAGTGGATCCACAGCTGGAAACCGCGATTAATGCGGCGGTTCAGCGCAGCGACCGAGGCTCCTATGTAGCCCTTGATCCACAGAGCATTCAAGGCATTATAACCAGCCTGAACAGTGAACTACCGAAACTTACCGGTCTTGGTTATCAGCCGGTTGTCCTGACAAGCCCTGCTACCCGCTTGCCATTCCGAAAAGTGACTGAGCGAATTGCGCCAAACCTGGTGGTATTATCCTACGCGGAAATTGATCCAAAGATAGAAGTACAAGCATTGGGGACGGTGAAATCTTAATTGAAAGTCAAAGTATTTACCGCAACCAATATGCAGGATGCTGTGTCTCAGGTCAAAAATGATTTGGGACGCGAAGCTGTCATTCTTCATACCCGTCGTTACCGAAAGGGCGGCTTCTTGGGCTTCTTTGCCCGGGACATGGTCGAAGTTATGGCAGCCTTGGAGACTCCAGCACCTGTTCCGGCGCAAGAAAGAAAGGTAACAGCACCTTCGACAATGATTCCAAGAACCAATGATGAAGATGCCAAAATCACGTCATTGCAGATGGAAATATCCAGTATGCGAAAAATGGTGGAACAATTAATAACGAAAATGCCGCGTCCTGAAAAGCAACATAATCCACTTTATGATACATTGCTGAAAAACGACGTTGAAGCGACAATTGCTGAAAATCTCACCCAGGGGCTGCCGACTGAACAATCCATTATTGGCAACAACCCGGAAATTGCCAGGCAGCTCTTACTCGAACGGATCACCAATTATCTGCAGCGGGTAGAAGGGATTACCCTGGCGGACAATGTCTGTAAAACGGTTGCGTTTATCGGTCCAACCGGCGTCGGCAAGACAACTACTATTGCGAAACTGGCGGCACACTTTGCTCTTAGTCTAGGTCATCGAGTTGCCATGGTCACCGCTGATACCTATCGTATTTCTGCAGTGGAACAATTAAAGACCTATGCTGAAATCATCGATATTCCCGTTGAAATTGTCTATACTCCTGATGAAATGAAAGCCGCCATCTACAGACACCGGGATAAACAACTGGTGCTGATCGACACAGCCGGTCGTAGTCCCCGCAACCAGTATCATTTGGCTGAACTGCAGGCGCTTCTGGCGGTTGATCCTTATATTGAAACCCATTTGGTGCTCAACACCGCTACAAAATACTCCGATGCCCTGGAAATCGTCAATCGTTTTTCGGTCTGTTCACCGCAGAAGTTCTTATTTACCAAGGTTGATGAAGCCATGAATTTGGGCACAATTCTCAACCTGCTTTATCAATTTCCGGCCACACTTTCTTATATCACGACTGGGCAAAACGTGCCGGATGATATTGAATTGGCCAACCCCAGCAAACTGGCAAATCAGATCTTGAGGGACTAATATGCGAGATCAAGCGGAAAGCTTACGACAAATGGCGCGAAACGCCCATTCTGTAATAAAAAGCGCTGCCGTAAAGCAGGCGAAAACTCAAGCTAGAGTGATTGCTGTTACCAGCGGCAAGGGCGGTGTGGGTAAAACCAATCTTACCGTCAATCTGGCGTTGGCATTGGCGAATATGGATCAAAAAGTCCTTATTATTGACGCTGATCTTGGCTTGGCTAATGTTGAGTTTATCTTTGGGGTTTCTCCTCAGTACAATCTGATGCATTTTTTGGATGAGGGCTATCTCCTCAATGATATCGTTGTCGATGGTCCCCGGGGTGTAAAATTCATGTCAGGTGGCTCGGGAATACCCCAGCTCGCTAACTTGAGTGAAGCCCATCTGGGGAGAATAATCAGTCAGATGGTGCAATTTGACCAGTGGGCAGATATTATCATCGTCGACACCGGTGCCGGACTGCACCGCAATGTAATCAACTTTGTCATGGCGGCTGATGAAGTCATCATTATCACCACCCCAGAACCAACAGCCATCGCCGACGCATATGCCATGATGAAAACTTACGCCGCCAACTATGGACGGGCGCCCCTCAAACTTGTCGTAAATCGCGTGCTTGATAATGCCGAAGGTCAGATGGTGGTGGACAAGCTGATTAAAGTATCACTGCGGTTTTTAGGACTTTCGATTAGTAGTCTTGGGTTTGTCTACGAAGATCCCAATATGATCAAAGCAGTAAAAAGTCAAGTTCCGCTGCTTTTGGCACATCCCGCTTCTTCCTCTGCCCGTTGTATCGAAAATATTGCGCATCATCTGCTTCACGGTGACGCGATTGTACGACCAACTGGCATTAAAGGATTTTTTAATAAATTTTTGGGCCAAATGCGTTAACACAGCAAGAGGAGGTAACATCCATTAATCCCCAGCAACTATTCACAATCAATCAACGGGTTGAACTATCTGTCGACCCTGCTCCAGAAGCAGATCGCCATTCCAGCCGCATAGAGGGGATTACTGAAGATAGCATTCATTTGGCAATGCCAATGAATAAATCGGTTCCAATTCTCCTTTGGCCTGGAGCTAAATTTTGGGGGAAAACCATCTCCGCCGGAGTCGTCTGGCAATTTACCAGTAGATTTATTGATAAAAGAATGCAGCCTGTCCCGATCTGGGTCGCCGAAATACCTTATGACCTAAGAAAAATTCAGCAACGATCCTTCGTCAGAATATCAGCCGGTGTGCCACTACAATACCACATCTTGCCTGATGTGGAAGGGAGAGCGCCTGTCACCACCACGACAAAAGATATCAGCGGTGGCGGTCTCCAGCTACTCGCAAAATTTCAACTTCCCAACGGTACGAAACTTCGCTCGCAACTTGACTTGGCTGACCTTGGATTCATCAATGTGGTATGCGAAGTCGTACGAGCCGAAAAGATACCTGAGAGCCGCTCATACACAGTTGCTGTCAAATTTATCGAAATAACAGAAAGAGATCGCGAAAAAATTGTTAAGTACATCTTTAAAAAGCAAACGGAGCGGCGACAAAAGGGCTTGTAGCTTGTAACTTTGATGATTGGTGGGATTACCGTTGATAAAAGTGTTAATTGTCGATGATTCCGCATTCATGCGCCGGGTGCTATCGGATCTATTCACTGCCGAATCAGATTTTTCAGTGGTGGATGTCGCCCGCGACGGCAAAGATGCTATCGATAAAGTCAAACGTTTAAAGCCAGATGTAGTAACCTTAGATATTGAAATGCCAATCATGGATGGACTCAGCGCATTGGAAGTGATTATGCGCGAAACTCCGACCCCGGTGGTCATGGTCAGCAGTCTCACCCGTGAAGGGGCAGACGCCACCATTCGAGCCTTAGAGAAGGGCGCCGTTGATTTTGTTGCCAAAACAGCCGGTCCGATTTCCAGCATCGATAATATCCGTTTGGATATTTTGGCAAAATGCCGCGCTGCTGCCCGGGCCAACGTGAATCTACTGATTAGGCCCCAACCGATACGTCCCCCTGTGCCGGTATACCAGCCACCAACGAAGCTTTCATTACCTACTTCTGATCTGATTGTGGCGATCGGCACCTCGACCGGAGGACCGCGGGCCCTGCAAGAGGTATTGACCCGCTTACCAGGAAACCTGCCCTGCGGCGTTGTCATCGTGCAACATATGCCGCCAGGGTTTACCAAGTCCCTATCAGAGCGATTAAATTCTCTTTGTGCCTTAACTGTAAAAGAGGCTGAAAATAATGATGTACTCAGCCCGGGGTTGGCGGTCATTGCCCCGGGGAACTACCATCTCACCCTCGAACGACAGGCCGGCAAGACCTTGGTAAGGTTGAATCAGGATCCGCCGTTAGGCGGACATCGCCCATCTGTAGACCCGATGATGGAATCGGTAGCCAAGATTTATGGTGATCGGGCAATTGGCGTCATTCTCACAGGGATGGGTCACGACGGCTCACGTGGCATGAAAGCAATCAAAACCTATCAAGGCTACACCATCGCTGAGGACCAATCAACCACCGTTGTTTTTGGAATGCCGAAATCCGCCATTGAACTGGGAATCGTAGACAAAGTAGTGCCGCTGCCAGGTGTCGCAGCTGAAATCATCAGACATCTACAAACCAAACACGGAGGTGTATAAAATGGATGTCAACCAATACATGGGAATGTTTCTCGAAGAATCGAGGGAACATCTTCAAGCATTGAATCGTTGTCTGTTAGACTTGGAAAACGATCCGAAGAATTTATCACTGCTGGACGAAATCTTTCGCAGCGCCCATACCATAAAAGGCATGTCGGCGACCATGGGCTTTACTACTGTGGCTGAACTAACCCATGAAATGGAAAATATTCTCGATCTTTTACGCAAAGGCCAACTGCCCGCGAATAACGCCATCTTGGACATTTTATTCAAATGTGTCGACACCCTCGAACAAATCGTTGAAGCCATCGCCGGAGGCAATGAGGTTGCGGTGGACATTAAACCACTGATCAAAACCCTCAATAATCTTGCCACAGGTCAAGTCGATACATCGGCACCAGCCGAACCAGTCGCTATGGCTCCGGCCGTATCGAACCAAAACAGCAGCAATGTAGACCTGGATGAAACAGAACGTAAAGTGATCAATGCTGCAAATATGCAAGGAATAAGGGCTTGGGAACTCCAGGTTTTCCTGCGGGAAGGCTGTCTGCTCAAAGCGGCGCGGGTCTACATGGTTATGAACGCTCTGGATCAACTTGGTGACGTAATAAAGACCGTACCAAGCTCAGACGAGCTGGAGAAAGAGAACTTTGGTCACGACTTCACCGCCATCGTGTTGACAGACGCTGATCCGGAAAGAATCCAGCATGATGTACTCGCAATTTCTGAGATCGAGTCAGCAACAGTACAACCTATTGAGTTGGCAAGTATCGGTGTTACACCAACTGTTGTTGAACCTGCAAAAATCGATGCAGCCGCTGTGGCTCCAGTCGTCGGTCAAAAAGCGGATGTCCCGCATCCAACTGAACCTGCTGCGGCAGACAAAAAAATCAAAGGCGGACAATCAGTTCGTGTTGATATCGATAAGCTGGACTCGCTGCTTAACTTAGTAGGGGAGCTTGTCATCAACAAGACACGGCTTGAACAAATCGGGCTCAGCCATAAATTGACTGATCTTGTTGAGACCATCGAACAAATGGATCGGGTAACAACTGATCTTCAGACCGTTGTGATGAAAGTCCGAATGGTTCCCGTAGGCCAGGTATTCAATCGCTTCCCGCGGATGGTACGCGATCTTTCCCGCGATTTACACAAGGAAATTAATTTAATTATCCAGGGCGAAGAAACCGAACTTGATCGTACCGTAATCGATGAGATCGGCGACCCGCTGGTGCATCTTCTTCGCAACGCTATCGATCATGGTGTCGAAACTCCTCAGGTCAGACAGTCCAAAGGCAAAAATGCCGTTGGCGAAATACGCCTCATAGCCCGCCACGAAGGTAATAACGTCATTATCATGGTCGAAGATGACGGAGGCGGTATTGATCCAGACATTATCAAGCAAAAGGCTGTTGAAAAAGGACTGCTTACCCAGGCAGAAGCCGACAAGATGGACAACAATGAAGCCGTGCGTCTGGTTTTTGCTCCAGGGTTCTCTACTGCCAAAGTTGTTACCGACGTCTCCGGACGCGGTGTCGGTATGGATGCCGTTCGGACCAAAATTGAGTCCCTCGGCGGCATGGTGGATGTTGAAACCAAATTGAATGAGGGATCGCGCTTTAAGATTCGCCTCCCGCTGACCTTAGCGATCATTCAAGCCCTATTGGTCAATGTCGGGGAAGAAATATATGCAATCCCGCTCGGCTCGATTGATAGCACCATCAACATTAACTCTGGTGACATCAAAACCATTCAGAACCAGGAAGTCATTCTCCTGCGCGGCCAGATCATTCCCATCGTTCGTCTGGCAAAGACCCTGAATATTACACAAACTGATGCCACTGATCAGGAAGAACTTTTTGTCACCATCGTCCATATGGGCGAACAAAAAGCCGGCGTAATCGTCGACAATCTGATCGGCCAACAAGAAATCGTTATTAAATCGCTGGGTAAATTGCTGGCCGGCATTAAAGTCATCGCCGGAGCTACCATTTTGGGCAACGGTCAGGTTGCGTTGATCTTAGATGTTGGATCACTGATGCAGGTAAAGGGGTGATAATATGGCGGAGAATACTTTTGCAAATAATGAAATCCAAGTGGTTGTCTTTAAACTAGGCCGTGAAGAATATGGAATCAGTATCCTTCAAGTGCAAGAAATTAAGAAAATGGCTGATATTACTCGTGTACCGCATGCCCCTGATTATATCAAAGGTGTAATCAATTTGCGCGGCAGCGTGCTACCGGTGCTTGATTTGAAAAAACGTCTGGATTTGCCGCCGGACGAACATACCGACAGCACCCGAATCGCCATTGTCAAACTGGATGATATTGTCGTCGGTATGGTTGTAGACGCTGTCTCGGAAGTAACAACACTGAATACTTCCAGCATTGAGCCACCGCAAACCGTAGTGAGCGGCGTGAACGCCCAATACATCGAAGGTGTCGGCAAACTTGAGGATCGTCTTCTGATTCTTCTCAACCTTGAGGCAATTATTGGCGTAACCGCCGAGCTGGTTAAAGGATAACCAGCACACGATTCGAGTTGAATGAGGTGAACGTATTGCCTGAAGAGTTTTTAAAACTTTCCCCTATGCAGTTGGATGCTTTGAAGGAAATTGGCAATGTCGGTGCCGGTAACGCTGCGACGGCATTGTCCCAGATTATTAATCGCAAAATTGATATGAGTGTTCCGCAAGTATCAATACTTCCCCTTGGTGATGTACCTGATGTAGTGGGCGGTCCGGAGGTCATGGTGGCGGGTGTGTACCTGCGGGTCTTTGGACCGGCGCCTGGGAGCATTCTGTTTTTGCTGCCTCGCGACAGCGCCTTTTACCTTGTTGATACCTTGATGGGCCGCAATGAGAAAACGACGAATACTTTGGATGATATGGACGAATCGGCGCTGCTGGAAATTGGCAACATACTGGCAGGTGCCTACTTAAATGCGTTGTCATATTTCACTAAGTTCACCTTGCTGCCGTCCATTCCCGCTCTTGCCATGGATATGGCAGGTGCCATCCTTAGTATCATCTTGATTCAGCTCGGCCAAATGGGCGATCATGCCCTTGTTATCGAGACTGAATTCACCACCGAAAATGAAGGTGTTAAAGGCCATTTCTTTCTCATCCCTGACCCCGGTTCGCTGGGTACGATTCTCCAAGCAATAGGGGTGAAAGAATAATGGCAGAACTGATCAAGGTAGGGATGGCCGATTACAAAGTTGGCCAAAATCCATTCAATTTAATCAGCTATGGCCTTGGATCCTGTATCGGCATCGCCCTTTATGATCCGATCACGAAGATTGGCGGCTTAGCTCATATTATGCTTCCAGATAGCACCCAAGCTCGTTCTGCCGAAAATCCGGCAAAATTCGCTGACACGGCATTGCCCCTAATGTTGGATGAACTGCAGAAACTCGGCGCCTCAAGAGCAAAGATCACCGCGAAAATTGCCGGTGGTGCTCAAATGTTTGCTTTTACCAATACCACTGACATCATGCGAGTGGGAGAAAGGAACGCCGAAGCGGTAAGAATGGTCTTGAAAAAGTTGAATATAAAATTAGTTGCCGACGACACAGGAGGAAACTACGGTCGAACGGTGGAACTTATCTTAAGTAGCGGCATTTTTCGGATAAAAACCATCGATAAAGGTGAAAAGGAATTATAGTCGCTGGAGGAGACACTATGCTTAGACGGCGCATTGCACTGTCTCTTGCCCTTGCCGGTTGTATCCTGACAATATTGGTCGGTTTCATTTCCGATGTCAGACCGATGACCATCGGCTATCGATCTTTGATCTCCCTGCTGGTTTTTGGCATCCTCGGATATCTCATCGGGGGAGTTATCGAAACCTTCTCAGATCGCGTTAAGGCCGATTTTGTCACGAAAGGGCAAAATGTTGATATAGTTAGCAACAACGATGAAGATATCCATCCTTCTGCATCTGGTACTTCATCCCCGAATGAACACCACTTCAGCGCCTTTTCATCAGAGCAGTTTGAACATATACCAGATCAACACTAATCAATCGCGTTGGGGGGGAGTTAGCTATGCTGGATCGTGATGAAACCCATATTGCATCCATCAACGGTTTATGGGCGGAATACCGGAATAGCAGCAAGCCGGAAACACGCGAAAAACTGATTGAACATTACCTACCGTTGGTCAAGTTGGTGGCTGGGCGTATTGCTATCGGCTTACCGCAATATGTGGACAAAGACGATTTAGTTGGGAATGGTGTTTTCGGCCTAATAGAAGCAATTGAACGCTATGATCTGGAACGGGGCGTCAAATTCGAGACGTATGCCGTAGCCCGGATCCGCGGTGCCATGTTGGATTCGCTTCGTGCCCAGGATTGGATTCCGGCGACGGTACGCCAAAAAGCCCGCCATTATGAAGAAACTCTCGCCAGCCTAGAACATAGCTTGGGTCGCTCAGCCGGCGATGAAGAAATTGCCAGCGCTCTGGGGATTTCAGTCACCCAGTTACACAACCTTTTAAATACCATCAACGGGTGTACCTTAATTCCTCTGGAAGACTATCTTAAAGTAGAGACACCTTCCAGCGGAAATAGCAATCCGTCACAATTTCTTGAAGAAGAAGAGCTTAAGGCTACATTGGCGAAATCAATCGACAAACTGACTGAAAAAGAACGTTTGGTTATTACCTTATATTACTACGAAGGACTTACTTTAAAAGAAATTAGCCTCATCCTAAAACTAACGGAGGCGCGAATTTCCCAACTCCATACCAAAGCTATTTTCCGGTTACGGGGCGCTTTGTCCCGCGTTAAATCGAGTATTTTATAGTCCTCCAATTACGTAGAGGGGTGAAACGCATGGTAGACAACGGGAACAGTTCCTCGCAATCCGATCCGGCAAAGGCTATCGACGGTACATATAAAATTGATATGAAAGAAGACGGAGTTTATTTGACGGTTCTTTTGCCACAGGACGGAGGAAGCGAGGTTCGGGAACCTGTTGTTGTTAATGAGTTGAAGACCCGCGATATTAAAGACTTTAACTACGGATTAGTTGTGAGCACCGTAAAAAGTGCTTCCGGCGTTCCCGTCAAAATTGCTGAAAAATCTTCAACCGCGCTTGTCGAACCTGAAGTGCAAGTTTTGGTTGACCGCGATAGAATGGAAGCCACCTTGACAATTGTAGTTCCCCGAAACTGCCGCCCCCTTGTGTTGGATGAAGTATTTGAAAAAATCCACGCCGCCGGGGTGGTCCACGGCATTGACCGAGAGGCTGTCAAACGTGCCTATGACCGTCCTGGCGGCAGGGTCAACTTTGCCAAAGGCGACATACCGGTCGACGGTACAGATGCTTCGATTGTGTATGCCTTTGATCCGAATAAGAAAGGTCAGCCAGTTGAGCTTGCCGACGGCCGGGTTGATTTTAAGGACCTGAATCTGTTTACCGTGGTTGAAGAAGGGGACACTCTCGCAGAAAAAAAACCACCAACCCAAGGAACGACCGGCACAGATGTTCTTGGCCAACCCGCCTTTGCTAAACCAGGAAAGGATATGACAATCCCTGCTGGCAAAAATGTGATTGTCGATCAGAACAAGGTTTTGGCTGCTATTTCCGGTCAGATGCAAATCATCAACGGTAAGATTCATGTTTCACCAGTGATCGAAATCAAAGGCGATGTTGACCTTTCCACCGGGAATATCGAGTTTGTCGGCAATGTCGTCATCCGTGGATCGGTTACTGCAGGCTTTTCAGTCAAGGCAGATGGAAATATCGAGATATACGGTACAGTTAGCGGCGGGACAGTGGATGGCAAAAATGTATTAATCCGCATGGGGATTCAAGGCATGCAGCGCGGCTATATCAAGGCCAAAGAAAATGTCGCCACTAAGTTTATCGAAAACGCCGTCGTGATCGCAGATGTCGATGTCCTTGTTACTGATGTGATTTTGCACAGCCGGGTGAGTGCCGGTAAAAAAGTTATCGTTGAAGGAAAACGCGGCTTTATTGCCGGTGGCCATGTTACTGCCACTGAAGAAATCCGCGCCAAGATTGTCGGAACTCATCTGGCGGTCGCCACCGATCTTGAGGTAGGTGTCAACCCTGAAATCCGTGACGAATACCAAAGAACCAGAAAAGAACTGAAGCAGGCAGAAGTCACCCTCGATCAGGCGCAAAAAACGCTGCTCATCCTGAAAAAGTTTGACCAGAGCGAATTGCCGCCAGACAAAAGAGAAATGCTTCTGCGGCTAACGAAAGCCCAGTTCCAACTTGCCGGCCAGGTCGAAACCTTTCGCAAGCGCTTGGGCGAAATCGAACTGATTTTTGAAGAAGCCCGCTATGGCCGAATTCGTGTAGCCGATGTTGTCTATCCGGGCGTCAAGATAGTAATGGGAACTCTGGTTAAACCCATCCGCGAGTCATTAAAATATGTTTCTTTTTACTCTGAAGACGGTGAAATTAAGATAGGAACATTCCGTTAGCTTACCGATAAAAAGGGGGTGGAGGACTTGAATATCCGTTCAATTGACCTCCAAGTGATGATTCCCCGCGCTATAGAAGCCAGCAGAATGCAAAACACATCAGATCACCAAACTTCGCTGCAGCAACAACAATTTGCCGAAAAGCTCAAACAGGTTTCTGCCGACCGCGAACAGCAGGTTCAAAGTTCGCCGAAAAATGTCGGAGCCAAGGTGGATGAGCGCGATCATCAAAAAGAGCGACAACAAGAGCAGGAAAAGAAAAAGAATATGGATGAATCGCAGGAAGAGGCGCTGGATGGTGCAAAGCCTGGCGACCCAGCTCTCGGGCATCGTATTGATATAAAAACCTGAGGTGTAATATGTCTACGTTTATTATTATTTTTATCCTAGGTTTGCTTTTTTTTGTTTTTTTTGCTATGTACAAGCGGCAAATGCTTGTGAAAATGTTTTCGCTCCAGGCGTCAGTTCCTGCGGCCCAGCTTCAGGAACAGCTTGAACTGACTGCCGATACTGTTCTTAGACGACTCGATACACAAATCGCACATCTTGAAATGTTGCTTGATGAGGCGGATAACAAGATTGCCATGTTAGACCTGAAACTTCAGGCCGCAGACCAGATACCAGTCGATTCTGTCCAAGCCGTGCCTTCTGGTCAGCGCTCCAACGTTGTTGATCTCCATCTCCCGGCGGAGCAACCGCCACTTGCTTCTGCGCAAGCGGTCAATGTCCAGTCTGACGTCAGTCCCGTGCAACCGAAAGATACCAAAGACACTGTCAACAACGACAAACGGCGTCAGGTTGTCTCGATGTCCGGACAAGGATACAGTATTAACGAAATTGCTAAAAATACCGGTATGGGCAAAGGTGAGATCATGTTGCTCCTGCAACTCAACAGAAAATAAATTTGTTTGTATAATATAATGCATTTACAGGAAAGCTCTTGTTATATGTTTCTAATTATGCTACAATAGCTTTCGGTGTAATACACACGCTTTCTAATTCTGCCATCTGTGCCGGAAATCCCGGTTGAAGCGGAAAATGCGGAAAGCGGCGGAAAAAACAGGAGGTGACCAGATATGTCAGTAATCTCAATGAAGCAACTTCTGGAAGCCGGTGTTCATTTCGGACATCAGACCAGAAGATGGAACCCCAAAATGGCTCCTTTCATCTTCACTGAACGTAACGGCATCTACATTATTGACCTGCAAAAGACGGTCAAAAAGGTAGAGGAATGTTACAATTTTGTCCGTGAAGTAGCCGGAGAAGGCAAATCGATTCTTTTTGTAGGAACCAAGAAGCAAGCTCAGGACGCGGTCAGAGACGAAGCCATTCGTTGCGACATGTTCTTTGTCAACGAACGCTGGCTTGGCGGCATGCTCACCAACTTCCAGACCATTCAGCGGCGGATCAACCGCCTGAAAGAATTGGAGAACATGGAAGCTCGGGGCATGTTTGATGTTCTGCCGAAAAAAGAAGTTATTTCTCTTCGGCATGAAATGGAACGGCTGCACAAATTTCTTGGCGGCATCAAAAACATGAATAAACTGCCGGGGGCGTTATTCATCATTGACCCGCGCAAAGAACGCATTGCCGTTGCTGAAGCCCGTAAATTAGGTATTCCTATTGTCGCTATTGTCGATACCAACTGCGATCCTGACGAAATCGACTACATCATTCCTGGCAACGATGACGCCATTCGTGCCGTCAAACTGTTGACTGGAAAGATGGCAGATGCGGTTTTGGAAGGTCGTCAGGGCGAACAGCTCGCCGCAAACGAGTAATACATGTTAAGGTAAGGAACATAACCTATTGTTCCTTACCTTACTTTAATAATTGACAGGAGGATTAGCTCATGATCACTGCTGAAATGGTTAAAGAACTACGTGAAACTACCGGTGCCGGTATGATGGATTGTAAAAAAGCTCTGATCGAAACCAATGGCGATATGTCAAAAGCCGTTGACTTTCTGCGGGAAAAAGGACTGGCTGCTGCAGCAAAAAGGTCTGGTCGTGTCGCTGCTGAAGGCTTGGTAGAATCATACATACACGGTGCAGGCCGAATCGGCGTTTTGCTTGAACTTAACTGTGAAACCGATTTTGTTGCCAAAACCGATGACTTTAAAGCGCTGGCAAAAGATATTGCCATGCAAATTGCTGCCGGCAATCCCGGTTATGTCCGCCGGGAAGAGGTTCCTGCCGATGTGGTCGAGCACGAGCGCGAAGTACTCCGTGCCCAGGCTATCAACGAAGGAAAACCAGCCAATATCGCTGAAAAAATGGTTGATGGCCGGGTAGAAAAATTCTATAAGGAAGTATGCCTTATGGAACAAGCTTTCATTAAAAATCCGGATATGACCATTTCTCAGATCATCACAGACAAAATTTCAAAAATTGGCGAAAACATTTCGATTCGCCGGTTTACCCGGTATCAACTGGGCGAAGGCATCCAGAAAAAATCTGGCGATTTCGCCGCTGAAGTTATGGCTGCTGTAAACAAGGGATAGAAAACTGCCTAACAGAAGATAAATAAGAGAACACACCGTGTTCTCTTATTTTCTGAACACTACGCCAAATAAAGGAATTGAAGTCTACACCGTAGAACAGATTTCAATACGGGGGTTAAACATGATGCAGGTCGCAAAATACAAAAGAGTTGTTCTGAAATTAAGTGGTGAAGCATTAGCCGGCAACAAAGGCTATGGTATCGACCCTGAAACAGTGGAGGCCATCGCCAGGGAGATTAAAGAAATCAAATCATCCACCACGCTGGAAGTCGCCATTGTAGTTGGCGGCGGAAATATCTGGCGAGGCTTGGCAGGTAGCTCCAAGGGCATGGATCGGACAACCGCCGATTACATGGGGATGTTGGCTACTGTCATCAATGCTCTCGCTCTTCAGGACGCACTGGAAAATTGCGACGTCGACACTCGCGTTCAATCTGCCATCGAGATGCGCCAGGTGGCTGAACCCTATATCCGCCGCCGCGCCATCCGCCACTTGGAAAAGGGACGAGTCGTTATTTTTGCATCCGGAACAGGCAACCCATATTTTTCAACAGACACAACCGCTGCCCTCAGGGCAGCTGAAATTGAAGCTGATGTCATTCTCATGGCCAAGCGAAATACGGACGGAGTCTATGACTCTGATCCCCGTTACAACCCTGACGCGAAAAAATTTACCGAATTGGAATATATGGAAGTATTGAATCGTGGCCTTGGAGTCATGGATTCCACTGCCACCAGTCTTTGTATGGACAACAAAATCCCGCTTATTGTCTTCAGTATTGACGATCCGGGCAATATTTTAAAAGCAGCCCTTGGTCAAAATATCGGTACTGTTGTTGGAGGGATAAAAAATGACTGTTAAAGCGATTCACGACAGCCACGAAGAAAAAATGAAAAAAACCCTCGAAGTCTTGCGTAAAGAGTATGGTAGCCTCCGCGCCGGTCGTGCCACTCCATCGCTGCTCGACAAAATCACGGTAGACTATTATGGTACGCCCACCCCGATCAATCAGGTGGCCAATATTTCGGTTCCCGAACCGCGCACCATTCTCATCCAGCCCTGGGAAAAAAGTCTGATTGCGTCTATTGAGAAGGCGATTCAAAAATCGGACCTTGGCCTTAATCCCAACAGCGATGGCTCGGTCATTCGTCTGAACATACCGCAGTTAACCCAGCAAAGACGTACCGAGCTGGTGAAAGTCGTCCATAAGAAAGCTGAAGACGACCGAGTGGCTGTTCGCAACCTTCGCCGCGACGCAAATGACTCAATTAAGAAGTTGGAAAAAGATAAAGTCATTTCTGAAGATGAGGCAAAAAAAGCACAAGACGATATGCAAAAACTGACTGATAAATTTATCAAAGAAATTGATGCCGTTATGGCCAGTAAAGAAAAGGAAATCATGGAAGTCTAAATGGAAGACATGACAGCTTTTCCATTAACAACTGCTGTCGCCCAGTTTGAGGCGCAGAAGCTCCAATATAAGGTGACGGTCACCAGTCCATCGCGGACAAGTTTTGCCTTGCGTCAGGACTCCTTGTATGTAATCAGGCAAACACTTGGCAGCGACGGAATTTATCAACTGATGGCCGCAGCAAAAATGGATAAGGAGGTATAAATCAACTATGGCTTATACAATTTCCCCAGAATGTGTCGCCTGCGGTTCGTGTGCTGCAACTTGTCCGGTGGGGGCGATCCAAGAAGGCGACCCCATCTACCTGATCAGCGAAGAGTGCGTTGAGTGCGGTGCCTGTGCGGCGGTTTGCCCTGTCGGTGCGATTAAAGCTCCATGATCGGAACCCCCTCGCAACGAGGGGGTTTAAACTTAGACAGAGGGGTATTCAGTGTGTGGAAAAAATGGTTTAGGCGAAATCGCCAATCCCAGGATGTGCCGCTTCACTATGATCGGCTCGATCCTGATAAACTACCGAAGCATATTGCCATTATTATGGACGGGAATGGCCGATGGGCCAAGAAACGCGGTCTGCCCCGTGCTTTCGGTCACCGCGCCGGAGTCGAAGCATTAAGAGGCATTGTGAGTGCTGCTGCTGAAATAGGAATTGGAGTTCTCACAACATACGCCTTTTCCACGGAAAACTGGAAACGGCCTACTGACGAAGTCGATCTGCTAATGAGTCTTTTTTCCGAATATCTCGATAATGAAATTGCTGAACTGCACGACAACGGAGTGCAAATCAGGTTTATCGGTCAGATCGACGGCTTGTCCAAAGTTCTCCAAAATAAAATGGATCATGCTCATAAAATGACAGCCGCTAATAACGGCCTAATTCTCAATATTGCCGTCAACTACGGTGGTCGGGCGGAAATTATTCGCGCCGTCCAGACCATTGCCCGCGATGTATTAGCTAGTCGGCTCGACCCTTCGGAGATTACCGAAGCCACTCTTAAACAACATCTTTATACCTTGGATTTACCTGACCCGGATTTACTCATCCGTCCGAGCGGTGACCTTCGTATCAGCAATTTTCTGCTCTGGCAGTCAGCCTATGCTGAACTCTGGTTTACCAACACCAACTGGCCTGATTTCACGGTTGAGCACCTGATTGAAGCCATCCTCGATTACCAAAAACGCGAACGTCGTTTCGGCGGTCTCATTACAACAAAGTAGGTGCACGAATGCTGCTTCACCGGATACTGACCGCTGTGATCGGAGTCATCGCGGCGATTTTCATTGTGAACTACGGACAGTGGGTTTTCGCTTTAGCGGTGTTAGTGCTAACTATGATTGCCTGGCATGAATTTAATAATATGATGCTTCGCCGGGAGATCAATATTGCTTATTATCTGGGTTTGCTAAACATTCTTTTTTTGTGGGGTATAGCTTGGCTTGGGAACTCTAAAGAAACCGTGGCTGTCATTTTACTGGCCGCTTTTCTATTGCTTGCCAAAACAATTTTTTCCCACGCTCGGTTTAGCTTACGCGACGCCATGTACACACTCGGAGGCGTCATTTACATCGGCCTGGCGTTCTCCCATCTGGTGCTGCTGCGCTTTACCGATGGATCGTCGTCTATTGTGACAGCTCTTGGCTCTTTGCCGGCTGGCGCTGCCTATCTATGGCTAGCCTTTGTCGGCACATGGGCTAGTGATACTTTTGCCTTTTTTATCGGCACTTGGTTTGGAAAACATAAGCTCGCGCCGGCGATTAGCCCCAGCAAAACCTGGGAAGGACTAATCGGGGGTGTCGTGGGTAGTATGATAGCTACTTTTACATTGGGATATTTGTGGCATTTAGCGTCGCTGCACACCATCTTTATTGGCTTATTCATTGGAATTGTGGCCCCTCTTGGCGATTTGGTGGAATCAGCCATCAAACGATTTTCCGGGGTCAAGGATTCAGGTCGAATTCTGCCCGGTCACGGTGGTGTACTGGATCGATTTGACAGTATTTTGTTTACCGTTCCCACGGTCTATTACTATATCTATATTTTTCTTATCCGGTAACTACGGAAAGGAGACGAATTATGCCGCAACGCCTTGTCATTTTAGGTAGCACTGGTTCTATCGGAACGCAGGCCCTGGAAGTAGTGGCCGCGCATCAAGATAAATTTGTTATTTCCGCCCTGGCGGCATATGAAAATGACCGTTTGCTCGAAAGCCAGATTGAGCGGTTTAAACCCCAGATTGCCGTTCTTGTGGATCAAGCAGCAGCTGACCGACTGAAAAGCCGTTACAAAGGCCCAACAAAGCTGCTGGCCGGAGAAGAAGGGGTGCTTGCTGCAGCCACTTTCGCTGAGGCCGATACTGTCTTGACGTCGATGGTCGGTTTTGCCGGCTTGAAACCAACTCTCGCTGCCATCTCCGCCGGAAAAAACATTGCTCTTGCCAACAAAGAGACGTTGGTAGCAGCCGGTGAGCTGGTGACCCGTCTGGCAAAAGAGAAGGGGGTCAAGATTGCCCCGGTCGACAGCGAACACAGTGCCATTTTGCAATGCCTGACCGGTCAACCTCGTAAAAGTGCACGCAGGATTATCCTGACCGCGTCCGGTGGACCCTTTTTCGGCAGGACGAAAGAGCAACTGCGGCAGGTGACAGTGGAATCTTGCCTAAAACATCCAAATTGGTCTATGGGTAAAAAGATCACTGTCGATTCCGCCACATTGGTTAATAAAGGATTAGAAGTCATTGAAGCAAAATGGCTTTTTGATCTTACTTACGATCAAATCGATGTGGTGATTCATCCCCAAAGCATTGTCCACTCCATGGTCGAATACGCCGATGGTGCGGTAATGGCCCAACTTGGTATGCCTGACATGCATATACCTATCCAATACGCCTTGACCTACCCTGAACGTCTGGCATCCGAATTTCCCAGGCTGGACTTCACGACCCTTTCCGCCTTGACTTTTTCAGCACCGGATCGCGAAACCTTTCCCGCCCTTGATCTTGCGATCTCAGCTGGCCGCAGAGGCGGCACAATGCCTTGTGTTTTCAACGCTGCCAACGAAGTGGCCGTCGAATCATTCCTGGCCGAAAAGATTTCCTTTTTGGACATTATTAGGGTGATTCAGCATACAATGAAAAATCATGAGGTTGTCTTGCAGCCTGAACTAACTGCGTTATGTACGGCAGATGAATGGGCCCGTGCCTTTGCAGCGCAGACCATACTGGAAATCAAGTAAATCTGGAAGCAGGTGGAATTTTGTTATCGACGACGATTATCGCCACCATATTTGTCATCGGACTTTTGGTGTTTGTTCATGAACTCGGCCATTTCATCACAGCGAAAGCGGTTGGCATGCGGGTCCATGAATTTGCGCTCGGCTTTGGTCCGAAACTCATCAGTAAACAACACGGCGAAACCCTGTACTCGCTGCGGATTGTACCGTTAGGTGGTTTTAATAAAATCGCCGGTATGGATCCAGACGAAGAGCAGGACGAATATTCCTTTAACGCGAAGCCTATCTGGGCGAGAATCCTCGTCATCGTGGCTGGTCCGGTGATGAATTTTGTTTTGCCAGTACTACTGTTTTTCCTCGTCTTTCTTGCTTCCGGCATCGATAGCCCTTCCGACGAAGCCATCATCGGCACCGTCCTCGCCGATCGCCCGGCTGCCCAGGCGGGACTTGTTGTAGGAGACCGAATCCTCGCCGTTAACGGCGCAAAAATCGAGACTTGGCGACAATTCGTCAGTGTGATCCAGGTAAACGCCGGTAATCGTCTGATGATCGCATATCAGCGAAATGACCAAACCGGCAATGTTGCCGTCACTCCGGAATTCGACCCCAAGGCCAATCGTGGGATTATTGGGGTTGTACCGCAAATTGTTAACTACCGGCCCGGCCCAGTGGAAGCAGTTAGTCTGGCTGGTCAGCAAGTATATGCCATCGGTACAAGTATGCTGGTGGGCATCGGACAGATGATTACCGGCCGGGCGTCAGCCGACGTTGCCGGACCGATTGGTGTCGCCCAGATGGCAGGGCAGGTCGCCCAACTTGGCCTTTTGCCGCTCCTGCAGTTTGCTGCCTTTCTCAGCATTAATCTCGGCTTGATTAATTTGCTGCCAGTACCGGTTCTCGACGGCGGCCATATTGTCACCCTCGCAGTCGAAGCGGTCCGCGGCAAGCCTCTTAGCCCGCGCAAAGCCCAATTTTTTCAAATGATCGGCTTTACGCTGCTAATGTTACTGTTACTATTGGCCACCTTTAAAGATATAACCCGTCTGAAACTCTTTTGATCGATTAGATAACCGCGGCAGGTGAGAATGATGGAACGAAAATTGACAAGACAGCTCCAGGTTGGCAAGGTACTGGTCGGTGGCAACGCGCCGATTACAGTACAATCGATGACCAATACCAAAACCCACGATGTGCCGGCGACTGTGGCCCAAATCCACAAGCTGGCTCAGGCTGGCTGTGATATTGTTCGCCTGGCTGTGCCTGACATGGCTGCTGCTGAAGCACTGGCCGATATCAAAGCCGCGGTCGGCGAGATACCGTTGATCGCCGATATCCACTTCGACTACCGCCTGGCCTTGTGCGCCGTGGAGCGTGGTATCGACGGCCTGCGTCTAAATCCCGGTAATATCGGTGACCATGAGCAAATCGCCGCCGTAGTGAAGGCTGCCCAAAAAAGGGGTATACCCATCCGCATCGGCGTCAACGCCGGTTCACTGGATAAATCCCTATTAGTCAAATATGGTGGCCATGCCACTGCGGAAGCAATGGTGGAAAGTGCCTTAGGCCATGTGGCTTTACTGACTGAGCACGACTTTCAGGCCATCAAAATATCCCTCAAAGCCAACGATGTGCCCTTAACCATCCGAGCCTATCAACTTCTGGCCCAAGCCGTCGATTTTCCGCTGCACCTTGGGATTACCGAAGCCGGCACTATCAACACCGGCATCATCAAATCAGCGGTCGGAATCGGTGCCCTGCTCGCCCAGGGGATCGGCGACACCATCCGTGTTTCCCTGACCGGCGACCCGGTCGAAGAGGTGCGGGTGGGCAATGAAATCCTCAAGGCTCTTGGCCTGAAAGAATACGGCCCTACCTTGGTATCTTGCCCCACCTGCGGCCGCTGCGAAATCGACCTTGTGAGCATCGCCGGTGCAGTAGAAGATAAACTCAAAACCTTTAAGAAACCGCTCAAAGTTGCCGTTATGGGCTGTGTCGTCAATGGTCCGGGGGAAGCGAAGGACGCTGACATCGGTATTGCTGGCGGCAGGGGACAGGGACTGCTCTTTCGTAAGGGCGAAATCGTTATGAAAGTACCGGAAGACCGTTTGATAGAAACACTACTCACTGAAATTGATAAATTAGCCAAGGAGGAATAACATGCGCGCAACCCATCTATACGCCCCAACCCTCCGGGAAACACCGGCCGAAGCAGAAGTGGTCAGCCATCAGCTGATGCTGCGGGCTGGGTTTATCCGCAAAGCAGCAGGAGGGGTTTATACCTATTTGCCGCTCGCTTGGCGGGTATTGAAAAAAATCGAAAAAATTGTCCGCGAAGAAATGGACGCCAAAGGCGGCCAGGAACTCTCCATGCCGATCATGCAGCCTGCTGAGATGTGGAAAGAGACCGGCCGCTGGGATGTGTACGGCGACGAAATGTTTCGCCTCAAGGACCGCCATGGACGCGACTTTTGCCTCGGACCGACCCACGAGGAAATGATTACCACCATGATCAAAACCGATGTGCGCTCTTATCGGCAGTTGCCATTAATGTTATACCAAGTTCAAAACAAGTACCGCGACGAAATTCGCCCACGGTTCGGCCTCATGCGAGGCAGGGAATTCATTATGAAAGACCTATACTCCTTTGACCGGGACGAAGCGGGGCTAGATGTCAGCTATAACAAGATGTATGATGCCTACTCGCGAGTGTTTACCCGCTGCGGGCTTTCGTTCCGCCCCGTAGAGGCCGATCCTGGCGCGATCGGCGGCAGCGGCACCCACGAATTCATGGTCATAGCCGATTCGGGCGAAGCAGCGATTGTCTATTGCCAGTCCTGTGACTATGCCGCCAACGTCGAAAAAGCGGAATTACATCCTTTGACTCCATCATCGGAAGCTGTTTTACCGATGGAAGAAGCAGCGACACCTGGAACAAAAACCATCGAATCAGTCTCGCAGCTACTAGGTGTATCGCCGGATAAAACAATCAAAACAATTGCCTATAATACCGAGAAGGGTCCGGTATTAGCTTTAGTCCGAGGCGATCACTCGGTTAACGAGATTAAACTGCAAAATACGTTAGGTTGTCTGGCCCTGCAATTAGCTGATGAAGCGACGGTGCTGCAAGCCGCCGGATGCAGCCCCGGCTTTATCGGGCCGGTAGGACTTAACGATGTAACGATTATCGCCGACGCTACTGTGATGAACATGCACAACGCAGTTTGCGGCGCCAATAAAGTCGACTATCACTATATCAATGTCAATCCAGGCCGCGATTTCACTCCGACAAAGGTGGTCGACATCCGCCTGATTCAGGAAGAGGACCCCTGTCCGCGCTGCGGCAAACCGGTCAAAACGGCCCGTGGCATTGAAGTCGGCCAGGTATTCAAGCTCTTCACAAAATACAGCAAATCGCTGAGTGCCACCTATCTGGATGAAAACGGCCGTGAGCAGCTCATGGTTATGGGCTGTTATGGTATTGGCGTCAGTCGGACCATGGCTGCCGCCATCGAACAGCATCACGACGACAACGGCATTATCTGGCCGGCGGCCATCGCCCCGTTCCAGGCGGCTGTCATCCCTATCAACGTAAAAGATCAGGCCCAGTCAGCACTGGCGGAAAAAGTTTATCAGCAATTGACCGACGCCGGTGTAGAAACCATGCTGGACGACAGGGAAGAACGGGCAGGGGTCAAGTTTAAAGACGCCGATCTGATTGGTTATCCCCTCAAAATCACACTGGGGCCGAAGGCAGTCAGCGAAAATCTGATTGAGGTCAAAATCCGGCGTAGCGGTGAAGTTCATTATTTCCCAGTTGAAAGCTTTCTGACTGAGGTTATGGCTTTGCTCAAATCATTATAATCAACCTCAAAAGCTGTGTTCCTTATTTAGGACACAGCTTTTTTGATGAATATCGACTTAATAATGCCGATATTGGCGATAGTTAACATTTTATCCCCGATCAGCCCTAAATCGCCGATAGGCTTCTTTGGCATCTCTGTGCTAAAATGGTTTCATAGAGAGTCATGTCTATCAAGAAAAAGAGGTGTCGCATGTCCACCTATTGTATCATTCCTGACAGTGTGCAAACTTTTGCCGAGTTATTGGCAGAACTTGTATTGTCTGATGAAGACAGGGACCTACTTGGTCGCTCGACCATCACCAAGGTCCAGGTTGACACCGACGCTGCCGCCTGGGAAGTGTCATTGAACGTTCCGGAATACTTGCCAGATCGTCTATTAGCTTCTGCCGCGCAGCATTTAACCAGCCACTGTCAACTATCACAGGTGAAGTTTCACCAAACGCCGCAAAATATTGAAGATTATCTGACAGCCAAATGGGGAGACCTTGTAAACCGAATCGCCGCAGCAAACCATACCGTAAAGCATTTGCTGTTGCCTGGAAAACGCTATTTTGACGGTCATACCCTTAGTATTGAAATATCTGGCGAGCTTTCAGTCGAAATTCTACTTTCCCGCGGCGTGGATAAGGCTGTCAAAACCCAGATCGCCAAGGAGTTCGGCCTTACGTGTGAAGTTGTTTTCGTCCCCACCGCGACCGAAGAAGTACCCATCTGTGAAGACGACTATGCGCGCCTCGCGGCGAATGAAACAGGGACGCACGACGCATCTCCCGGCAAAAAGAAAGTTGAAAACCCCATAATATTCGGGAAAAATATAAAAGATAATCCAATATCGATCAGCGATGTGCAGGAAGAGGGCCGCAACATCACCATGATCGGTCAAATCATCAGTCACGATCTTCGCGCCTTAAAATCCGGGCGAAATCTCCTGACTTTTGACCTGGCCGATTTATCGGGTGGCATCAGCGGTAAAGCTTTTTTTGAAGACAAAGATCTATTTCGCAAACTGGGGGACAGCATTACCGACGGTATTTTGGTCAAAGTAAAAGGCACCGTCCAATATGATAAATATGCCAATGAACTGGTTGTGTTTGTTGACAGCATGAACCGAATGGCCAAAACCGAGCGTAGCGATACCGCAACTACTCCCAGGGTCGAATTACATGCCCATACTCGAATGAGCGCCCTGGACTCTGTCACCTCGGTCAAATCCCTGATCCGGACTGCAGCCAAATGGGGTCATCCGGCTGTTGCCATCACTGATCACGGCGTCGTTCAGTCCTTTCCCGAAGCGGATGAAGAAGCTTCTAAATCAGGCATCAAAGTTATTTATGGCATGGAAGGCTATTTGATCGATGAAAATAGCAATCATCCCTACCATATCATCATCCTCGCCCAGAATTTGCTGGGGTTGCGCAATCTCTACCGACTGGTATCGTTATCCCATCTGAAATATCTGCATCGCACGCCTCGTATTCCCCGCGCCATCCTGGCTGAGCACCGCGAGGGCCTGTTGCTCGGCTCGGCCTGCGAAGCCGGTGAAATTATCCAGGCTATTCTTGCTGAGGCAACAGATGCCGAATTGACCCGACTCGCCGAGTTCTATGATTATCTCGAAATCCAGCCTACCGGCAACAACGCCTTTTTGGTCCGTCAGGGCAAAGTGGCGGATGAGCAGGGGCTGCGGAACATTAACCACGAGGTCTGCCGCCTTGGCGAACTTGTCGACAAGCCGGTTGTAGCCACCTGCGACGTCCATTTTCTGAATCCGGAGGACGAGGTTTACCGCCGCATCTTGATGTCGGGGCAGGGCTATGATGATGCCGATAATCAGCCGCCGCTCTTTTTCCGTACTACAGCGGAAATGCTGGTAGAATTCTCCTACCTGGGTGAGAAAAAAGCCTATCAGGTTGTAGTCGAAAACACCCGCAACCTCAACGATAGCATCGATCGTTTCAAACCAATTCCGGAAGAACTTTATTCTCCCAAAATACCCGGGGCGGAGGACCAGATACGCAACATGTCGATGGAAAAGGCCTTCCAGCTATACGGCGATCCATTGCCTGAACTTGTGGCGACGCGGTTGAATTATGAGCTGGACTCTATCATTAACCACGGTTTTGCGGTTCTGTATCTCATCGCCCATAAACTGGTAAAAAAATCATTGGACGACGGCTATCTTGTCGGTTCGCGTGGTTCGGTAGGATCGTCGTTCGTGGCCACCATGACCGATATTACCGAAGTCAATCCATTGGCGCCGCATTGGCGCTGCCCGAAATGCAAATACAGCGAATTTATTACTGACGGCAGTTATGGCAGCGGCTTCGATCTGCCGGACAAGGCCTGCCCCAGTTGCGGAGTGTCAACAGTTAAAGACGGCCATGATATCCCCTTTGCAGTTTTCATGGGCTTTCATGGCGACAAAGTGCCTGATATCGACCTAAATTTCTCGGGTGAATACCAGCCCATCGCCCATAAATACACCGAAGAACTCTTCGGCAAAGACAACGTCTTCCGGGCCGGCACCATTGCCACCATCGCCGATAAAACAGCCTACGGTTTTGTCAAAAACTATTTCTCCGACAAAGGCATCATGCCGCGCAACGCCCATATCAACCACTTGATCGGCGGCTGTACAGGCGTTAAACGGACAACCGGTCAGCATCCCGGCGGCATTATGGTTGTCCCTCGTGATATGGATATTCACCACTTTACGCCCATCCAATACCCAGCTGATGACAAAAAGTCGGCAACCATTACCACCCACTTTGACTACCACTCCATCAGCAGTCGCCTGGTCAAACTCGATATTCTCGGCCATGACGATCCGACAGTGATAAAAATGTTGGAAGACTTGATTGGTCTTGACCCCAAAACCATTCCCTTTGATGATCCGGCTACGATGAGTCTCTTTTCGTCAACCGAGGCTCTCGGCCTCACGCCGCAAGTCCTCGGGTCGACGGTCGGCACATTTGGTATTCCCGAGTTTGGCACCAAATTCGTCCGCCAGATGCTGGAAGACACCAAGCCGCAGCATTTCAGTGAATTGGTCCGTATCAGCGGCTTTTCCCACGGCACCGATGTCTGGCTGAACAACGCCCAGGATCTGATTCGTAGCGGCACCGCCAAGCTCTCAGAAGCCATCTCAGCCCGAGATGACATTATGATCTATCTTATGCACAAAGGCGTGGAGCCCAGTATCTCTTTTCGCGTCATGGAGGGGGTCCGTAAAGGCAAGGGCGTTAAGTCAGATGACGTCGAAGTTATGCGTCAAAAATCAGTTCCTGAGTGGTATACCGAATCCTGTCAGAAAATAAAGTATATGTTCCCCAAAGCGCATGCTGTCGCCTATGTAATGATGGCGGTCCGTATCGCATACTGCAAAGTTCATCATCCGTTGGCTTTCTACGCTGCCTACTTCACGGTTCGTGCCACAGAATGCGACGCCGATGTAGCAGTGAAAGGCGAAAAGGTACTCCGGCAAAAACTGTCTGAGCTAGAACAAAAAGCAAACAATACGCTGACTGCCAAGGAAAAGGTGATGCTGACCATTTATGAAATGGCTCTGGAAATGACCTTGCGCGGCTTCACCTTCCACCATGTTGATTTATATCGTTCCGACGCCAGTAAATTTCTTATTGTCGACAACGGACTCCTGCCGCCGCTTGCAGCTTTGGACGGCGTTGGCGGCTCAGCAGCCAGCAATATTGTTTTGGCCCGCCAGGGCAAGCCTTTCTCGTCCATCGAGGATTTACGCCTGCGGGCCAGAGTATCTAAATCAGTGATCGACATTTTACAACAACACGGCTGTCTGGACGGGCTGCCGGAAAATAATCAACTCTTGCTTTTTGGCTGATTGACGGCGATTTTAGTGTTGTAAATATTATCCGGTAATGGTATAATAAATTCGTATATCAGACTGATCCGGTGGAAGAGTGGGTGTAGCGCCCACTCTTTCATCTTCTGCGTTTAGCCCGCTCGCTCTTTCAGCATCTTCACTGCCAAATATAGGGTATAAGGGCGCGTAAAGTCAGGAAACACTATAAATGGACGTGTGCGTTTCGACGAGCCCATCGATGCGAGTCAAATTTTTGCGGCTCTTTTGTGGGCAGTCCGCATTTTATGCAGACGGCATGTTAAGAAACAGAGGTGAATAAAATGCCGGGCAATCCATTTGAAAACCTGGTGGAAAATCTAGTAAAAGAGTTCATTCAAGACACACCGCTCGAACTGGTTGATGTAGAATATGTGAAAGAGCGGGACTGGTATCTTAGAGTGTTTCTCGACAAGCCCGGTGGTCTGGAAGTAGAAGACTGCCAATCGGTAAGTGAACATCTTGGAAAATGTCTGGATGAACTTGATCCGGTCAAGGATGCATATATCCTTGAGGTTTCGTCGCCCGGACTAGACCGTCCCTTGAAAAAAGACAAAGACTTTGTCCGTCATGCTGGTGATAAAGTGGAAGTGAAGACTTTTGCTCCGATCGACGGCAAAAAGATCTTCATCGGAACGTTGGTTGGTTTGGAAAATCAGGATATTCATATCGATATCGACGGAATTGCCATGACCATCCCAAGGGACAAAACATCGCAAGTCCGTTTGCATCTCGATTTCTAACTGAATATATAATTGAATAGGGGGATTTAATGTGAACGCCGAATTTATGCTAGCTTTCGAGCAATTAGGCAAAGAGAAAGGGATTTCGCCTGAAGTATTGTTTGACGCTATCGAAGCCGCCTTGATCTCGGCCTACAAGCGCAACTTCAGTTCAGCCCAAAACGTCCGGGTGGCGCTTGACCGTGACACAGGTGAAATCCATGTGTATGCCCGCAAAACGGTGGTGGAAAACTCCAAAGACCCGCGTCAGGAACTTTCTCTTGACGAAGCTCACGCTCTTGACCGCCGCTATGAATTGGACGACGTGGTAGAAATAGAAGTAACGCCGAAGAATTTCGGCCGTATTGCCGCCCAAACCGCAAAACAGGTGGTTGTGCAGCGCATCCGCGAAGCCGAGCGAGGCATCATTTATGAAGAGTTTTCGAGCCGCGAGAGCGACATTGTAACTGGCCTCGTTCAACGGATCGAACAAAAAAATGTATATATCGACCTTGGGAAGGCCGAAGCCATTCTTTCACCATCAGAACAAATACCTGGTGAAATATATCGGCACGGTGATCGTCTAAAGACATATATCATCGAAGTCAAAAAGACGACAAAAGGTCCTCAAATACTGGTTTCACGCACTCATCCCGGACTTTTAAAACGATTATTTGAACTGGAAGTCCCTGAAATTCATGACGGAATTGTTGAAATCAAATCCGTAGCCAGAGAACCCGGACTCCGGTCAAAAATCGCAGTCCATTCCCGCGACGAAAACATTGATCCAGTGGGTTCCTGCGTCGGGCACAAAGGTATGCGGGTTCAAACCATTGTTAATGAATTAAAAGGGGAAAAAATCGACATCGTTAAATGGAATACCGACCCGGCGAAATATATCGCCAACGCCTTGAGTCCAGCCAAAGTTGTGTCGGTGGAAGTCCACGAGACCGAAAAAGCCTCGCGCGTTATTGTGCCGGACTACCAATTATCGCTGGCCATTGGTAAAGAGGGGCAAAACGCCCGTTTAGCTGCCAAGTTGACCGGCTGGAAGATTGATATCAAGAATGAGACGCAAAGCCAAACAACCATGTAAGGAGGCCTTGTATGAAGCTGAAAAAGACTCCTCAACGCATGTGTGTCGGCTGTCAAATCATGAAAAGCAAGAAAGAACTCCTCCGGGTGGTGCGAACTCCGGATGGCGACATAGTGTTGGATACTACCGGTAAAAAAGCTGGCCGCGGTGCTTATTTATGCAATAGCGATGACTGCCTGACCAAGGCCGTGAAAGGCAAACGCCTGGAACGGGCTTTGCAGCACGCTGTTGCCCCTGAAGTATTCGAACAGCTTCGCGCTGGAATTGCCAAATGATGAATCAACAACGCTTGCTTGCACTATTAGGAATGGCTCAAAAAGCACGAAAACTTGTTTCCGGGGAACTCGCAGTGGAAAAAGCCGTTCGATCCGGTCAGGCTAAACTGATTTTGATCGCGACCGACGCCAGCGAGAGTACCCGTAAAAGTTACCGCGACTCGGCAGCCTTTTACCAAGTTGCCTTTTTCGAAGTACTGTCTAAGGATGAAATCGGCCATGCGATCGGTAGACCGCCGCGAGCCGCACTGGCAGTCACCGATAATGGTTTTCGGAAAGCGATAACCGAGTTACTGCGTGACTGAATATTTTGAGGTAGAAAATTGGGGGTGGATCAATGTCCAAATATAGAGTCTATGAATTAGCAAAGGAATTCAGTACAACCAGCAAAGTTATTATCGACATATTGGCCCGTAACAGCATTGTGGCCAAAAATCATATGAGCAGTCTCGACGATAACGCCAAAGCGGTAATTGATCGTACATTTGCGCGGAAGACCGGTGCGCCGGAAGAACCAAAAGCGGAAGCTCCAAAAGCTCCGCGGCCCACACCGCCTACTGGAATCTCGCCAAACCGCGATCCTCAGAGCCGGCCGATGCCGTTTGCCACTGGACCGCGTCAAACGCCACAACAACAGCCCTATCAAGCTGACCCTCGCCGTCCGAGCGCCCCGCCGCAGCAACCGCGTCCCACTCAGCCATCACAGCAACAATTTCAGGGTGGTCAGCCACAGCAACCGCGGCCCGGTCAGCAACCGCCTCAGCAACAATTCCGGCCGAGCGGCCCACCGCAGCAACCTCAGCAGCCGCAGTTTCGTCCGGCTGGTAGTCCGCCTCAGCAGCAATTCCGCCCGAGCGGCCCACCGCAGCAACCCCAGCAGCCGCAGTTTCGTCCGGCTGGTAGTCCGCCTCAGCAGCAATTCCGCCCGAGCGGCCCACCGCAGCAACAGCGTCCCGGTCAGCCGCCCCAACAACAATTCCGTCCGGGTGGCCCGCCGCAGCAACAGCGTCCTGGCAGTCCGCCCCAACAACAATTCCGTCCGGGTGGCCCGCCGCAGCAACAGCGTCCTGGCAGTCCGCCCCAACAACAATTCCGT